>PKUV01000142.1:8859-33232 GCA_003131315.1 Acidobacteriaceae bacterium
AAGAGCAGCGTCGGGTCGTTCGACGGGACTAACGACGAGGAGTGAACCTCGCGGTGTTCCTTCTGGATGAAGAAGTCCAGGAACTTTCGGCGAATTTCGAAACCTTTGAGCATGGAAGATTAAATTCTAAACGATAACCACAGAGGACACAGGNNGTCCAGCCGGGCGGGGACGCCCGGCGCTCCACCGGAAAACTTGGATCGGCGGCGACGTCGAAGATCTGCTGCGCAAACAGTTCGCAGCCGGCACTTCGACGCCGTCGTGAGAAAGCAGGTTTACTTCACAGATTTACTTCACTACGTCTTCGGTTTTCTCGCCAGCCTTCTTCACGCCTTTGCCGGTTGCCTTGGCGCCTTTTTTCACGCCTTTTCCGGTATCCTTGGCAGCGGTCTTAGTGGCATCTTCGGTTTTATCGGCGGCTTTTTCAGTGGCTTCGCCGGTCTTTACGGCTGCTTTCTTGGTGGCGTGCGCCGTCTTCTTGGCAGCGGTCTCCGTGGCATCTTCGGTTTTATCGGCGGCTTTTTCAGTGGCTTCGCCGGTCTTCACGGCTGCCTTCTTGGTGGCGTGTCCCGTCTTCACTGCGGCTTTCTTGGTTGCTTTGCCGGTATCTTCGGCCGCGTCTTTCACGTCGGTTCCGACCTGGCCATACGAGAACGCAGTCAGAGCCAGTAGCGCGGCTGCGATCATCAAAGAGAACTTCGTTTTCATTGTTCCTCCAGAGGAATTGCAGAGATCGTTAGGTGCAAAGTTCTATCAGAGAATGAGGGATGGGCGCAACCAGGGCGAGAACTTGATGGCGTCCCGATCACCGAGAACTCGTTTCAAGTTGTCTCGGCGTCAGTGGGACGCCTCGGAAGTCTCGTTCTCGAGTTCGGTGAGAGTTTCTTCGTTCACGTCCCATTTTTTCAGGATCGTGAAGATGGTTTTTGATCCGAATCCTGCGCGCATCAACTGGCGGAAGATGCGGGCTGTCTGCTTCTGGTCTTTGTCCTTGGGCTTCTGCAGGCGTTTGCGGCGGAGATAATCGCGAGCGAGATTTTCTTCTTTCACGTCGTCATAGACGGAAGAAACCGCTTTCTCGATGACGTCGCCGTGCACTCCCTTCGCCTTCAGGTCGGTGACGACGCGCATGCGCCCGAATTTCTCATTGTCGCGGCGATACGAGGAAAAGGCCGCTGCGTATTTGGCATCGTTCAGATAGCCCTGGTCCTTCAGGCGAACCACAATCAGCTCCACCAGCGTCTTGCCGATTTCCGTATCGGCTTCCACCCGGTTCCGCAGCAGGCGCTTCAGTTCCGCGACCGAGCGCATGCGGCGCGCCAGGGCACCTACGGCATAGTCGTAAAGCTCCGCTTCGGTGAAGAGTTTTCTGGGACGGCCAAACGCCATGCCTACACGATAGCGCGAGACGAGGGTTGAGGGTTAGCGCTCACGGGCTGGTGTCCTAAATTCGACTGCGAGCTACGAGCTCCGGACTGTTCACAAACCAGAACCTCACCACGGAGGCACGGAGTCACGGAGGAAGGCGGGTCTATATGTTTTGCCCCTCATGAATCGACTGCGGCCCGACAACAAGCTTTTGAAAAAGCCTCCCTCCGTGTCTCCGTGCCTCCGTGGTGGGTGTTGCTCGGGATCGGGGATCGCAGCCGATTTGGGACCCTACCCGCTCACCGGCTTATTTTGGCGGCGGCACGGAACTCGGGAACACCGGCGCGGGCGGTACGGGCGACACGAGCAGCACGGTTGTCGCTGCTGTACTGCCCGCGATTGGCGCGACCAGCACCGCCTTTGCCGAGGGTGGCAGCTTGTCGGCATTGGCTACCAGAAGCGCCAATTGCCATATCTGAGTTTCAGAGAGCGACTTACTGAAGCCAGGCATGCCGGTCAGGCGAATGCCGTTGAAGATCTTCCAGTAGCTTTCGCCCGGCTCATCGTCGGTCACGCCTTTTCCCTCTAACAGCAGCGGCGGCTTCGGATACATTCCCGTCGCAATCGCCGTCTTCGGCGTCAGCGGCAAGCCGTGGCAAACGGCGCAATGCTGCTTGTAGAGCTCGGCGCCGGCCAGGTAGTTACCTTCGTTCGCCTGGATCGGGACATTCTTCGGCATGTCTTTTTTGATGCGCGCATCCAAAGCCTTGTGCGCGAAGAAAGTTTCAAAGGGCATGTTGGAGTCGGTGGTGGCAACGGGAGCAAGGCCCCCGGCGAAATACAGATACGCCCCGGCGGGCACGAGGAGAAGACCGAGTAGCAGTCCGACGATGAATTTCACTGGTTGGTCCTGCCTTTCTGAATTTTAGTACTTTAACACTACAAATCCGCATCTAAGCTATTTTAATCGGGATACAATTTTCGGGTAGCCCCGGAGGCGAGATTGGCCCAAGTCCTCCGAGACGGGAACAACCATGCGAATAGTTAGCGCGGCGAGCGCGTTTCCCCAGCATTACTACTCCCAGGAAATGTTGCTGGAGGCCCTGCAGGAGTACTGGGGCGATCAGATCACAAACCCGCACGTGCTGCGGCGTTTGCATCGTCACGTGGGCGTCGACGGACGATTCCTCTCCCTTCCCAAAGAAGAATATCTGAAGATGAGAACCTGGGGAGAGGCCAACCATCACTGGATTCGCACGGCCAAGGAGTTGGGCGAGAAAGCGGTTACCGGCGCGCTGGCGGACGCCGGTTTGGATGGCGGAAAGCTGGGTGCGTTTTTTTTTGTTTCCGTGACCGGCATTTGCAGTCCATCGATTGACGCGCTGCTGATCAACCGGATGGGATTGTGCAGAAACATTCGCCGCGTTCCGATTTTCGGGCTGGGCTGTGTGGCAGGCGCGGCGGCCATTTCGCGCGCGGCCGATTATGTACGAGCTTATCCGGATCAGGCTGCGGTGGTGCTATCGGTCGAACTCTGCTCGCTCACGCTGCAGCGCGAGGATATCTCGATGGCCAACCTGATTTCGTCCGGGCTGTTCGGCGACGGCGCGGCCGCGGTGATCGTGGCCGGCACTGACGCCGATTGCGGACTTTCCGGCCCCAAGATTCTCGCAACCCGCTCCGTGTTCTATCCCGACACTGAAGAGATGATGGGCTGGGACATATCGGAAAAAGGCTTTCGCATTGTTCTCTCTCGCGAAATTCCGAACCTGGTTCGAAAAAATCTGGCGCACGATCTCGACGAATTTCTTGCCGAGCGCGGATTGACCCGCGCCGACATCGGCAGCTGGGTGCTGCATACCGGCGGGCCGAAGATTCTGGAAGCAACCGCCGAGGCGCTCGGCTTGAAGAATGGCGAACTCGACGTTTCCTGGCAATGCTTGCGCCGGACTGGCAATTTGTCTTCGGCTTCCGTGCTGGTGGTGCTTGAAGAAGTCATGAAAAATCGCCGCCCCGCACCCGGCACGCTCGGCTTGCTGGCCGCGATGGGCCCGGGCTTCTGCTCGGAATTCCTTTTGCTGGAATGGTAGGAGGGTCGCTGGTAGGAGATCGAAAGTAAGGAGTTTGTCGATAAGAAACTTATGGTGAGTCGTTTTCCGAATCCGTGGGATGTATTCATAGTAGGCGGCGGACCTGGCGGTCTGGCAACGGCCATCGCGGCGCGCCGTCACGGTCTGAGCGTGGTGGTGGCGGATGGTGCGGTCCCGCCGATCGATAAGCCCTGCGGCGAGGGGCTAATGCCGGATGGCGCAGAGGCTTTGCGCAATCTCGGCGTCACGATTCCCGAGAGCGAAGGATATCCTTTCCGCGGCATTCGGTTCCTGAGCGGCGGCGCAAAAGCCGAAGCTGAGTTTCCTCGGGGAACCGCCTACGGAATGCGGCGCACGAACTTGCATCGCATCATGTCGGAGCACGCGGCGGCGTGCGGCGTCCGCTTGCTGTGGCAATCGGCGGTCACCGGGCTTCATCCCGAAGGCGCCCTGGTTGCTGGAGAATTGGTGCGCGCGCGCTGGGTGGTGGGCGCCGACGGAACCGGTTCCCGCGTCCGTAGTTGGGCAAAGCTCGATCAACACGAAGTGGGCACCGCCGCGAACAAGAATCTGCGCTTCGCGTTCCAGCGCCATTACCGGGTCGCGCCCTGGACCGACTTCATGGAACTGCACTGGGGCCGTCACTGCCAGATTTACGCCACGCCCGTCAGTCGCGAGGAAGTTTGTGTGGCGATGATCTCGCGCAACCAGAAGTTGCGGCTGGAAGATGCGCTCCAGGAATTTCCCGAACTGCGCGCTCACCTCGAAGATGCGGAACACGCGTCCAGCGAACGAGGCGCGATCACCGTCATGCGAAGACTGCGGCGCGTGTATCGTGACCGAACCGTGCTGGTGGGCGATGCCTCGGGCGGAGTGGACGCCATTACCGGCGAAGGCCTTTGCCTCACCTTTCGGGAAGCCGCGCTGCTCGGCGATTGCCTGGCGACCGGAGACTTCGCTCGCTATCAAAAAGGTCATCGCGCGCTGATCCGCCGTCCCGCCCTGATGGCTCGCATGATGCTGTTCATGGCCAAACACAGCCGCCTGCGGCAGCGCACCATGCAGGTATTCCAGTCGAGCCCCCGCTCTTTTGCCGGAATGTTGGCCATGCACGTGGGCGAAGGCTCCACGCGGGATCACATCTCGAACGGAATTTCCCTAGGCTGGGAACTGCTGAAGGCCTGACGCACTGCGGGCCCATCGGAATCCATCTCTGTATGTACATCGATGTGGTTACTTCCTTCCGATTACTGGAAGTTACTAACAATCGTTACTAGCTCCGATTGACTTCCTCTCAGCGACGAGACATCTGCAACTTTTTTCACTTTCCGATTTCCGCAATCTGCAAGTGCTTGCAACAGCGAGCACAAACTTGCGCGCCCATTGGCATCGTTGTTGCACTTCTATGTCGCGTCCTCCCCGCCAGGAAAGTTTGCCGAGAACGAGAGTAATCGAATTTCGAATTTGTTTTTGGAGGATCCATCGTGTTACATCGCCGCTTTCTTTTGTCGCTGGTTGTAGCCCTGTCCTTCTCAACGCTGGCCGCGGCCAATTCCACCACGGTCAACATGACGTTCCTTTACCCGGGTACCAACGTCTCCGGTGGTTACTACACTTATCCTTACTATTTCTCGATCAACGGTGGGAAGGCCACACCCATGATGTGTGACTCGTTCAACAACCACATTTCGACGGGTGAGAGCTGGAATGCTCGGGTCAGCGGGCTGCTTTCTGGAAAAGGCTTGTTTGGCAAGGACATCAAGGACTACAAAGCGGCGGGCATCATTTTCCTGGGCGTGATGAATGGAACGATTGACGCCAAAGTCGGCAACTGGGCCGTGTGGAACCTGTTCACCAAGGGCATCACGACGGACGCTGCGGTACTGGCCCTCGATAGCAACGCTCTGTTCTTGGCGCAGCACGCTCCGTCGAGCGAGTTTAAAGGGCTGGTGCTGTACACGCCTGTCGGCGGAAGCCCGGGCCACGGACCGCAGGAATTCATCGGCTATCGAGGAACGGCGATGGCCACACCGGAACCGGGTAGCCTGATGCTGCTCTCGACGGGCCTGATCGGGATTGCAGGATTGGTGCGGCGCAAGTTGCGGCGCGGCTAATTCGGGTTTGGTTGTTCACGTTTTCGCAAGTCAAGTTTGCCTCGTTCTCCTTTGATCGCCGCCATCAGCGCAAATCTGATGGCGGCTTTTTTCTTCTATCTCATCAGCGCCGAAGGCACGGAGGTGAAACCGGAGACGGTTCCGCAAACCCCGTGTCACCCCACACACGCCCGCGTTTCTAAAGACACGCAATCCAGCTTGGCCGCGGTCTTAACTTCATTCGTTTCAATCGGCTAGCTCTGGCTTCCCGCTTGCTTTTTCTTCTGGCGAGTGCAGTCGGAAGCGAACAGGAGCAGCACGATGAAGCTGGGGAACGGCAAAGCGAATCGGCAGAGAAAAGCGATCTGGGTTCTGGCAGCAGTGCTGGCAATGACAACCGTCAGCGCGGCCCTGCAGACGTCGGCCTCCGCCCCGCCGAGTCCCAAGGCTCCCGAGTTCGCCAAAGCCACGGTGCGCTGGGTTCTGGTCAGCATTCCCGACCGCAAGCTGGCGCTGTTGGCAAACGGAAAGGTCGTCCGCATCTATCGCGTCGCGGTCGGCAAAACCTCGACTCCGAGTCCGGTTGGCGAATTCAAGGTCGTCAACCGCGTCACCAACCCGACGTACTACCACAAAGGTCAGGTCATCGGCGCCGGCAAGGGCAACCCGGTGGGCACGCGCTGGATGGGACTGAGCGCGAAGGGCTACGGAATCCACGGCACCAACCAGCCGAACTCGATCGGCAAAGCGGCATCCACGGGATGCATTCGCATGGGCAAGCAGGATCTCGATGAACTCTTCGCAATCGTCGACGTGGGCGACACGGTCCAGATTCGCGCGGAACGCGACGAGCAGATCGCGGCAGTCTTCGGATCTGGAGCCGGAACTGGAACGGGAACTGGAGCCGGAGCCGAAAGCCAGACGATCGCGCAGGTCGAGACCGAATCGAGCTCCGGCGGCGGACAGTAGGCGCCGAATTTCTTCTAGAGACGAGGCTCGCCTCGTCTCAGAGCGGTCAAGGGTTATGGAGGCAAGTCATGGAAACGATGCTGCAAGGTCTGGTAATCATCGGCGGTCTGACCTTCTCGCTGGCCGCGTCTCTGCTGATCGAAGAACTCATCTTTGGACGAATCGTCCGCCTGGCGTTTGCGCGCCGTCCGGAAATTTTTAAACAAGGGCAAAAGAATTGAAAGGAGTACCACCATGTTGTTGCTGAAGTATTTGCTGTTGAGCGCGGGAATCGCGATGTTCGCGATCGCCGCCGGAATTCTCACCTACGACGCTTATCTGCTGATTGCCTACCAGCGCAGACGCTTGAATTTCGATCCCGAGGCAGGCACGCCCGGCCCCGAGCCCGGACTTGCGCCCGGAGTTTCGCCGAATGTCCGCTGGCGCACTTCGGTTGCACTCGTGATGCTTGCCTGGGCTCCGCTGCTGATTTCGGCTGGCATCGTGATCGTCCCCAGCGGAATGGCCGGCGTGCGCGTTAGCCAGACCAAAGGCACGCTTGCCGGAACTCTGTATCCGGGCGTGCACTTCGTTGTGCCGCTGGTGGAGCGGGTCGAACTGTTCAACACGCGCGACCAATTATTCACCACCGGAATCAGCGAAGACGCGCTGGCCAAAGGCGCGGTGAAGGGCGAAGCGCTGCACGTGCAAGCCAAAGAAGGACTCACCCTGGGCCTCGCCATCACCGTGCGCTACCAGATTGACCCCAAGCGCCTCGACTACATAGAAGCCAATCTGCCGCAGCCTCTGGAGAAGGGAATCGTGCCACCCGTGGTTGCTACCGCGTGGCGTGAACTGGTGCCGGGCTATACGGTGCGCGAAGTTTTCTCCACCAAGCGCGAGGAAGTTCGTCAGCGCTCCGCTGAGATGATTCGCAAACGACTGGCGGTCGATGGCATCGTGGTGAAAGAAGTCATGCTGCGTGACATCGAACTTCCGCAGGAGTATGCCAAGGGCCTCGAGTCGCTGCTGCTGAAGGAACAAGAGAACGACCGCATGGGCGTCGAGACCGAGATCCATCAGAAGCAAGTGAAAATCGCCGAAGCCGATGCCGACGCAACCAAGGTTCAAGAAGTGAAGCAGGCTGAGGGACAGGCTGCCGTGAGAGTGCTGCAAGCCAAGGGCGAGTCCGATGCCATGCAGTACACGCTCCCGCTGAAACAGAAACAGATTGAGCAATCGAAGCTCGAAGCCGAAGCGCGCAAGGAGGCCACCGTCAAGAACGCCGAGGCTGCTGGCGAAGCCAAACTCATCGACAGCAAAGCCGAGGGGGAACGCCGCAAGCTTCTGGCGCAAGCCGAGGCCGAACGCATCCGCTTGACCGCCTCCGCCGACGCCGAGCGCATGGCGAGCGAGGCCGCAATCCTGAAGCAGAATCCGCTGCTGATCAATAAAATCGTCGCCGAGCGCCTCTCCGACAAATTGCAGATCATGATGGTTCCGGCCGACGGCAAATTTTTCTTCACCAACGACGTGCTGCGCGGTATGGGCGCTCCGAACCACGTGAGCCAGGCGGAGGACGTGGAACCGTCCGATGGAAAACCTCAACAGTAGTCGCAGGGTAGTAATTCCCAGTTCTCAGTGAACCGCGCGGTCAGAAGATTTTTTCTGGGAACTGAGAACTGGGAACTGAGAACCTTCTTATGACCAAGCCACCGTCAGCCACGCGCTATAATCAGCCCATTCCACACATGCGAGCGCGAACCTCCAGCGGTCTGCGGCTAGGTTGGCTGACTTCGTTCTTACTCGCGACGGTTTTTCTTCCATCTTTTTTATCCGCTTCGGGCCTGGGAGACACCCCCCGCCAACTGGCGCACAAAATCGCCGCGGCCTCCGGACCCGGCGCTTTCGCGCTCGAGGTCACCAACCGCTCGTCGCTCGACGACAAGTCAGTGCGTGAAGTGCGCAGCGCCCTCGAAGCCGAGTTGCACGTCGAAGGCGTGCGCACCACCAAAGCCGAGCAAGCGATAGGAACAGTCGAGGTCGTTCTCTCCGAGAGCCTGCGCGAATACGTTTGGACGGCCGAGATTGTGATCGGGTCCGACGAGAAGAGGGTCGCCCTAACCTCGTTGCCGCGATCGCCAACGGGAACGCCATTCGCCGCCACGTTGCCGATTGTTCTGAAGACAACGCTTCTGTTCACGCAAGAACACCCGATGCTCGACGTCGCCTTGGTCGAAATGCCGGGAGGATCTCGCCTGCTCGTGCTCGATGACGGCATGGTCGCGATCTATCGTCATCAGGGGAATCCGGCCGGACGCTGGGAACTGGAAGCTTCGTTGCCCATCGCCCACTCGCGCACCTTTCCCCGCGATTTGCGCGGACGCCTGCTGCTGCGCCGCGATCACCTGTTCGACGTTTACTTGCCCGGAACGTTCTGCCGAACGAATTCCATCGCGGTCGCGCCGCTTACGCTCACCTGCAACGACAGTGACGATCCGTGGCCCCTGACTCCGGACGACGGCGGCGTGCGCGCCTTCTTTGCGTCCGCGCGCAATTTCTTCACCGGAGCACTCTCTCCCGGTATCGGAAAAGTCACGAACGTTCCTTCGTTCTATTCGGCGGCCGCGCTTCCGCGATCGAGTTACATGCTATGGGCGTTCGCTGCGGTGGACGGATCGCTGCATCTTGTGGATGGGATGACGGACCAGGCAATTCGCGGCGCGAAGTGGGGCAGCGATCTGGCCGCGGTTCACTCCAGTTGCGGCACGGGCACACAGTTGCTGGTCTCGGAAAGCGGGGATCCGGAGCACGACGGCCTGCGCGCGTTTGAGATTCCCGATCGCGATCCAGTGGCTGTCAGTTCAGCGGTAGAGTTCGACGGGCGAATCGTCGCGCTGTGGCCGGAAAGCAGCGGCAATGGCGCAATGGCAATCGTAAAACGAAAAGACACAGGATGGTATGAGGCATATCGCGTATCTGTTTCTTGCGGCAATTAGCCCCGCTCGTGTGGGGACGGGCGCCCTCGCCCGTCCCAGCCGAGCAAAGCTCGGCTGCTGCCTGCGGCCACGGCAACTGTCGATCCGCCATGGGCTGCTGGGTGCGGCCCTGCTAACGTCCATAATCGCGGCGGCGGAGACGCGCCCGCACTACGGTGGAACCCTGCGCGTCATGATGCAATCGGCGACTGACGCGCTCGAGCTCCCCGCGAACACCACGCCCGCCGACTACTGGGACGCTGCGCGCACCCTCTCGCTGATCGGCGACACTCTTGTAAAACTGGATGCGCAAGGCCGCCCGGAGCCCGCGCTGGCCGTGGCGTGGCAGAGTGACCCGAGCGCCCGGCAGTGGCAATTCACGCTGCGCCGCGGAGTAAAGTTCCACGACGGCAGCGCAGCGTCGCCCGCGGCCATCGCGCAGATTCTGGGCACGCTCCATTCCGGCTGGAATGTGCGTGCATCGGCGGATTCGGTTTCGATCGAAAGCGAGACGCCCATGCCTTCGCTGCTCGCCGAACTCGCGCTGCCGCGCAACCTGTTGCTCAAACGCAATGGGAACGGCTTTCCCATCGGCACCGGCGCATTCCTTGTCGCCGAGTGGCAGCCGGGGAAACTGCTCAAGCTCGCCGCGAATGAAGAGAGCTGGGCGGGGCGTCCTTTTGTGGACGCGGTCGAGATCGAATTCGGCAAATCGCTGCGCGACCAGGCCATCGCGCTCGAACTGGACAAGACCGACGTGATCGAGGCGGCGCCGCAGGCAGTCGGCGGAGCGCAGCGGCACAGCACATCGTCATCGTCATCCCTGTCGCTGCCCGTGGAGTTGCTGGCGCTGGTTTTCTCCGCGAACTCCAAGGCGCATGACCCTCGCCTGCGAGAAGCGCTGGCACTTGCCATTGATCGCAAGCCAATTCAGTCCGTGCTATTGAAAGGCGCGGGAGAACCCGCCGCGAGCATCCTTCCCAACTGGATGACCGGCTACAGCGCAGTCTTTTCCGCGCAGGCGAATCCGCAACGCGCCCGGGCTCTGCTCGCGGACTCACGGCAACTGGCGCTCAATCTGAGCTACGGTCTAAGTTATGACCCGCGAGACCCGCAAGCCCAACTGATCGCCGAGCGCATCGCGCTCAACGCGCGCGAAGTTGGCATCACCGTGCAGGTATCGCTGTCGGGAGCAGAGGACATCCGTTTGATGCGAGTGGTGCTGCCGAGTCCCGATCCAGCCACGTCGCTCACTGAGGCCGCGCGACAACTGGGATTGCCGCAGCCCGGATTCCCGACGACACCTCGCGGCAACTCTCTGGACGATCTGTATCAAGCCGAGCGCAGTTTGCTCAATGGATACGCCGTCATCCCGCTTTTCCATTTGCCGGTGGCGAGTGCGGGGAGTGCACGCGTGCGCGACTGGGAACCGGGCCGGCTGGGGGAGTGGAGCGAGGCGGGACTGTCGCTGGCTGATGTTTGGCTGACAGATCGGCGACTGGCGGATTCGCGGCCCGAGGCAGGCTCGCGATGAGCTTCCGCAAAAAACTTCTTCTGTTATTTGCGGCGACGGTGTTGCTCTGCGTTGCGGTAATTTCGGCGTCGGTGTACAGCACCATCCGGCGCTCGTTCGAGCAGGCGAATCAGGACCGCGCGAATGCGGTCGCCGCTCAGTTTCGATCGGAGTTCCAGCGGCGAGGACTGGAGGTGGTGCGCAAGGTCGAGTCGGTTGCGGCCAGCGAAACCGTGCAGCACATCGCTCTCGATATGAACCGCGGCGCCACGGACTCAAGCGACTACGTAAGCGAAGCGCGCGCACTGGCGGGTCAGCAGCAGCTCGATTTTCTGGAACTCGTCGACAATCGGGGCACCACCCTCTCCTCCGCGCAGTGGCAGGCGAAATTCGGATATCCCGAAACAGCGATTCCTGCGGCCGCTGGCCCGGGCGGAGCGTTTCTGAAACGCGAAGAGCTGGCGGATGGCGCAACCCTCGGCCTGTTTGCCGTGCGAGTGGCCCGCGTAGGAGAACAACCTTTGTACGTGATTGGCGGCGAACGGCTCGACCAAGGCTTCCTCTCGACGCTCGACATCCCAGCCGGGACAAGCGTACTGCTTTATCAAAACCTGGACGCAAAATGGAATCCGAAATCGCTGCTCGATTTGAACGGACCGGCGGCGGGCGCCGACAAGATCGCTCCGCTGGTCGCACGGGTACGCGACACACTGCAGGAATCTCAGGGCGTGATCCATTGGACTTCCGATTCCGCTGACGCCGAAGTTTTTCACGCCATCCCACTGACCGGACCAAACCTGAGTTCGGCAAATCAGAGCGGAGCGAATCGGCAACTGATGGGCGTTCTGCTCGTCGGCAGTTCGCGGCGTCCGCTGATCGAATTGCAGCGGCAGGTCGTCTCCACCGCAATGCTGGTCGGCGGTGCGGGAATTCTGGTGGCGGTGCTGGCCAGCCTGTGGTTCGCGGCCCGCGTCACACGCCCGGTCGTGTCGCTGGCGGAGGCTGCACGCCGGGTCGCCGCGGGCGATCTCGGCGCCAAGGTCGAGGTTGAATCGAGCGATGAACTGGGCGAACTGGCTGCGTCGTTCAACCGCATGACGGAAGATCTCGTGCAGCAGAAAGACCGTACTCTGCAGGCCGAGCGCGTGGCCGCGTGGCGCGAACTGGCGCGGCGATTAGCACACGAATTGAAGAATCCTCTTTTCCCGTTGCAGGTCACGGTTGAGAATCTGATGCGCGCGAAACAAAAATCGCCCGAGATGTTTGAGGAAGTTTTTCACGAGGGGACGGCTACTCTGCTGGCGGAAATCAACAATCTGAAAACGATCATCGGCCGCTTCAGCGAATTCTCAAAGATGCCGCAGCCACAGCGCCGGCCGACGCAGGTGAACGACGTAGTGCGGTCGGTGCTGCGCGTCTTTCATGCGCAGTTGCAGGAGAAGAATCAGATTTCAGTACACACCGAGCTGGCCGAGGCCTTACCCGAAATTTCAGCCGATCCCGATCTGCTGCATCGTGCGTTGCAAAACCTGGTGCTCAACGCGATCGACGCCATGCCGCAGGGCGGAGAACTGGCGATTCGCACCGGAACCCTGGGCGATCGCGTTGAACTTTCGGTCTCCGATACCGGCTCCGGTCTGACCCAGGAAGAATGTGGGCGCTTGTTCACTCCTTATTACACGACCAAGCAGCACGGCACCGGGCTCGGGTTGGCGATTGTGCAGTCGGTGGTGAGCGATCACGGCGGCAAAATTTCCGTCGAGAGCACAAAAGAAAAAGGAACGACGTTTCGCATCGAATTACCGTGCGAACCGCAGCCGTGGCAAACCGGCCAGACTTAAGAAGTCTTAACAGGAGAAAACCGTGGCGCAGAAAGCGCACTTACTGATCGTGGATGACGAGGCCAACACGCTGGCTTCGCTGTCGCGGGCGTTTCGTCTGGAAGGGCATGAAGCCACCGTCTGCGACAACGCAAATAAGGCTCTGGACCTGGCCAAATCTCAATCTTTCGACTTGATACTCTCCGACGTGGTGATGCCCGGCAAAGACGGCCTGACGCTTCTCGAAGAACTCAAAGCGCAAGGCGTGCCGACTCCTGTCGTCATGATGTCAGGCCAGGCGCACATCGAGATGGCCGTGCGTGCTACCCGGCTGGGCGCGCTCGACTTCCTGGAAAAGCCGATCTCGACCGAAAAACTGCTGCTCACGGTGGAGAACGCGCTGAAGCTCGGCCGCCTCGAGCGTGAGAATCGCGACCTGGAGCGCCGCCTCGGCAAACACGAGATCGTCTGGAAAGGCGAGACCATGCGCCGCGTGATGGCGCAAGTGGAACGCGTGGCCGCAAGCGAAACCCGCGTCTGCATTCTCGGAGAGACCGGCACGGGAAAGGAGCTGGTGGCGCGCACGCTGCACGAGCGCAGTCCGCGGGCAGGCGCTCCGTTCGTCACGCTGAACTGCGCCGCGGTTCCGGCGGAGCTGATTGAATCCGAATTGTTCGGCCACGAAAAAGGATCGTTCACCGGCGCGGCCGGCCGCCATCTCGGCAAGTTCGAGCAAGCCCAGCACGGCACCATCTTTCTCGACGAAATCGGGGACATGCCGCTCACCATGCAAGCCAAGCTGCTGCGCGTGCTGGAAGAAGGCGAGGTGGAGCGCATCGGCGGCGAGCGCGCCATCGCCGTGGATGTGCGCGTCGTCGTCGCCACCCACCGCGACCTCGAAGCGCAGGTACGCGACGGCAAATTCCGGCAGGATTTATTTCACCGCGTGTACGTCTTCCCCCTGCGCCTGCCCCCGTTGCGCGAACGCCGCGAAGACATCCCGGCGCTGATCGAGCACTTTGCCCTGCAGGTGAGCGCCACCAACGGATGGAAGCCAATGCGCTTCACCGAAGACGCGATGGCCGCGCTGCAAGAGCATCCGTGGCCGGGCAACGTCCGCGAACTCAGAAACGCGGTCGAGCGGCTGATGCTGCTGGCAACTTCCGACGAAGTCACCTCCGAAACCGTGGCGCTGGCGCTGCCCACTTCAGTTGCCGCGCCCGATTCTGCATTGACCGGTACTGGCACGCTAGCCGACCGCGTGCGCGCCTTCGAGAAGCAAACCATCCTCGCGGAGTTGAAACGCAATCACCACCAGATCTCGAACACGGCGCGGGCGCTGGGACTGGAGCGATCGCATCTTTATAAGAAGGCAGAGCAGGTAGGGATTGATCTGAAAGCGGTCAAGAACGAGGGCGACCGCTGACACCTCATATTGTCATCCTGAGCGAAGCGAAGGATCTGTTTTCTTGGCAGTGCGCGAGACAGCAGATCCTTCGCTTCGCTCAGGATGACAAATCTGTTCTTGCGTCGCGGATTTACGCGATACGGCACTAAGTCCGTTTGCAATTTCTATCCCACACAGACGACAATCGCATCGTGACCAGCACTAGCTTTTACCAGGACCCCCAAGCTGTCAGCCCCTTCCGTCCCGGCGCGCTCGTGATTGCGACGTTGACCAACCCGCGCGAAAAATTCTGGGGCGCGATTCTCCATCTTGCGGGCGAAGGCCTCAGCCTGCGCGGCGTCGATGTCGCGTCTTTCGACGATCTGGCCTCGCAGATCAAGAGCGGCGAGCCCTTCACCTCTGGCGTTGTTTTCTTTCCCATGCACCGCGTGGAGCGAATGGAACTGGATCTTCCCGAGGGAAATCTCCTCTCGCTTGCCCAGCGCTTCGCCCAGAAGACCGGGCAGGATCCCGCCCCGCTTCTGGTGAGCGAGTTTCTCGGGAGCGGCGGAGGAAAAGCCGGAGGAGAAAAGTAGCGGTGAACTTCCGCCAGATCCTGACCGCGCCCAATCAGCTCACGCTGCTGCGGATGATTTTCCTGCCGTTCATCGTCATCAATTTGGTCAAGCATGATTTCAAATGGGCGCTGGCGCTGTTCATTCTCGCCGGATTGAGCGACGGCCTCGACGGCCTCCTGGCCCGCACCCTGCATCAGCAAACGCTGCTCGGCCAGTATCTCGACCCAATCGCCGATAAGCTGCTGATGAGCACCATGTTTCTTGTGCTCTCGATTGAACGGATGATTCCCTGGAAATATACGGTCATGGTGTTCAGCCGCGATATCTCTATCCTGCTGGTCAGCGGAGTGCTGTTCATGATTGCCGGCCTGCGCGATTTTCGCCCCAGCATCTTCGGCAAAGCCAACACCTTCGCGCAAGTGGCCGCGATTTTCTTCGTACTGCTGTTGCTGGTCGAGCCCATACGCTGGATCTGGATTGCGCGTACCACCTTCCTGCGCGCCACGTTTATCTTCACCATCGTCTCCGCCGTGCACTACGCATTTCTGGTGCAGCACCGGCTGCGTGCGCCCGCGCCAACAACCGCACTCGAGTCTTAGCCATCAGGACCAAGGCATCGCAGCCTATTTGACCCGTTTTCTTTCGCCCACCTAGAATGAAAGATTCGCACTGCGCTCGCGAACTCATCCATGGGACTGCGTCTCTATAACACTCTTTCCGGGAAGATCGAAGACTTCCATCCGTTGGACGGCAACCGCGTCCGCATGTATGCCTGCGGACCGACCGTCTATGACTACGGCCACATCGGCAATTTCCGCACATTTATCGCCGTCGATCTTCTCCATCGTTTTCTGCGCCAGAGCGGATACGACGTCCGCTACGTCATGAACATCACCGACGTGGACGACAAGATCATTCGCAACTCCGCGCGCGACGGCGTGACCGTGCAGCAGTACACCGCGAAGTTTGTCCAGGCTTTCCTGGAAGATTCGGCTACGCTGAGCATTGAGCAGCCGGTTCTGGTGCGCGCTACCGAACATATCCATGCGATGGCCGACTTCATTGCCGAACTGGTGAAGAAGGGTTTCGCTTACCGCACCGACGACGGTTCTTACTATTTCAGCATTGCGAAATTTCCCGAGTACGGCAAGCTCTCGAAAAAAGATTTTGCCGGCATGACTGACGGCGCGCGCGTTGACCTGGACGAATATGAGAAGGACAGCGCCCGCGACTTCGCCCTCTGGAAGGCTCCGAAGCCCGGCGAAGCTTCATGGGACACATCGATCGGGCCGGGGCGTCCGGGGTGGCACATCGAGTGCTCGGTGATGTCGATGGAGCAACTGGGGCCAAGTTTCGACTTGCACGCCGGCGGAGAAGACCTGATATTTCCCCATCACGAGAACGAAATCGCGCAGTCAGAGGCGCTCAGCGGGAAACAGTTTGCGCGCTATTGGTTTCATGCGCGCTTTCTGCTGGTCGAGGGCCAGAAGATGTCAAAAAGTCTCGGGAATTTTTTCACCATCCGGGATCTTGTGTTGCGCGGCCACAAGCCGTCATCGATCCGCTGGCTGTTGACGCAGGTGCCGTATCGCAATCAGCTGAACTTCACTTTCGATGGCTTGAAGTCCGCGGCAAGTTCGGTCGAGAAGTTGCGCAACTTCCGTTTCCGCCTGACGAGCACGCAGTTCACCGCCGGCGCGACCCCGCCGATGGCGCAACTGGCGGACGAAGCCATCGCGCGCATGAAGAGCGCCCTCGACGACGATTTGAACACTGCCGAGGCGCAAGCCGCCATGTTCGACATGTTGCGCAAAGCCAACACCGCGCTCGATGCCGCGGAAGTTCGCCAGGACGACGTGAAGCCACTGCTCGGAGCGCTGGAAAAGTTCGACCAGATATTCGGCGTGCTGAAAGATGACGACCAGCCCAAGATGAAAGCCGTCCTGGACTGGGCGCGCGCCGAAGGCCGTGAAAAGGAAATCAGCCCGGAATTGCTCGAAATCGCCGGCTCCGCGCAACTCGCCGACGAGCAAGTCAATCAGAAGCTGGCCGAAATGGAAGCCGCGAGAAAAGCGCGAAACTTTAAAGCCTCTGACGCACTGCGCGCCGAACTGACCGCTGAGGGCATCATCGTGGAGAACACAAAAGACGGGGTGCGGTGGCGAAGAAAGTGAAGGACAATTTGTAATTGGTGATTTGTAATTTGTAATTTAAGTCAGCGGACGTGCAGGTTTTCAATTACAAATTACAAATTGGAAATTACAAATGCTTTCCCTCGACGAATATCTTCTCGAAGCTGAACAGGCCCACGGCCATCTCTGCGCGGGGCAGGTACTGGGCGTGCGTTTGGCCATGTTGGGGCTCGAGAAGCTGGGCATCGAAGATCCTCGCGGCAAAGATCGCAAACGTCTGGTCACGTTCGTCGAAATCGACCGCTGCGCCACCGACGCCATAGCCCTGGTCACCGGATGCCGTCTCGGAAAGCGCGCCCTGAAATTTCGCGACTGGGGAAAGATGGCCGCGACCTTCGTTGACGTGAGCACCGGCAAAGCCATCCGCATCGCCGCGAAAGAATCGTCAAAGGCGCTGGCGCGCACGATGCATCCCGAAATCGACAGCAAGAACCAGCAGCAGATGCTGGCCTATCGCGAAATGCCGGAAGACGACTTATTCACGAAGCAATGGGTGAAGGTCGAACTTCCCGCGGAAGAATTCCCCGGATACAAGGGCGAGCGCATCGTGTGTGCCGAGTGCGGCGAGGGCATCAACTTCCGCCGCGAAGTTTTGCGTGACGGGCGAGCGCTATGCAGGGCGTGCTCGGGCGAACGGTATTACGAAATCGTGTAGATAACAGCGAGCTTCGCTCGCCTGGACAGCCGGGGGCGGCTGTCCCTAAGCAGGCTTTCTCGACTGCTCGTACGCATACGCAACTCTCAGCAGGGTCGCCTCGTCGAAGTGCCGTCCGAATAACTGCAGACCGATCGGCAGCTTCTCGTGATTCTCGCCGCATGGAACTGAAATTCCGGGAATGCCCGCCAGGTTCGCAGTCACGGTGTAGATATCGGCCAGATACATGGCCAGCGGATCATTCACCTTCTCGCCTAGCCGGAATGCAGGTGTCGGACAGGTCGGCGCAGCAATCACATCCACTTTCTTAAAGGCCTCGTCGAAGTCGCGCGTCAGAAGCGTGCGCACCTTCTGCGCCTTCAGATAGTACGCGTCGTAATATCCAGCGCTCAGCGCGTAGGTGCCGAGCATGATGCGGCGCTTGACTTCCATGCCGAAGCCGCCGTCGCGGCTCAGCCGGTACATTTCAGAAAGCGTGCCCGCCTTGGCGCGGAAGCCATAGCGCACGCCGTCATAGCGCGCCAGATTCGACGAGGCTTCCGCCGTGGCCACAATGTAATACGTGGGAATCGCATACTCGGTGTGCGGCAAACTCACCGGCACAACCTCGCATCCCAACTCGGCCAGCTTCTGAATCGCAGCCTCAACCGCCGCGCGAACCTCGGGATCGAGCCCCGAGCCGAAGTATTCCTTGGCGACGCCGATCTTCAAACCTTTCACCGGCTTCTCGAGTTCCGCCACATAGTCGGGAACGGGCACTTCTGCGGAAGTCGAATCCATGGGGTCGCGGCCCGCAATCGTGCGCAGCACCAGCGCGACTTCCTTCACCGTTTTCGCAAACGGGCCGACGTGATCGAGCGACGAAGCAAAAGCAATCAACCCATAGCGCGACACTCGTCCATACGTGGGCTTCAAACCGACAACGCCACAAAACGACGCCGGCTGGCGAATCGATCCGCCGGTATCGGAACCGAGCGTCGCCACCGCCATCTCCGCCGCCACTGCTGCCGCGGAGCCACCCGACGATCCACCCGGCACGCGGCTCTTGTCGCGTGGATTGTGTACCGCGTGATACGCCGAGTTCTCATTGGACGAGCCCATGGCAAACTCATCGCAGTTGAGCTTGCCCAAAATCACCGCGCCCGCCGCTTCCAGGCGAGCCACCGCCGTGCAGTCATACGGCGGAATAAAATTCTCGAGAATTTTCGAACCGGCGGTGGTGCGCACGCCGCGCATCACCATGACGTCTTTGATCGCAATCGGAACTCCGGCGAGCGGCGGCAAAGGCTTGCCCTCCGCGGCCATCGCGTCGATACGCCCGGCCTGCGCCAGGGCGCGCTCCTCGCAAAGCGTCAAAAACGCGCCAATTTCGCCATCTTCCCGCCGGATGCGCGTGTAGAAATCCCGAGCGAGAGCAGTCGCAGTCGTCTGCCGCCCCGTGATCGCGCTCCGCACTTCGTCAATGGTCAAGTCAGACGGCATCAATGATTTCTCGACCGTGTGGCGCGGACACTCTTGTCCGCGCAGCTTCGTCTAATCTGCAAGAACGCGGACAAGAGTGTCCGCGCCACACAAACTATCTTTCAATCACTTTCGGCACTTCGAAAAACGTCCCGTCGGTGTCCGGCGCATTTTTCACCGCGACATCGTGCGGCAGCGATTCCCGCAGACCGTCCTTCACGTCCTCGCGGATGGCGTATGCGAATCGGTCGCTTCCCTGCCGCGACTCGTCCACGCCATAGCGGTCCGAGACCTGAGCCATGGGCGCAACTTTGCCGGTCTCCAGTTCGCTGAGCCGCTCGATATATTCAAGGATGGAGTTCAAATCGCGCAGCATGCGAGCGCGCTCTTCCTCGGTCAACTCGAGGTTGGCCAGATCGGCCACGTAGGCAACGTCTTTGTCGGTAACTTTCATAAGTCTGCGGAAGCATCCGGCGACCGGAAATGGTTCCTAGGGATTATCCGATCAAGTCTTGGCTGGCAAAACCGGACGTTATGAAGGAGCGACCCTCAGCGGCTAAAGCCGCTTATATGGCGGGTTCTAACGGCATGGCTGAAGCCATGCCCCTTCAAAGCGATCCGGGACACAACTTAATCAGAGTCCCTCCTGCGTCTTCACCACGAATTCAATGCGCTTCACCGAAGTCGCGGAATACTTGTTGATCAGGGCCACATAACGCGGCGCCAGGCTGGCGAGTTCCCGCCGCCATCCCCCGTCACCAACTTCCACTCGCAGAATGCCGTCGGAAAAACTCAGCGCCCGAGTCCGATCGGCCACCGCACTGCCACACGCGACAGGCCAGGCCAGCAACGCGCTCTCGCCCGCCGGCGCGCGATGAAGAGCTTTGGCGATGATGGTTTCGAAGCCGGCGGAAGCACGGTTCAAGGCATGACTCCAGAGTCGCGAACGCGATCGGAACGGCGGTCGGAACGGCGATGAGAACGAGACGATTGTAGCATCGGAAAATGTTGCTTCTCTCTATGATGCGGCAGAGGCCGCAGCCGCCGCGGCCCTGGCGCGCTTCTTGGCGAGCTTGCGCAGGTGCGTCGCCGAATACAGACTTCCCCGGCAGCGCCGTGTCCCGCATAAACAGGGCGCGTCATCCTCGCCATCGAAGAGGTTGTAGTCGTAGGTCAATTCTTCTCCGGCCTCAATATCGCGCAGCGCGATGATCCACATCTTGCCCCGGATCTGATCGGTCTCGCAGTTCGGTTTGCAGGAATGATTGACGAAGGCGGCCACCCCGTAGCCGTCGATGATGCGTTTGCCGCCGTCCAAACCGAACAAATACGTGTTCGGAAAGTCGTCGTAAAGATCGTCGGCCTGCTCGTAGGTGAGGTACTCGCCCACGTATTCCACGATCAATGTCCCTTTGCGAATCGGCCGCGTGGTGTAGCAACCGTAGGAGTGAATGCGAGACTGGCGAATGATAAGCGTCATAGAGCGTCGTTAGATTTTATCTACACATATCTTTAGCACACCGGGCATGGGATCGGGCAAGAGGAAGATCGTGGTCGAGGGCGTTTGCCGCCGCCGGTCAGCCGCTCCGGCCATTCCCCTGCCGCCTGCTATCATTCTCAGGAGAGCGGCTCAGGAGAGCGGCCATCAGAAGACCAACCTGTGGGGAGACCGACGACCATGGCTCATCAGCATCCACCGCGCTTTCTGAAGATTGTCGAAGACGCCAAGCAGCGCGTCCGCGAAACCAACGTTGACGAAGTTAAAGCCCGGCTTGATCGCGGCGAGAAATTCGTTCTTGTCGACGTCCGCGAAGACCGAGAATTCGACGCCGACCACCTGCCCGGAGCCGTCCACCTGGGCAAGGGCGTCATCGAGCGCGACATTGAAGGCCAGTATCCCGATCTCGAAACTCCGCTCGTGCTCTATTGTGGCGGCGGCTTCCGTTCCGCGCTGGCAGCCGACAACCTGCAAAAAATGGGATACACCAATGTCATCTCCATGGACGGCGGAATCCGCGATTGGCGCGAAAAGGGTTACCCGCTGGAGAAGTCGCGGTAAATGGCGACCTCGCAAGTGGCGCCCAACCCGCCACCGGCGTGCCTGGATTCCCGAACGAACTGCACTTCCGAGGGTCCGG
This sequence comes from Acidobacteriaceae bacterium, assembly GCA_003131315.1. Classification (GTDB taxonomy): domain Bacteria; phylum Acidobacteriota; class Terriglobia; order Terriglobales; family Acidobacteriaceae; genus Acidiflorens. The sequence goes on from PKUV01000142.1 coordinate 30,081, forward strand.
CGGATTGCATACCACCCGCTTCTCTGAAAAAATACTGTAAAGATACTGTGGGGTTCTTGCGATGTCTCAAATCGGAAGCTTTGCGCTCCTGCTAGCGCTCGGCCTGAGTGCGTACTCTTTCCTGGCAGGCCTCGTGGCATTATTCCGTCAGGATGCCTCTTCGGCTCGTCTCGGTGAGACTGCCCGCCGCGCCGGAATCGCCACTTTCGCAGCAGTGCTGCTGGCGGGCATCGTTCTTGTAGTGGCCGCGTTCAACGACGACTTCTCCATCGCCTACATCTTCCATCACAGTAACCGCGACTTGCCCGCCGCCTATAAGTTCGCCGTGCTGTGGTCCGGTCAGGAAGGGTCGCTGCTGTTCTGGTCGCTGCTGCTGGCCGGCTACGGATTCGTTCTCCGCTTGCGCTACAAGACCGATCAGCGGCTGTTCGCGCACGCTTCGGTGGTGATCGCCTCGGTGCAGGTTTTCTTTCTGCTGATTCTGAATTTTGCGGCGCACCCGTTCGCCATCATGCAGGGCGCGCTCCCCGCCGACGGCACCGGGCTGAATCCTCTTCTGCAGTATCCCGAGATGGTCATCCATCCGCCCATGCTGTACCTGGGATACGTCGGCTTCACCGTCCCCTTCGCCTTCGCGCTGGGCGCGCTCATCATGAAGTACCCCGGCGAGAAATGGATTCAGATCACCCGCCGCTGGACCATGGTGACCTGGTGCTTCCTCACGATCGGCGTTTTCCTTGGCGCGCACTGGGCTTACGCCGTGCTGGGTTGGGGCGGCTACTGGGGATGGGACCCCGTGGAAAATGCCTCGCTCATGCCCTGGCTCACCGGCACCGCGTTTCTGCATTCCGTCATGATGCAGGAAAAACGCGGCATGTTGAAAGTGTGGAACATGTCGCTCATCTTCGCGACGTTCCTGCTCTCGATGCTTGGGACGTTCCTGACGCGCTCGGGCGTGATCAGTTCGGTGCACGCTTTTGCGCAATCCTCGATCGGCACATGGTTCCTGGTCTTCATAGGGTTGACCCTGGCGGTCTGTACCTTCTTCCTTGTGGCGAACCGGTCGCACCTCAAGAGCGAGCACAAGCTGGAGTCGCTGGTTTCGCGCGAATCCAGTTTCCTGTTCAACAATCTCCTCTTGCTCGTCGTCTGCTTCACCATATTGTGGGGCACGTTTTTCCCGATCCTGTCGGAATTCGTTCAGGGACACAAAGTTACGGTTGGGCCGCCTTTTTTCAATCGCGTGGCGGTCCCGGTTGCCTTGCTGCTCCTGCTGCTCACCGCCGTCGGACCGCTGCTGGCCTGGCGTAAGACTTCCATCGAAAGCCTCAAGCGGAATTTCCTGTTTCCCGCGATCGGCGCGCTTGCCGTCGGCGGCATGATGATTCTGTTCGGCGTGCGTCCATGGGAAGACCCCAGTTACTTCTACGCCACCATGGCCGCCGTTCTTTCGGCGCTGGTGATCTTCACCGTTATTTCCGAGTTCCTTCGCGGAGGCCGCGTCATCGCCGGTAAGAGCCAGCAAAACCTGTTCGCCGCGATGGCTCACCTGTGCCACAGAAACACTCGCCGCTACGGCGGTTACATCGTCCACTTCGGCGTTGCCTTGGTCGTCATTGGGATCCTCGGCACTCCTTTCAACAAAGAAGTTGAAAAGGAAATGGGCTTCGGCGACAAAATCTCGCTTGGCCCTTACACCCTGGTCTGCCAGTCCTACACGCAGGACGACAATCCCAACTATGGCAACGAGTGGGCGATCATCAACGTGTTTCGCGGCGGCAAGCAGATTACGACCATGTATCCCGAGCGCCGCTTCTATAAAGCCAGCGGACAGCCGCAAACGCTGCCTCGCATTTACCCCAGCTTCCGCGAAGATTTTTTCCTGGTGAGCGACGTCTATCTGGTTTATGAAGGCAAGAACGAGACAACCGGACGGCCCATCATTAAGGCGCACTTAAATCCGCTGGTGCCATGGATTTGGATCGGCCTGATCATCATGGTCTTCGGCACGATCGTCGCACTCGTGCCGAACGCCGCCGCTGTGCAGGTTGCGGCAACCACGCCGGTTCGCGCTCCGGCGCAGGTGGGAGCAGGTGACTGAGATGACACACAACGGGAAGAATCAAGGACATCTCTTTGAACGTTTGTATCATGAACGTTTGCATCGCCGTGGAAGAGCGGCCCTTCAGGGCCGCGTTGGTCGCATTAAATCCCTACGGGCTTCAGCCCCGGCGGTCCGCCGAATACTCCACGCCCTCATCCTCACCGCCGCCGTCTTCCTCTTCATGGGCGCTGGAGACGACAGCGCGCGCTTCAAAGACCTGGGCCACCGCATGATGTGTACCTGCGGATGCGGCCAGGTGTTGCTGGAATGCAATCACGTCGGCTGCCAGTCCTCCGACAAAATGCGCAACCAACTGCAAGCCGCGCTCGATAAAGGCGATAACGACGACCTCATCCTGCAAGGCTTCGTGCAGGAATACGGACCGACCGTGATCGCCGCGCCCACCGCCACCGGCTTCAATCGCGTAGCCTGGATCATGCCCTTCGTCGCGTTGGCGTTCGGCATCGCGTTCGTCGTTTACGTCGTGCGCTCGTGGAAGAACCGGCCCGCACCGGCCCTCGCCGATGGCATCACCATCCCGCGCGGCAGCGAACTCGACGAGTTCCGCCAGAAGGCGCGCAAGGAGACCGACCTATGATGATCAAATGTAGCGCGGACACTCTTGTCCGCGAAAAGCTGCGATCTGGTAATGACGTTCGGCGTAAGGAGACCGCCCGATGAGCCTTTTTGTCTGCGCAGTTTTCACCCTCGCAGCTCTTTACTACGTCTTCTTTTTTCCCGGCGAAGTCTACGCCGGAGAAGAGAAAACGCGGCTCGGCTATCTCCGCGAGCGCAAGGAAGCGGTCTACGAGAACCTGCGCGATCTCAATTTCGAATACAAGGCCGGCAAGGTGCCCGACGTGGACTATCAATCCATGCGCACTTCGCTTGAAGAAGAAGCGGCTGCGATCATGGCGGAGATCGACCGGCTCGAACAAACTGTGGTTGCGCCCGCGTGATGAGTTCTACGGTGGAGGGACGGGCGTCTCGTGAGCCTGCCCTGAGCGAAGTCGAAGGGTCCAGCCGGGCGGGGACGCCCGGCTCTCCA
>PKUV01000126.1 GCA_003131315.1 Acidobacteriaceae bacterium
GTTGTATTATCGCCATTACACTCAGAAGCCCTTTCGGGGCAGGCCAAGGGCGAACTTGGTGCTAACGCCTGTTTACGACAATTACCGCTCCCACCTTCTGCGTGATGCAGAAGAAAGAGCCGCCCGGACATCGAGCGGCTCATCTGTGATCTCAGATCGCCAAAGAGTAGTGCTGCCTTCGTCGACGCTATTGCACCACCCTCCAACACTGACGATGTGCTTTTAGCTGAGGCAGCAACCTGGACTGGACCCGCAGGTACCGAGCCGTGATCTGGTGCATCCCCACGGCAAGCTTGGGCTTGCGATTCGAAGGAGACGGCTTGAAACAAAAGGGGCGCAGTGGCGCCCCCCGGCGAGTTGGCTTTGACGCTCGTAGTTATGATCCTGTGCCAGTCAGGGTGACTTTCTGTGGACTGCCGCCTCCGTCATCGCTGATACTCACCGACTCCTGAACATTAGTGAAGCACTAGCTGGAGAGTAGGCGCAGCTGCGAAGGCTTCACAACTCTTGTCTTCATCGCGCCCCCGGCGGCTCTTGGGTGGTTGGAATTCCGACCAGGTGGCGATAAAACGCAACGGCCCGGTTGACCGAGGAAGACTCATTTCCTGCGATCAGCCCGTTGGCGTTCTTTCCTGTGCGCACGATGCTGTAGTAGCGCCAGACGCTATCCGATTCGCGATCCAGAAAGTACATCGACTGCAACTCACCCGGGTGAAGGATTGGGATGAAGAAATAGCGCATCGTGCTTACGTTCTCGACGTCGATGACGAGCCGCCTCGCCGAAGCCTCTACAATGTGCATTCGGTAGATGGCCTTGCCAGAAAGGTTGTCGACCTGTTCGAAGTAGAGCACCTTGCCTTCCCTCATCTCATCGAACGTGAAGTCTTCGCGGCGTTGACCAGACTGCAAGCCGGTCAGAGCGTAGGCGTCCACAATTAACGTTCGCCACTGCTTGTGAGTGGTCGACCAGTAGTGCATGCCCGAGAGTTCTGAAATTGCTCCGATTTGGCGAAACAAGCCGCCAGCTTCCGAGGTATGGGGAAATCGCGCGGCTATGGTCACCAGCGTCGTAAAGCCCACTTCAGCCCAACCGGTGCACGCGGGCGGTTTCCAGTCGCGGCCGAAATCAGGTTTGCTCCACGATTTCACATTGGCCAAATCATCCAGACCCGCATAGGGCGGAATGGGTTCCGTTCCGCATGGCGGCTGCGGTCCTAGCTGAGGCTCAACATCAATGAGCCGCTCGGCCTGCAGAGCAGGGAGAGAAAGCTGGAAACGATCTGCCTCTTGGGCTGGATATACCGCGGGCAATACCAAGAGGAGCGCCGAAAGAGTCAGCGCATCGCGGAACCGGGGCAGTTTATTCTTTACTATCATTGCCTGCTCGATTACGAGTCCTGGTGATCGCCAGTTGCCGTAAATCTTCGAAAACGCACAGACCCACGTCATCTTCCAAAAAGCTACCCGTCGAGTGAGAGAACTCAAAGGCAGAGATCCGGGACACGTCTAGGTGTCTAGACGCTAGAGAGCCGAAACCCATTGTTTCGTTCCGACCTCACACCTGTCTGGTCAAAACGGAACATACGATCCGCAAGACACGTTGACAGCCTCGAAGGGAGTCTTGAACCTGACACACAGGACGTTCCGTCTCGACTCAAGGCGGCGGAAGCATGCCCCATCGCCGCGGAGCCACTGGCGACTTCCCGGTAAGGTAGAACCCTGTGAAGTCACTCGGCGGTTTGCATTGAGATCCCGCAGAGATGGTCAATTGTGCTCAGACCTCAGAGAGCCACGAGGTTAGTAAAGAGATAGCTCTCACACTCGCAATCCATGCTTCACGAGGGCCGAGGTGGAATATGAAAACCAGCACGAAGGACAAGCTAAAAGGCAGCTTCCACGAAATGAAGGGAACGATCAAGCAGGAGGTCGGAAAGATCACGAATGACCGCGATCTGAAAGCCGAAGGGAAAGCCGAAAAGAGAGAGGGTAAAGTTCAACAGAAGATAGGCCATGCTAAAGAAGCCGTCGCAGATTTGAAAGACAAGCTGACAGAGTTGAAAACTGGATAGGCCATTCAGTGACGGATCGGCAAAGTGGAAAAGGCCATCGGAAATTAAGCGAATCAACATCGAACTCGGAGAGGAGAGCAGTAATGCCAGGGCGGCAAGCTGTCGTGCGATTCGAGCCAACGGCATTGCTGCCATTGGATTGTCACTACTGCTTCTTGTCAATCGGCTCATTGTCAATCGCTAACAGCGAAGCGGAACTAATGTCCGGGCGCGGCATGAAGGTGGTTTCGCTGCGGGGGCGGAAGATCGCCAAGGTGGCCGTGGCCCGCAGACTCGCCGTTCGCCTGTACTGGATGTGGCGCAAGGGGTGGGATTATGAGCAGACGCCCGCTGGCGGAAAAGTTGCCAGGCCATTCGTTATTGGCGAAACATCCCCATTTCACTCAAAACGCCTCCTTCGTGGGTCACCGAGTGTTCGCCCGTCAACAACAGCTATGATTTCCTTTTTTGCAGTCAGAGGCGAAGCTCCCATCGGGAGGTAGGCGATCTTGGAGCTAACCATGGGCGCGTTACGCCAGATTTTCCCGCAGGGTGAACACACCCGTAAATCGCCTAGGGAACCGTTCCGAGCACGTCTCCCGCGGGTAGTCCATTTCCGTTAAAAGCGACCCAACCGGTTTGTGCAGCGTTCCCGGCAAGCATAAGCACCGGCGAAACTGCCCCCGCCCACTCGCCGAGGAAGTCACTTCCCTGGCCAGTCTTAGGGGTGTCGGCAACTACCCAGTACTGGGTTCCGCCGTTCACCGGAACTGAAGCAAAGTCGGCGATGGCAAGCTGGCAGCAGGTAAAGGCTTTGGGCAGCTTCGTAACGGTTACAGGGCCCGCCAGCAGTCTTCCCGGATGGCCCTTACTGTCTGCATAAATGCTGAGGTTGACCTGGTCCGCCCCGTCTCCGTACCAGAGCACGGCGGTCCGCACTTCTGAAATATGAGAGTTTGATTTTGGGGTAAAGGGCATGGCAATGAAGTTAGCGATACCGATCAGGCTACGTGGTCCCGAAACCAGCCAGGTGTCGATGTAGTTGTAAAGATTCTTCGGATCCGTCCCCAGGCTGCTGTAGATTGTCGTCAAACCTTGTGGGGCTTCCTGGGGTGGCACGTGAACCGCAAACGTTTCCTTGTGATGCAACATGCGCGGCTGCTCTACGGTTTGACCGAATAGGGCCAAGTTGAAAATCGTTAAGAGACCCGCCAGCAGAAGTATCTTTTTCACCAATTCTCCTCTCATGCCTTCCGCGTCAATGGTGAGATTTGCATCCGAGAGCTGTCCGGTCCGCCCCCAAAATCTCGCCTGACGTACCTTTATTTCTCATGACCGCACTGCAGGTGCACTGCGACATTTTCGCGCAAGGTAATGCCAAACTATAATGTTCGACACTCATTTTTTCAACGATGCAAAAAATAGAAAGTGCATCCGATGCGGATTCCCTTGTGACTTCAAAAGCGTCCCCAACCATATGGGATCCCACCGAACGGCAACCTAACGGACCGTTTCGTTTGACGCGAGAAGAGGCGAACAGACGGCGCAAGCTTGTGCTAACGCCTGATCTATATAAG
>PKUV01000091.1 GCA_003131315.1 Acidobacteriaceae bacterium
ACACTCCAGTTCCACGGACATCTCTTGCCGCTTGCGGAACCGCGCGCCTTCGCCTCCTGGCTGCGGGTACTGTTCCGTCACGACTGGGTCGTCTACTCCAAGCGCCCATTCGGTGGACCTGAACACGCGTTGCGCTATCTCGGCGCCTACACCCACCGCGTCGCCATCTCCAATCGCAGACTGGTTGCTCTCGCCGACGGAAACGGCACCTTCCGCTGGAGAGACTCCGCTCACGGCAACAAGAAGAGGCTCATGACTCTGCCCATCGAAGAGTTCCTGCGCCGTTTTCTGCTCCATCTGCTGCCGCGCGGCTTCGTGCGCATCCGCAACTTCGGCTTCCTCGCCAACCGGCAGCGAGCCACACTCTTGCCTCTCTGCTTCCGTCTCCTTCAGTGCACAGCCGAGGTTCCGTCGGTAACGACATCGCCTATGATCGATCATCCGCATGCATTCTGGAACTGCCCTGTGTGCGGTGGAACCATGCACATCATCGAACGACTATCATCGGCCCAACTTCAGCTTCGTTCTCCACCTCTCCACCAGTACGCCGCATGAACCAGCAACCCAAGCCTCGAATGATTCCCTTGCTTCGGCAAGCACGGAGACTCTTTGTCTCATTTCGCTCCGACACTCTGACCGAACCCTTCTCGGGACGATTCCGAGAACCCCAAAACAACACGTTTATGCGGAATCCGATCTCCGAGTTGTCCGGCCTACCCCCAAACGGTAGCCTTGCCAATACTCGCCCCGCCATCAGGCCCCTTCAAACCCCATAGCCTGAAGCTGCCAACAGCGGCTTCCTTCAAGTCGCTGTATCTGAAGCGCCCTCCCGAGATCATGCACCCGCGACCGGTTGTGCAGCGGGCGCTCCAGATACAGCACTAAGACTTATCAGGATTGATTCTGCGACGGGTGATCAAGGGTTCTCCGAATTGTGCACCTCAGATCAAACCGAATGCGCGCTCTCGCAATATCAATGGATTCAGCTCTAGATGTCGATTCCAGCCGGGGCGTCTCAGCCGCGCAATCGTTTCTATTCGCGCTCGGCCGGCAATAAAAACAGGGTGAGTTTTCACTTGCCGGCTTATTTCAAGCGAAGCTCGCCATCGTACTGTTGGATAACCTCGTAGCACTCGCAGGCGGAGTCTTCAAGTTTCTTGCGGTTCACGATTTTCACTGCGCCACGGGTGTACTCGATGAGTTCCTTCCTCTGCAAAACACCAGCTGCCAAGCTCACGCTAGGTCTATCTGTCCCTAGCATCGTTGCGAGAAAATCATGAGTGATGGGCAACAACCCTGAATCCACTCTATCCTGAGTCATTAGCAACCACCGCGCAAGGCGCTGCTCAATATCGTGCAGCCGATTACACGCGGCTGTTTGTGCAACCTGCATACCCCGAACGACTGCATAGCGGTTCAACATCAATTGAAGGTGTGGAGCGGATTCCAAAGTGTTTTGCAAAGCTCCGGCCTCTACCCGAAACCCATCCCCCGTGATTTGTACCACCGCTTGAAGCGGGCTCCGGCTCAGGCCAACCGCCGCCGGTGTTCCTGTAAAGCCCTCATTTCCAACTATGCCAGCTTCGGCCGTTTTTCCATCTTTCATTACGACTACAAGAGAAATCAAACCTCGATTCGGGAAATACGCAAATTCCAGCTTTCCACCCGCCTCGTGAAGGACTAGATGGTTTGGCAAGCTGACGTATTCGAGATGAGGACGCAGTGAGCTGTAGTCGCTGTCGGAGATCGATAGAAGTATTTTGTTGCTGACCGGCTTCCCTGCGGCATTCGTGCGCTCGCCAGACTGCACGACTTGGAGGTCTTTGTTCGCCATAAACCAGAACCGAAAAGCCTCCCGGACGGGGGATGAACTCACCCGTCAGGGTGTGCGAAACAGGAACTCTGCTTATTCGCACTACTCGCAAAATTATACAGTGTTCCGCCAGACATAACGCTTCTGTAGGGTATCCTACATTGGCTTTGCCGCTGCTACGCGCAAGCATCGCGACGCACGAAACGTGACCACCACTTAAAGCGATTCCGCTCACTTCCAACAAGGCCCCCGAAATCAGACATTCGCACGAACAAACCTTTTCCGTGTATGTAGGATGCCCGACAGACCATCCAAATTGGCAGATGTAAACTTCACCCTATGGCAAACCACGTTTCGGCCCTCGACGGCAAGCGGGTATCAGGCATGGGGTCGGACGGCGAATGGGGCGCAGTGACAAAGGCGCCCATGAGCCGAGAGCTGGTATGGATTGAGCAACAGCGTTTTCGGGGTTTTGGTTGCTCCGAATGTGGCTGGCGGTTCAACCCTTCTAGTGCGCCCACCGGCACATCTTTCGATGAAATGATGCGCAACTTCGAGTTGCAGCGCGACACAGCGTTTACATCCCATGTTTGCGCCGATCACTCCAAAGGGGTTAGGTAGTACCAGTCCGAGCACGTATTGCGCCGGACGCCTCTCGGGATTGCGCCTGGATCACGGCCTACTCGGAAACTGACCCACTGCCGAAGAGGCCAGAGGAGCATTGCTTTTCTACTTCTGCAATCTGGCTTCTTACTTCTGGCTTCTTACTTTACGGTGACCTGCGTGATCTGCAGATCGGGATAGGCGTGGTTCCACTGGGCGGAGATGTTCTCGAAGGTCAGGCGGAAAAGCTTGCCCTGGCCGGGCGCAAGCGGCGAAAGGTTGAGGTCCACAGCTTCGTCGTACGGTCCGCCGGTGCGCAGAACGCGAATGGGAACTTCTTCGCGCTGCGCCGTCTGTCCCAGGTCATCCTTGAACGTGATCTGCACCACCGCGTGGATGACGGTTTTATCGCCGGTGTTGGTGATGGCGCCATCGATATAGCTGACGGTTGCGCCAACAAAATTTTGCGCGGCACTTGTCTTCAGGTCCGAGAATTTCAGGTTCGCGGCATAGGCTGGAGGTGCGGCGGGCTTTTTCTGCTCGGCGCGGAAAATCAGCGCGAGAATCCCGACCACAACCCCTACGATGACGATCCCGATGAGAATAGGACGCAGGCTGGACTCTTGCCGCTCCGTCGTGGGATTTAAGTTCGGCTGGATCAGGCTATCCATGGCGGGATTGTACTACCGCCGGCTGCTTGTGAATGCGAGCTCGGGGATTGTTTGATTAAGTCTTCGTTGGCAAGACCGGGTGCTATGAAAGGGCGACCCTCGGCGGCTAAAAACCGCCGTTTATTCAGCGGCGCTTACGGCACGACTGAAGTCGTGCCCTTCCCAAAACCCACGTGAATCAAGAGTTTTTCCGCAGCCAGGGCCGAGCTGCGCTCGGCTTGGACGGGCGAGGGCGCCCGTCCCCACACAACCTAGCGGGCGCCCACGCCGGAAGATGATGCTTTCGTGGGGTTCCTCGATGGGCGCGAATCGGTGACGCAGTAGTTGTTGTATTCAATCGTCAGCGTGGCGCGCCCGCCGAGTCGGATGTAGCTTACGGACTCGTTGCGCCGGGGAAGCCAGAAATCCTGCACCTTCATGTACTCGTGATGAATTTCATTTTTCTTCGTCCAGAATGAGGGATTCTGGGCCGGCTCGGCTTCAATGCGCGTGACGGCGAAATCGGTTCCGTCGACCCACACTTTGCCGCGGTAGACGTACTTGCTTCTCACCTTCGGGTAGACGGTGAGCACGTATTGGCTGCCCTGGTCCGAGGACTCGAAGCCGATCAGCGCGATGTCGTAGTTGTCACGGTTCAGCAGGGTGCGGGCGCGCATTTCCGGCTCGGCGGCTTCTTTTTCGCTGTCCAGCAACCGTTTGAACACGCGGTCGGTGATGAGCTTCGATCCGGTTTGGGAGATTACTTTAAAGTTCTTGGTTGAAGGACTGTCATACGTGGCCTCGACGGTCATTTCGGCGTCGCGATCGCCGGGGAATCCGCGATAGGAAAGGCGATAAACGCGGGTGGATTCGTAGTGGCGCAGAGCCTGTGCCCGCTCTGCATCTTTGCGGACGAGATTGTTTACGACCTGGTCGACCGAGAGTGGCGCGGTAGTGATGGAAAGCGGGAGCGAGCTGGAATCAACGGGGGATCCGAACGCGCCAACCAGTGTGGCCGCTAGCAAAAGGAAAAGTCTGGTCGAGCTTTGGATTGTAATCTGGATCGAACTAAAAATTGCGCGCATGCACCATCCGTCGAAGAGCCTAGATTACCACCATCGCTGGGCGTCCCCGCGTGTTGGGCGGACCTAACGGCGGAGCGGCTGCCATGTCAAGATTTCGGCACCGGTTTCCGGCACCGACCCCGTAAATTTCTCGGGTGCCTTGGCGATTTTACCCACTTTCGGGAAGCGGGCACAAAGCCCAGGGAATGTTTTCAATTACTTGCGAAAAAGAACAAACGGTTAGATAATTGCGGCTGCATTAGGCGCAACAGGAGCCCTCCCCCATGTGGATCCGTGAAAGCGAAAGGTGTATTCATTGGAACTGGATTGCGATCTTCTCCTACACCGCGTCGCTGGCTGTCAGCCTGGCGATTTGGAGAGGTCTATTCCGGGCCGTTGAACACCTAGTAAAGTAGCGGGAAGCTAAGCGGTGAGAATTTGCCAGCTTCGGTGCGTGGCTAGCCCGGAGGCCGCTGGTGCCGAGCTGCGAAATTTACCGGTCGTAGTGCAGCAGCGAGAACACGTCGTACTTCTCCAGTTTTTCGCGCCCTCTCAGGAAGTCGAGTTCGACGACAAACGCCAGTCCCGCAATCTGTGCGCCCAAGCCGCTGGCCAGTTTCGCCGTAGCGACAGCAGTTCCGCCGGTGGCCAGCAGGTCGTCCACGATCAGAACGCGCTGACCTTTTCTGATGGCATCTTTGTGGACTTCCAACGCGTTGCTGCCATATTCGAGCTCGTAGCTGATCTTCACCGTTTCGGCGGGCAGCTTTCCCGGCTTGCGGACAGGAACGAATCCCGCATTCAGCCGGTAGGCGAGTGCCGGGCCGAAGATGAATCCGCGGGCCTCCATGCCGAGCACCAGGTCAATCTCTTTGCCGATATAATTTTCCGAGAGCGCGTCAATCAGCCGCGCGAAGCCGACTTTGTCCTTGAGCAGCGTGGTGATGTCGTAGAACAGGATGCCCTTTTTCGGAAAGTCGGGCACCTCCCGGATCAGCTTTTTCAACCCGTCGCAATCCATTGGCTTGGTCGACATCTTAAGTTAAGCTCCTCGAACTTGAAATAAATTGAGCCCCGCGACCGGCTCAGCCTCGGATTCTTCTATGTCATCCACCCGCGCCGCTCGCGGCCCATCCTGCAACCGCGACCGCAATCCGGACAACTGCTCGCGCGTTCCCATGGCCAGCACTTCGACGCTGCCATCGGGATTGTTGCGAACCCATCCTGCAATTTGCAAAATGTGCGCCTCACGCTCGACAAACCAGCGGAAGCCGACGCCCTGGACACGTCCGCGCATGAGAAAGCGACGCGCGAGGACGGAAGTTCGTTCAGGAGGCATTTGTGATTTCAAATTTGTAATTTGCAATTGGAAAACCGGCCCAACAGATGGGTTCAATTACCTATTACAAATTACCAATTGCAAATTCTTAGGCTCTCGACAAATACGTGCCTTCCGCCGTATCGACTTTGATTTTCTCGCCTTCGTTGATGAACGGGGGCACCTGCACGACGAGGCCAGTTTCGGTCTTCGCCGGCTTGGTCACGCTCGATGCGGTGGCGCTCTTCAGGCCGGGCTCGACTTCCGTCACGGTCAACACGACGGTCTGCGGCAACTCGATACCCACGGCCTTGCCATCAAAAAACTCCACCTTGATCTGGAGGTTCGACGTCAGGTAATCCACCGCGTCGCCCAGCGTGTCGCGGGTCAGGTGGGTCTGCTCGTAGTTGGACGTATCCATGAAGTAGTAGCTGTCGCCATCGGCGTACAGGAACTCCATGTTGACCTCATCGACGTTGACCTTGTCGATGGGGTCGGGAGAGCGGAAACGGTGCTCGAACATGGCGCCGGTGCGGAGGTTGCGCAGCTTAGCCTGGATGAAGGCACGCAGGTTGCCCGGAGTACGGTGCTCGACGCTGAACACGGAATGCAAGTCATTGTTGTGCTTGATGATCATGCCGGGACGGAGCTGGGTCGCTGGAATCGACATTGTTGGTTTACATCTCCTTCACTCTGCTAGGAATTCTGGGCAGCGGGGCAGGTCCGGGGTCCCCAGCGGGCCCGCTTTTGGCCTGCTGGGGTGGAGGTCGCCGGGGCTTCCGCTGCACTTGGGATTAACAGTTCATTTTACACAGGCGGGGAGGGTTGTGGGAACCGGGCTGCTGGGGAATTTGTAATTGGTAATTTGTAATTGGCAATTTAAGCTCCAGGGAGTCGCCGGGTTTTCAATTACCAATTACAAATCACAAATTACCAATTCAATATTCGGGTCTAGAATAGAGATGATCGGGAGGTTCTTATGCGCATTGGAAAATACGAGAGTTCTGACGGTACGGCCGGCACAGCAATTACTTTTCTGCTGATCGGGCTTGGCGTCGGCGCCGCCCTCGGTCTGTTGCTCGCTCCGAAGACTGGGCGACAGCTGCGGAAAGACCTGCGGCGCTCCTATGATGACGCCCTGGAAACCGCCTCCGACTGGACGGACGAAGCGAAAGACCGTTTCGAGGAAGTGGTCGAAAAAGGCGCCGATCTCGCCGACGAACTGCGGGCCAAAACCAAGCCGCTGAGCGATTTGCTGCGCCGCCCGTAAATTGCGGCCAGAGGCTCGTGGACGGAATCATCACCGGTAGCGGCCACGATACGCGTTCCTTGCTCGCGGCCGGTAGTCGTTGGTCGTTGGCAAACCCGCCATCGGCTAACGCCTCCCGAGGGTCTTACGGTTCGGGCTGAGTTTCGTCCTCAAGCGTGCGCTTCTTTTTGTGCACACTGCGGATGACAATACCCACCGAGAACCGGAAGTTGTCTTGTTTCTTCTTGAAGGAGCCGGTCTGCAAGTAATCGGCCTTGAACCGCAATGCGAAACGCTGATTGATTTTGTAGTCGCCGCCGCCACCGGCCACCAGCGCCCGTCCAGAGCTGACTCTCGCGACGAGAGGACCTGGTACTAGAGGAGTCGCCACGCCGCGCGTGCCCTGATGTCCGTACATGAGCTCGCCAAACGGCGTCCAGCGTTCATACTTGCGGCGGGCGAATTGCGCGCCGAAAAGAAAGTTGTACTCTCGCGTCGCCACGTTGAACGTGGGAGACGGCGACGGCTTGTAGGACTGATCCCCTGGAAATGGCCACGGCGAATTGCTCGGGATCTTTGAGGTTCCGAAGTATTGGCCGCCATCCACTACGATCCCCAGCCAACTGGTCGCGTTCAGACCGAGAGAAGCATCCCAGCCGGGCAGCCCCGCCCAGTGTCCGGCGTTGAAGAGACCGGCCTTGGCATACGAACCGCCGGCAAAGAGTTCGAAGCGCGGAAACGGGCGTGCCGGCGGCGCGGGTTTGGCGGTTGGAGCTGGAATGTCAGCTGGCTCGGGGGCTGGAACTTGGGCCGGAGTTTGGGCTGGAGCTGCAGTGGGGGCCTGCGCCCACGACATCACGCACAGCGCAGCCACGCCGGCCAAAACTCCCAGGTATTTCCTCACGATTCCTCCTTGAAATGCAGTTGCCAGTACCCAGTTGCCAGTACCCAGTAAGCGGATGAAAAAGTATTCTCTGCCCGGAAGTGTGACCGCAGCGGCTGACGAGGCTACGGAAAAACTAGTCGAGGGCCTAAAAAGCACACCTCAGGCGCTAAAGCGCGAGCACATTTCAACAGCTTAGCGGCACGAGTAAACTCGTGCCCTCCCCAAAACCCGCTCCCAAAACCCACGTGAATCAAGATGGCTACTGAGTACGGGGTACTGGTTTTCCAAAAACCGTATTGTAGTGAAGCCGGATATTCCCGCATGTTCCCTGCTCGGGCGAATAGACCACGCAGGTGTCAAAGGGCCGCGAATAGACATGCAGCGTCACGGCGCGCTGGTTCGCTTCGCGCGGATTCACCACCCGGTGCACCGGTTCCCGCGGATCGACCGCGCACGGATTGGCCGCCGTCAATTCCACCGTGTTAGATGCCAGCAACCGGCACTTCCCCGCCTCGATATCCTGAAATTCCACATGAAAATTTTCGACCAGCAGCTTTCCCACCGGCGCCGCCATCCAGCAATTCTGGTCGCGATGATTGTGCACCGAACTGCCCTGCCCAACCTCCCAGCAGATGGCGATCAGTTCGTAGAGGTCCGTTTTGTCGATCAGGTTGCGCGTGTAGTGCTGGCGGTCCCAGCTCAAATAGGGCGCGAGACTGGCTTCTTCGATGGGGATCTTCCCGAGCAATGAACGGATTTCCTCCGTTTCGTCGAAGGCCGATGCGGGAAGCGCGCGAAGGTTCCCGACCAGTTCGTCGATGGGGACCCGAGGCGCTGCTTTCAGCTCATTCATAGATGTATTCGGCTTGGATGTGTTTGACAAACTATTGAGTATACCGTGTGCGGCACGGACGCTACTGCCCGCAGCCCCTGCCCGGTCGGCGAAACCGGTCGAGCTGCGCTCGACCTGGACGGGCGAGGGCGCCCGTCCCTGCACGAGCCGGGTCCGGGTCACGCGTCACAAAGTCAAAGGCCACGCGGACAGGAGTGTCCGCGCCACACAATGCGAGTGAGTCGATACAATGAATGAAATTCATGGAAATCAGACTGACTGAAACCGAAGCCCGCGTACTGGGGGCGCTGATCGAAAAGGACATCACCACGCCGGAGTACTATCCGCTGTCGCTGAACGCGCTGGTGAATGCCTGCAACCAGAAGTCGAATCGCGATCCGGTGATGCAGTTGGACGAAGATGCGGTGCGCGACGCGCTGGACGGTCTGCAGGAGCAACGCATGGCAGGACCAGCACGCGGCGCCGACAGCCGCGTGACCAAATACGAGCAGCGGTTGCAGGAGGTGTTTAACTTCACGCGTGCGGAGATTGCAGTGCTGTGCGTGCTGCTGCTGCGCGGTCCGCAGACACCGGGCGAACTCCGCGGACGCGCCGAGCGCATGCACCGCTTCGAAGCGCTGGAGGATGTGCAGTCAGCGCTACAGAAATTGATGCAGCGCGAACCGCCGCTGGCGAAGGTGCTGCCTCGACAGCTGGGAACGAAAGAATCTCGATATGCACATCTACTCGCCGGAGATGTAGTGGAAGTGGAAGCGCCGGTGCAGGCGGGCGCGGCGGTTGGGAGCAATCCGGCAGAGGCGGAGCGCATCAGCCGGTTGGAAGAAGAAGTTGCTGAGCTGCGGCGAGAAGTCTCGGAAGTGAAAGATCGGTAGGAGAGATTCCGTAAACAGTTTGAGTGAATATCACCGCCGAGACGCCGAGTCCGCCGGGAAATTCGACGCATTCCCCTGTGCTACCCTGTGTCCCCTGTGGTAAAGGTCTTGGTTTTCTCGGCGTCCTCGGCCTCTCGCCGGTGAAAATTTACAGCACTCGTTCCTGCGTGTAGCCCGCCGCGCCCAGGGCCGAGATGATTTCGGCGATGTGGTCGGGGCCGCGCGTTTCCATGGTGATTTCGATCGCGGTCTCACCCAGGCCCACGCCGTGGTAGGCGCGGTCATAGTCCGTCTCGACGATATTGGCGCGATGCTGCGCCAGAATCGATGTGAGGCGATTGAGCGCGCCGGGATAGTCGGGCAGGTGGACGCGCAGGCGCACGAGACGTCCGTCTTTGACGAGGCCGCGCTCGATGATGCGTGAGAGCAGCGTGACGTCGATGTTTCCGCCGCATACGAGCACGGCAACTTTCTTCCCGACCAGAGACAACTTGCGGTTGACCAGGGCCGCGAGGGCTGCTGCGCCGGCGCCTTCGGCCAGAGTTTTTTCGCGTTCGAGCAGAAGAAGAATGGCGTTGGCGATTTCTTCTTCTTCGACGGTAACGATGTCATCCACATATTTCTGAACGAGCGGCAGGGTGCGGTCGCCGGCCCGGCGCACGGCAATGCCATCGGCGATGGTGGAGGCCGCCATGAGCGTCACGGGCTTGCCTTCGGCGACGGCAACTTTCATGGACGGCAGGCGCGAGGGCTGAACCCCGAAAACTTGAATTTTGGGATTCGACTCTTTCAGTGCGCAGGCGATGCCGCCAATCAGGCCTCCACCGCCGATCGGGACGACGACGGCTTCGAGGTCAGGATGCTGCTCGATGAGTTCCAGGCCGATGGTGCCCTGCCCGGCAATGACGGCGTCGTCATCGAAGGCATGCACGAAGGTGAGGTGCTCAGCCTGACTGCGGCGCACGGACTCTTCGTAAGCTTCGTCGTAGTTGGCGCCGTGCAGAACCACATCCGCACCGTAACCGCGCGTCGCCGAGACCTTGATGAGAGGCGTGGTCAGGGGCATGCAAATCTGGGCGCGGATGCCGAGCTTGCCGGCGTGGTAGGCCACGCCCTGGGCATGATTCCCGGCCGAGGCCGCGATCACGCCCTGGGCACGTTCTTCGGGGCTGAGCGAGAGCAACTTGTTCAGCGCGCCGCGCTCTTTGAAAGAGCCGGTTCGCTGCAGGTTGTCGAGCTTCAAATAGACGTGGTTGGCGGTGGACTGAGAAAACGTCTCCGAACGCGCGCAGGGCGAAAGGTAGATGGAGTTGCGAATGCGGCGCAAGGCCGACTGGATGTCGTTGAGAGTGATCATTTTTTGACTGCGGCTACGGATTTAAGGATGGCAACATCTTACCTGACGCAAACGAAGGGAGTGTGGGGTAACGGGTCCAAGTACAACTTCCGTAATGGCACTTTTGGACAGGGGCTAAGCCCTTCGAAACCTATGCAACCGTGGAAAAGCGCGCCAGAATGGGGTTTCAGAGGAGTTCATTTCCTGGGACTCATGCCTACTTCGACTGGTACCGTTCTCGTCCCCATTCCCGTCCATCGAAAGACTGCTGCGCGCGTCGCACTGTTTGACTTGCCCGAGACGTCTGCGCAGCTGGTGACGGAGTGTTTCCGTCAATATGGAATCGAAACGGTTTCGATTGCGCGCGAACACGCGGATCGACTGCAACGCGAAAAGTTCGAGGCCTGCGTTTTGCCCCTGGGAGAAACAGCCGGCAGCATCATCGAGCTGGCGCGAGGATCGGCTTCCAACAACCGGATCGTCATTTACGGGCTGGGCGGGACCGCACAGGATGCCATGCGTTATTCGAAGTTGTGCATCAACGCGGTGTTTCACGAACCGTTGGAGCGGTCAGCGGCAATGAAGCTGGTGCGCTCGACTCGAATGTTGGTGCTGCACGAATTCCGCCGCTACGTGCGCATCCCGGTGATGACGGAGGTTGGGATCGTGATGGCCGACGGTGGACGCATAACAGCCACCAGCCAGGAAATCAGTTCGGGGGGGATGTCGCTCAAGGGCAATCACGTGCCCGAACCAGGAAGTCTGGTGGAGGTGTCCTTTTCTTTGCTGACGCTGCCGCGCGTCTGGGTGCGCGGGCACGTCACGTGGAAGAAACCCAACAAGAGTTTCGGGATTCGTTTTGACTCGACCGACGAGCGGCGGCAACGGCTGAAAGAGTGGATCGTGGCATATCTGGAAGCGTAGGCAAACCCGCTCTCAGCTATCAGTTTTCAGTTAAACCTTTTCCTCCCGGCTACAATGTCAGCGTGAGTTCTTCTTCCTTCGCTGTTGAGCCTGAGCAGCCCTCGGTTTTGGAAACGCGGCGATTCTCGCTGCGACAAAGAATTCTTTTGTGGCTCATCAGTTGGGCGAGCTATCTGGCCATTTCGCTGATCGGTCCAACTCTCCGTTATTCGATATCGTGGGAAGAGCCGCCTTCGCCGCCGGGCGCGAATTACGAAAAACCGGTGATCTACTCTTTGTGGCACCGGGCAGTGTTCGCCGGAGCGTGGTTATGGAGAAAGGCCGGGGCCGCGGTAATGGTGAGCCGCAGCTTTGACGGGGAATATATCGCTCGGACCATTGAAAAACTTGGCTTCGTCGCGGTGCGCGGATCGAGCAGCCGCGGCGGCGCGAAAGCCTTGCTCGGCTTGAGAAGCCAGCTGGAACAGGGCATTCCGGTGGTGTTTACGATTGACGGTCCACGCGGACCGAAATATGTGGCCAAGCCGGGCCCGGTGCTGCTGTCGCGCGCCAGCGCCTTGCCCATGGCGGCGTTCTATGTGGCGCTCAGCGATGCCTGGGTGCTGAATACATGGGATGCGCTGATGATCCCGAAGCCATTTTCGAAGGCGCTGGTGCGGGTCAGCGCCAAGATGCGAGTTCCCGCCGAAGCCGACGATGCACAGATGGCTGAGTTTCACCGGCAGCTGCAGGCCGCGCTCGAACGCGTCACCCGGTTCGCCGAGGAGCACGTTGCGCAAGTCGGATCGGCGGAGTTTCCCATCACCAAGGGATAGCAGCTCTTGGTGCAAGTGCGATTCGTATCAGGGCACGCCTTCAGGCGTGCCGAAAACGCTTTAGAATGAATCCGCCTTTAGGCGCTGGATCTCGGAATCCGAGTTTCGCCACAGGCTGCTAGCGTTTGACTTTATATCGGGGTGCCCGGTAGATTTGCTGGGCTGCTGTTTTTGTTCTTTCTCAAAATTAGGTTCGCGCATGATCGTAGGCCGGCGACAAGCTGGCGCTATGGGAAGCGGGTGCAAATCCCGCGCTGCCGCGCAACTGTAAGCGAGGAAATCGCAACCGGTCACTGGGGAAACCTGGGAAGGCCGATTGCAGGAACCGGATGTTGGAGCGAAAGCTCACATCCTGACTCGCAAGCCAGGAGACCGGCGTGAACCGTCCACACAACCCTTTCGCGTGATAAAGGAGACGTGCATGCGGTTTTCCCGTGTATTCGCCAGTATCTTTTTCCTGTTGGCCATCGCTTCCGCCGAAATCAAAATCAAAGTTGTCGATCCTCAAGACGCCGCCGTCGCTGGCGCGCAGGTGCAATTGCGCAAGCTGGGGAAGCCCGTTCCTGCAGCCATGCAAAGCACGTCCGCCGAAGGGCTCGTGATTTTTCGCGAGGCGGCATCAAGCTCTTATCGCGTTCAAGTGTTGGCTCCGGGCTTCGCGGCAGAGACGGTGGACCTTTCCCCAACTGCTGAAGTCATCACGATCAAGCTCCGGCTGGCGACGGCGGCGGAAACCGTGGTGGTGACCGCAACCCGCACTCCAGTTCCGAGCCAGGCTGCGGGCGCCGACGTTGAAACTCTGAGCAGCGGGCAGTTGGAAGTGATGCAGCCGGTTGCCGCGGACGACACCCTACGTTTCCTGCCGGGTGCAGTCGTGAATACAGCAGGGCAACGCGGCGGACTTTCCTCTCTCTTTGTTCGCGGCGGCGACTCCACTTACAACAAAGTGATTGTCGATGGGGTTGCCATCAATGAACCGGGCGGAACGTTTGACTTTGGCACCCTGCCCCTGGCGCAAGCGGATCGCTTGGAATTTGTGCGGGGCGCGCAGAGCACTTTGTACGGCTCCGATGCCATGACCAGCGTCGTGCAGGTGTGGACGCGCTCCGGAAGCACTCCGGTGCCTGAACTGCGCTTTGGCGCGGATGGAGGAAACTTCGGAACGGCCAGCGGCTACGCGTCTCTGGCTGGCGCCCGCGGACGCTTCGACTATAACGTGTTCGGCGATCAATTCAACACCAACGGGCAGGGCGTAAACAACGCCAATTCCGATTCTTTGCAGGGCGCCAACGTTGGAGTTGCGTTGAGCGACGAGGTCTCTTTGCGCGTGCATCTGCGCCACTCCAATAGTCACACGGGAGTTCCCGGGGAATGGAACTTCAATGGCGATCCACTTCTGCCTCCCGACCCCGGCGAATGGTCGCAACTGAACAGCCTGCTAGGCAGTGTGGAACTTACCGTGGCAGCGCCTTCGGGCTGGCAACATCGGTTCACTGGCTTCGATTATCTCTACCGGTACAACGAATTGAACGTGAATGGCGATCCTGCCCGCGTCGACGGTTATGGCTATCAGTTCGACTATCCGTCTCACGAGTACGATCACATTAACCGGGTGGGATTTGAATACCAGGGAGACTATTCTGAGCGAAGCTGGGCCCACTCCACCTTCGGTTATCGCATCGAAAACGAAAACGGATCCACTGGAGACCTCGACTATTCTCCCCCACAAACTCCCGGTCAGCGCCTCAATCAGGATGCATACCTGCAACAGCAGTTCACCCTGGGCAGGTTTTCGGCGATCGCGGGCGGGCGTTTCGTTCACAGCAGCGTCTTTGGCAATACGGGCGTGCCGCGCGTGGCGCTCACTCTGCTGGCGCTGCGGGGTGGTGACATCTTTTCAGGGACACGCCTGCGTTTGTCCTATGCCACGGGGTTCAAGGAACCCGCCTTCTATCAGACTTTTGCCGGTGCTCCATACTACGTCCCAAACCCTGGCCTGTTGCCGGAGCGCAATCGGGCCTTCGAAGCCGGCTTCCAGCAGAAATTGCTTGCAGGCCGCTGGGCCTTGGACGCAACCTACTTCAATAATCTCTTCCATGATCAGATTGAGTATGGATCCAATCAGGCGGGCACCCTTGGCCAGTTTTTCAATGTGCAACAATCTCTCGCTCACGGCGCCGAAGTTGAGCTGCAAGGAAGGATCCAGACGAGATTGTCGCTGACCACGGCCTATACCTATACCTCGACCCAGTATCTGCAAGCTCCTCTCTGCACCCCGGCGAATTTTTGCGATCCTATTTATGACACGGGAAATCCCTTGCTCCGCCGCCCCAAACATTCGGCAACTACGCTCCTCAGCTATCTGGGGACGCGCTGGGGAGCGAACGCGGGTGGAAGCTTTGTGGGTCGGCGTCCGGATTCGGATTTTCTGGGGTTCCACATTGATCGCGCGGCGGGCTACGCTCGCGTCGATCTGGGCGGGTGGTATGCGATCAATTCGCGGATTACGGCATACGCGAATGTCGAGAACGCGCTCAACGATCATTACAACGAAGTGGTGGGATATCCGGCGCTGACGGCGAACTTTCGCGCGGGCGTGAGGTTTCGGATCGGCGGGGAGTAACAGGCGCATGTCGGAAGCGCGGACAGATGCCGGTACGCTCTGAGGTAAGGACGACAGCTTAGGAGCTTGTTGAAAAAACACTTGGTTGGCGTTCCACAGAGCAGGGGCAACGAAAAATCCGCAGTTTTCGCCGATTCCTGACAAACTGCAGATCCCTCGCTTCGCTCGGGATGACAATTCATGAAATTTTTCAAGCTCTTAAAGCGTGCGGCCGAGCGCGACTCTACCGGCGGCTGCCGGCGGTCTCTTTGGGCTCGTCGTCGGATTGAAGATCATCCGCCGCAACCGGCATGCGGGACGGGGCGGGGTTTCCTCCGCCGTTGTAGCGGTGACGTACCTCGTGGAGTTTTTGCACTTCTTTTTCACCGAGCGGTTGCTCGTTGCCGAGCAGGTGCGTGACCAGCGCGATCTTCGCGAAGTGCTCCACGGTTTCCATTTTCATGTAGGCACTTTCGAGCGAGCAGCCGAACGTCACGACCCCGTGGTTCGCCATCAGGATGGCGTCATGGTGCGGAATCAGGGGCTCGAGAGCATCGGTCAGTTCGGGCGTGCCCGGGGTGCCGTAACGGGCGAGCGGAATCGAGCCCAGACCGACGACGACCTCGCACACCAGCGGACGGTTCAGATCGTAACCGGAAGCGGCAAACCCAGTGGCAGTCGGCGGGTGCGCGTGGACGATGCCATGCACGTCGGGACGCAGACGATAAATCAGCAGGTGCATGCCGATCTCGCTCGAAACTGTGCGCTTGCCGGCGAGGCGTTTTCCGTCCATGTCCACAATCACCATGTCGGAAGCGCGCATCCTGCCCTTGCTTATGCAGGTGGGAGTCACCAGCAGGCGTCTTTCGTCGAGACGGACTGAGAGGTTTCCGTCGGTGGCTGCAACAAATCTGTTTTCGTGCAGCAGGCGGCCGAACTGCACAATCTCGAGACGATGCTGGCGGTCGCTGGCCATTGAAACCCCTGCGCCGTCATGGTACAGCACGCCTCGGACACCTTACAACCACTAGAAGGTCAAAATATGTAAATAGCAGGGGACGGGTTCCGGCAGACGCAGCGGCGGATTGGAACCTGCCGTCAAACCCTATAATCTCCTCGATGCTCGTCTCGGACTTCCAGTATGATCTGCCGCCCGAACGCATAGCGCAGGAGCCGTTGGCGGACCGCGCCGGATCGCGCCTGCTGCACCTGAATCGGCTGCCTGGGAGTTGGCTGGATCGGAGGTTTCGCGAATTCCCCGACTTGCTGCGGCCGGACGACCTGCTGGTGGTGAACAATACGCGGGTGTTCCCGGCCCGGCTCTACGGCCACCGGAGCGGACAGCGGGCCCAGCCCCTGAGCCCGCACAATCCAGCGGCACGAGATTTTCTCCGCGGGCGCATCGAAGTTCTGCTGACACGCCAGGTGGCGGACAATCCGAATGAGTGGGAGTGCCTGGTACGTCCCGGGCGGAAGATCGGGATCGGGGAAAAACTTTACTTTGGCTTGTCCCCCGGCGCCCCACCCGAACTGGAAGCCGAGGTCACCGAACGCGGCAGTTTTGGGGAGCGGCGCATCTGGTTCGCCCCCGTCGCCGATTTCTTTGCCATCGTCGAGCGCATTGGACACGTGCCGCTTCCGCCCTACATTCACCGCGATAACGATGGCGATAACGACCGGGCAGCGGACAGGGACCGCTATCAGACTGTATACGCCCAGGCGCGGGGATCGGTGGCGGCGCCTACGGCCGGTTTGCACTTCACGCCGGAGATCCTGAAGCAGATTCGAGGACGCGGAATCGAAATTGCCGAGATCACGTTGCACGTCGGACTGGGCACTTTTCAGCCGGTACGAGTAGAAAAAGTGGAAGATCACAAGCTGCATCGGGAGTGGTACAAGATTCCAGAGGAGGCGGCGCGGGCCATCAACCGGGCGAAAGCCGAGAAGCGGCGCGTGGTGGCCGTGGGCACAACCACCGTCCGCGCACTCGAGTACGCTGCGGAGTACGCCGGGGAACGGGCAGGCGGAAATCGTGTAGAGGCGGGGCGAGGCGAGGCG
Source organism: Acidobacteriaceae bacterium (assembly GCA_003131315.1). GTDB lineage: Bacteria > Acidobacteriota > Terriglobia > Terriglobales > Acidobacteriaceae > Acidiflorens. The sequence continues at coordinate 17,044 of PKUV01000091.1, forward strand.
GACGTGTTTATCTATCCCGGCTATCGGTTTCGCATTGTAGACGCACTGCTGACGAACTTTCATCTGCCGCAATCTACCCTGCTGATGCTGGTGTGCGCGCTGGGCGGGAAGGAACTCGTGATGGGCGCTTACCGGCACGCGGTCGAGGCAGAGTACCGGTTCTACTCCTATGGAGATTGCATGTTCGTGGAGTAGCGGTCCGCCAAACGCCTGCCGCGCGATCCGAAACGTATGTAAACTGGTTTCACGTTGTTTAAAGATACTCAGGTCCAGATACGCATGCACTACCGCCTAGCTACGATTGCAGTGGTTGCTCTGGGCCTAAGCCTCACAGCGCAAACGCAACGCAAGAACGCGCCAGTTGCTACGCAGGCCGCCAAGCCCGCCGCCAAGCGCAACGAAGACGCGCAGCTTTACCGCAACACCACTTTCGGATTTCGTTATCAGATTCCCTACGGCTGGGTGGATCGCACCCGAGAAATGGGCACCCCGGACGCGCCTAGTGACGTGCGCACTAAAGACGTGCCGACTAAAGACACGCGGGAACAAGACGCCGTCGCTAAAGCAGAAGTCCTGCTCGCGGCTTTCGAGCGTCCTCCCCAGGCCACCGGAGACACCATCAACTCCGCGGTCGTGATTGCCTCCGAGAGCGCAGCGTCCTATCCCGGCCTCAAGAAAGCCGAAGACTACCTCGGCCCGCTCACGGAACTCGCGACCTCCAAAGGCTTCAAGGCCGAAGGCGAACCGTATGCGCTGGAAGTTGAGTCGCGGCAACTGCTGCGCGCGGATTTCATCAAGACGCTCAGCGATAAATTCACCATGCGCCAGTGCACGCTCGTCCTGCTCTCGAAGGGTCGGATCGTTTCGTTTACCTTCATCGCCGGCAGCGAAGATGAACTCGACGACCTGATGGACGGGCTCCATTTCGGCACGGCAAAATCGGCCGCACATTAGAACTAGAATTCGTCCCCGTGCGGGTGGCGCGCCACACCCCAAACCACGTCCCTAAGAGCAACAAAAAACGCGGTTTATGGTCTCGATTCCAGCCTTAAAATGACCGCCTTTTGTGTTAAAATACATCAAGCTCTGGTGGCAGCTAAATAGCAGAAAATTCAATAAGTTGAGCCTCACCCGAGCAGTCCCGGAATCGTCCCTCCAGCCAGGCGCCCGATCCGGCATTCTCCACGGAGCAGAATGGCCACGAAAGAATTGCAAGCAGAACTCCTTGACGCGAAGAACAAGAACGGCAAAACGACCAACGGAGACTACACCGCCGACTCGATCAAAGTCCTCGGCGGCATGGAAGCCGTGCGCAAACGTCCCGCCATGTACATCGGTTCGACCGGCGAACTTGGTCTGCATCACCTGGTGTACGAAGTCGTGGACAACTCGGTGGACGAGGCGCTAGCCGGCTACGCCGACAAGATCGAAGTCACCATCCACCTCGATAACTCCATCACGGTGATCGACAACGGACGCGGCATTCCCGTTGACAACATGGATATCGACGGCGAGAAAATCTCCGCCGCGCAGGTCGTGATGACCACGCTGCACGCGGGCGGCAAGTTCGACAGCAATTCCTACAAGGTTTCTGGCGGATTACACGGCGTCGGTGTGAGCTGCGTCAACGCGCTCAGCGAAGAACTCGATCTAGAAATCTGGCGCGACGGTTTCACCTGGGAGCAGACTTACTCGAAGGGCGAACCCGCCGGCATACTGAAAAAAGCCGGCGCCAGCAAGAAGCGCGGGACCCGGGTTCACTTCCTGCCCGACAGATCTATTTTCACCGCCACCGAATACAACTTCGACACGCTCTCGCAGCGCCTGCGCGAACTCGCGTTCCTCAACAAGGGACTGCTCATCACGCTCACCGACGAGCGCCAGACCGATTCGAAGACCGGCGAAGCCAAGCACACCGATTTCAAGTACACCGGCGGGATCGCCGAGTTCATCAAGCACTTGAACCGCGGCAAGTCCGTTCTGCACGAGAAGCCGATCTACATGGAAGCGGAGCGCGACGGCGTGGCGATGGAAATCGGGCTCCAGTACAACGACGCCTACTCGGAATCCGTTTTCAGTTTTGCCAATAACATCAACACCGTCGATGGCGGCACGCATCTCTCCGGCTTCCGCACCTCGCTGACCCGCACCATTAACTCGGCTGGCCAGCAGATGGGCTTGTTCAAAGACGTGAAAGAAAACCTCACCGGAGATGACGTCCGCGAAGGCCTGGTTGCCGTGATCAGCGTCAAGCTGTCACAGCCGCAGTTCGAAGGCCAGACCAAGGGCAAGCTGAATTCCGACATTGCAGGCATCGTGCAGGCCGTCGTCAATGAAAAGCTGGGCGCATTCTTTGAGCAGAACACCGCCGTCGCCCGCAAGATCATCAACAAGGCAATCGACGCCGCCCGAGCCCGCGAAGCCGCCCGCAAAGCCCGCGACCTGACGCGCCGCAAAGGCGCGCTCGATGGCGGCGGACTCCCCGGCAAACTTGCCGACTGCTCCGAGCGCGATCCCAACCGCTGCGAACTGTTCCTGGTCGAAGGCGAATCCGCAGGCGGCACCGCCAAACAAGGCCGCGACCGCCGCTTTCAGGCCATCCTCCCCCTCAAGGGGAAAATTCTGAACGTCGAAAAAGCGCGCTACGACAAGATGCTGGCGCACGAAGAAATTCGCTGCCTGATTACCGCGCTCGGCACCGGCATCTCGAAAGAAGATTTCGATCCGACGAAAGTCCGTTACGGCAAAATCATTCTTATGACCGATGCCGATGTGGATGGCTCGCACATCCGCACCCTGCTGCTGACGTTCTTCTTCCGCCACATGCAGGAACTGATCAAGCGCAGCAACGTTTACATCGCGCAGCCGCCGCTGTTTGGCATTAAGAAAGGTAAGTCGCACCAGTACATCAAGGACGAGAAAGAATTCGTCAAGGTCATGGTAAAGCGCGCCTCCGAGGGCCTCACCATCCGCTACGGAGAAGGCGCGGCCAAGCTGGAAGGCGCGGCCCTGACCAAGTTCATCACAGTGCTGAACGAGTATCTAGGCTTCCTCGATAAGCTGAATAAACGCATCCGCGAAGAGCAGATCGCCACGCTGCTCCCTAAATTAGACCTGGCCAAGCGCGCCGACTTCGAAGGCGATAAGGATACTCCGCCAAAGAAGATCGAGAAACTAGAAAAAGAACTCAAACGCCTGCAAAAAGACCTGAAGCTTAAGAGCGTGGAAACGCGCTTCGACGAAGAACATAACTTGTGGGCATTGGTCTTCGTGAACTCGCAGGGCGCGGAGCATGTCATCAACTGGGAGCTGGCCTCAAGCCCGGAATGCCGGCAGCTTATCGCCAAGTTCAAGCAGATCGAGCAGTATCTCGAGCCGCCCTTCGTGGTTGAGAGCGTGGTGAAGCCGGCAAAGACGGCAGCCAGCGCCGCAGATAAAAATGACGACAAGAATGAAGACGAAGAGGATAACGAAGACGAAAACCTGAGCGCCTCCGAGAGCGAGGAAGCCGAAAAGGCCCAGAAGAAAACCAGCAAGCCGCCGGCGCGCCGCGCGAAAGAGCCCGAGATCGTCGAGAAAAACACTGCCCGCGAACTTTTCGACTACGTCCTGAACGAAGGCCGCAAAGAGTACACCGTCCAGCGCTACAAAGGCCTCGGAGAAATGACCGCCGAGCAACTCTGGGAAACCACCATGGACCCCGAGCGCCGCACTCTCCTGCAAGTCCGCCTCGAAGACATAGCCGAGTGCGAAACTATCTTCACCACCCTGATGGGCGAAGACGTAGAAGCACGCAGAAAATTCATAGAAGACAACGCGCTAGACGTGAAGAACCTGGATATCTAGTTCTTTGTGAGGTGCTCGAATGGCAGCCAAACCTTTTGTTGTCGGCTTCACCGGCCCCTTTGGAAGCGGGTGCAGCCTCGCTGCCAAGTATCTTGAACATGAACGTAAGTTCACGCTCGTAAAACTATCCACGGCGCTGGACGAGATCTGGAAGGAGCACAACTCGGGCAAGGAGAGGGCTCCTAGGTCAGACCTTCAGTCCCTCGGAGACGAGCTTCGGAAGGACAAAGGCAGGCAGATATTGGCCGAGCTTGGCGGGTGGCCCAGCCTCTCGTAATCCTTCAAAAACCAGGGGTGGGGGCTGGCTCACCCCTTCCCTCATCTCAACTCCCGAGGGTGCCCCGTCCTTGTCGCGTCTTCTGCGACAGGGCGGGGATTTTGACTTCCTATTCCCACGACGAGGCGGCCGGCCCACCCTCAGAGTAGCTCTCGGTTTGTCTGCAATCACCCCACGGGGGTTGCCCCATCCTTGCGCGTCCTTTGCGAATGAGTGCGCGCGCGTGCCGCCTACGCTTCAGGGTGCTCCGTCCAACCTCTGATCGAGTGAGGTGTTCGTGCTACCATCCCCGCATGGCGAAGCCGAAGAAGCTCGATTTAAAGAATCCCGCTCCCGTCGCCGATGATGAAGACGAGGAAACCCTCGCCGCCATTGGCGAAGGAATGCGGGACGCTGAAGCCGGTCGAACCGTGCCCGCGGAAGGAAGTCCGTCGGCTGCTGGCAGAGGTTCGCCAGGCAGATCGCCAGGTCAAATCGGGACACTACATCAAAAACGAGGACATGAAAGCGTGGCTGTTGTCATGGGGAACCGATCACGAGTTGCTGGTTCCGAAGTGCGCCTGCGGGTCGTCTGAATTCTGAATGTCCCCAAGTAACGACAATCCCAGTTGACATCGGGAGTTATAATAAGAACTAGCCTACAGCCCAGCGCTGCCGTAGCCGCATTTTGCCATAAGTTCTTTGAAATCTAGATTTTGCGCGACTTAGTAAGTCGTAACTCGTTGATTCCAAAGGATAATGGTTTCAAGAAGCGACCCTAACTCCTTTGTTATCTAGATTTTGGCTTTAACTCCTTTAAACCCAAAGATCTAGCGGGAATTTCTCAGTAACCTGATGATTCTAATAGATAGGGGGGAGGGGGGGTACCGTCAATAGTTGGTTAGTAACTTTAGAGTATATAGGGCCGTAAGACCCTAAGGAACGCGAGGACACCGTCGTCGGCGATTTTGATCTGCGCCGCACTACAGACTATTTCGCGCCGTACTTCACGTCCGGATAAGCGCGGTCAAACACGAACCACAGCGCCACGATCACCGCGAATACCAGGTAGCTTCCCTCCGGGCCGACGGAACCGCCTGTCAGCCATATGGGGCCGTGAAAACTGGAGTTGATCAGATGCCCGGGCAGAATCGCCCCGCTGTCGGGAACGGAGTACAGATAGCTCTCGCCCCAGTCCCACGACATGTGGAAGCCGACGGCCCACCATAAATTGCCCGTCCGGCGCAGCGTTAGACAAAAAAAGAAGCCAATCAATCCCGCCGCCACCAGACCCGTCTTCGCTTCGCCCGGATTGCCGCCATGGATGGCGCCGAACGAAATCGAAAGCAGTGCCGCCGTCGGCCAGAAACTCATTCCCTTTGTCAGCACCCACTGCGAATATCCGCGCAGCAGAAATTCTTCAAAGAATCCCGTCAGCAGGAAAAACACCGCGTAATACAGTGCGAACTTGACGATGCGTCCCCCATGCAGATCGAGCGACCCGAAGGTGAAGGCGCCGGCCGCTCGCAACACAAGCATGAAAACCGTGAGCGACGCGATTCCCCACAGCGTCCCTACCCAAAAATTGCGCCCAAACGCCCCGCGTGCTGGAAGCCCAAAATCGCCGAACGACCGGCCTTCAATCTTCGCCATGACAAAGCCGGGCGAGATTGCGGCCAGCATCAGGCTGGCTTCCATCACCATGCCCCACCACACCGGCCCACCCGCGTGAGGATGGACAAAGTGCATGATCGCGCCTTCGATCAAGAGCACGATGCCGGCCATGACCAGATAAATCAGCCAGCGGGTTCCCGCATACATGCCGTCGGGTCCGACGAAAACTTCGCGAAATGGCGATTCCAGTCGAACTTCTGCGAGCATCGATGGCGCGGGGGAAGCGATCGACGCAGAGTCCGAGGTGGGCAGCACCGTTGACTGTTCAACAGAGGGCGGAAGCGGATTGGTATCCATTGGTGTCTGGAACATGGTAAAACACTCGGTCTGACCTTGATACGACGATTTCTCGATACTGGTTCCGTCGGAGCGCCGCAATTCATCGCGGCCGTGCTCCTGCTCGTCTATCTTCTGCAATGCGCATGGCTGGTGCGCGTGCAAACGTTGCAGGCCTCGGTGCCGGACTCCGACCAGGCTCTGCGCATCTACCAAGGGCTCGAGCAATGGAAAAGCGGCGGCATCGCGGGAACTCCCGAATCGTTGCGTTCCGAAGCCGCCACCGGCGTGCCTTCTGCGGGCCGGTCCGGCCATCTCCGCGTGCGCGACGGTTACGATCAGGACCGCTCGCCGCTCTACTACCTTGTCGCCGCCGCGCCTCTTCTGGTTTGCCCCGGCTCGTGGTTGCCGGAATCACTCCAGCCGTTACTGGCCGCGTCGCCATACCTGTTCTTCGGCGTCATGCTCGGAGCCTCGCTTTGGTACGTTGCGCGCCGTCTCTATGGCAATGCTGGCGGATACGTCGCGCTCGCACTCTACTGCTTTTCGCCGGCCATGATTGTGAACGTGGCCGGGGCGCAGAATCTGGGTGAAATTGGCGCGGTGTGGGGAGCGTTTGGAACCGTCTTTACCGCCATCGCCGTGGCGCACACGCTCTACGCTCCCCGCGAAGTTGTGCTCTGGAACTGGCGGCGCATTTTGCTTCTGGGGTTGGCACTGGCGCTGACAGCGGGCAACCAGTTTTCGCTGGCGGTGCTGGCGCTGGTGATTTTGCCGCTCATGTTCTGGGTAGCGCCAGTCCGGCCGCGCGCCGTGTTCGCGATCTGGACTACCGCAATCGCAGTGGCAGTGGCGCTGTTGTTTGCCGCTTACTTTTTCGAGCCTGCGTTGTTTTGGCAAGGAATGCTGCACGCGCGCTGGATGAACTTCGAGCCCGCCGCGTTTGGCATGTTTGTCTCCTACCGCAGCGCTTTGCAAACGATCGAAGTCAACAGCCCGCCGCTGATGCTCGCCCTGCCCGTGGCGCTGATCGCATACCTCGGATGGAAGCGCACCCGTTATTTCGGCAACACCGCGCCGCTCCTGATCGCGGCACTGTTGCTCATTCTGGCCCTGGGCGCTCCCAATTTTCCGGGACAAGGGTTCCATCTGACCATGCTCGTGTTCCTCTTCGTCTTCGTCGCCGGAGTGTTCGCCGATCTGCTAGAGACTCAACAAAGCCTGCTCGTGACGGCTGGCCTGTGCGGATTGTTGAGCGCCTCCGCCATCTGGAACCTGCTGCAGCTGGCGCGTCTGATGTAGCGACGGTCGTCTGTAGCAACGATCGTCATCGCCGTCCCACAAATCCCGCAGGTTAAAATAAGTAGAAGCCGTTTCATAATGAACAAATGGGGTAAAATGCCGGAACCCTCAGGGGCTAAAGCCCGCGTCTTTATTGGCTCTGGACGGCACGGCTGAAAGCCGTGCCCTTCCCAAAGCGATTTATGAAATAGCTTCTACCTACAACATTGGCAAGGATCAACCATGAGCACCCCGACCCAGACTCCCACGCCGAAGACTATCTACGTCACCCGCACTGGCCTCCCGCTCAGTTTCAAGCTCGACTGGCCTTTCCGCCGTGCCACGTCCGGCGCAGATTTTGACGTCCTACACACGGCGATCACGCTGGAAAATTCCGAGGGTCTGCGCGCGCTCGTGGCCGTGAATCTTTCCGCCACGCTGCGGGAAGTGCTGCCTTCGCTCGAACCAAAAGACACGGAAGCTCCCATCATCAATGCTCTGCGCAAGGAGGTCGACCACAAGCAGACGGAGTTCGTGAAATCCGGCAAGCTGGTGCCTCTGCCCGTCTCCAGCCGCCACTACAGCTTCAAACTCAAGCAGTGGGTTTTCGGCAAGGCCACCGACGAAGAAATCGCCCGCATGATCGAGCGCAAAGTGTACTGGCAGACGCGTCTGGTAGGCGGAGATGTGTGGCTGGGCGACCCGGCCGAGGCCCTCTACGTAGATACCACCACCGATCACATCGCCGAAATCGCTGCTGGACTCGCGCAGCAGGGGCTGTTCACCATGGCCCGGCGGTACGCCACAGCGCTTCCCGCGCTGATGGATCAAAGAGACCGGTTCGAATCTGAGATGGCCGCAGCCCGTCAGCAGCTGGAAGAAAAACACGCTTTCGAGCGCGGGTAGGGTTAGAGGTCGGCGGCCCCTTTAGAGCATTTTCATATTTAG
>PKUV01000018.1 GCA_003131315.1 Acidobacteriaceae bacterium
CAGGTACTTATGCCACGGGCTGTTATACCCTCCTCAGCCATCTTCTCGATGGCTTCATAGACAGACTGGTCGGGCGTTACGGACAGGACTTTATTGTCGCTCTTCTGCTTTAACAGCGATTCAATTGTGTCGGTAAGTTGCATGAGGAACCTCGCGCGGGAGAACCATGAGCAACGGGTTCTCGGTTGCCTAAAAGGTTTCGTTACGACTCGGGAAGGGATTAAAGGGCAATCGTGAAGGTAAACGCCAAAAGCTGCGGCCTACCAACGGTGGCACCCCACGATCTGCGGCGTACCTGTGCACGGCTATGCCACCAGGCAGGAGGTGAGCTGGAGCAAATTCAGTTCCTGCTGGGTCACGGCTCCATCCAGACGACGGAGCGATACCTCGGGTGCAAGCAGCGTTTCAGGAACGCGGTTAACGACCACATCGGGCTGGAGCCAGACTGTCCCTCATGACCGGCGGAGGGGAAGGCTCGTACCTACCGGTCGACTTGTCAGGAGTAATCCCGCCGTGGAAGCCTGATAGCTTCCGGTTGGCCGACAATCCGCGACTACGCGAGCAGCTGGCTGACCGACTGTGCTTTCAATTGCGCAATCTTCCGCCCGATTTGCACCGTGTTTCGGCAGGTTACAAGGCACGACTCGCAGGCGCCACAAGCTTCGAGTCCTCGGCCTGGTGCAGCCGACGCCAGCATCTCCCGCGCCATCCCGATATTTCGGTATTGCACTGCATACATGTGGGACCTCATCAATACAGGTATATCTACCTGCTTGGGGCAATCGTCCCTGCATTCGCCGCACTGCTGGCAAAACTCTGCGTTGGCCGCGAAGGCCTTATCAGCCAAGAACCTTTCTTCTTCGTGCGTGTAGGCCAGGTTGCGTGCCACGGAAAAATCCTGTTCAAGATGTTCGTAAGTGCTGAAACCCGGTATGGCCGTAGTAATAAACTCGTGATTCAGGGCCCACTTCAACAGCGCCGTTTGGCTCGCCGCCGGCAATTCTTTGGGAAGCTTCGCGTCCGGCTTTACCGTGCCTCCTGCCTGGGTTTTCATCGCAACAATTCCGATTCCGCTTTTGGCGGCTCTCTCAATCGTAGAGAGGATTCCCGCGTCGTGCGCCATCGTGTAGTTCAGCATCACCAGCCCTACGTCAAACAGATTCAGACGTATCGCTTCGCTCAATACATCCACGGTTTTGTGCGTCGATAGCCCGATGAACCTTGTCTTGCCATCCTTCTTCAAGCTTTGCAGCGCTTCCAGCGGCCCTTCTGCCTGGGCGTCCTCTACAGAATCCACCTCGTGATCGTAGAGAATGTCGACGTGGTCCATCTGCAGCCTTCTTAAACTGGCCTCCACTCCCTCGATGAAGCGCACCTTGGCCTCGGCGGCGCTTTGTGAATGGTTCCGTGACGGCTGCTTAGTCGCGATCACAACCTTGTCGCGGACGCCCATCTCTTTGATAACGCGTCCCACCATCTCTTCGTTGCGTCCGTTCTGGTAACCCGCCGCCGTATCAAAATGCCGTATGCCTAACTCATACGCACGGCGTAGTAATCCCGGCACGTCGGCGTTCATCACTCCCATGCTGACCACGGGCAGAGACAGACCTGTTTTTCCCAGCGTGCGTTGCAATATGGGCGAGGCCGCAGTCTCTAGGGTAGGACTCGCCAGCAGCAAATTCGTCTTTGCTAACACACTCGCCGTTCCTGCCCAAAGAATCGGTTTCACGATGAATTCGCGACGATTCCAGTTTCCCTTGTTATTCATGGCTCAACTCCTGAAAACAGATTCCACATCTTTATGAATGCTTTCGAGTTCGTCACGGAAGACTCTGCGCTACCGTCTTCAGAATCTCGGCTCCATTCTCCGGGGGATTCAGCAGCGCAATTACATACCGCCCCCGCGTGCGCGCTATCAGGCGACCCTCGTAGTTGTTTCTTGCCCGGATTCCACCTTCTCCCAACTCGGGTGCCGAAGCACACTCACCGCTTTGCTTGAAATGCTTCGCGAGTTGTTCCGATCGCGACTTGGCTTCTTGCGAGTTGTTGGCCACCGAAACTACGAGCTTGCTCTCCTGCTTCCCCTGCGCGTAGGCCACGATGTATGCCGGTGCCAGGAACGCGTGCCCCAGCGGATCCTTCCTCACGTATTGTTCGGAATGAGGAACCTGATGTTCTCGTGGAAGCTTTTCCAGCAGTGCCGGCAGTGTCCGCGTTCCGCCAATTCGTCCAGAGAGAAGCCGCGCAAATTGCTCGAGCAACGCATCCGCGTTCGCGCCGGAACCGGAAAGCTTCACGTAGTAGTGGTCCTGCAGAAAATTCAGGACTCCCTTGTCTCGATAGCCCTCGGCACCGATCGAAACGAATTTATAACCAGGGGAGCGCTCCGCCGCGTAGATCCCAAACGCGTCCTCGGTCCTGTCCATCTCGTAGATGTCCACGGTCAACTCTGCCACGCCGCTCTTGAAATCCTGATGCAGCAGGTTCTTGAAGCCATAGAGGAGATAGATATCCGCTCCACCGTCAATATACTGATAGAGGTTCTCTGGGTTATAGAACGAAGGCAAGGCTTGCGCGCGCGCGTGGCCCGGAAGAGGTTCGCGCAGAAGGCTTGCAAATTGCTTCTGCGATGCATCCGAGGTTCGCGTGCGGGAGCCGCTATCGTGGGATGGTGAACTCTGCGCCTGTACTGTTGCCAGGGCTAACGTGGCACAGATCAGCGGGGCGCTCCATCGGGTCCAAAGTTTCATTCTGATTTCCCTGAATTTCCATCGACCGAAACTTGCGTGGCCTTGGGTCTCATCTATATTCATAGTCTTGGCGTTTTCGTTCGCCGATACTGTTTTCGTGCACACTTCGCAGCCACAAACAAAACATCCATCCATTCTTGGCGCACATTAAGGTCACAAAGTCTTGATCTGCGTCCGAACTTTCTCGAACTCGTATGTCCCCAGCCCGCGGTTTGCCGCCATCTTGAGATAAGGCAGCGAGGAAACCTCGAGGTTCCAGTATGCCTTCGCCACGTATGCATCCAGAGCGACCGGATCAGTTCCGGCGACCAGCGTCTTCTTCAGTATCACGTCTTGCAGATTGCCTCCGGTTGGACCATTGCGGGCGAGGATCCGGTAACAGTCAACGATGGTCAGAGTCGGGCGTACAAAGTCGGCAAGGTCCACGAGGCTCTCGTGGATCCTCTGGTGCAACAGATGACGTGGCCCCCCGAGCATGCCGTACCAGTTCTTCATGCCCAGCGTTGTACCGGTCAGGCTGTGATGCTTGGCAATCGGGACATTGATGATTTTGTCCGCATTCAGGAATAGATCGAGGACAGGCCAAACGCGCAGAATTTCTCCCTGGAGATCCACATCCTTGAACATGGCCGGATCGGGAAGTACAACTTCAGCTCCTGCGAGCCGCGCCGCCTCGGCGATGCCGGATCGCTGAAAACAGCGGCGTGGATCGTTGCAGCTCACGTCGGTGACAATGACTCGCTTCGCCCCGGCGTTCGAGCACTGGCGGATGACTTCGGCCACGACGTCGGGATTGGTATTGGCCGCCTGCTCGGGAGTGCGATCCCAGCCGATGTTGGGTTTCACCAAGACGATGTCTCCGCGCGCGATGAAGCGGCGAATTCCCCCCAGCTCTTCGATTGCCTGACGCGTCAGTTGCGCGGGATCGTCGCCGGTGATGACCGCCATCTCAGGGAGCTTCGGATCAGTTGCTATGGTGTGGCCGCGCTTCGCGGCCATTGCTAGCGCGGGCTCGGGACGCCAACTATGTTTGCTCAGCCAAAGCCCCAGTCCGGCCGCACCAGCACCGGCTCCAGCCACTCGCAGCAGCTTGACCAATGCGTCACGACGGCTTAGATGGATTGAGTCGGATTGCATGAAAGCTCCATGTCAACGATCCAAACTTCGGTCAGTCGGTGTGTAAGAGTCCTACAAACTCTCATCCCTTCCTCCGATTCAACAGGATCTGGTTGGTGCGGGACCGGCTTTCGCCCACGCTTGTCACGTACACCGCCGGCCGATCCTGCACGGGACAAGCGTATTCACATGCGCCACATCCGACGCAGTGGGACGGATCAAGATAAGGCTGCTTCACTTGCTTCGAGTTGCCCGTCGCATCGATCATCTCCACCGGTTGAAGGTATATTGCCTTGGGCGACGTGGGACACCATTCTTCGCATACGATGCACTCCGTCGCCATGGCCCAAGGCAAGCATCGGCCGCGATCGTAAAAAGCCGTTCCGAGGCGGATCGGCTTGTCCGCGCGGGCCACATCCACGGACCAGCCCTTCTCTCTTTCCGTGATCTCCCAGATGGCTCCGGTGGGGCAGACCTGCGAGCACAGCACACAACTGGTCTCGCAGTAGCCGATTCGTGGTACTAGAACGGGCGTCCAGAGACCTTCGATCCCAGCCTCTGAAAAAGCGGGATGCAAGGCGTTATTCGGACAAACCTTCATGCACTCGCCGCAGCGAATGCAGCGGGCGAGGAAGTACTCTTCATCGAGCGCTCCGGGAGGACGCAGCAGGCGTTCATGGCGTTCTGTGGCAAACCCGGAAGTGCTGCGCGCGAGCGGAACCACGGCAACGCCCGCAGCCAGGCCGGTCAGGACTTTCCGTCTCTGGAGGTTTACACCCACTGCTTTCTGTCCGGGAAAAAACTGGAATCGCAACCCGTGCTCCGGACACTCGTCCACGCAGTTCAGACACAGATGGCACTCGGGCTGATGCCAGGGTACGCCACCGATCGGGTCGTCGCCGCCCTGGCAGCGCAGAAGGCAGCGGTTGCAATCATTGCAATGCTCCGGATTCTTGACCAGGCCAAGCACGGACCAGCGCGACACGATGCCCAGCAACGCACCTAGCGGGCACAGTGCGCGGCACCAGAAACGGGTGATGCGGAAATTTAATGCAACGAGGAAGACAAAGATCAGGCCCAGCCATATCCCCAAACGGAAGTGGGGTTGCTTGAAGCTCAGCAGCAATGCGCCCAAGATGAAGTGCAACGCGCCGCTGACTGTCTGCACGAACGGATAACGGCTGTGCTCGAGTACGCCCAAGGATGCTCGCAGGGCGTGGTTGGTTGCGGGCAGAATAGACAAACCGACAGAGCGAACCAACAAAGAGAAGGGATCCAGCCAGCCGACGATGCCCGTGCCAAATACGGCCGCGACTAGAGATGCGATGAGCAAGTAGTATTTGGTCGTCTGCCAACGTTTGTAGCGATTCGAGTCAATGAGTTGTTTGCCACGTTTGCGCTCAGATATGAAGCTGCTGAAGAAATGATGAATGGAACCGAGAGGACAAATCCATCCGCAGAAAAAGCGGCCCAGGAACATGGTGGGGATCAGAACCACCATGCTCCACAACAGGCCACGGTAGAGTGCATGGCTGGACAGTGCGTTCGAGATCGCCACCAGGGGATCAAACTGGAAAAAGAGCGAAACGGGGTAGGGCAGGCGGATCTCGCTGGCTGAAGCGGTCAGCGAGCCTCGGAACTCGGTGCGCAACAGAAGAAACAGAAAGAGAAAGAAAAAAACGATTTGCGAGAGAGTCCGAAGCTTGGTTGGTTTTGGAAAACGCAAGACTACGCCTTTAGAGCCCCGCCGGGCCGCCGATCACGAGGCTAGTTTCTGGTGAAGTTACGAATCTATTCTGCAGTCCTCGCGCTCTATGTTTCTGTGACTCGAATCACGTCTCGTCGTGCAACACCAGTCGCGCTGCGGCGGGGGCCCGTCGGCGTCCGATTGGAACCCGTGGTTGCAGCTTTGGCGGCGAGGCGGAGTTTTTGTGAAAACTCAATGCGATCAATTGTCGCTTTCGACAGTAGGGCGCCGATCTCATAGCCTGTGCGTTCCTCAAGGCTGGCACCGGCTTTGAATAAGTCGATGGTTTTCTTGTGCGACTTGGAGACGAGAAGTAGGTCTTGGGCGCGGGCTCTAGGCATACGGCATCCCACCCTGCAAAAAGGAATCTCGCTGGCACTGGTCGCGCGCACCGATGGTCTGATCAGCTATTCTTTATTCGCCCCCGATGCCGCTATCAATTGTACATGGCTGCCGTGAAGCCGGGACTGGTGCTTCGACACGTCACCCCGGATGTGGGATGCATATTCCGTCCCGTCCTGTTCTCACCCCTCAACCGTTTGTCCTTCATTAAAGGAGTTCTTACGCTTCCGCCCCCATGTGAAACTGGCACCAGCCGCTCAGGAAACAGAACCGATCAATTACAATCCTTTGCCGAGGGGGAAATTCATGGCAAATCTAACGGGACTGGCGTCCATAGTGTCGGAGTTGAGGGTAGTGAGAACTAATCTGGCGAACCAGCTTAAGCACGTAGACGCGGCACTCTCAGTTCTTGGCAAGCTGAACGGCGGTAGTTCCTATACGAAACCGAGGCACACCATGTCAGCCTCGGCTCGCAAGCGGATCAGCCTCGCGCAGAAGGCACGATGGGCAAAGGCGAAGGGTCGAGCGCCGCAAGCAAAGCGCACGATCTCGCCAGCAGGCAGAAAAAGAATCGCGGCGGCACAGCGGGCAAGGTGGGCGAAGTTTAGGCGACAGAGGAACGTGAGGTAGGGTTCGGACGCAGAGCATGTCTCCCGACAACTTGCAGCGTTTCATCGATCAATATCCCTCACTGTTTGTGGCCATCTTCCCCGTTTACTTCGTTACGCTGTGGCTTCTGGTCGGCGCAACAATCAGCTTCATTGGCGGCTGGTTCTCGCTGGCGAAGGTTTATCGCACGCGGGTGGCGTTCAATGGAGCGAAATGGAGAATGCAGAGCGGACAGATGCGGCGGCTGGCGAACTACAACAACGTGTTGACGATTGGAGTCAGTCAGCAGGGTTTGTATTGGGCCAACATGTTCCTTTTTCGGTTCATGCACCCTCCCCTGCTTGTTCCATGGAGCGAGATCAAGGTGCGAAGGAGCAAGGGCTGGGTGTTCGAGTACGTGACCTTCACGTTGGGACACGAACTGGCAATCCCCTTGCGGATTCGTGTGAAGCTGGCAGAGAGGCTGCGGAATGAGGCTGGAAACTGTTGGCCAATTGAGGAGACGTGAGAGAGTTGGGAGGGTACAATTAGCTGTCTTTCTCATCGGCAGTTATGCATTCATCGCTGACTGTGCTTGCAATGGCCTTTGGGCTGGTCGTCGCGGTTCTCCAAAAGAGCGACACCACTGACGCCCAGATGTCCACGCAGTGCACGCGACGAGTACGATCAACAATTGCTAAGACGCCTGTTTGACGAACTGTTTCCACCCGACTGACCCAAATATCGTTCGGAGATCAAGGCGGTGTGCGCGATGCCAGAGGACCGAACATTGAGAGGGGATGTTGCGCTGTGGTGTTTGGCCGGTGTCATGGCTCTCGTGCTCTTTCTATTGGCTCCGCAGTTAAGCGCTGATAACACTGGCAGGGTGGTCACCGTGGTGATATCAGTGGCTATCTTTGCATGTAGCATCCATCCGACGTTGCATTCACCTTGGCTGCACGGCAATATCAGTCGCAGAATTGTTTTGTGTTTCGTTGCAGTTGGAATTGCAGCATTTGGGTGGATACTTTGGCCCTATTCGTTGAATGTCAGGCCGACCAACGTCAGATTTGCAAACAGAGGTGCTGCTGGTCAGACTTACAGTTTTCGGTTCACTAATCGATCTGACAAAGACCTTTATGCTTCTCAACTGAAGTTTCGTATCCATAGTCGGACGCTGTCCGGCAAGGATTTCCTGATAAATATCCCGACTGCAAGTCGTAAAGCATACGGCGAGGGTGTTGTCGGGGCGCAACGTTTCGCAGACATTCAGGGTCTTCTTTGCCACGACAGTTATCAGCGTCCTGTGTTTTCGATATTTGTGTTTCACTTGGCTCCTCATGAGTCGCGAGAGATCACGATTACTAACGGCAGGGCGGGAAGCGCAAAAGTGGGGGCAACCACAGGCTTCTTTTCGACTACCCCTCAGCCGCTCAATGTAAATGGAAACGTAGATTCAACTCCGTTTCGTAGCGACGAAGCCCTTACTGATTGTCAGTCTTTCGGGTTCTTTGGTCTGATTGTTGGGTCACCGCCACTCGCCCACTAACTTGTCGGTTAGACGCCCCGCCGAATAGCGGAACTGCATTGGAAAGAGCCAGTGGGCCTGTTGTGTCCCGGGATTCGGATACCGGGATTTGGATGTTGCACGGCTGCGCGACGAGGTGCTAGGCTGAAGCGAACAAATGACGAATATGTTCGCAGAGGTTTGCATGTCCACGTCCCAGGCCCTAGCCCCACGATTAAGCACGACTCTCGATACTGTTCAGGAAATTCTAGGAACGCTGGTTGCACGCTACCGCACAGACGAAGTGCTGACCTCGGTGCGGCAAATTCCAGCCCGCGAGGCGAAGTTTCGGCCCATGCCGGGCTGGGTGAGAAGCGAACTTTCTGAGGCGTACCGCGCAAAAGGGATCAAAGAACTGTATTCGCACCAGGCTGCCACCGCCGAAGTAGTACACAGCGGCAGGAACGTGGTCGTGGTAACGCCGACGGCGTCGGGCAAAACACTCTGCTACAACCTTCCGGTGTTGAATGCCGTGCTGGAGAATCCCGATACCCGTGCTCTTTACCTATTTCCGACCAAAGCGCTGGCCCAGGACCAACTTGCCGAATTGCACGACCTTGCCAAGCGACTCGATGACTGCTTTGGAGTGTTCACCTACGATGGCGACACACCGAACGACGCGCGCAAGGCGATCCGAGAGCGCGGACATGTTGTCCTGACGAACCCGGACATGTTGCACACCGGAATCCTGCCGCACCACACCAAGTGGATGCGGCTGTTCGAGAACCTGCGCTATATCGTGCTGGACGAATTGCACACCTATCGCGGCGTGTTCGGGAGCCATCTTGCGAATGTGCTGCGACGATTGAGACGCGTCGCGCGGTTCTACGGTTCGAACCCGCAGTTCATCTGCTGTTCCGCTACGATTGCGAATCCCGGCGAGTTAGCCTCGCAACTCATCGAGAGCGAAGTCGACGTAATCGAGGAGAATGGCGCGCCCGCTGGGGAAAAGCTTTTCGTATTCTACAATCCGCCGATGGTCAACCGAAACCTTGGCATTCGGCGCAGCTATATCAATGAAGCCACACGGGTAGCCAAAGAACTGCTTGCGCGCAAGCTGCAGACGATTGTTTTCGCCAATAGCCGCTTGCATACGGAGGTCCTACTCACCTATTTGCAGCAGGCGAATCGGCCGAAGCCTGGCCAGGCGGAACCGGTCCGCGGGTACCGCGGGGGTTACTTGCCGGGGGAACGGCGCGAGATCGAACGTGGGCTGCGCGAGGGCCGGATCCGCGGAGTAGTGACCACGAATGCACTGGAGTTGGGGATCGATATTGGGTCACTCGACGCTTGTGTGATGGCGGGTTACGCGGGCTCGGTTGCTTCCACTTGGCAGCGCGCCGGGCGTGCGGGGCGCCGCAGCGGGACCTCCTGCACGGTGTTCGTTGCGTCTTCTGCGCCGCTCGACCAGTTCATCGTGCAGCATCCGGACTACTTTTTTGGGAGTTCGCCCGAGCACGCACACATTCAGCCAGACAACTTGGAGATTCTCGTGAACCATTTGAAGTGTGCCGCCTTCGAGCTCCCACTCTCGCCCGATGAGCAATTCGGCAACGTGGAATTGCCGGAGCTGTGCGAGCGACTTGCTGAAGCAGGGTACCTGCAGCGTAGCGGAGGCAACTGGCACTGGATCCAGGAAGGCTATCCGGCAGACACGATCAGCCTACGTTCGGTGACGTCCGACAATTTCGTCATCATCGATACTACGGGCGAGGAGGATGGAGAGCCTGAGGTGATCGGAGAGGTAGACTTTTCGTCCGCCCTCACCACCGTCCATCCGAAGGCGATCTACATTCATCAGGGGCAGCAGTATCACGTGGAGCGGCTCGAGTTCGACCAGCGCAAAGCCTACGTGAAGCGTGTGAACGTGGACTATTTCACCGACGCCATCCGCTACACGCAGGTGCGGGTGCTCGAAATCGCAGAGGAACAGAGTATCCCTGGCCCGGCGGCGCGTGCACATGGCGACGTGCTCGTGCGGTCGCAGGTGGTCGGTTTCAAGAAAATCAAGTTCTTCACGAATGAGAACGTGGGATCCGGAAGGCTCGAATTGCCGGAGAACGAGATGCACACGACTGCGCTCTGGGTGACGCTCGACCATGACCTGCTGGCGGGACTGCCTTTCACGCTTTCCGAGCGGCAGAGTGGCATCTTCGGGCTAGTCTACGCACTCGCGTCCATGGCGACGCTGCTGCTGATGTGCGACCGTCGAGACCTTGGCACGGCGGTTGGCGAGCGGCCGCCGAGTGCGGGCGCCGGCCTTGACTGGCAGGAGTTCGCGGCCGCGACAGGTACCGAGAAGGAACTCTTCGAGCCGAACTTGTACCTGTATGACGCGTATCCCGGAGGGATTGGATTCAGCGAACCTCTCTACCGGGTCTGCGATGTGCTTTTGACGCGCACGTGTGAACTCCTCGCAGCCTGTCCGTGTGACAACGGATGCCCGTCGTGTGTCGGCCCAACAGGTGACAAGCGCGAGCGGTCCAAGGAAGTAGCTCTGGCGATCCTTGAGAGGCTGTGTTCCTGAGGGGCTCGCAGCGCGCCCAATATTAAGACGGAAGGTGGGTATTCAACTTAACGTGAGCCTCACGACACCAGATCGCTTCGCCCGGTTGAAGGCACTCGAGCGTCCTTCAACCCTGCCCCTATCAGTACACGAGGTCGGGCCGGCAGAGAACCGGGGCGAAGAGGAATCCATCGGCCGTGCTTCGGGCGTTGCCAGTGGATCCGAGAGGCTTGCGCTGATTCTGGGGGCCTCGATAAAGCGGAACCGGCATGGCGAGCATATGTCACTGCACTGTTGGTATGGTGACCATTCCCCGTGCGCTCCAGATGCTGCGGCACTGCGGTTGCTCGTACCGGACGCTCCGGAAGATGTCGCGGACACTCAGCAGTGGCTTTTTCTCGACACGGAAACAACGGGACTCGCCGGCGGGACAGGAACGTATCCGTTTCTGGTCGGCCTGGCATGGTGGGAGGGCGGGGGCCTTGAGGTCGAGCAGTTGTTCATGCGTGAGTACAGCGAAGAGCGTTCGCTGCTCGTGGCGCTTGCCGAGCGGATGGCAGAACGTCCGGTGTTGGTCACGTTCAACGGCAAATCGTTCGACTGGCCGCTGCTCGAAACACGGTATCGGATGGCGCGAACCATTCCTCCACCGGCACCGCGAGCCCACCTCGATTTTCTTCATCCGGCGCGGAATCTGTGGCGCCTGCGGCTCGGCTCCGTAA
This sequence comes from Acidobacteriaceae bacterium, assembly GCA_003131315.1. GTDB lineage: Bacteria > Acidobacteriota > Terriglobia > Terriglobales > Acidobacteriaceae > Acidiflorens. Next base: position 11,339 of record PKUV01000018.1, read on the forward strand.
GATTGTCCGAACTCGAACGTCACGTGCTCGGATGGGACCGCGGTCCAGATGTAGTGTCAGAGATGATCCCGAGAATCTATCTCGACTTTGTGCGCGGCGGGCATGCAGACCCGCTAGTCCCTGTCTTTCAGCACAACCAGATGGATCTGCGCGGGCTCGCGGGACTCTCAGGCCGTATCGTGTCACTCCTCGGCGAGGAGGAATTAAGTAGCCAGGATGGACTAGAGCTGTACGGGGTGTCTCGAATCTGCGAGCGGCGCGGTGAGGTAAAGCGTGCGCGCAAACTGTACGAACAGTCGATTGGCTTCGTGCTGCCGATGGAAACCGATCGTGCTGCTCGCGCGGCACTCGCACGACTGGCAAAGCGCGACGGGGATCTCGCACGTGCGCGAGAGCTTTGGGAAAGCGCATTGGGAAATTCTCGCGAGGGCTACGAAGCTTACGAACAGTTGGCAATCTACTACGAGCACGAAGCCCGCGAGCCGCGACAGGCGATGGCGATCACGCGTGAGGCGCTCGCTCAGCTCCGCCGCGCAAATCAAGTGGGGACGATCGCGGCGGCGACATATCGCACGATCAAGGAGCGGTTCGAGCATCGGCTCGTGCGCCTCGAACGCAAGGCCGGCCATACGCTCCTCGACGCATTTGACTCATAGCCAGGGGGCTGATCGGTTCTCGGAGGATTGCAGCGGCTCAGAGTCAGAACGGTGAACACGAAAGAATGGATGAGGGACGCAAACGCGTGCTGGCAATTGTGGCGGGAATCCTTGTGGCGCGCCATCTGAAGACTACAGACGATCTGTTTGACTGCCGCTCCAGCCCGAGGACCGAGTCGCTGGTTGCGGCTGCGGTTCAATGGGCCGATCGAATCATGAACAAGATCGACGGCGTGTTCGGTAATTCATCTGGTGACGGAAAACGATGGCCACGAACTTAGAAGAAACTCTGATTGCCGTGTGGCGACAGGTCCTGGTCGAGGACGCCAAGACGGTCGCGCTAGGAGGCCAGAGTTACATCGTGCGACACACGAGCCGTTCCAAGTTGCGGGAGGTGGATTTCAGGTTTGAAAACCAAATGCTGAGGGGCCTTGAGCAGAACCCAAGTACAGACTCTCGTTGGGCAGAACTGGCACGGGCAGGCAAGAAAGTTATGCAATTTCTCGACAGCGGTCGCTACGTGGCCAATGTGGTAGACGGGGAAGTGAACTTCTATGGCCGCAAATAGCGGCCAGGGTATGCGGTCGCCAAGGTGGTCACAAAGGCTGTCAGCACCTGTGAAACGCCCGAGCCGACCTGAGCCCCCTCCGGGCAGCCAAACCCAACAGAATGGGCTACCTGAGAAGCGTCCGAACCCGCGTTTCTAGCTTGGGGCATGGAGCTTTTTCAGTAGCCAAGCCATGTTCTGTCCAAGAACCTTCATTGTCCGAATGCCCTCCTCGTCTTTCTCCACATCGCCGGGCTCATAACCGATGCCGATGTTCCAATAAGACGATCCCGCCACGATCATTTCGCTGATCAGGAAAAAGTGGTTCAGGGCGTCAAAAGCATGCATGGCGCCCGCCCGGCGCACCGCCACCACGCCCGCGCCAACTTTATGGCGAAACATGCCGCTGTTCGCTTTGGAAACCAGACAGGCACGGTCCATCAACGCCTTGATCTCCGGGGAAACATCGGCAACGTAGGTCGGCGAACCCAGCAGTATCCCGTCCGCCGCGTCCATTTTCTCAATACAAACGTTCCCCATATCGTTTTCCTGCGAGCAGCGGCGGTTCTTCCTCGTTGAACACTTGCGGCAGGCAAGGCAGCCATGGATTTCGGCACCACCCAGTTCCACTAGTTCGGTTTCAATGCCTTCCTTTTTGAGTTCGCTCAGAGTGTAGCCGAGCAGAATTGCTGTATTCCCGCCTCTGCGAGCACTACCGTTGAACGCAACAACCTTCATGTCAGCTCCGTTTCGCCAGATCAAGTTAATAAACGCCCCTATTCTCTCGCAGTCGAGCAGCCGACGCTACGTAGTTCTATGTTTCAGTTCCCGACGGCCAACACGGCTGCGCCACACGTAGTAAGAAGCACGGATAATATCTGTTTCCGGTGCCCACCGGAGTGAACCTCGGCGCAACGCTCCCAAGGTCGAGCGGAACGACCCGTGTCCGTGCGGCTCGGGGAAGAAATACAAGAAGTGCTGCGGCGGGGCGAGCGTGAACTGAGCGCCCTGTGGCTGCCGCCCCGCTTGAAATCTTTTCAACCGCAAAGTGCAACTAATTGAAGCCCGAAAGGTCGCAGTCGTGAAGAGCAGGCTGCGATACAAGGGCTACGTGATCGAGGCTCGATCATGCGAGCTTAAGAACGGCGGATTCTCGGCGGAGTTCTCCGTCGAGGAACACGATGGGAGTGGAGTGACCGAAACGCAGTTCTATGTCGCCGCGTCCGTTGGCGTGTGGCCCTTCGTTGACTTCGCTTTCGCAACCCTCCTAACATGGCAGTCCGGAGCACCGCACCATGATCGGTCAAACCATCTCGCACTACCACATCGTCAAGAAGCTCGGTGGCGGCGGCATGGGCGTCGTCTACGAGGCCGAGGACATGAAGCTCGGCCGGTTTGTTGCCCTCAAGTTCCTGCCCAACGATCTGGCACAAGACCCTAGCAGTTCTGCTGTTGAGTTCACTCATTCAGCAGGAGGACAGTCACAGATTTCGGCCTGAACGCTGCCCGATGTCGTTCCCAAATGTGGCAGAATATAGCTGAGCTATAAAGGTGCAATGCAGTATTTGCGACTTATGATCCGAGAAGGATTCAACCAGCTACTGCGTCTCGCGGTGCCGGTTTCACTACTGCTTTGCTGTTCGATTTCAAGTCACGCCACGATTTACGTCATTGTGATTGGCAGACGGCAGATCGCCATCGCATCGGACAGCAGAAGGGCCACTATGGTCGGCAGTCGTATCACGACTGCGGATGGAATCGAGAAAGTGGTCCCGTTGGGAAGCAGAATTGCTTTCATGTCTGCGGGCCTCAGTGAAATCTCGACCAACAGCACAACAATAATGCCTGATCGCGTAGCAAAAGAGTGTTATCTGTCCCTGACGAAGAATCGCGGCAGGGTTTCGATTGGCCATCTGTCGGATGCGTTTGGGCAAACGATAACAGAGAGGATGAATCGACTATCAGCGTCAGGAAAAGCTCAAATCGACACGATGTTGCAACAGTTTGGATCGCAAGGTAACCAAGCAATGGAGTCAATTTTTGTCGGTGTGGATGATGATGGGCAGTTGCGCATAGAAACGGTCAACGTCTATCTGCACCCACCCTCTTCCGCCACCGAGAGTGCCGGGTTTGAGTGGACTCGCCACGAAACTTCTGGCAACGATCCGAATATCATCCTTAGCGGTGACGTCGGTGTTCTCAGAAGCGCTTTTGAGAATGATGCATCCCCGATTGCTCAACTCTCATCATTCAAAACCTGGTGGCAAGCGTTCAGGGAAGGAAAGACCGTCGACTCCGGGCAAACGGCTGAAGGCTTAGTGAGTCTTGCGATCAAGTATTCACCCCCTGAGCGTATTGGGCTGGGCTATCCCATTTTCGTATACGCAGTGAACGTGCAAAATGGCTTTAGGAAGTTGAGGTCTGTTCCCAGGGGCAAAGCATCCCTTTTACCTCATTGACGGCCACATCTGACCAGGAACGCATAGCATTGACCGTAAGTCCACTGCTTGATTTTCTTCACCCTCGGGCAATTTTTCGGATTGCTTTATCAAAAGACTTGCACCTCTGGCGAGCTGTGACGCTGTACCAGTCTTTGCGGATGTCTGGTAGCCTCTCCACAACGTAACTTATATATCAGCATTCGATAACGTGTTTCGTAAACGCAGCCCGTCAAATACCTTGACTTGCATCCCATGACGCTGCTATTTTTTCTTAGCAGCCATCTTCAATGCGCGCCAGAAATCCCAACGAAGCCGAATATCGCGATCTCTACTCAGGATTGATCCGGCTGCACATTCTTTACCACGCCTCAAAAGAGCCCGTTTTCGGCTTGGAAATGATAGAGGAACTCGGTCGTCACGGGTACAAGTTGAGCCCGGGCACGATGTACCCGTTGCTGCACGGAATGGAGAAAAAGGGATGGCTGCGTTCATATAAGCATGGTGACCGGCACGATCGTCGCGTTTATCGCGCGACGGTTGAGGGCCGTAAAGCGCTCAGGATCGCTAAAAAGCGAGTTCGGGAACTGTTCAGTGAACTATTCGAGAACGTGCTGCAGGCGGCGCTTGCCAAACGCAGCAGGAGGATACGGGCTTGAGGGAGCCCAGACGGATACTAGCAGTTTGTTTGCTTATGTATGCCTTTAGTCGACTCGCTGTGGCTCAGGCCGGTGTACCGTCAGTACCCATTAATAATTCGGCACTATCCACCAAGACCCAAACAGGGCCGCCCGACGCCTCCCCGCAACGCCTCACCTTGTCGCGAGCGATTGACCTGGCGCAGAAGAATTACCCGCGTGTCCGTGCCAGTCTGGAACAGCAGATCGCGGCGCAAAACGGTGTTGCCGTCGCACGCACTGCATATCTTCCAAGAACGGATATTCTTTGGCAGACAAATCGTGCCACGGCGAACAATGTCTATGGCTTGCTGCTTCCACAGGGAGTCTTCCCCTCAATCTCCGGTCCGGTGCTCGCGGCTGACAATACGAGAAGCGCATGGAGTAGTGCAGGCGGTGCATTGGTTTCGTGGCAACCATTCGATTTTGGGTTACGTCGGGCGCAAGTGAACAGCGCACAGCAGGGCGCAGCGGCGGCGACTGCCGGCCTCAATCTGACACGCCTCGACGTGGAATTGGCTGCGACTAGTGCGTACCTCGATCTCGTGACTGCTGAGCAATTGCTCGGGATTGCGCGGGCGAATCTCGATCGTTTGCAGGTTTTCGCCAACGCCGTCCACGTGCTGGTTGACAACCAGTTACGCCCGGGCGCCGACGCGGCCCAGGCCGATGCAGGTCTCGCCTTGGGCAAGACCCAATTGATTCAGGCGAACACAAACGTTAAGGTGCACCGAGCGGCCTTGGCGAATCTGGTCGGGATTCCCACGGCAACCCTCGAAGTCGAGGACGCACATCTGCTGATCGCCGAGCCAAGCGAAGAAACTACCCCATCGTCGCTCGCAACCCATCCGCTGGCGGAACAGGAAGCCGCGTTCGTCAACCAGGGCCAAGCGCAACTCTCGGCAATTACCCACTCCTATGTTCCCCAATTCAACACGCAAGCGTCATTATCAGGACGGGGTACGGGTACTGCGCTGAGTGGATCGTTCCCAGGCGGCACGAACGGGCTTGCGCCGAGCACATTGAACTGGGCAGCAGGTGTGCAGGTCACGTTTCCTGCGTTCGATTTCTTTTCTCTGCGGGCGCAGAAAAAAGTTCAGGAAGCCAACGTCCGAGCGGAGCAGGCCCGGTATCAGCAGACCTTAGACGATCTGTCCGCCCAAGTTCAGCAAGCGCAAGCCCAATTGGACGGAGCAAAACAAATCGCTCTGAATACGCCCGTGGAACTGACAGCGGCACGCGCGAGTGAGCAGCAGCAGCGTGCTCGTTTTCAGGCTGGGCTGGCGACAGTCGTGGAGGTCGCAGTGGCGGAGAGTCTTCTGACGCAGGCTGAAGCGGACGACGCGGTGGCGCGCCTGAACATTTGGCGTGCCCTGGCTGGTGTCGCTGCCGCTCGCGGCGATCTCACTCCATTCCTGGCGCAGCTGACGCAACCGTAAGCCATGAATTCTGAAGCAGGAGAACTAGACTCATGTGGCTCATTCGTGCAGCGCTAAGGCGACCGATTTCGGTGATCGTCATTGTCGTTGCGCTCGCTCTGACTTCGATTCTGGCCTTGTTGCGCACGCGGATTGATATCTTTCCCGAGTTGGATCTACCGGTCATCTATGTGGCACAGCCGTATGGCGGCATGAGCCCGCAGCAGATGGAAGGGTTTCTTGCCTACTACTACGAGTACCACTTCCTCTACATCAACGGCATTGAAAACGTCGAGGCGAAGACGATTCAGGGCACGGCCTTGCTGCGCCTGACGTTCCACCCCGGCACCGACATGAGCCAGGCGTTGGCCCAGACCATCTCGTATGTAAATCGCGCACGGGCTTTTATGCCGCCCGGCACCGTCTCGCCATTTGTGATCCGCTACGACGCCGGCACGCTGCCAGTCGGATATCTGGTCTTCAATAGCGAGTCGCGGACTCTGGGAGAAATTCAGGATTTCGCACTGAACCGCGTGCGCCCAGTATTCGCGACTTTGCCCGGCGTCTCTTCTCCACCGCCGTTTGGAGGCAATCAGCGCACGATCGTGATCAACGTAGATCCGGCGAAGCTGCATGCTTACGGACTTTCGCCGGAGAATGTCGTGCAAGCACTGATCTCCGGTAACAGTATTGAACCCGCGGGCAACGCGAATATCGGCGACTACCAGATGCTGGTGACCACGGATTCCACGGTGCAGCAGATCACTGGCTTGCTTGATATTCCGCTGCGCACTGGACCGGGTCCTGGCGTCTATTTGCGCGATATCGGGAATGTTTCCGATTCCTCGGACATTCTTGCCGGCTATGCGGTGGTAAATGGGAAGCGAACGATCTACATTCCAGTCACCAAGAGACCTGATGCCTCGACCATCACCGTCGTGAACGAAGTGCGCCAGAATTTGCCTCGTTTCCAGTCGCTGGTTCCGGAGGACATCAAGATCACCTATGAGTTCGACCAGTCCGTATATGTGCGCGAGGCACTTTCTTCGGTATCGCGCGAAGGACTGCTGGGAGCTCTGCTTACGGGATTCACAATTCTGTTCTTCTTGCGTGATTGGCGCAGCTCTCTGATCGTGGTCGTTACTATCCCCTTCGCGCTACTGTGTGCGGTGGTGGCACTCTGGGCCACGGGCCAAACCATCAACATTATGACTTTAGGCGGGTTGGCACTCGCGGTCGGCGTCCTGGTAGATGAAGGCACCGTGCTGATGGAGAATATTCACGTCCACATGACAAAGGGCGAGTCGAAGGCGCACGCCGTCCTCAACGCGAGCCGCGAAGTTGCAATCCCACGCTTGCTCGCAATGCTGTGTGTACTGGCCGTGTTCTTGCCGTCGTTCTTCATGACCGGCCCAGCGAAATCGCTCTTTCTGCCTCTAGCGCTGGCGGTCGGTTTTTCGATGGCAGCTTCTTATTTGCTCTCCAGTTCACTGGTGCCGGTGCTTTCGAATTGGCTGCTAAAGTCTGAGACCGGCCACGAGGAGAATTCGACCCAGACGGGATTCGACCGTTTCCGCAAGCGATTTCTGGGTGTCTTAGACCGTGTTACGAAGCGCCCGGCGATCCTGCTTGGTGGCTACGCCGTAGTGGCCGCACTGGTGCTCTTGCTGATTGCGCCGCATCTGGCGCGCGAGATATTTCCTTCGGCCGCTTCCAATCAGTTCCGGCTGCGTTTTGACGCACCGGACGGCACGCGCGTGTCGGTGACCGAGCAAATGACGCGAAGGGTGCTGGATATCATCAACCGCGAGGCCGGCCCCGGCAACGTGGACCTCACGTTGGGCTACGTCGGCACACAGGGGTCATCCTATCCGATCAACGCGGTGTTTCTGTGGACAAGCGGACCGCACGAAGCGATCTTGAATGTCGCGCTCAAGCCGGGTGCGTCCATTTCTCTCACTGATCTGGAAGAGAAGCTGCGGAAGACGCTGCCGCAAGAATTTCCCGGATCGCATTTCTCTTTTGACCCAGGAGACCTCGTAAGCCAGATCCTGAACTTCGGAACGCCTTCTGTGATCGAGGTCGCAACCACTGGTCCGCAATACAACGACGTGCTGAGCTATGCCGGAAAAGTACAGCAGGAGCTGGCAAAAGTCACGGAGATGCGCGACCTCGGCTACGAAGAGCCGCTCCATTATCCGACAGTGCACGTCAACGTTAACCGGGTCATGGCCGGCCAGCTTGGCACAACTGCCGATCAAATAGGACAAGCGGTGGTTTCGGCTACCGGATCGAGCCGCTTCGTTTCTCCGAATTACTGGAGAGATCCGCGATCTGGAGTGAGCTACCAGGTACAAGTAGAAGTGCCGCAGGCCCAGATGACCTCTACCACAGACATCGAAACCATTCCAGTCGCAAGCTCAACCGGCGCGCACCCGCTATTGAACCAAGTGGCTTCCGTCCGTTTGGGAACGGTTCCCGGAGAACTAGACCGCCAAAACGGACTCTGGCTTATTGGACTTTCCGCCAACCTTGGCAAGAACGATCTGGGGATTGCCAGCCGCGAGATTAATCGGGCTATTGCACGAGCCGGAACACCACCGCGCGGAGTGACCGTCCAGGTTCGCGGTCAGATCAGCGCGATGAGTCAGATATTCGGCAATCTCAGCATCGGATTGGTGATCGCCATTTTCGTGATCTTCCTGCTGCTGGCGGCAAACTTCGAGTCGGTTCGTCTTGCGCTGATTGTGCTGTCTACTACTCCCGCAGTTTTGACCGGCTCCGTTCTCATGCTCCTCATCACGGGAACCAGCCTGAACCTTGAGAGCTTCATGGGAACGATCATGGCGATTGGCGTGGCCGTCGCGAATGCGATCCTGCTAGTGACCTTCGCCGAGCAGAACCGGAAAGCTGGCGCAGACGCCAAAACCGCGGCTCGAAATGCCGCGGGCGAACGCCTGCGCCCTGTCCTAATGACGAGTCTTGCCATGATTACTGGCATGGTCCCGATGGCGCTAGCCATAGAGCGCGGGAGCGAGGGGACCGCGCCACTGGGCCGCGCGGTCATTGGGGGACTTCTGGTTGCCACCGCAGCGACGCTGCTGGTGTTGCCCACGGTCTTCGCGATCGTGCAGCGGCGCGCGCCTCTAGCCTCGCCAACGCTTGATCCTGATGATCCTGGTTTTGCTGACCATGGTTTCGCTGGCCCGTCGGAGGTTGCGTGATGAAGCTGCTGTTTCTCCTTGTACTGGTATCAACTCTGCTATTGGCGAGCTGCGCCGAACCGTCGCCATCGCAAGCGGGCTCTCAGGCACAACAGGCTTCGTCAGGCGCGCCGCAGGCGGTGAGCGTGGTTGCAGTCGAATCACAGAAGCTCGACACTGTACTTGCTCTGCCGGCGCAGATCATTCCCTATGAAACCGTGGACATCTATCCGAAGGTCACGGGATTCATTGACATGATTCGCGTGGATCGGGGGTCGCACGTCCGGGCTGGCGAGGTCATGATTCGCCTCTCCGCTCCGGAACTGGTAGCGCAGCGAGCCCAGGCGGAAGCGAACCTTCAGGCCGCCCAATCACAATCATCGGCAGCGCAGGCGAAGCTTGCCTCTGACCAGGGAACTTACCAGCATCTGGCTGCAGCAGCAAAGACTCCCGGAGTGGTCGCAGGCAATGACCTGCAGGTTGCCGAGCAGGGTGCAGCGGCAGATCGTGCGCAGGTGGAGGCAGCTACAAACAATATCCGGGCTGCGCAAGATGCGCTGCGCAGCGTGAAGCAGCTTGAGTCGTATCTCGAGATCCGCGCTCCGTTTAACGGAGTGGTCACGTTGCGGAATCTTCATCCTGGCGCGCTAGTGGGGCCTGCGTCCGGAACTCCCGGTGCGCAGCCTATTGTCCAAGTGGAAGACCTCGATCGTCTGCGACTTGTGATCCCGGTTCCGGAAGCTTACGCGGCTGGCATCCGCGAGGGCCAGCAGGTTTCCTTTAACGTACCGGCATTCCCGGGACGCATGTTTCATGCTCCCATTGCCCGCATTTCGCATGATGTTGCCCAAAATACCCGAACCATGGCGGTCGAATTGGAGGTGCGCAACCATGAAGCGCAGATCACACCTGGGAGCTTTGCTACCGTCGAATGGCCGGTTCAGCGGTCCTATCCGACTCTGTTTGTTCCTACGACCGCTGTTGCAACCGATCTCCAACGAACTTTCGTGATTCGTGTGCGCCAGAGCAAAGCAGAGTGGGTAGACGTCAAGACCGGTGTCGCTGTCAGCGGAAAAACCGAAGTGTTCGGTGAACTGCAGACGGGGGACACTATCGTCGCGAATGCCACCGACGCGATTCGGCCCGGAACAACTTTGTCCACCCGCCAGCCATAATCGCGAACGTCGGGAACTTAACAAAGCGGACTGTGGTCTCTACAACGACGATTTTGGAGCAGGCGTTGCTTGTTATTGACCGCACTCTTTCTTGCCGGCCAATTATTAAGCCTGCTTCGCGCTCCCTCATAGCGATATTTTGTCCCAAGTCTGCAAAGACATGCATATCGCCCCATCTTTAAAGAAGAACCAGACCAGCAAAGTAGCACAAAGCACAGGACTTTCCTCCATGGAGCTTCCAGCTGCTGAGTGGCATGGTTATTGCTATAATGTCTATCGATATGCTTGTGTATGGTTCACTTTCTAACGGTCGCGAGCCATTGGCTTCGGACTTCGTTCTCGAAACGGGCACCACGGACCTCCGCCCAATCCGCAGTCTTTCCACACCCGATTCCTGTTTTTCCGCACAAAATCTAAGGAGGATTACCATGCGTCACGTCTACTATGCCGCGGCGATTTTCTTGCTCGTTGTCGGCTCGGCTTCCGCGCAATCCAGCAGTGTCCAACCCACCTACGCTCCGGACTCAAGTCAGTCCACTGTGCAGCAGGCTGAGAAACCCGACGCAGAAGCGCGCCTCGACGCGTTGGAGCGCAAGCTTGAGCAGCTTGAGAACCGTGTAAATGCAGCATTGCCAGCAAGCGGCGTTGCGGCCGCGGGCCCAACCGCCGACCGCCTGGAAGCACTTCACAATAAACTGCAGCTACTGGAGAAAAGTGCAGTTCTGGAAGGGCCAACTACGACGGCGGGACGTAATACGTTTTCAATAACCAGCCCAGACAAAACCTTTCGCTTGAGAATCGGCGGCCACTTGCAACTGGACTCTAAGACGTTTGCCGACAATGGCGGACACCTGCTCACGGATGCCTTCAACATCCGCCGCGCCCGGCCAATCTTCGAAGGCAGTCTAGGCAAGTATGTGGATTTTCGTTTCATGCCTGACTTCGGCAACGGCCAGTCGTCGGTGTACGACGCGTACGCCGATCTCAAGATCGAACCCTACCTTGTTGTGCGTGGTGGTAAATTCAAGACTCCCCTCGGATTGGAAGTGCTGCAAAACGACGCTGACCGAACGTTCATCGAGAACGGCTTACCCAGCGATCTGTTGCCGAACCGCGATGAAGGGTTCCAGCTTTATGGCAACATCGTCCATCGGCTGAACTATCAGGTGGCCGTGGTCAACGGCGCACCCGACGGCGCTAACATTGACGGCGCCACTCATGATGGCAAGGATGTTGTAGGGCGCGTCTTCGCTACCCCGTTTGCGCCTTCCGGGTCAAGACTGCTGAAAGGTCTCGGGTTTGGCGTGGCGGCATCCAGTGGTCAGCAGAATGAGGGGGCAGTGCTACCTACCTTTAAAAGCTCGGCAGGGCAAGCGGTATTCTTCGCCTATGGCACCAAGACGGTCGCTGCATTCGCAGATGGTCGGCGAGTGACCTATACGCCGCAGCTCTACTACTACGCCGGTCCGTTCGGCCTGATGGCGGAGTATGCGGACTCTAACCAGAGAGTCGCTGCAACCATCAACGGCAGTACGATATCGCACGATATCGACAATCATGCATGGCAGGTGGCTGGCTCATGGGTACTCACGGGAGAGCAAAAGTCCTACAAAAGCTTAGTTCCTCGCAAAGGCCTTGAGAGTGCCGATAACCGCGGCATTGGCGCCTGGGAACTCGTCGCGCGTTATACAGAACTGAATGTCGACCAGACAGCTTTCGCCGCTGGTTTTGCAGATCCAACCAAGTCGGCCAGAGCTGCGCGCGCGTGGACAGCAGGCATCAATTGGTATATGAACTACTTCACGAAGCTGCAGTTCGAGTACGATCAGACGCATTTTGAGCAAGGCGCCGTGGCGGGCAATCGCCCTACGGAAAAGGCGTTCGACGTTCGCATGCAGATCGCTTTCTAAGGAGAGACACCGTCATCATTCCTAGCACGAAGGGACCCGCGGCTCTGCCGGGGGATATTTGCTTTCTGCAAACCTTATAGGCGCTGGGTTTTACGCGGATCCACGATCCGCCGAAAACCGTGGCGATAGTCCGGCCAATATCCAGGCAGACTATACTGTCTCTGCCGTCCAATGGGTTCGCGTAATATTTAACGCTGGTGCCTTTTTTAGAACGAGATTTGCAAATGAAACAACTCTTGCTACTTTGTGTCCTTCTGATCGGTTTCGCGCACGCTGCGTATGCCGCTTCCGCAGGTGCCGTCAACATTTCTGTAAGCGTTCATAACGGAGCAGTCCTGGTTCCGGTTTTGATCAATAGTACCCCCCTCAACTTCCTTCTCGATACCGGAAGTGAGAGTTCAGCAGTTGGAACCGAGACGGTTGAGCGACTGAATCTGGAAGAAAAGGGCCAGGGTAAAGCGCTGGGAAATTATTCGCTTCGTTCCGTGGGCTCCGTTGAGGTCAAAAGCATTCAGATCGCTAATGTCGAGTTGAACAGTCAAATCTTGGCAGTGGTTGATCTCACTCCACTTTCACGCGCTGCCGGGGTGCCTGTCGATGGTGTTCTGGGAAATGATGTTTTGCTACGCTCGCCATTCAAGGTGAGCTACTCCAAGCAGACCATGACCTTAGGCCCATTGTCACAACTTGGTGACTTGGGTACGCCCATTCAGATGAAAAGGACGCGGGATCAGTTTTTTCTCCCAATCACCTTGGTCTCTTTACCGCGAGAACTTCTCGTCGACACAGGAACGAATTCGACCAACCTGTCTTGGAGCACGTGGGAACAACTGTCGAAAATATGGAAACCAAAATCGGTGATTGAGGGCATTGTTAGCTCTGAGGGTTCGACGGCATTATTAGCATGTTTGGATAGCGCGCGAATTGGGAACATTGAGGTCAACAATCAAGCGATGCGTGTCCAGAATCCGATGAGTGCAGGTGTTTTTGCTGATCCTGGGTTCGGCGGGATTTTGGGGGCAGATTTCTGGCGTCAGTTTGAAGTGACTTTCGATCTCAGTCGCGGCATGCTCTACCTAAAGTTAGATCCCGGTTTCGAACCCGACGCTTACAAATATGTGACCATTGGGATTCAATTTGTTAAAGCCCCATCGGGTGTATTCACAGTTGTGTCTGTCTGGAAGAATTCGCCGGCCGCGGAAGCTGGAATCGAACCTGGAGACCAGATATCCGCTGTTGACGGGGAAAGCGTCAACGTGCTCACGCCGGAACAGCTATCCAAGAAGCTTCACGTCACACTTGGAACTCCGATCAAGCTGAATCTCGATCGCCCAGGTGGACCTTCGGTGATTACAGTCAAGACGCGTAAGATGCTCTGCTGATTCGGTTCTTTTTTGGTGCATGGACGGACGAGAAGAAGACCAGTCAGCCTCAGGATGAACCATGTGAGAGCGGCGCTCACCAACGCCCGGATTGTTACAATCCCGTGACGCACACGTTAAGGTCTTGTGAAAGTGACGCGCCTTATGAAAAGGATACCTCGCCCCCAAAGTAAGAGAAGAGAATTCCGGGGGCGAGGCTTGCGTATACCTACGGCAAATAGTAGCGGAAGGACGTGAAAACCATGTTTTCGATTCCGTGTGGCGCACCAACTGTGCCCGTCCATGCATCTCGGCTCACGTAGGAATACTGCGGCCCAAGCTGCAGTTTTCCCTTGGGACCGTTGTACAGCCGTAGCCAGAACCCAAAAGTGCCCTCGATGACCCTCTGGGTGTCGGCATTGCAGTTGGCAAGCCCGCCGAAACCGAACCCGGTGCCCGATCCGGGCAACGTTTCCGTGTAACAACCCGACGTCACAAATAGCGGGGATCCGTATCCCACGGCTTTACCGGAGACGGGATCAATCTGCCAGCGTCGTCCTAAGTATTCCTCGCCGCCGTTGAGGTACACATCAAACCTTGGCATGTGCCATTCCAGCGTAGCCAGCCCCTGATAGCTGCGGAGCAGTGCTAGCGTACCATCGGCATTCACTGTGGCATCGGGCAGACCCGCGGAGCCGTACCTGCCCACACCGTTTCCGGCGAGGGCGTGAACACCGAAATCCAAGTGCTTGAACAAAGTGATACGGGCATTTGCTCCCAATCCAGCGCCGTTCTTCGAGCTGTTATAGGCACCTTGCGTGGAAGAAACACCATTACATAGACTCGAGCTAGCTGGCGGTTCCTCGCAGGGATAAACGCGGTCGCGGAATCGGCTCACGATGCCGAAAATTTCATAGTGGCCGAGCCCGGGTTCGACGGCCGCTTTGAGGACGAGGTCCGGCGTCGCGTTGAACGAATAGTTGGCGGTTGAGTTATACAGTCCGCCGCCATTGCCGAGACCGCCTAAAGCGAAATTCGAGGCATTGCCGCGTGCCGCGAAGATAGTCTGAGGATTCTCTAATGATGCGGCAAGCCAGACGTGATTGTTGAAGTTCTTGACCACGCGGAAACCGTATTGCCGCGCCCAACTGAACCCTACCGTGTAATTCGCATCGATGGTCATAGGCAGAGCTTCGCTTCGGTTGTCGACGCCCTTCTTGGTCTCTGTCACCAAGCTCCACATTTGACCGCCAGTGAAACTCAAGCCATTGTGCAAGGCAGCCTGACCCCAAACTTGTCTTTGGCGCAGGGTGTAGCTGTTGCTGGCGTTGTTGTTGGAGGTCACGCCAGCCGAAAGAAAGTCAGCTTCCACATAGCCGGTTAGCTTCGTGTCATTGAACTTGCCTTCAGCCAGCATCGAGATTCGCGACTGTCGGCCAGACGCAAAGAATTCGGAAACCGCGTTCTGTCCGCTTCCTGGCATGAATATGCTATTGTAGGGAGTATTGACGTCCGCCCCTAACGCGCGATTGCGATACACGGATTCCGCGGCCATAAATCCACCGGGAGTAATCGTGATTCCCTTAAAGTGGATCGCGAGCGGGCTCTCCAGGTCTCCTATTCTTTTTTGAGTCTCCTGCAGATTCAGCGCGGAGTTCGTGGCGCCCATCTTCAAGTCTGTGACGTCGCCCTTGAGCGCCATGACCGTTTGCTGTTGCTCAGTCGTTTCAGCCACCGCGGTTTCCGCCCTGTTCTGGGCCTGCGCAGCCATAGTGCGACTCTGATCTAACTCCTGTTTCAGCTGCTGAATCGTTTGATCGCGACTTTGAACAAAATCGGTCAGTTGCTTCATCTGCTGCTGCTGCGCGTCGATTGCCTGCTTCATTTCACTGAGCTGCTCTGAAATGGTGGGCCCGGATTTCTTCGCAGCCACTTTCTTGTGAGTGCTTTTCGTCGTCGCAGCGGGCGTACCTTCCTGGGCTTGCGCCGCGATCGAGATCGCTGCCAGGACCGTCGACAGCACCACAGCCATCATTCGTTTCATCGTCTTTATCTCCTGAGAAACAAGCTTTTTAGATAGCGGACTAAACGGTGAAGCCATCCGTCTTCACCTCATCGTTGTTGGTGAACTGTTAGACTAGCCCGCCGTTTGTTAATAATTCATTACAGTTCGTTGAATATTCGGTAAATCAGACTGACTGGGCTGCATCTTTCGTCCACGAAAGAGAACGCGCATCACAACCTGATAGCCCTGCGTGGCGGTTATTGCTTACAAATCCATGCCTAGCGATTGCGCAATTGTTCGATTGGGTCGGCATGCACCTAAATCGATGGCAAATAGATGTTCAGCGTTCATAATGGATTTATGTCGTCCACCGCGCTGGCAGACTCTCGGGATTTCGTTCGACGCGTCATCTGGATACAAGCCATCACGAATCGGCTGGATGACGATTGAAGCCGTCTTTGCCCTCGGAGGAGTGGGCCTTGGCCAATCCGTCGGCGATCTGGGCGGCATACTTCAGAGCGTCGTTGAGAGGAAGACCCTTAAGGCCGATCAATTGGCCGAGGGTCCTGCCCGGCACATATTCCATCGCCAGGAACAGAGTGCCTTCTGATTCCGTGACGTCGTAGATGTGGATAATGTTCGGATGGTTCAGTGCGGAGGCGGACTTGGCCTCCTGGACAAAGCGAAGCCTGCGTTCCGGGTCAGTCAGCCTTTCCGGAGGAAGCACTTTTAGCGCCGCAAAACGGTCCAGATGCTCGTCACGGGCCTTGTACACCACACCCATGCCGCCGCTCCCGAGCTTCTCCAGGATGCGGTAGTGAGACATCGTCTTGCCGATCATAAGGATGGGCCCAGCCAGTTTGAGGACAGCTTAGGTCACCCCCAGTGACGAGCCAATACACGCTGCTGTGCGAAAAGAATTTTCTTTCCCGCATGAAACAGTAGCACTTGTGTAAAAGGCTTGGCTGGTGAGGTTACTTGTGCCAAAAGGATTAGTCGAACAATATCTAACCTAGGCTTTCGCTTTAGGTGATCGAGGTTTAGCTCGAAAGAGATCCCGTTGGAAAAATCACACCTGTAAAATCACCTGTAAGAAGCCCGTCTTGGCCGTACTTACATGTACTGGGGCAGTCCCCGACGCTCTCTAAGTTATTGGAAGTACGGTACCACGGAAGCGTGTCAAGGTAGCGCTCTAACCAACTGAGCTACGCGCCTACAGTGAGCCGTTTCAACAGTTTACNNTAAAACTCAGTTTACCGCGTTCGAACCGTTTCGCAAAATCGCGCTGAGCTATGCGAGATGTCATTTCTCCCATCGTCGGCGAATGGGTCTGGGCTGCATCCCGAAACGGGCAAAGGTAGATTTTGTCAGCTCAACCTGTCAGCAATACTCATGGAGTGGACCCCCATTTTGAGACAACCAGTTAAGCCCTAAAATGCAGCGAAAGGGGAAACTGGATGAGATCTCGAAGGAAGTTCACCAAGGAGTTCAAGCTGGATGCGGTACAACGATTGCGTGCGGGAGAAGCGGCAGGCTTGGTGGCGCGCAGTCTGGAAGTGAGCCGCCAGGAACTGTACCGCTGGAGCCGCGATGTGGACAAGTTTGGGGAGCGGGCGTTTCCCGGCATAGGCCAGAAACGAGCGGAGGAGACGCGGATCGCGGAGCTGGAACGTAAGATCGGGCAGCAGGTCCTGGAGATCGATTTTTTGAAGCGAGCCTTGCAGCATGTGGAACAACAGCGCCAGCTGCGGGCCGCTAGTGGCGGCGCATCGTTTACCAACAAGTCGAGCGCGAAGTGAAAGCCGGAACTCAACTCGCCATCCGCCGGATGTGTGCGCTGGCCAGAATCAGCCGGGCGGGGTTTTACCGGCGCGGAGTCCGGTCTCGGCTTGCGCCCGTGGAACTGCGCGATCAAGTGCAGCGCGTGGCGCTGGAGTGGCCGGCCTACGGCAGCCGGCGGATTACGGCGGAGTTGCGCCGTGGCGGCGTGCCCGTCAATCGCAAACGGGTGCAGCGGCTGATGCGGGAAGACAACCTGCTCTGTTTGCGGAAGCGTAAGTTTGTGGCGACCACCGACTCCGCCCACGGGTTGAAAGTGTATCCAAACCTGGCGGCCGTGCTGGTGGTGAGCGGCGTTAACCAGCTCTGGCGGGCCGATATTACCTACATCCGGCTGCTGGAGGAGTTCATCTACTTGGCGGTGGTGCTGGACGCGTTTTCGCGGCGGGCCATTGGCTGGGCGTTGGAGGGCACGCTGGAAGCCAAGTTAACCGTGGCGGCGCTGGAGATGGCGTTGGAGCGGCGGCGGCCGGCGCCCGGATTGGTGCACCACTCCGACCGTGGCGTGCAGTATGCCAGCCACGACTATGTCGCTTTGTTAGAGGCACACCAAGTCCGGATCAGTATGTCGCGCCGTGGCAATCCCTGGGACAACGCGACGTGTGAGTCGTTCATGAAAACGCTGAAGTGTGAAGAGGTCTATCGCAGCGAGTATCGCAACCTGGCCGAAGCGCGCGCTCGCATCGGAGAGTTTCTGGAGGAGGTCTATAACCAAAGACGGCTGCACTCCTCTCTCGGCTATTGTCCGCCCACCGAGTTCGAACGCCTGCAGTCGCCGCCGCGGATGCTGACACCGGCTCTGGCGCAGGAGGCCGTATGAGTTTTCTCAGGCATGGGGAAATCTATCCATGCGATGAGGGCACGATCTCGCGACCGTGCCCCCGCTCATCGCCGTGGATGAGTCTCCAGCTGGTTATTCCTGGCAGGTTGCTCTCCAGCAGATCCCGCTTCCGCTTCACCAGCCGGAGCTATACTGCCAACCATCAACCTCGCCCGACAATGCTTCGGCAGCGAACGGCGAAATGTAGCTTAACTGGTTGTCTCAGCCGAGGGGTCCAGTCCA
>PKUV01000170.1 GCA_003131315.1 Acidobacteriaceae bacterium
CCCTAAAGGGGGCATCTGATTTCGAAGAATTTTCAGCATCGCTAAAGCGATGCCCTGATACGAAGCCGGAGTTTTTCTGCGACCTACCACACCCGGCAAGCGTTCTCCCGCACCATCGGCTGCCCCGGCTTACAGTGGAACGCGGCGCGAAATTCCGTCATGTTCGCGGTCACGCCATTCGCCCGATACTTCTCCGGCGAGTGCGGATCCACCGTCGCCCGCAGCCGCTTATTCTCCTCGCGCTCGTTCGTGCACCAGCTCTGCCCGTAGGCGACGAAGAAGCGCTGCTCCGGCGTCAACCCGTCCAGCGGCTCCAACTTTTGATCTTTCGTGTCTGCCTTCCACGCCAGATACGCCAGCAGCGTCCCGCCCAGATCCGCCAGATCCTCGCCGTTCGTCAGTTTGCCGTTGATCTTGATGTCGTCGATGATCGTGTATCCGGAATATTGGTCGACCACGCATTGGGCGCGCTGCTCAAATTCCTTGCGGTCGGCCTCCGTCCACCAGTTGCGCAAATTACCCTGCGCGTCGAACTGGCTGCCCTCGTCGTCAAACGCATGGGTCAGTTCGTGGCCCATGGTGGCGCCGGTGTCGCCATAGTTGGCCGCCGCGTCCGACAGCGCGCTGAACAGCGGCGGCTGCAGCACTCCTGCCGGAAAGTTGATGTCGTTTCTCTGCGGATCGTAATCCGCATTGACGGTGGGCGGCGTCATGTCCCACTCCTTGCGGTCCACCGGCTTGCCGATTTTCGCGAGCCAGCGGTGAAACTCAAACCAGGACGCCCGTTCGGAGTTCCCGATTTCGTCTCCGCGCACGACCTCCAGAGCGCTGTAGTCTCGCCACGTGTCGGGATAACCGATCTTGTTTGCGATCGCGTGCAGTTTGGTGAGCGCCTGCTCCTTCGTCGCCGCTCCCATCCACGGCAGCGCCTGGATCTCGCTCTGCATGGCCGCTTCGACCTCTTTCACAATTTTCAGCGCAGCCTGTTTCGCCTCCGGACTGAAGTACTTCGCCACATACGCCTGGCCCAGCGCTTCTCCCAGGTCGTTATCCACGTCATTCGTGCAACGCTTCCAGCGTGGCGGCAGTTCCTCTCGTCCCCGCAGAGTCTTGCCGTAAAAACTAAAATTCTCTTTCACGAACGCAGCGGAAAGGTCGCTGGCCGCATCGTGCGTAGCGTGCCACCGCAGATACGTTTTCCAGTCAGCCAGGCTTTCTTTTTCGATTTCTTCACTCAGGACGTGGAAATAGTCCGGCGTTACCACGTTCAGCGACCCCAACGATCCCACGCCGGTTTTTGTGAAATACGTGTTCCAGCCGAAAGCCGGCGCCAGCTTTTGTAGTTCCTCCACGCTCATCTTGTGATAGAGCTTGGGTGGATCGCGCCGTTCGACGCGGGTCATCTGGCCCTTGGCGAGCGCCGTCTCGATGCGCACAACCGTCGCTGCTTCCGTGGCCGCATCAGCCGGCTTGTCTCCCAGCAGCTCGAACATCTTTGCGACATGCGCCAGGTAAGCCTTGCGCAGTTCTTCGGATTTGGCGTCGTCCTTCAAATAGTAATCGCGATCCGGCAGCCCGAGCCCGGCCTGATCGGCCTCGGCGATCACCTGCGTCGAGTCCTTGAAGTCCTGATTCGAGCGGAACGCGAACAGCGTTCCCCCGCCGTAGAGCGAAGGCGGAAACTGTGCGGTCGCGGCATATTCCGCCAGATCCTGCTTTGACTTCAGACCCGCGATGCGCTCCAGTTCCGGCAACAGCGGCTTAGCTCCAAGCTTCTCAATGGCCGCCTCATCCATGCACGACGCGTAGTAATCGCCGATCTTTTGTGTCACGTCGTGCATCACCGCATCCCGCGCGCCGTTCGCTTTCGCCGCTTCTTCCAGAATTGTTCGCAACTGCGCGCGGTTATCGTCCTCGAGCTTGCCGTATGTGCCCCAGCTCGACTGGTCCGGCGGAATCGGATTCTTTTTGATCCACTCCCCGCAGGAGTACGTGTAGAAGTCCATGCACGGGTCAACAGTTTTATCCATGGCGGAGACATCCAGCACCGGCTCGGAGGAAGAGTGTTGGGCACAGGCGGGCACAGCGGTCGAAAGCGCCGCCAGAATCAGAGCAGAGATTTTCCAGTTCATAAGGTTTTAAGGCGCGAAATTGCTCTCTGAGATTATCGCTTCGTGCAAAACTTATCCAGCGTCACCGACCCGTCGCTGGTGTGCACACGTCAATCGGTTTCCGCCGCCATTCATCTCGCCGTGTAGGTCGTGACTGCCGAAGCTGCCTTCGACGGCGATGGGGTGAAGCAGAGTACGGCAACGAACAAAGGCAGGCAAACTTTGCGCATGGGGGCAGTTCTCCGGTACATGGACACACCTCGATCCAGGTAGTCAAATGTAAGTACGGAGCTTTGGTTAGGGAGGTTCAAGAAACAAATCGGCAGGTGTAGCGCTACGGGTGATAAGGCCTGCCCCTGGATTTCGCGAGGGCGGAGGAGATGGATGCACGGTCCTTACATCGGGAAAGCTGTCGGCACGACAGCCTGCAATATTTCGCGATCGGCGACGTGGCACCCGAAGACCTCCGCGCTGAGCGATCTTTTGAAAAAACAGGGTCAGGGCGGAGAGGAGTGTCCGCCCTGACATATTCTGAGCCAACGCATGCTCTACGTTAGTACACCCCGCATTAGTATCCTCTCTAGCTATAACACCCCTACCTATTACTCCCTACTTATTACACCCTACGTTTCGATCCCCACGTAGCACACGCGGCCCACGATGTAGTCGCCGGGCTTCTGTCCGTCTTCCAGGGTTATTACTTCAATCGGGTAGGCTGGGTTGTGCGGACGCAGGATCAGGTGGTTGTCCGTAGTTTCAACATACTTGATGGTGCAAGTCTCATCTTTGCGCACAGCGTATATGTTACTTTCGCCCTTGCGGTAGGGAGTCAGCGAATTGTAGTGGCGGTCGAGTAGCAGGTTGGCGCCGGGCATGGTGCGGGGATACATGCTCATTCCTTCCTGCGCATCCGCCTTAATGATCACAAAGCGTTCCCAGCCGCTGCGGTCGCCTTCTACCTCGTCCTTCAAGCGCTTCAGGAAGCTCTTCTTAAACTTCAGGATCTCCTTGACGTGCATGCTCATGATCAGCGCTTCGGAGGCTGCGATATGCAAGTCGGCGACCACCACGTTCTCGAATTCGTCCTCGCTCGGCGGGAGGATCGAGGCGCGCTTGTTGACTTCGGCGGGATCGATGAGATCCAGCACCGAAAGATGCTGCACGTTCAGTACTTTGTCCATGCCTTCCAGGCTGAGTCCGCGCTTGCGGTTCAGGAAATTGGAGATGTGGGCTTGCTTGAAGCCGGTCTGGTCCGCCAGACGCAAGCCAGTGAGTTCCCCTGCGTCAATGCGTTCCCAAAGGGTCTTGCGGAGATTTTCCTGAAGCATGCGGAATTTCATCGCCGGAGTATAACACGCTGCAATAGCCAAGCGCTATTTTTAACATAAGCGTAACATCCATAAGGGAATAAAGTTCTTGAGGTGATTATGCATTTGACACAGACACTTAGTCGTTACACACTTGTAGCTGCCGTGACAGGGCTTTACAATGGTGTCTTAGTTTGCCTATTCTCTGTCGTTGTCTGCGCGCTGACCTCCGGTACACATAACCCATGTTTCATTCGCTCCCATGAGATAGCAAAAAGTGAACCAATGCGAATGATTGAAAACGTCATAATAGGTCACTCGGCCATGGACGTAGATTGTTTGACTGCCGCTCGTGACCGCGTCGTATTCATCCTGAGTCAGAGGGCATATGAATTTAGCAAGAATTTGGCCAGTATTCGTGTTTACCTCGCTGCACATCGTGAGAATCGGACTGTTGTAGATTTCGACATTGGGAAGTATTATGCCGCTCGCCATTGCGACCTGTGCGTCCCTTTCAAGTCGAGGCTTCTGCCCCTTCAGACGAGGCTCAATGAAGATTCCGGTGTACGTATTTCTGGCTGGGGTCTTGCCGAGATTTTTGATACCTACAGTCACGGTGAAGGGCTCGCCCACGGCGAATTTGCTGACGCTTTTTATAGAGCCGAGACTGATCCAAGCCCGTTGATCTACCCGCATTTGCGTCTTGATGGCGTCCGCACTGTCTTGAGCCGCTTTCGCCTGTTGTCGAGCTATCGTCAATTGGCTGTCAACTTTTCTAGCCGATTCGACGGAATCAGACGCAGCCTGCTTGGCTTGGGAGTTAAGGATTTTCGTTTGAGCCTGCATTTCCTTGAACTGGCGATGGAAAATCTTGGCGGTGTAGACGCCTACAGCAAACAAAAAAAGGGTGATCCATACCATGTGCCAAGCAGGGTTCTTGAACCATGGATCGGGACGCTCTGGATCTGCATTGGCTTGGTTTTGGATTTCGTTGCTATGTGGCTGCTTTGGATCAGGAGCAATGCGAGCAAGAATGGGTGGGAGTGGTTTGCCTGCGTTGCTCTGGCGTTCTTGATTCTCGCGATCAGTCTTTTCCCTATCACCCATGGAACGGACCTCCTTGGAATCTAGGGGGAAGGCGAGGATTGTACCACCGGCGAAGGGGAAAGTGCCGCGGGTGCCGCGGGTCGGATTGGTTACCGACCGTCCCGTGAAATTCCCAGATTATTAGGGCCGCGCAGAGCGTGATGGTTATACGGCCTTATATCCCGGAACTCCCCTTCCCGCGTGGAAGAACGCCGCGCCCAGCGCGAATGTTATATGCCTCCCGTTTCGTTGGCTGGGGAGCGAGATTTTTGTTACGAAAACCGAACAGGGGAAAAGCGATTATTTGGACTTGTGCGGGACGGGTTCCGAGCGGATCAGTTTCCCCAGCACCTTATCGAAAGTGCTTTTTTTTACCTTCAAAGTCTGGGGTTTGTCGGGATGTACCTTTTTCGCCACTTGTAATCCACAGATCAAAACATGGGTAGTGGAAAACGCTCTAAACATTCCTACTTGCAATTGTTTAGAACCGCGATACTATGGGACATTCGGGTGAAATACCTTTCGCGAGGATACCCGAATCTGGGCCTCGGGATTCCAAACCCCGAGTGCCCGCAGTGACCTCCTCAAGTTGCGGTGCCCAAGACCACGACTTGAGGCCCTTTGTATTTGTCGGAGAGATTGGGCATGTGGCAAGCCCAGCAGATTTATAATCTGACGACTCCCTAGCCGGGGTTCTGTGGGTTCGACTCCCACTCTCTCCGCACCACACTTTGAAAGAACCGCCCGCCGCGATTCATCGCGCGTCCTTCTGCCAAACGATAAACTCTAGTCCCTGACCATCAACCTTGCAAGCCACGTCGGCTTTAGCACTAGCGGGTACCAAATCTCTTGGATTGTGCCCACAAGGGATTGCGGTCTCGCCTGCCATGACACATTCCCTTCGGTCTTGAGAATGTCTCCGCTCTGGCTCAATCTAATACATATCATACGTATAATACAAGCGCTTTTTTAGATGCCTGCCAGCGGAAAAGACGAAGAGCAACCGAAACCGAAGCCGGTTGGTTGGCGCATCGCCGAATCATTGCGCCACAGATTGACCAGCCATGCAGAGTACCTCTCAGTAGAAAAAGAGACGAGCACAGAAGCGATGGTGGCGGAATGGCTTGACGAAAGGCTACGGATCGAAGAGAGAAAACGAGCGCTACAGACGCTGGAGATTGAAGAAAAAGATCTCCCTCGACGCCCGCGTTAGCCTAAAGAATGGGGACGCTACTTCCAAGGGTCCACTTCTCTCCAGTTTCTAGGAAAACCCATACCGTTGAAAGTGAGCAGGGACCGATCGTCAACTAGCGCCGTGACCCGCTCTTTCCATTTGCATGAGGGGCATATCACGTCGGTCATGTGCTTCAAAAGGACTATAACGCAATAGGCGGTGCCGCTATTGAGTGGTGAATATCGCCAACGGCTGGGGATTTTGGGACGTATCGCCAGACTTCTATCCCAGAACCGTTTGTGGTGGGCACAATTATTTCGAACGTAAGAGAACGTGTGCAGCCAACTCCTGAATACGTCACCCTCAACGCCATAATCCGTTGCGATAGCTTTCTGAATGCTTGGGCGTAAAGATTTATACATCAGGGAAAGAGTGCCAAACGAAATCAACTCTGTCGCCATCCAGACAGGCAAGTGTTTTTCGAGTGTATATTTACTGCGATAGTGAGTGACGAAGTCTTCTCTAGACCTGCCTTCTTCTGCGGACAGTTCTTTCTCGAACCGGCCAGAATCAAAATCTGGCGCGAAGTTGTTCTTGTCCACATGTCCGAATTTCCCATAGTTCATGGCGATCTGATAGGTAATGGCTGTCCGTATCGCTATTTCCACTCGTTCAATGGCTTGTAGAACAAGAAGGCGCAACCGACCATCAAATTTATAAAGTTCGATAATCTGTTCGAACTCGCAACCTGGTCGAAAAGCGTCCGTATTGGGGTCTTTGAACGGAAGAAAGTAGACACTGAGGCGATAGTAGGAGACGTTCTTGAGCCAACGGAGAGCACGTTCTGGATCTTTGACAATGAGTCCACGGCTTGTCATGAGCGCAAGTTGATCTTTGAACTCAAGCGGATCTTTGCCGTAGAGCATAAAAAAGACCCTCCAATTATGCGCTTCACTTGGGAAGATAAAATAATCCCAAAGGAGAGGCGTGGAGGGTATGTCGTTCACTATGATGCACGACGGAAGGGCGCTAGGCAAGCCCTTGTTCCGCAGCCCGATTCTTAAGTGCTTTAGAATCAGCGTTAGTAATCTAAATAATTATTACCAAAGTCATGGTCGGACAAACGGTGTGAACGCATTCTGCTCGACCAGCTTGCTGTACGGCATCGCGCCGATCCCAGCCATCCGGGCCACGGTCTGCTCAAACAGGTCTACTATTTCCCGCCGATTGAACCGATAGTTGAATTCGTCCAAGTAGCGTTGCAAGTGCTTTATCGAGACATGATGGAACGAGCCTACGATTGCCCGCTTGAACAGTGAGAAGCCGGATTCGATTGTGTTCGTGTGGACTTCACCCCGGACGTACTCGCCTACGCTGTGCCGAATTTTCGAGTGCGGGATGTTGCGGAATTTCGTCATCTGGAAGTTGTAGCCGCCCGCGTCATCCGTCATGATCCTGTCAGCATTCGGCTCAACGTGCTTGTTAACCTGATCGTAGAGCGTTCCCGCCTTGTTATCCGCGACCTGTACCAGCTTGATCGGGCCTTTGCGCTGTCGAAGGCCAAAAACCACTTCTTTATTCTTCAACTTGCCTTTGTGTCCACGCTGCTTTCCTCCGATATACGTCTCATCAAGTTCAACTGTCCCTGCCAGCTTGAAGCCGTCCGGTTCGTTCATCGCTTCGCGGATGCGGTGCGCCAGGTACCATGCTGTGCGGTAATTGCAGTCCAGGTGCCGGGAGAGTTGCAGGGCGGACATGCTCTTCTTGGCGTCAACTAGCAGCGCAATGGCCGTAAACCACTTGCCGAGTCCCAAGTGTGAATCGTGGAAAATCGTACCCGATGTGGCCGAGAACTGAGATTTGCAAGTCGATTCAAGACACTGGTAAAGCTGTGCGCGGACGTTCTTGGATTCGCTTCGGCGTGTGATCCTCGATACGCTCTTGGTTCCGCATACCGGGCAGCGTACACCGTGGGGCCAGCGTTTAGCTTCGAGGTAAGCCAAGCATTGCTCGTCTGTGGCGAAGGCTTTTGAAACATCTATCAGTTTCATGATGATTTTCCTTGACTTACAGAATCATACCCGATTATACTTTCTGTGTCAAGTGCATAATCACCGTTCTTGACTTAGTCGTTTTTGAGCTATACGATGATTTTATTATATGTCTCATAATGCACTTATACTGCAGGAAAGGTTGTCAGCCATGATAGAAGTACAGTCCCACGAAAACGAAGAACGAAGCTTCGGGGAGTTCCGTCGGAAGGTACGCGCGGCGGAAGTGCTCTCGGCAGCGATGCAGCGGTTGTTACAGTCCATCCACTTCAACGGGCGTTTGAGCGTCATTGTGCAGAACGGGCAGGTGCTCAAGTCCGGCTACGAGGAGGGTTACTTCCGACAACCGGAGACGGGGGTAACCGCCAGGCTGCAGTAACTGCTTTATTCCTAACTAAATAGCACCACAGGTCATCGTAAGAGAGACGAGCCCTGGGCCGAGACAATCGGTACCAGGGCTTTTTTTGGTTTGAGTGTTTTTCATTTCATAGAGAGAGGCAATCATGAACTTTATAAGCAGGATGGAAGGCCAGGAAATCCAAGTCGAACTGAAGTATTGCGAGCGGTGCGGCGGATTGTGGCTGCGTCCGCGGGGAGCAGATGGAGTGTATTGCGCCAGTTGCCGTGTGCGTTTGGCAGCAATGCCAAACCCTGGGGAGGCGACGCCCCGCAAAGCGCGCCGCCGCAAAGCGCGCTCGCAAGGAACGGACGTTCAAAAAGACGCTCAAAGAGAAGACTTTCAGATCCCGGCCCGGATTGAATGTCTGCAGGGCGTGGCCGCGATGGAGGTGTGGGCATGACAAGCGCACAAACGACGAGCACACAAGCATGGAGTCTGATGGGGCAGGCGGAACCGCCGCCGTCGGTGCTGTTTGGCGAAACGGAGATGGAACTGTGGCCCTACCGCAGACGCACGGTGGCGCTGCTGCGGCGGTACGCCCGGGCCTCGGTCGAGGTGGGGAGGCTGCCGTCGCTGCTGGGGCGCGAGTTCTTCCGGACGCGGGTGACGTCGTACACGATGAGGAACTTTGAGGACGTCGTGATCTTTGTGGCCGATATGGAGCAGGCGATCGAGAAGCTGAACGCACTCGAGAAAAAGCTGCTGGCCATGAATGTTCTGGAGGAATACACCATACCCGAGGTCGCGCGGCTGCTTGGTTGTACCCAGAGAACGGTCGAGCGGTTCCTCCAGGATGCGCTTGACCAGCTCTCGCGGATCCTGCTCGCGGGGGGTTTGATGGATAAATTGCCTCCGGCCACGAGAGGTCGAAAAAGTTGTCAAGAGGGTAAAAGTTACAATTTCGACGTAAGTGACTCAAACGAAGGCGAAAATAAATATCGAAAAGTTGGCGGTACACCCCCCTCTGATTTGATATCCTAAACTTAAGAGTCGAGAAAAAAAGAAAAACTCTGAAGGGCGCGACGCAAATCGCGCCCTTTTTCTATTTAGGCGGGCAGATGGCGAAGGCAAAGAAGAGTAGGTCAAAATCGCGGAAGGCTCAGGCGTCGAAGGGGGTGACTGCGGTCCCCAAAAAGCCGGACGAACTCCAGAACGCGCGGAACCGGGTCACGAACGTGATCGTGGATGCATCGGTCGATATGACTAAGCGCGTGGTGCGGTCGGTGAATGAACGGGGTAGCGTTTTGGCATTGCGCTTTCTTTGGGAAATCGCCGGAATGTTTCCGACGTCTGCGGCGGGCGGGATCGAAGAGCAGGAGTCGGTGGCAAAGTCGCTCATCGAGAAGCTGGGGTTGTACGAAGAGTTCCCCGCCATCCACGACGGGAAAGGTGACGTAGAATCAGAATAATTGTAAAACGAAGATTGAGGATTGCGTCGGGAAGGCGAATGGAACGCAGCATGGACATGGCCTGGGTCACGGAACGAGTTGCGCTGGGCGGTGGGATTTGGAACGCGCGGAACATGGAAGAACTGGCGCAAGCCGGTGTGACCCACGTTCTCAACATGCAGATCGAGTTCGACGACCGGCCGCTCGCGGAGCTGTACGGGATCCGCGTGCTGTGGAATCCGACCGACGACGATTTTTTGCCGAAGGACCCGGAACTGCTGAAACGCGGCGTTGATTTTGCGCTGGAAGCGCTGGACGAACCGGAATCGCGGCTTTACGTACATTGCGCCGCGGGGGTGCACCGCGCTCCGATGATGACGCTGGCGGTATTATGTGCGATGGAGTGGGAAATGGAAGCGGCCATGGTGCTGATCGAGACGCGAAGGCCGGTGGTCGACTTCGCGGACGTGTATGTAGAGAGCGTGCGGCGATTTCTGGAGTCGCGAGTTGAGAGCGAGACGCGGAGTTTAGACTAACAATCGGACTCGAGTGGGGTGGGAATATGCGAAGTGTCCTTCGGAAGTCCTCAGTGCGGTAGCGACAAAAGTCAAAAGCTTGAACCACAGGGGACACAGAGGAGCACAGGGGAAACCTGTAAGGGGCGCCGCTCGGCAGAGCGGCTTTCTTATTGGGCCGAGTTAGGGTGGCGTGCGCTTACGAGGAGAGAAAAAGACATGCGCAGATCGTTCGCGGTGAATAACAAGCGTTTCCCGGTGGCGGCGGAGATGGTGATTTCCCTGGTGCTGGCGCTGCTGATGGCGTTGACGTTGTCGCCCAAGTTGCAGGCACAAGGGCCGGCGCTTACGACGATCAGCGACACGGTATATCGGGCTGATGGAACCGCCGCATCAGGTACGGTGCTGATTTCATGGCCGTCGTTCCAGACCGCAGAGGGAGACGCGGTGGCGGCGGGCAATCTGGCTGTGACGATAGGGCCGCTAGGCGCGTTTACCGCGCAACTGGTCCCCAACGTGGGCGCGTCTCCGGCGGGAACTTACTACGTCGTAGTTTTCCAACTGGATGACGGAACCGTCCGGACAGAATATTGGGCGGTTCCGGCGACATCGCCGACAACGATTGCCGCGGTGCTGACGACACGGGGTACGGGGCTCGGGAACCTCGCCGCGACGCAGCAGTACGTGAATGCGGCAGTGGCGAATCGGGCGATCGACGCCACGGTGGTGCACCTGGCGGGAACGGAGACGATCACCGGCCCGAAGCAGTTTGCTGTGCCTCCGGCGCTTCCAACGCCGGCCGGAGCGAATGACGCTGCGAACAAGGGTTATGTGGATGCGGCGGTGGCGAACGTAGGCGCGGGAGCGTACGTCTCCATCGCTGGCGACACTATGACTGGTCCATTAACCCTGCCTGCAGATCCGACCGCACCTAACCAGGCTGCCGATCGGCACTATGTGGACAGCGGGCTTTCGGTGAAAGCGGGCCTGGTGAATGGGACTGTTCCGCCGGGCCAATTGGGAGCCGGAATCGCCAGCGCATCTACTTGTTTGACCGGTAACTCCACATGGGGATCTTGTGGTGGTGGAGCGCCGGCCGGGATTACTTATGCCACGACGGCGCTGAATTGGTCGGCATCCTTGGCTACGGCGCTCACGGCGAATACGGCGGCAACTGTGACGCTTGCTTCCGGAATCGTTGGCATTGACGTGACTTCGGGCGCTGGCTATCAGGTCTACATCACGGATGGTTCAAATAGCGAAGCAGTGAACGTGACGGGTGGCACTTATACCGCGGGGAGTGGAGGGACCATTCTCTTCACGCCCTTCTTCTCACACTCTGCCTACACAATCGGTTCGGCCTCTTCTGGCATTCAGGAGACCTTGAATGCCGCTTGCGGAGTTGATCCGACTTCATACAAGAACATCCAGTGTAATGTGACCGTTCCGGCAAACGGACCCGGTTACCCCCACTCTATCAACACGTACAGTGTTCCTGGAACGATCTATCTACACTCGAACCAATCGGTGTTTAGCGGCTATGGCGTGTCGCTCGATTGCACAGGACGTGGAGCCTGTATTCAAGTTGGCGACCTGGTAAATTCCAACGACTTCGGGAACAACACGGTGACGGGATTCAGCTTTCGCTCGCCGATCAATCGATCTGCCGTTCCAGCTTACGCGGGCGTAAACATTACCAACACATCCTTCTCCGGTGGCATTGCTACAATCACCACGGCATCCGCCCACGGATTTCGTCCGGGTGACATAGTTACGCAGATGTTTACGGACAGCTCAACTTATTGGGGAGACGCCGTTATTACGTCCGTGCCGTCGAGTACGACCTATACTTACGCACATCCCGGCGCACCCGTTTCCATGAATACTCCCGGAGTCGTCGCCTTAGCTTATGAAGCGATTGTGGACAATGGAGAAAGCACACACTTTAACGATATCTCTTACGACCTTGTGGGAGAGAACGGTGCATTCAATAATTTCTTCGATTTCTGGGATGACGAGAACGCGACCGTTGACCACTTCAATAACAATAGCGCGGGATTAAACGGTGGTGCAACGTGGATCGGTTCCTATGTCTTCTCTGGAGGTCAGAGGAACATAGCGCATAATCACGCTGCGGTCATCACGCTGCGCGACTCGACCATCACTTCTCAACAACTAGGAATAACCGTCTATAATTCGAACGGGTTGTACATCGAGAACACAGTCATTCAGGCCACCTCGTTGTGGCAAGTGTATTCATCGAACTCCACCGGAAACTATCAGGGAGCCTACCTTAAGAACATCTACTCCGAGAGCAGCATTGCCGCAAATCCCCTGTCTCCGCCAAAATCTCCCTTCCCCGGTCTTGGAATTGCTGGTTTGATTGCCGGAGAATCGACCGGAGCTGCGTATTTTCAGATTGCCGGACCGGGCACCCTTGGTGCGTTTCAGACTGGTGGGACTGGTTCTACGCCTTACACCTACTTCATCGTAGCCAATGATACGACTGCCAATACGCAAACCTCTCCGATGCAGATTCTCAATTGGAGTTCTACCGGAAGCGATTCAATTCCGGTTCGTTGGCCGCGAGTGGCAAACGGAACTGACACGATCACCTATGACGTGATCCGCATAATAACTCCGGTTGGAGTCGGTGCAGTCTATCCCTACAATGGCGGATGCCCCGGTGGATCGGGTGGGACATGCGGATATGTGGCGCACAACCTATCTCAAGCCACGGCTTGTTCGGGGACGTTGGTTTGTACTTACACTGATACAGGATCGTCGTCCACTTCCGCATACACGATTAAACAAGCTAACTACGGCGGGAATCTCAACTTCTGGCCCGGTTCGGTGGTATCAGTCAACAAAAGCGTCAAGGTAGACGTGGAAGAGTCGGGCATCGTAGGAGTGGGACTGAACGGAAATCCGCTTCAGATTGCGAATCAGTGCTCGAGCTACGGAGCAGCGTCGCCGGGAGGCTATACCGCATGTCTAGCGAGCGTAACATCCCCCAATAATAGCGTTCCAAATCAGACGGCCACGATAGTGACCGATGGACCAGAGACAGGCGGTTTCATGTCTGTATCCAAGGGGCGATTGAATTTCTCCACTGTTCCATCGCTAGGTGGTATGAACCCGCATCACATCATCACGCTGATTGATTCCCAGCCTGCCCTGACTCAAGCAACGGTGGGGTATCGTCCACCAGCGAGTGCGAACGATACGTGGATCGGAACGGATGTGCCGAGCGCCGGAGCGGGACTGAGTTCGGGGCAGCTTGCGTTTGGAGCCCCGGTGTCAATTACGAATTACATCGCGCAGACCGGCGATGGCATACACGCAAACTGGCTGGAAAGGTTGAGCGCATCGCTGAAAGAGTTCAACGTTCCGGCAAAGTTCGATCAGAGTGTTACGCTCGCCGGACTGTCGAATGGTTGCCTCAATGTTGTGTCCGGCGTGATGGCATCCACCGGAAGTCCTTGCGGATCTGGCGGTGGTGGAGGGAATGTCAGTTCGGTGTTTGGGCGCTCGGGAGCGGTTATAGCGGTTAGTGGCGACTACACGGTATCTCAAGTTACAGGGGCGGCCGCGGATGCATCGGTGGTTCATAACACGGGCACTGAGACGATTGCCGGGGCGAAGACTTTCACAAGCAACGTCACAATGAGCGGGAGCTTGTTATTGCCGCAGGGAAATGCCTACGTTCCCGCGGTTGGCGGCATTGGGTTGGATACAGCTGCCGGGTTGCCGGTGGTGAACATTGGTGGCACGACTCACCAGGTTGCTTTTACGAGTTCAAATATCAGCGGACAGGCGGGGACAGCTCTCGCCCTGGCGGCCGTTCCGACGCAGTGCAGCGGATCATTTGCTACGGGCATTGCGGCGAATGGGAATGCGAATTGCACAACGCCCAATGTGATCCAGCTGTCTGAAACCTCGCAGCCTGCCGGGATTCCTAACTGGGGTGTTTTTTGGTTTGATTCCGCTACCCATACTCCGCGAGTCATTGAGAACAATGGGCAAGTCACCCAGTTGGGGATGACTAACCTGTTTAACTCGGATCCGGGTGGCGATCCTGCGGACAACCTCGAGGAACGCAATGGCGGCACCGCGCAGAACCTGCGCGTGTATTCCAGTTTCGTGAACAACACAACTTGGCAGCGAACGTCGCTGGGCTTTGATGCGACGGATAGCTATGCTGTGGTACGCAGTGAGAACGCGACATCGGCGTCGGCGCCTGGGTTAGGTTTTTGGATTGGGAGCGGGCTGAAATGGGTGGTGGATGCCGCGGGCACTCTAAAGCCGTGGCTACCAGACAACAGTTTCAACCTCGGCAGCGACACCGGGAACGCGGTAAAGAGCATCTTCGCGAAAACCTCGTTTAATTCGGTTATATACGGGCGAAACGATTTCGAGATTCCGAATGATGTGTCGACTGGGACAGTGTTGAACGAGTTGGCCGTGTTCAACACGAACAGTCCTTCGCAGGCGGTGCTTGCGAGTACGGCAGCGACTAATGGCGTGATTGGCTTGGTGCAAGGTGGCGCCGGCAAGAGCGGGAACGCAGTGATTACCTGGCGCGGCTACGCTTATTGCATCTTTGACAATGCCACTACCGCTGGGGATGCGGTTACTGCGAGCACGATCACGGCTGGCGATTGTCACGACACTGGGTCTGGGGCGCAACCCTCGGCACAAACGATCGGCTATGTGGCTGTTACTAATGCAACTGCTGGACAAACGAACGACATCCGGGTCAGCATACAACCGCCGCAGGGTGGCGGTGGCGGTAACGTCGCTTCTGTATTCGGCCGTACCGGCGCGGTGACGGCGGGGACGGGCGACTATTCTGTGTCGCAAGTTACAGGGGCTGTGGCAGACTCTGCTGTCGTTCACCTGGCGGGCACGGAGACCATCACCGGTGCGAAGACATTTTCCAGCAACGTAACGCTGAGCGGGAATCTTAACGTAGCGGGGAATATCAACCAGACTGGCACCGGGCCAACGCAGTGGTCAGGGCAGGAGTGGACGGGAACGGCTGTCACGGTACCGAGCGGGATGGCTTTCTCGCTTGGCGTGGGGTCGGACAACACGTTCAGGTGCCAGTTGACAAGCGGGGCGTCCTGTATGCCTGCGGGCGCAGTCACGAGCGTGTTCGGGCGGACGGGCGCGGTCGTTGCGACCAGCGGCGATTACTCCGTGAGCCAGATCACAGGGGCAGCACCGTTGGCAAGCCCGACGTTTACCGGAACGCCGTTGGCACCGACGCCATCGACTTCCGATAGCTCCACGAAACTGGCGACGACGGCCTATGTGCAAGCCCAATCCTATGCAACTACCGGAACGCTGGTCACTGGGGATTATGCCAAGGCGAGCGGAGCGGGCGCGATTGCCGATTCGGGTATCGTGGCCGGGCCGTATGGCACGATTGGGATCATGCTGTCCCCGGCCGGGGCCTCCACGAGTAGTCCGATCAGTTTCAGCGCCACAGCTTTGAAGGCGGAACTTTGGGGCTTTTACGTCTATGCCCCGATCACGACCACCACAGCCCGCTGGTTCGTCGTCGGCGCCGATACGGGAAGCTGCACCTATGATCTCGGAATTCTGAACACTTCCGGCAACATCGTGGTGCGTACCGGGAATCAGACGGCCGCGACTCTGGGCATGACCGGAGCCAGCGCCTTCCATTCCTATTCCTGGGCGGCTTCGGCCACGCTCCAGCCGGGCAAATACTATCTCGCGATCGCGGCCAGCGCCACCAGCGGGTGCGCCACTTTGGGATATACCTACAATGCCACCTTCGCCGGAAACGTTCCGGAAACGGTGAGCAGCCCGGGAACGCTGAACAACGGCATGGCAGTTCCCGCCGATAGCTGGGCGGACAGCAATACCCCGGTCTTCATTGCGAATTGAAGTCTGACGTTGCCGACTTACAGCGCCGGAGTGGATGTGATCCAGTTCTAAACGCTGTCTCCTTAGAAACAACCTCAAGCCTCGCTCCGGCGGGGCTTTCTTATTGAAGTCTGAGGGCAAATGAACGGCCATGATCCTTCTACAACGTCATCCAACACTTGGCACAGCGCTCTTCGGGCTGCTGCTCGTTTGCGCCAGCTTCGCGCACGCCACGAATTACTATGTGGACTGCAACTACGGGTCGAATGGAAATCCGGGCACCAGTCCGGAACAGGCGTGGCGCACGCTGCTGGAAGTTGGGATCTCCAGCTTTCAACCTGGCGACGCGATCAACTTGCGGCGGGACTGTACATGGAACGAAACACTGACACCGTCCTCGAGCGGGACGAATCCGGCGACGGGCGGCGCGTTCATCAAGATCGACAGTTACGGCAATGGGAAGCCTCCGCACCTGACGGGCTCGATGCCGATCGCGGCGCGGTGGTGGACACAGGTGAGCGGGACGAACGTCTGGTCGGCGACGCTGTATTCGGCCACGAACGGACTGACGAATGTGGTGCAGTGCGGAATTCGGGGGTTCTACTGTCTGACACAGCCGCCATCGCAATTGCAGTATGTGCGGTTCGGAACGGTGTGGGGAACGGCGAAGGGGAGTCAGGCGGCGCTCAGCCAGGACCGGGACTTCTGGTACGACGCGACGAATTACATTTTGTACGTTTACAGCGCGGAGGGCAATCCGGCGACGAATGCGGCGTTTCCCTCGATGGTTGCGCCCATCGTGCTCAGCGGGCAAAGCGTGCTGAATGTGAATGGCGTCTCGTGGCTGAAAATCCAGCACTTGCAAATCGACTGGTTCGACGCCTACGGAGTGCAGGTGCAGGGGGCAAGCGATCACATTCGGCTGGCGAATATGGCGACGAACAGCGAAGTGGAGAACGGCACAGTGCCATTCGGGTTCTATGTGCATCCGAGCGGCACGCCGACGGACATTCTCCTCTACAACACCGATGCCAATATGAATTATGTGGGTTACCGCTTCGATGGATGCGGCAGCGGCGGGTGCGCGTTTGAGCTCAAGAACTGCCGCGCGTATGGGAACCGGACTTACGGGATCATGGACAACACGCTGGGTGTGGACAACCAGCACGGCGGGGTGAATTACGACTACTGCCATCTGTATGGGAACTATCTGGCAACGGCGCTGGAGGTGGATGTGGCGGGAACGCCGGGACCGGTGGCAGGGACGAACGGCGTTGTGCACAACATAGCGGCGGAAACGCCGCCGTGGATACGGGAGTGGCGCCGGTGGCCGGCATATACGACGGTGACTTATGACGATCCCGGACTGGTGCAGTACAGCGACAGCTACGTTAACGCGCTGCTGCCGATTATGACCGCAAAAGGGATACCGCTCTCGATTGCGGTGGTTACTGGCGGGACTTATTCGCAGTCGATTATCGGTGAAGTGCAGGGCTGGATCAATGCGGGATGGGACATCAACACGCACTCGGTCTCGCATCAATACTGGAATCCGCCTTCGACTACACCATGCGACGATGTCAACGGTCCTATTCCCTGTGATGCTTTTCTGTTGGCCTACGCCGGTCCGGGCACCTACACCATGAGCATCACGCACAGCGGCGGGGGCGGGAATCTTACGCTTACCACGTCGCCCTACGACCCGACGTGCTATCACTCCTGGGACCTGACTCCCGTGCCGCCAGGGGGAACGCCTGGGGCGGGGCAAATCGACACTCTCGCTAATATCATCCCGACGCTGCAGGGAGAGCCGACTTGCTATGCCGTGGATGCGACCGCATACAACAGTCAGTTCGCGAAAGGGCGCGCACACGCGTTTTCGCTTGCGGACACGTTCTCGATCCCCGGCGTGCCCGGCCCGATGACGCTGCCCAGCGCCTTGCCTGCAGCTTCGAGTTGTACCGCAGTTCCTTCGACACCTGGCTGCGTGCTCTTCGACGAAACGAACCTCGAAACCGACGAGATGACCTGGGCGTTGACCTGGTTTAACCAAAACCTCTCCGGGCTTTCCGGCCTGAACCTGAGCAACCTGCTCTACATCATGCCCGGCACCTACGGCGACGCGCTGACGGAAACCATCGCCAACAGTCTTGGATTTAAGGGCGTGCGGGGCACGGGATCGCTCAGCTCCACATGGGTATTGGGCGGCGCGGATGCGACGCTGGCGAAGGGGTACGACGTGTTCAACATTTTAAGTCAGGGCGTGGTGCCTAACTACCAGAATCTGAGTTATCAGCAGATGCGAAACCTGGTTAGTCAGGATTTATTCAAGAACGCGCTGTGGGGAAGACCGATTGGGTACTTCTGGCATGTGAACGAGTTGCGGCCGGATGAAGTCGCGAACTTCATGGACGCGCTGGTTCAAGGGGGCGCGACACTGGAATCGAACACGCAGATGGTGAATATCCTGTCGTCGTGCCAGCCGAACGATGTAGTGCCGGCGGGCTATGTGTCCGGCAGTTATTACGTTTGTCCGTCGAGTGGTACGGAGGCGGATTTTCGGCCGACGGTGAATTCACCGGTGAGGGATGCGGGCGCGAATCTGGGTGCGGAGTATCAATACGACCTGCTGGGAATCAATCAGAACTCGTATGGGACGGGATGGGAGATCGGGGCGTACGCGTATGTGCCGGAGAACTTCAGCGCGACACACTGAACGGGGAGTCTTCTTGGGACGGCTGCTGTGATCTTGGATTTTGGGCCCGAGAATTTGGACTTGTTAGGACAGAGGCTGGATAAACGCCCGAAAGGGCAACAACAGATCGGGGGGAGATTAGAAGCTGGGGAGTTGTGGAAGCCGACCGCGCGGGATCTTTTCATCGAAAAATGGCTGAAGATCCGCACGAAGACGATCAATCGGCCCGATTTCAAATTGAACCGCGCGCAGCGGGAGTATTCGCGACGGTGCACGAATCAGAACGTGGTGCTGAAGGCGCGTCAGGTGGGCATCACGACCTACATCGCCGCAAGATTTTTCGTGCAGACGATCACGCAGCGGGGCACCCTGAGCATGCAAGTGACGCAGGACCGGGAATCGGCGGAGGACATTTTTCGGATCGTGCGGCGGTTCTGGGAGAACTTGCCGGATGAGGCGCGGAAAGGCTTTCTACGAACTTCGCACCGCAACGCGCGGCAGTTGGTGTTCCCGCGTTTGGACAGCGAGTACTGTCTGGCTTCGGCGGCAGAGAATGCGGGACGAGGCCGGACGATCCAGAATCTGCATTGCTCGGAGGTTTCGCGCTGGGGGCGAAAAGGCGACGAGGCACTGGCGTCGTTGCGGGCGGCAGTGGTGCCG
This sequence comes from Acidobacteriaceae bacterium, assembly GCA_003131315.1. Taxonomy (GTDB): domain Bacteria; phylum Acidobacteriota; class Terriglobia; order Terriglobales; family Acidobacteriaceae; genus Acidiflorens. Next base: position 19,283 of record PKUV01000170.1, read on the forward strand.
GGGGGCGAGATTGTGCTGGAGTCGACGCCGAACGGGGCGGGTGGACTTTTCTACGAGGAGTGGCAGCGAGCGGACGATACGGGATATACCCGTCACTTTTTTCCCTGGTGGTTTGACGCAGCCTACGTCATTGAACCGGGGGCGAATTTCCCGCCGCTCACGGAAGAAGAGAGGGAACTGGCGGCGATTCACGGGCTGAAAACGGAACAGATCGCATGGCGGCGGAAACAATGGGCGTCACTGCGGGGACTTGCGGTGCAGGAATTTGCCGAGGACCCAGTGTCGTGTTTCCGGGCGTCGGGAGAATGCGTGTTCGACCTTGGGGCGGTGGAGCAGGCGCTGCGCGGTTCGGGCGAACCGCTGGAAACGCGTGACAACGAGCGGCTGACGATCTGGTTGCCGCCGCAACCGAGCCGGGAGTATGTGATCGGAGTCGATCCGGCGGGGGGCGGGGTCGAGGGCGATTACTCGTGCGCAGAGGTAATCGATCGTGAGCTGGGGACGCAGTGTGCGGAGTTGCATGGACATTGGCCTCCACGGGAACTGGCGCAGAAGCTGGTGGAACTGGGGAAGGAATACAACACGGCGCTGCTGGCGGTGGAGAGGAATAATCACGGGTATGGGGTGCTGGCGTGTCTTCGAAATCTGGAATATCCACGGGTATTCATACAGAAGGAGCAGGATGGGTGGTTGACGTCGGCGGTAAGCCGTCCGGCAATGATTGAGAACCTGGCGGCGGTGCTGATGGAAGAGCCGGAGCGGTTCCGGAGTGCGCGGCTGCTGAACGAGTGCCGGACATTCGTAAGGTACGCGGACGGGAATACGGGGGCGGCGGCGGGAACGCATGACGATTGCGTGATGGCGCTGGCGATAGCGTGGGCGGTGCGGATGGCGGAGGCGGGACGGTTAGCTAAGAATGGTGTGGGATGGGACAGCCTGGCGGAAAAGTGAACATTTCCGATGTGGTGGCGGTCACAGGCAGGAAGCTGGGGCAGGGGGTAGAGTGCAGAGCGGAGAGGCTCGCGCCGCTATGGCGGGTTCGAGGAGAGTGGAGTCCGAAGCGCAACAGAGGGGGTTGCGGCAAAGGGCAAGAGCTTGAACCACAGGGGACACAGAGGAGCACAGGGGAAACCATGGCGATGCGAATCGCTGGATTAGGAGCCGCGAGCGCGTTCCCACACAGACAATGCCGACTAGCGCAGTGCAACACGTAAAGAGGATGCGGGGCGGAGCGCAGAGCCACTTGATGCGCTGCGACGACGGGCACTACTACGTGGTGAAGTTTCGAAATAATCCGCAGCATGAGCGGGTGCTGGCGAATGAGTTTCTGGCGACGCGGCTCGCGGAGCGAGTGGGACTGCCGGTGCCGGTGGCGGAGGTGGTGGAGGTTCCGCCGTGGCTGGTGGAGCACACGGCGGAACTGACGATTGTGTTGGGGAGCCACGCGATTCAGGTGGAGGCGGGACTGCAGTTCGGGTCGCGGTATGTGGTGAGCCCGGTGGAAGGGCAGGTGCTGGATTACCTGCCTCCGGAGATGCTGGACCGGGTGCGGAACCTGGGGACGTTTGCGGGAATCCTGGCGCTGGATAAATGGACTTGCAATGCCGATGGACGGCAGGCGGCATTCTGGCGGAAGATGCGGGAGAGGAAGTACTCGGCATCGTTCATCGATCAGGGGTATTGCTTTAATGCGGGAGAGTGGACGTTTCCGGATTTTCCGCTGCGAGGTGTGTATCCGAGGAATGAAGTTTACGCACGAGTGAATGGGTGGGAGTCGTTCGAGCCCTGGTTGTCGCGCATCGAGAAACTGGACGAAGATGCGATCTGGAGAGTGGCGGGAGAGATTCCTCCGGCTTGGTATGGCGGGTCGTGGGATGAGTTGGAGGCGCTGGTGCAGCGGCTGATTGAGAGGAAGACGATTGTGCGGGAGTTGATTCTGGCGTTCCGAGGGTCGCCGCGGAGGCCGTTTCCGGAGTGGATGGAGGAATCTTAGCTACCGTCTTTTTAACCGCAGAGTACGCCGAGGTCGCAGAGAAGAGCTTGAACCACAGGGGTCCCTTCGGCTTCGCTCAGGGCAGGCTCCGAGGTACACAGGGGACGATTGGGCTGAGGGTTGATGGCTGAGAAGAGACAACTCGAACTTTATCTGCTGCGATTTTTGCCGCATGCTTTGCGGGACGATTTCGTTACGGTGGGAGTGTTGCTGCTGGAGAGCGACGGCGGTTTTGCCGAGGTGCGGTTTACGCGCGACTGGAGGATGCTGCAGTGCGTGGCTCCGGATGTGGAGTTGGAGTGGTTTGAGATGGTGGAGAGGGAGATCCGAGGAAGGCTGGGGGGCTTGCGGCGGCGCGAGGAATTGTTGGAGCTGATCAACGAAAGATTCGGGACGATGATCGATGTGGCTCCGACGAAGGCGGTGCTGACGGAGGATCCAGCGAAAGAGATGGAAGTGCTGACTTCGATGTACCTGGTTCCGATGGAAGGAAAGCTGAAGCAGTCGATGGCTGTGAATACGGCGATGGTTTTGCCCCTGGTGGGCAGGATTGCGGCGGGACGTCCGATTGAGGCGGTGCAGAACAGCGAGACGATTTCGCTGGCGGATTTTGTGCGCTCGAAGGACGTATTTGTTCTCGAAGTGCGCGGCGAATCCATGCAGGACGAAGCGATTCTTGATGGCGACTACGTGCTGGTCGAGAAAAAGAAAACGGCGCACGACGGGGATATTGTGGTGGCGCTGATCGAGTCGACGGACGCGACGCTGAAGCGCTTCTTTCGCGAGGGAGAGAACATTCGTCTGCAGCCTTCGAACGCGGCGATGAAGCCGATCATTGTGCCTGCGGCGTCGGTCAGTATTCAGGGACGGGTGATTGGCGTGTTGCGGAAGTACTGAAGAGCAGTTGCCAGTGGTCAGTTGCCAGTGTCCGGTAGAATCAAGCTTCCGCACGGCAAAAGGCCCAGGGTGCGCCCGGACCTTTTGCTTGTTCGAGAGCTGACCGCTGATGGCTGAGAAGCGACAACTCGAACTTTACCTGCTGCGATTCTTGCCGCATGCTTTGCGGGACGATTTCGTTACGGTAGGACTGTTGCTGCTGGAGAGCGATGGCGGGTTTGCCGAGGCGCGGTTTACACGCGACTGGAGGATGCTACAGTGCGTGGCTCCGGATGTGGAGTTGGAGTGGTTCGAGATGGTGGAGAGCGAGATCCGCGGAAAGCTGGGGGGCTTGCGGCGGCGCGAAGATCTGATGCAGCTGATGAGCGAGAGATTCGGGACGATGATCGATGTGGCGCCGACGAAGGCGGTGCTGACGGAGGATCCCGCGAAAGAGATGGAAGTGCTGACTTCGATGTACCTGGTTCCAATGGGACGAGGCGAGAGAGCGCAGCAGCGCACGGGCCGGGTGGCGATTGTGAACACAATGAAAGAGGCGTTCACTGAGGCAGGCGTGCTGGAGCTGATCCAAAGAGATTTGGATGTTGTGAAGTACACGGGGCAAGGAGATCCGTTCCGGATTGATTTTGGATATCGGGTTGGGAGCGTGATGGAGATGTTCCATGCGGTTTCGGTGGCGGCGAATGTGGATCAGGCGCTGGCGCTGGCTTATCGTTACTCGCGCGTTGAGGCAGGTATGCGGCAGGAGCAACTGCAGGCTTCCTTGACGGCGGTGGTGGACCAGGGGATGGCGTTGCAGGAAGAGAAGACGCGGTTCGCGATTGAGATGCTGGAGCAGAATTCAGTGCGGGTGAGGGCGGTGGGGGAGATGGCGGAGATCGCGGGCGAGGTGCGGCGGGAGCTGCGGGCGTGAGATTCTGGATCGCGTCAGTCTGATTGCATTGTGATGTCTTGGGACTACGTACCGGCACGGCGAAAGCTGTGCCGTTTTGTTTTGGCGAGATTCGTCACCGAAGAGTTCCTCACCACAGTGGGCACAGAGGTACACAGGGGAAAGCGGGCACGGGGTCGGGTTGAAGAACTGTGACTTTTAAATCGATGCACGCCGTTCGCGGGCAGGAGTGCCCGCACCACACGAGACGAGGAGATCATGAACATTCGAGAGAGGGTTCGCGGCGCGATGCGCCGGGTGGGAGAAGTGTCTTTGCGGGAGTGGTTTCCCACGAGCTTGTTTGCCGGGCGCGACGGACGGCGGACGGCGGGAGCGGGGTCGAACCTGGCTCCGTTCTCTTCGCCGAGTTTTTCGCGGACCGACATTCCGGGCGGCGGTTCGCGGACAGGAGTGTCCGCGCCACACAATCTGGTGTTGAAGCCGACGCCGGCGAATCTGCGGCGGTTCGCGGAGACGCCGGTGGCACGACGGGCGATCAACGTGATTAAGGATCGGATTGTCGGGATGCGATGGCGCATCCAGCCGCGGCGTGGGCGGGCGCTGGAGCAGATTCCGGATGGTTCGCGGCGGGTGCAGGTGCTAACCGAAAATTTCGAGGCGCCGAATCCAGACGATTCGTTCCGCTCGCTGCTGGAGCAGGTGTTGGAGGATGTGATTGTTGGGGGATTTGGGGCGATCGAGCTCGATTTGGTGGAGGGGTGGACCGCAGATTCAACTGTCAAGCTGCCTCTACTGATGTGGCCGGTGGACGGGGCGACAATCCGGATCATGACGGATTGGGATGGGCGTCCCGACTCGCCGCGGTATGCGCAGGTGACCGGGTTGTATGGGGCGGATGGACAGATCGTACTGAACGATGACGAGCTGAGCTACATCCGGCTGAATCCGCGGACGCACACGCCGTTCGGGCTGGGGCGGGTGGAGGTGGCGTTCGAAACGATCAATGCATTCTTGAGCGCGCACCGGTATGCGGGGCGGCTGGCTTCGAATTCGGTGGTGCAGTATGCGCTGTGGCTGCAGGGTCTGACGCCGGCACATCACGAGCGGCTGATCCGGTGGTGGCAGGACGAGATTGAGGGCACGGGGCGCGTGCCGATTATTTCGGCGGAGTCGAAGCCGGAGGTGCTGCGGTTCGGGGCAGGAACGGATGCAGACCTCCGGCTGGCGTGGCAGGAATTTCTGCTGCGGGTGATTGCGGATGCGTTCGATCTGCCGGCGCAGTTTCTGGGAGTAGAGCGGGATGTGAACCGGTCGACGGCGGCGGAGATGAGTGAGTTGGCGTTCCGGTCGGCGATTGTACCGACGGCGCGCTTGGTGGCCGAGTATCTGACGCGGGATGCGATTGGGAAGAAGCTCGGGTGGACGGACCTGGAGTTTGTATTCACCGACGTCGATGCGCAAGACGAGATGGAGCAGGCGCAGATCGACGAGATCCTGCTGCGCAATGGGGTGGTCACGGTGAACGAAGTAAGGCGGACGCGAGGGTTGGCCGAGATTGTCTGAAACAGGTCTCAGGTCTCAGGTCGCAGGTGTCAGGTCTCAGGAACAAAGCTGAGCCGCCGTTGATTTTCCTGACACCTGAGACCTAACACCTGAGACCTTTTAGTGAGGAGACAAAAGATGGGGCTGTCACTGGAGTCGATGGCGATTGAGATGCCGGCGGTAGATGGGCATCCGAACCGGGCAGGGTTCCGGGGAGTATTGACGATCGTCGATGTTGCATCGGACAAGTCGCCGTCGGGCGCGCGGGGGCATCGAGTGCTGCTGACTCGGCGGGCAGCGGAGGCGGCGATTCCTTCGCTGATGGGGATGGGACTGGATTACTCGCCAGCGCTTGATCGTCACGACGCGCGGCGGAAGATTGGGGTGATCACACGAGCTGAAATTGTGGGGCGCGTCATTGAAGTCGGTGGGTTCTTGTATGCGCGGGATTTTCCGGAGATCGTGGCGGAGATCGGCAGGCCGGGGCGAACGGGTGCAGCGGTCTCCGCGGGACTGGAAAGCGCGGAGAGGAATGTTCGCGCTGGACGTGCGGGGCTTGGAATGTCGTACGAGATCGCGGATGCGCTGGTGGAAGACATCAAGGCGAACGTGTGGGTGCTGAACCGGGTGACCTTTACGGGGGCAGCGGTGCTGCGGCGGGATAAGGCGGCGTATTGCTCGACGTGGATCGAACTGGGGTAAGAAGAGCAGTCCTTAAAGGGACGATTGATTTTGAGTTTTTACGGTATCGCTAAAGCGATACCCCGATACGAAACAAACCAGGGAGGTACGAGGAATGAATGAAGAGATGGTGCAGCAAATGATGGCGGCGGCGGAGCGATTGGCGGCAGCCACGGAGACACTTGATCGCGTATTGGGAAAACTGGACGCGCAGCAGGAGATGCTGAATGCGAAAGTGGACCGGATCGTGGCGGCGGTCGAGGAGAGCGTCACACAAACAACAGAGCGGCACCAGGCGGAAGGAACTGGAACCGACTTGCAGCAGCGCGTTGTGCAGTTGGAGAAGTCGAATGCGGATCTGAAAGCACAGGCGTCGCGGATGTCCCGGAAGACCCTGTCACCGGTGGTGTCGGCGCTGATCGGAAAGAACGAGATCGAAGGCGAACGGCTAGACCCGGCGGTGCTTAATAAGACGCTTGCGGCGCTGAGCGTGGAACAGCGGATCGCCGTGAAGGCGGAGTTGGCGCGGGCGGGGATGATCGAGTAAGGCGTCGGTGGCCGCTAGTCGCTAGTCGTTCGGGCGTTGGCTATTGGGGCGCGAGTGAGATCGCGTCCTTTTTATTGGGGTGAACAAAACCCACTTCTCGCAAGGTGCGCGAGAAGTGGGGCACCCGGAAATCGGAAAGAGAACGGGCAGTAACAACTCAATTGAGGAGAAGACATGAAAGCGAATTTTCTGGATTTGCATGCAGCAGCGGACTTTCTGGGACCGGGCGCGGTCGAGGTTGACCGGTATCAGACCGAGATCACGGACATTGTGCGGCGGCGTGGCGTGTTCGGACAACGGATGAAGCAGGTGCCGGCGACGGGACATCCATCGCGGTTTTTCGAGGAAACGGCGATTGCTTCGCCCACGGCGGCCCAGGCGTTCGTCGATCCGCGCAACATTCAGCCGACGCTGCAAGCGCCGACGCGAGTGGAGCGCAGCGTTCCGCTGAAGGCGCTGGTCTCGCAGATCAACTACAACCTGTTTGACATGGAGGTGGGGACACAGCAGAGCCAGTTCGCGTACCTGCAAGCCAAGGACCTGGCCGATGCGGTGGACGGGATTTTGCGCACGCACGACGTGGCGCTGTGGAACGGCACCGACACTTCGCTCAGCACTCCGACGACGGCGCAGTATTTCGGCGCTATTGGACAGATTGAGGCGGGAGGCAACAGCACCACAATCGCAACCACGGCCAGCATCGTGGACGGGCTGAAGAGCACCATCGCGCAGATGGTCTCAAGTTCGTCGTACGAGGTGCGGCCGACGGCGATCTATGCGAATCCGGTGCTGCTCGACCTGATCGACCGGGAGATGAAGGCGGAGTTCAACGTTGTGCTCTCGACGGCGCAGATCACGGGCGGGCTGACGGTGAAGACCTTGAGCACGCAAGCCGGCGAGTTGCCGCTGATTCCGGAGTGGGCCCTTCCCTATACGGGCACACCGGGAAGTGGCAGCGCGGTACTGCCGGCCTACATCGTGAGCGAGGACATGATCGAGTACCACTGGCTGACGGACCCGAATCCAAGGGTATTCAGGCTGGGACTGCCGAACTCGCTGCTGACGGAAAGCGTCGTGGTGAAGTTCGGCGGCGTGGTGGTGAAGGGCGCGTCCTATGCGCACTACGAAGTGAAAGTGAACCGGTAGTCGAACACTGGGGAAGGTCCCACTCATCGCAAAGTGCGCGATGAGTGGGGCACCCGGCTACAGGCTATTGAGAACTGGAAACCCATCATGAATTATTTGCAACCATCGGAATATGAGGCGTATGGACTGGAAACCACGACTGCTCTGGCGTGGGTGACGGTGGCATCGGCGATTGTAGATGCGCATTGCCGAAGGGTCACGCTGGCGATCGCTCAGTACACGGAGCGGTTGCGAACGGAAAACGGACAAAGGCCGGTGCGGCTCACATATCTGCCGCTGTCTGCGGTGGCGCCGGCAACATCGCCGATTGTGTCGGCGCGGGCTCGGTATGCGACGCCTCGGCGGGGCGAGTTGGTGTACGAGGAGATGGTGTGGGACGCGGCTCTCGCGTTCGGAATTCCGGGAACGTGGGTGGACCTGAATGTGCCGGACCTCGACATATTTCTGGAGACGGGAGAAGTCACGCTTCCGGTGAATGTGCTGGGGTGGGCGTTCACCGAACTGGAGATTGTGTATACGGCTGGGCTTGATCCGTTTCCTGACGCGGTCAAGGTAGCGTGCGCGCAATTGGTAAAGAATGCGCAGGCTACCCCGGCGCTGAATGTGAAGAGGAATGTACTCCCCGACAGAATGCAACTGATGTACTTCTCCGATTCGCTGCTGGGTGAAACGGTGCAAGCGCTGCTGGCGCCCTATGTGGCGCAGAAAGTGGGATGACAATGACTGGGATTTCTGGAGCAGCGGCAGCACGGGCAGCAGATGCCATGTTACGAACCATGGGCGGCACGGAAGCGATCCTGCTGTTTGCGGCAGCGGGAATGCCGGCCGATGCCGTGGCGGAACTCGGCTTGGTGGATCCGGGAGTTGAGCAAGGGTTGATCGCGCCGGTGATTGTCCGGGAGCTCACCACGGAGAACAACGGTCCGCGGCGGCGAATCGAGTTACTGGCGGGCTGTTCGGCGATGGCGGAGCAGGTGAGTCAGCGGAACGTGGCTTCGGCGGAGGTGTTGTTCGAGACGGCGCTGGGATTGGTGTACGGCGGGGAAGTGTTCCACATCCAAGGATTTGTCGTCGAACGGCTCGGGGGTGTGGCGTATCTGTACCGGGTGACGGCGATGGCTTAGGCCCTCAGGGGCTAAAGCCCGCATTTTTGTGGTTCTGAGCGGCACGGCTGAAGCCGTGCCCTTCCCAAAACCTACACAGAACCATCTATGAGACCAGTTCTAACAGGAGAAATATGCAAGCAGCGAAAGACAGTTTTTACATGGCGCTGCGGGAGCGGCTAACAGCGTTGAATCCGGCGCGAACGATGGCGATCGACGGAGTCACGGTGCCTGCGATCGTGGTCCGCGAAAACATGGAACCGCGGTTTGTGGAAGCGCAGCCGGAAGCGTTTTACGTGGATTTTGGCGAAATCCTGATTGCGGAGAGCACGCGTCCGATGCTGGGTTTGGATTGCCACATCTGGTACGCGAGCGAAGGCAGCGGCGGAACGGGAGTGGATCGTGGGCGCGTGCTCGCGGAGATGGATGTCGAGTTACTCAGAATTTGCGATCCGCCGCATACCGAAATGCTCGATTACAGCCAGACTCCGAGCGCTGATTTGGGATCGGGAATTTTCTGGACGGTGCCGGAGATGGGGAATGCGCCGGGAGACGTCTCGATCCAGAAACAGCAGTGGAGTGCTGGTACAGCGCGGGTGGAACGGTATGCGCAGCTGAGAGTTTATTTCTTTCTGCCAGAGGTGGAAGCATGACGCGGGCGGGATTACGCCCAGTGGCACGGCAGACGCGTGCTTATTTTGCGCCGGCGGACAGAGTGAACGGGCCGACGGCGATTTTTGATCCATCGAAAGATAACGGTTTCCAGCTGGATGCCCCACCGGCGCCGTGGATTGACCTGGGATGGATTGAAAACTTTCAGCGCACGAGCACATCGCAGATCGAGGCCTTGATTGGCGGGACAGCGGGCGCGGTGTCGGCACAAGCTCGGCACGCTTTGGGAGCGCGCGTTGATTTCGAATTTCGCGACTGGGGAAAGCTGCAGATGGCTTTGGCGGGAGGCGCAGAGCACATGAATGTGCTGGCCACCGATCCGAGCGCATCGCGAGCAGGATCAGGTGGAATTCCGCTGGCGGCCGTGCCTCTGCTGCCAGGCTCAACCGCTGGGGAACTGGTGTTGGGAGCAGGCGCCATCGCCGGATTCCAGCCTGGCGACCTGGTGGCATGCGATGTGGATTACGCGCAGCAAGTTGGCTATGTGGGCACCGGCATCACGGCCGCGTATGTGAAGAGTCCAGGGGACGTGCGGCAGGATGCCAACTATGTGAGGCGGGTTACGTTCAACGTGGGCCGAGTCGCGCAGGTGACGGCGACGTCGTTGCTGCTAACGCAGGCATTGCCGGGGGGAGTGCCAGCGACTGGAGCGGCGGTGCAGAAGGCGATGGCTTTTGTGGACCGCGAAGGCGGCGCGTTTCTGCAACAGTGGTCGGGGTTATTCGTGGCGGAAGAGGAATCCGGTGGACGCGTGTGTTTCTTCTATCCAAGTTTGAGTCCGTGCACGGTGAAGCCGGAATGGGAACGGGAAAGTCTGATCGAGATTCAAAAGCCGATCGGAGAGTTGGCGTTGCGGGCGTCGTTTACGGCGCTGCCAACCCTGGACGGAAACGATGGAGCGGTGGTGCTTTGTTACCGGAGTTATTTCCCGGCGAGTGGAGCAGCGGTTTACTAGGACCGTGACCGCGTGATGAGTCATACGGTGGNNGTCCAGCCGGGCGGGGACGCCCGGCGCTCCACCAGCAAGCCCAGAGCAAGAGCTTGAACCACAGAGGGCACAGAGGGGCACAGGGGACGGCGGAGTTTTCCGATAAGCCATGAAATTACTGATTGATAACCTCGACGGTCTCGGGCCGCAGGACTACACGGCATTCGTGGATTCCGGCAAGAGTCCGAGCATAGTGCGCAAGCTGAACAGCCCGGCCGAATTGAAATTCGGCCTAGTGGCCGGAGAGGGAAGTTTGGTGGTGCCTGTGATCGGCGGTCGCGTTACGCTGACCTTTAGCAACGGCAACGATCTGTTCACCGGATACGTTGTTCATACGCCAACATATCAGTATCTGGGCTGGGCAGATCGCGGGTTAGTGTACCGGTACGAGATAGTCGCACTGAGCGACGTGATGCTGATGGATCAGAAGGCACCTCCCCCGCATCCGCCGTTTGTGGACCGGAACGCTGGTGACGCGTTCCGGCAGTTGACGGCGGAGGCGTTGCCGGGACGGTTTGATGTGAGCGGCGTCGAGGCAGGGGATCCGATTCCGTATTACGGCGTCAACCCGGCGAAAAAATGGACCGCATCAGCGGCGGAGATTGCGCTCGCGGCGCGCTGCTTCTACCGGGACGACAACAGCAAGCTGTTCTTTGCGCCGCTGGCGGCAAACACGTACGCGCTCGCGGAGAATACAGTTACGTTTTCTCCAGGCGATCTCCAATTGCAGAGCGTGGACCGGCTGGTCAATGACTTGACGATCCTCGGGCAACTGGAGCCGAGTGCGCATGTAAAGGATTACTTCGTCGGCGACGGGTTCACGACCAAGTTCTACCTGTCGCAGAAGCTGTTCACGCGGAGTAATCAGATCCCACTGTATAACCGCACGATTCTTGACGAGATTTATGCGGAGCTGGATCCGACGCATTGGAACGTAACCGATCCGCGACATGCGATTACGGTCAGCAACGGCCAGTTGCAGGTTGCGGGAGGAACAGGGACGGATGGGCAAACGCTCCTGGACTTCATCGAAAAGATCGAGTTGGGCGGCGCCACGGTGCTGGAACACGGAGACGTCGTGTTCAATGCAGCGTCGGATGGAGTGATCGGCGGACTGTATGCCGGGGCAGTTTCGATCGCAGGCTGCCTGGCAGGCTTTCGCATAACGCCCGTGGGCGCCGACTGCAACATCCAGGCGCTGGTCGGAGGCTCGGTCACGGGCACAGCGCTCGCCACACAGGCCGGGCACCATTACGTGTTCACTACGCAGCTGTATCCGACAGAGGTGTACCGAACGCAGCAGGTGTTTCATTCTTCGCTGCATCCGAGCGGAGCGGCGCGAGGGGGAAGCGCAGTCGCCTGCGACGTACGAGTTGTACTGGAAGTGCACGATATTGATCCGACGAATCCGGCAACGCAGATCGCACCGGCCACCGTGCTGTATGACGGCCTCATTGCGAACGCGCCCGGGTTTTGCACGTATGCGCTCATCAATGCCGGCAGCATTCAGGGTTCGGTAGCGTTCACGTACGTATGGCTGGCAGTCGACGCACTGGTGCGCAGCACATTGCCACTGCAGAACACGCGGACCAGGCGGACGGGATCGTTGCGGGCTGGCGCCGAGTGCCATGTTTCGAACGAGCCCGCGCTGCAATTGTATCCGGAATACATACCGGCGGCGAACGAGACGATCGAGGTGAGTTATCGCGGCCAAGGCCATGCGATGGCGCGGGTGATAAATTCGGCGAGCATTGCGGCTCATCAGCGCGGCGGCGACGACGGAGTGCGCGGGAGCGTGCGGGAGATTGGGCTGCCGGTTCCGCGCACTTCGGCGGATTGCGAAACGGCGGCGCTGGCCTTGCTGGATGACTCCGGCCAGGGATGGAGTGGGGAGTATCGGGCGTGGAGCCAGTTCCTGCCTGGTGGGGCGGCGGACATTTTTCCGGGAGATGGGCTGGCGGTGAATGTCCCATCGCGGATGGCGTCGTTTGCAGCGATCGTGCGCGAAGTGGACGTGGAGATCGCGGACATTGCCGGCGACAACAGCCGCTACACTGTGCGGTTTGTGGATGCGGGAGATCCCTCTCTGGATTTTGCTTTTGCGACGGCCCTGGTGAAGCAGACACAGGTGCTGACGCCGATCGATGTGAGCATGGTGGGGAATGTTTATCTTGCCGATCTCACCGACGCGGAGGTCACAAATGTTACCTCGACGACGGTCATGATCGACGTGGGGTTCACTCCCCCGGCGGGAGGCGGTATCGAAGTGCGGTACTCCGACGCGGGGTGGGGAGTCGATAACAACCGCAACCTGGTGGGCCGATTCACGAGCAGTAGCTTTACACTCACGCGTTACGCGCGGGCACAAGACTATTTTTTGAGGAGCTATGACGGTAGCGTGCCGCCGAAGTATTCGCGGTATTCGACGGCTCTGCACGTTGACTATCCACTATGAAAAAGTCAACCCAAGAAATCGGTTCGCGGCCGCGGTTGCAACCGCCGGCGGTGGGTCGCATGGCCACCCACGAATTCCAGCTCAAGGTTTTGGAGAAGCTGGCGCGATTGGAAACAAAGGTGGACATGATCGTAGGAAACGGACAGCCGGGGCGGATGAAGCTGGCCGAAGACCGGCTGGTCGCACTCGAGGTACATGATCTTCGCCGGACTGTGTATGACCGGCTCGTAACTGCGGCGATCACCTTCGCGATCAGCGCGGTCATAGCATGGCGAGGCCGTCTGGGGCTGAAGTAGGGCAGTTTTGTGTTGTCCGTCCTTGAGAGCCGCCGCTCATTGTGATTTGCCAGATTGAAATTTGCACGCTAGCCAACCTCTTCACTCCAGTTTTCAAGAGTCTTCTTTACGACAACCATGAACTGGTCCGCTAGAGCGCCGTCAACAATGCGATGGTCGTAGCCCAGCGTGAGGTGAACGACGGAACGGATGGCGATGGAATCTGCGCCGTCTTTGTCGGTGATCACCATGGGCTGTTTGGTGATACCGCCGACGCCCATGATAGCCACGTTCGGCTGGTTGATGATGGGCAAGCCGAAGACGGCGCCAAACTGCCCGGGGTTGGTGATGGTGAAGGTCGCACCTTCGACATCAGTCGGCATGAGCTTCTTCGAACGGGCGCGCTCCCCGAGGTCGGTGATGCCGCGCTGCAGTCCGAGGAAGTTGAGTTCGTCGGCGTTCTTGAGAACGGGGACGATGAGTCCCCAATCGAGCGCAACGGCGATGCCAGCGTTGACGTGCTTGTGGTAGCGAACGCTGTCGCCTTCGAGCGAGCTGTTGACGATCGGATATTGCTGCAGGGCGATGATGGCGGCGCGCACAAAGAACGGCATGAAGGTAAGCCGCGCGCCGTGGCGCTGCTCGAAGCCGTTCTTGAGCTTGTTGCGCAAATTGACGATGCGAGTCATATCCACCTCGAACATGCAGTGGACGTGAGCGCTGGTGCGGCGCGATTCGATCATGCGTTGCGCGATGATCTTGCGCATTTGGGACATGGGTACAAGGTCGCCTGGAATAACAGCCGACGCAGGGGTTGAGGCCTGACGGGGTGCGGGGGCCGCAACTGGAGCAGCGGTGCGGTGCTCGACGAAATCGAGAACATCCTGCTTGGTGACGCGGCCGCCGGTGCCGGTGCCGCTCACTTTTGCGAGATCCACATTGTGCTCGCGGGCGAGTTTGCGGACGAGCGGGGAAGAGCGGACGTCGGAATCTTCTTCGTCCTCGGAAGCGCGGGCAGCGGGCACGGGCGGAGCCGGAGCTTCTTTCTTTGCGGATGCCGGAGCGGCAGGAGCAGCAGGAGCGGGCGCAGGCGCAGCGGCCTTGGCGGGGGCGGAAGCGCCACTGCCGTCTCCAATCACACCGACAACGGTGTTGACCTGTACGGTGTTGCCTTCGGAGACCTTGATTTCTTGAAGGATTCCGCTGGCGGGCGCGGGGATTTCAGCGTCGACCTTGTCGGTGGAAATCTCGAACAGAGGTTCGTCGCGCTGGACCTTGTCACCGGGCTTTTTCAGCCACTTGGTGATAGTTCCTTCGAAAATTGATTCGCCCATCTGGGGCATGACTACGTCAGTCGGCATAGTTCCCTTTCCATGTAGCCCTTCGCAAATGGCGGGGGAAGGGCAAATAAACATTATAGCGAAGCCGGGAGCGACTTCCGGGCGCAGAGCGCACGGGTCTGCGCGGGCCCTTGCGTTGTGCAAAGGCCTCGCCTTGGTTTAACGAGGGATGCGATTTCTTGTGGAGCAAAGAGCGATGAACAACTTTTTGGCGGTTGTAGTGTTTTGCCTTCCTGCCTTCGGGCAAGCGGCCTACTCGGGTCTCGGGTCGTACTCGGGATCGGCAGCATACGGGTCGTCCGGCCCAGGAGGGGGTCCCCTGACGTACTCAGCCCGAACGGACAACTGTGTCACCGGCGCAGAGACGGGCTGTATCAATACCCCTGGTCCAGCCCCCACCGGACATGCCGGCTCGGCAATGTCGTTCATGTACCGGCCCACGGACACGGTGCCTTTCACTAACCTGGCTCCCGCTAATACCGCTGCCACCGACCCTGACTTCAACACCTACATGGTGATGGTGACGGATACCACCGTCCAAGGACAAACCTTCGTTTATCAGGTGGGCGATGGCGTGTTCAACCGGAACAATACACTATTTCTGGCTGAGAACACTGGCGGCGGAGTGTGGGTTTATCAGGTCAATCCATCTTTGATTCATTCACAAGGCTGTAGTCCTTCTACTCCCTGCGTAACACAAAGCCAGATCAGGGGTGGTGCAACAGATTCCACACATCTTGTTAATGGCGGATCGTGGATTTTTAGCCGCGTTCCGGGGGAGACCAATGTCCTTTACGAACTGGCGGCCAACGGAACTTTGGTTTATAAGACCGCAATAAACACTTCAGGCGCTCCCTCAACGTGGACAGTGACGCGCGCACCCTATGTTGACTTTACCAAGAGCATAGCGACTGGAGGTCCGGTCGATTGCAGCGTTATTCCAACGAGCTACTCTCATAGCTGGTCTGGGTCTTGGTCGGTCGCTAATGATGGGTCGATAAACGTAGGATCGACGGGTGGACCGGATTGGCAGGCGTCATGGACTCCTACTGTAACTGAGACCTTCATCCTTCCTACTGTTGGCAATTCCGCGAAAAAGGGTTTTCAAGCTACAGCGGTCACCGGACCAACCAGCGGTACAGAGCCTACATGGTCTTCGTGTAGCACGGCCTGCACAGATGGTGGCGTGACTTGGACCAATGTCGGCGCGGTGAATGCTCAGGGAAAGGGCTTTGACGTGTTTTCTTATCAGCCCGGAGTTGGATGCTCTTACGTCAACACACTTATTGGGAAGATTTATCGCGGCACCGGAAACGCACAGCCCGCAGGGTATTGGACGACTGATGATGACGTTACTTGCGCCCGGCTGGGTCAAAGTCCTCCCTGCTCGATTGGCGACACTATGCAACTGCACGAGACGAGACAGATGTACGATCCGGCATATGCTTTGATTGGGGCTGCGGGTGGCGGCGGTTCGACGGCTTGTATAGTCCCCGGAACGTGCAGTTGCGCGGAGTCTAACTCCAATTATTTGGGAGCCTGGTCGAGCGCCACGACATATGCGATCCACGATCTCGTTTTCTACAATACCGTGTGGTATCAGTCGAAAACGGCTCACCAGAACAGTTCCACCCCAGACACCGATACTACAGACTGGAAAGTGGACGATGTTTACTGCTATGGGTATCTTTGGCAAAAGAACTCAACGACCATTCGCCCGTGCATAGAGCTTGGCGTGGGGGGTCGAAATAGCTGCGACAGTCACCGAGCGGATGGTTACGACTCCTTCTACGCTGGGGGAAAGTATTTCTCCCACTATTACTCCAAACCCGTCATCGGCGGTTTTCCAAATCCCGGTGTCGCGTCCATACCAACCGCACTCCCCGCAGATCGCCATATCAGCCGTAACAATGTAACCCCTGGCGATCGCCAGCCGATGATGATGTTCGGAACGGACGTGCCAACCGCAACAGCCAACTACGCGGCCGCTGGGTACAGCGAAGATGCTGCGGTTTTAACGGATGGAAGCCAGACGATGTATCGCTTTTTGCACAATTACAACACGGGCAGCTCGTCATTCTTCGCGGTACAGAATGCGGTTGGTGATGTCTCGCAAGACGGAACACTGGCGGCGGTCACCACCGATATGATGGGAACGCGGGGATCGGCCTCCTCCGATTGGGCGGGGGCACACACCTACGTTCTAGGGGACATGATTTTCCCAACAGCCGGCAATACCGCTGGGGTTGAGTTTCAGGTTACAGCGGTCACGGGGCCGAGCAGTGGTACGGAACCGACGTGGAGCGCTTGCACTTCGACCTGTACGGATGGTGGAGTTACATGGACCAATACCACCAAGAGTTGCAATAACCTCCGCGCCTATTTCGTGCCCGCCGCAAGTACGTACTTTAATAGCGGGGATACGATACTTCCGATCAACACTAGCGGCAATGCACAAGGTGCTATTTTCCAAGCGCAGAACAGCGGCACGTCTGGACCGGTCCCGAACTGGACGGCTTCGTGTCCAAACTACGGCGATACCTGCTCGGACACTGTAATAACCTGGAAGAACATAGGCCCAAACACTTGCCGTGGCGACATTGTGATTATGGACCTGCTATCGGCGCACGCACCGCCGTAATTCTGAGGCCACTGAAACATCCCATGCAAATCTCAGAGCATTTCACGCTGGAGGAACTTTCTTTCTCCGAAGCAGCGGCTCGGCTTGGACTGGACAACACTCCGGCCCCGATCGTTATTACAAACCTGGGCCTGGTGGCGGCGGTCATGGAAAGAGTTAGAACGCTGCTTGGGGACAGGCCCATCGTCGTCCACAGCGGCTATAGATCGCCGCAAGTCAACAAGGCGGTGGGCGGAGTGGCGACGAGCGCTCACTGCTCCGGCTTGGCCTGCGACTTCGTTTGTTCCGCGTTCGGTACGCCGGCGGAAGTGGCGCTAGCCATCCAGGGGTCCGACATCGAATACGACCAACTCATTCTTGAATATGGATGGGTTCACTTAGGACTGGCGCAAGAGGGATTGTTATCCCGCCGGGAAGCCTTGACGAAGCGCTCGGCACGGACGGCGTATGAGTCCGGCATCAGGGCTTGACTGGTTTCACGACACTAATCCAATCCAATGACACAAGTGTAACGCTATCACAAGGAGATACCATCTTGAAAAAGTACGCTGCTTATCTACCCACTGCTGTGCTACTGCTTACGACGCTCGCGAACGCCGCCACACCGGCAATTGCCGCGTTCTGGATGAACCATGCCACCACCGCCGCGATCTTTGCGCCGCTGGCGGTCATCGTGGCGCATTGGCTGCCTTCGCCGTATGCCGGCGTCAACTCGAAGTAAGTAGTTCAAGTTCTGAAAAATCAGAGAGGAGAAACTGGTTATGAGGAAAGCTCTTGTCTTTTCGCTGTCTCTTGTCATGTTCTGCACCGCATGTTCGACCGCTTGGGTGTCGACGCTTGATTCCATTCTGGCCGCGGCGGCGCCGGCGCTGATCGACATTCTGCAAATCGTCGCAGTGGCCAACGGTGGAATGCTGGATACGAACCTGGCCGCGAAGATCAATCGGGACTCGGCCGCGATGAAGACGCTTGCTGCGGATTTCTCCAAAGCATCGGCGGCTGCCGCTCCGGGTGCGTGCTCACAGTTGCAGGCTGGGATCGGCGTATTTTCCGCGGACATCGCGCTTGTGACCTCGACGGCGCAGGTGAAGGACCAGAAGACGCAGACAAAGATTGTCCTGCTCACAAGTCTGGTTGCAGGCACGGCGCAGGCGATCATGGCGGTCATTCCGTCGTGCCAGGTACCTGTGCAGGGCTTCAAGATGGCGCCGCCTTACAGTCTGGCCACGTTCGTTCAGCACTACAACAGCATCCTCGTGGCTAAAACGGGGAACGCTGGCGTGGATGCGGTGACATCGAAGCTGAAACTCCACCAGCACAGCAAGCTGGTGCGCTACGCCACCGTGGGGCTCCTGAACTAGCCATGACTCGCAAGTTTGGCGCGCTCCGCGATGTGCATGATGTGCGGGATCGAATGTACCTGGCTTCGCCGCGAACGGAGCCGGTCCCGCAACAGGTTGACCTGCGGGATTGCGGCGGACCAATCAAGGATCAGGGCGAGGAAGGCAGTTGCACCGGACATGCCTTCTCGTCCGCGCGCGAGTGGATCGCACGGAAATACGAGAAGACTTCGCCGATCCTGAGCCCGCAGTTCCTGTATGTCGAGGAGCTGATCGCCGATGGTTCCTTCCCAAGAGACGACGGAGCGATGCCGCGCACTGGTTGCCGGGTGCTCACAGCCCAAGGTTGCTGCGAAGCGTCGCTATATCCCTACGTCGCGGGCAAGTTCACCGCGCCGACGAAGGAGCAAGCGCAAAACGCGTTCAAGTACAAGACGGGCGCGTATCACCGCATCGGGACTTTACCTGACTTTCTTGGTTGCCTGTCTGACCCAACGCCGTGGCCGGTCCTGGTCGGATTCGTAGTCTATGAGTCGTTCATGGCGCAGCAGGTGGCGGACACTGGCATTATGCCTATCCCGCAACCAGGCGAGCAGCTACAGAGCGGCCACGAAGTCCTCTGTCTGGGCTACGACTTCCAGAAACAATTGGCGCTTATCCAGAACAGTTGGGGCGACGGTTGGGGACAGCGAGGATACTTCTGGATGCCGTTTGGCGTGATCAAGTCGCCCGACACCGATCTGTGGATGGTGCACACTGGCGGACCATGGAAGTGACTAAGCGGTGGACACGCTGCGGGCTGCGTCCCTATCTGCGGGAGTAGCCACAGCAAGCCGCGTCTCCACCGAAACATTTACGATCCCGATTTTTTCTCGATCTTGGCCCAGGTATCTTTCAGCGCCACGGTGCGGTTGAACACAAGACGTCCCGGCTTGGAATCCGGGTCCACGCAAAAATACCCGAGGCGTTCGAACTGATAGCGGCCTTCGATCGGCGCATTCCCGAGCGATGGCTCCAACTTGGCCTGCGCGATCACTTCCAGCGAATTCGGATTCAAGTTGGCGGTGAACTCCTGGCCTTCTTCAATCTGATTCGGGTCTTCCTTGGTGAAAAGCTTGTCGTAGATACGCACTTCGGCATCGAGGGCATGCGCGGCTGAGACCCAGTGGATGGTCGACTTCACCTTGCGTCCATCCGGAGCATTGCCACCGCGCGTGGCCGGGTCGTACGTGCAGTGCACCTCAACCACTTCTCCCCGGTCGTTCTTCACCACCGACTTCGCGGTAATGAAGTAGCCGTAGCGTAGCCGCACTTCGCGCCCGGGCGACAGGCGGTAATACTGCTTGGGCGGGTCTTCGCGGAAATCGTCCTGCTCGATGTAGAGTACTTTGGAAAATGGCACCTTGCGCTTCCCGGCGCTTTCGTCCTCGGGATTATTGACCGCCTCGACTTCGTCCACCTGACCTTCCGGGTAGTTATCGATCACGACCTTCAAAGGCCGTAGCACAGCCATCACGCGCGGCGCGCGCTTGTTCAGGTCTTCGCGGACGAAGTGTTCGAGCATCGCAAGTTCCAGCGTGCCGTTGGTCTTCGAAACCCCGATGGCCGCGCAGAAATTGCGGATCGCCTCCGGCGTGTAGCCGCGGCGCCGGATGCCGGAAAGCGTGGGCATGCGCGGATCGTCCCAACCGGTGACGCGTTTTTCCTGCACCAGAGTGAGCAGCTTGCGCTTGCTGAGCAGCGTGTAGGTAAGGCTGAGGCGATCGAACTCCATCTGCTGGGACGGAAAAATACCGAGTCGCTGGATGAACCAGTTGTAAAGCGGGCGATGATCTTCAAATTCGAGCGTGCAGATGGAGTGGGTCACGTGTTCGATGGAATCGGACTGACCGTGCGCGTAGTCGTACATGGGATAGATGCACCACTTGCCGCCAGTGCGGTGGTGCTCGGCGCGCAGGATGCGGTACATGACCGGATCGCGCATGTTCAGGTTCGGCGACGCCATGTCGATCTTGGCGCGCAGCACGCGCGATCCGTCGGGAAACTCGCCTTTGCGCATGCGCTCAAAAAGGTCAAGGTTCTCCTTCGCCCCGCGGTTGCGATGCGGACTGTCTTTGCCGGGCTCGGTGAGCGTGCCGCGATGCTTGCGAATTTCTTCCGCGCTTAGATCGTCAACGTACGCTCTGCCATCGTTGATGAGCTTGATCGCCCACTCATAGAGCTGATCGAAGTAGTCGGAAGCATAGTAGAGACCGTCCCACTCGAAGCCCAGCCAGCGAACGTCCTTCAGGATGGAGTCCACGTACTCCTGCTCTTCCTTCTCCGGGTTGGTATCGTCGAAGCGCAGGTTGGTCTTGCCGTCGAACTCGTTAGCCAAGCCGAAGTTGAGGCAGATGGACTTGGCATGACCGATGTGCAGGTAGCCGTTGGGCTCGGGAGGAAAGCGGGTCTGCACCTGACCGTCGTATTTTTTCGTCTCCAGGTCCTTGATAACGGTGTCGCGGATGAAGTTCGAGGGGCGAGATTCGGAAGGCGAGTTCGCGCCAGCTTCGTTAGATCTAGATGAAGATGAATTCGCAGCGCTCATGCTCTTTGTATTTTATATGGGAAGAGTGGATTCGCGGCGGGCGGGGCGCTTCCCGGTGGAGGGACGGGCGTCTCGCCCGTCCAGCCGGGCGGGGCGCCCGGCTCTCCACCGCCGGTGAAGGAATCCACGTGATAATCTGCGTTGAGAGGCGCCGCAGCCTTGCGGCAATCGCCGTTAGCGTCGCGGGATTCAATCTTTCATGGCAAATTGCGTTCAATGCGGTCGTCAGCTTCCAGCCCTCACCTTCGGCAGGAAGCTTTGCCAGTGGTGCGTGCAGCACGAAGCTGCGCAACGCGGCGAGGATTCCCCGATTCAGCGAGTCGAACCGGCGCCCTGGCTGCGGAAGCAATCCAGTTCGATGGCGGTCACTCAGGCCATTTTCGGTATCAACGTCGCAGTGTTCGTCGCCATGGCATTGGCTGGTGTTTCGATCACTGGGGGAACAATGGCCGAACTGGTGCATTGGGGAGCGAATTATGGTCCGCTCACCATCGGAGGCCAGTGGTGGCGTTTATTGAGCTGTGTCTTCGTGCACATCGGCATCATCCACATCGGGTTCAATATGTGGTGCCTGTGGGGTCTGGGCAGGATAGCCGAGTCGGTTTACGGCCATTGGACGTTTGGTGCGGTCTACCTAATTACCGGAGTAGCGGCGAGTGTGACCAGCCTCGCTTGGAATCCCGGAGGCACAAGCGCGGGAGCTTCTGGAGCAATCTTCGGAATTGCCGGAGCGCTGATAGCATCGTTTTACCTGGGCGAATTCTCCCTGCCAAAAGCGGCGGTGTCGGGACTGCTGCGAAGTGTGCTGATGTTTGCCGGTTACAACCTCGTATTTGGAGCAATGTCGGGTCGCACCGACAACGCCGCTCACGTCGGAGGGCTGGTATCGGGACTGATTCTCGGCGCGCTCATTGCAAAGGTCGCTCCACAGCACGATGACGCGGTTCGGCGCGTCGGCGTACTTCTCGCTGGGATCGTGCTGGTCTATGGCGGCGCGGCGTGGTTGCATCATTCGCACGCATATCTCCTGCATGCGTCCGCAGGGCAGACGCTGCTGACCGAAAAAAATACCGACCAGGCCATTGCCGAGCTACAGACTGCGATCCGGCAGCGGCCAGGTTACTTGCCAGCGCACTACGAGCTCGCGCGCGCCTATTGGCTCAAGCGCGACTTCGCGAGCGCGGAAGGCGAACTGAAGCGTGTCATCGAGCTGAAACCGAAGGATGAAGGGGCGTACTTCTACCTGGGCATGACTTACTTGGAAGAGAAGCGTCCACAACCGGCACGAGAAAGTTTTGCGCAACTGCTCAGGGTAAATCCAAATAGCGCCGACGCCCATTTTGGGCTGGGAGCGGTTTCGTCGACCGAGCAGAAATATCCCGAAGCCATCGAGGAATACAGGCTCACGGCGAAGCTCGATCCAGACTACGATGGCGTTTATCAGGAAATGGGCTTGGTGCAGGTCAGGCTCAATCTCTATGACGATGCCATCGCATCCTTCCTGAAGCAGCAGAAAAATGGGGACAATCCCGAAACCGAAAACGCCCTGGCCAGCGCCTATGAAGCGAAAGGAATGCATCGCGAAGCTGAGGAAGCGAAACAGAAGGCCGCGCAGTTTCAGGGTCAGCATTAGCAGACTGCTCAAAATCACGCTCGTGTAGGGACGGGCGTCCTCGCCCGTCCAGGCCGAGCGCAGCTCGGCAGCTGCCTGTGGTCACAGCAACTCTGGATTCGCTCTAATATTTCGCTACTTTTCCGTGACCCGCAGCAAGATATCCCCCCGAACATAGCGCCTACTGAATTTTCTGAATGGCTCGCTCAATTCTCGCTAGAGTGATTTCCCGCCCCAGCACTTCCAGCGTTTCAAACAACGGCGGGGCGTTCTTGCGTCCACAAACGGCTACTCGGATGGGTTGGAACATTTGTCCGGCCTTTACGCCCATCTCCTGGGCGGCGGCGCGGAGGGTTTGGTCTAACGGGTCGTGTTTGAATTCAGTTTGCGCCAGGACTTCTCGAGCGCGGGTCAGAACTTTGAGCGCCATGGCGGCGGCGCCCTTCTGCGGGATGAGTTCGGCTGGGTCGTAGGGCGGGAGCTGGTCCACGAAGAAAAAGTCGGCGGCGGTGAGGACGTCGCGCAGAAGTTTGATGCGCTCGCGAATGAGCGGAGTGATGGCGTGCATCTTTTCTGGCGTGATTGGGAATCCGGCGGCGTGAACAATTGGGATCAGGCGAGCGCTGAGGTCGTCGATCGAAAGCCCGCGGATGTGCTCGGCGTTCAGCCAGAGGGCTTTGGGGTCGAAGGTTTCGTCCGGTGTCGCGGCGGGCTCCTTGAAATTCACTACGGCGTTGGCGCGGTTGATGCCTTCGAGTGAGAAGGCGTCGATTAGTTCCTGGCGCGTCATCTTCTCGCGATCGTCTTTGGGCGACCAGCCGAGCAGGCACAGGAAATTGATGAAGGCTTCCGGAAGGAATCCGGCGTCGCGGTAGGTGGTCACGCTGACCACCGGGCCGTGGCGGCGCTTGGAGAGCTTCGATCCGTCGGGGGCAACGAGCAGCGGAAGATGAGCAAACTGCGGCGGCTTGGCGCCAGCGCCCTCGAAAATGAGCATGTGCTTGTAGGTGTTCGAGAGATGGTCCTGCCCGCGAATGATGTGGCTGATACGGAGGTCGATGTCGTCGGCACAGGAGGCAAGATGATAGGTGGGCATCCCGTCGGACCGTAGAAGCGCGAAGTCTTCGATGTCATCGGCGGATTTGACTTGCTCGCCGTAGACCGCGTCGGTGAAGCGAACTTGCTCGCCTGTACCGCGGGGAACACGGAAGCGGAGGGCGAAGGACTCTCCGGCTGCGGCTCGGCGGTCGCTCTCGGCGCGGAAAAGTTCGCGCATGCCGGGGTTGAAGAGCCAGGTTTGATTGGCGCCGGATTTTTCGCTGTCGCCGGCGTGGGCCGGGGTGAAGTCGCGGTAAGCCAGGCCCTTCTGAAAGATGGCGTCGGCGATCTGGCGGTGCAGAGCCAGGCGTTCGGATTGCTTGTATTCCTCGTCCCAACCGAGGTCGAGCCAGCGCAAACCTTCGAAGATGGAGTTGACGGAGGCGTCCGTGTTGCGCTCAACATCAGTGTCATCGAGGCGGAGGACCATGGTTCCTCCGTTTCGACGGGCGTAGAGCCAGTTGAAGATGAAGGTGCGGGCACTGCCGACGTGCAGAAAACCCGTAGGAGACGGCGCGAATCGAACGCGAAGCATAACGTTCGAGTATAGCGGGATTGCGGTTTTGGCTCTAGCAGACTGCGGAAACGCTCGGGTTTCGTATCAGGGCACCGCTTTAGCGATGCCGAAAAACTCTAAATCAGACGCCCCTTCAGGGGCTGGGCATCAACATCCGACTTTTTTCCCGCAGCCCGCTAATTAGGCATGGCAGCGGGTTACTAACGGGTTACGAAGGTAACTTTTCGGGAGAAGATCGTTGTAGCGGCATCCCATCCCATAAGAAGATACTCTTGGAAACGTCGTGCCCAGGGCGGAACCTGCCGGAAGACAGCTGTTGTTTCGATCTGTCTGGTGTGACAGGATTAGGCCAACCAGAGTTCCATCCGGGCCATCATTACGAGCGATGAGGACACGTTAATCGATGAATAGCGTTGCCACAGGTCTGGTGCTGATTCCTGGGGCCGTGGCCCTGCTGGTGCTTCTGGTCTTCACCTACCTGTACGAACAGAACCGTCACAACTATTTTCGCGCGTGGCAACTGGCCTGGGCGGCCTACACGCTGCACTACGCGCTGCAGGCGGTGGAATATTTTCTGGGCCCTTCCGCGTTATTGTTTTTGCTGAGTTCGCTGCTGCTGGTGGGCATGGCGATTTGCATCTTCGTCTCGACCCGGCTGATGAAGGAACCGTTCCAGCTGAAGTGGTATGACGTTGCGCTGACGGTGACCGGGGTTCTGCTGGCGTATGTGAGCTTGCGGGCGCAAATGGCGAGCGGGGTATTCAGCGAGAGAGCGACTCCGGTGCCGATCTATCTGCGGCTGGAAGTGGGACTCGCCGCGACGCTCCTATATTGCTCGTTCCATTTTTACCGTTACGCTTTTCGCAGGAATTCCGTGGCCTTCCGGACGCTCGCGTTTTCGCTGGCGCTGTGGGCGGCGCTGATGTATGCGGGGCAGCTCCATCAACCTTTCCTCGAGATTGTTGGCCAGCTGGGAGGTTTCCTGGGGCCGATCCCGCAGATGCTGCTGGCCATCGCGATGGTGATGGTGCTGTTTGAAAACGAGCGCAATGCAGTGCAGGAAAACGCATTGGCGTTCTCGACCCTGGGCGTCGATCCGCGCCGATTGCTCTCGGCATCTGACCTGGTCCCCAGCTTGCAGGCTTTTGTGGAGAGGTTAGTGGCGCCCCTGCCTTCGCGCCGCGCCGTCTTTTTTGTTTCCCAGCAGTGGCGTGGCACCGTGCCCTCGGTACAAAAAGGTTTTTCAGCGGAGTTTCTGGAAAAACTGCAAAAGACGCAGGCCGGGGATTACATCGCCGAGCTTGCCTACAGGCGTGGCGGCGTGGTCACGTTCCGGAATCTCGCGGAACTGGAAGAGCCTTTGCCGGCGCTTTCGGGAGGAAAGTTCGAGGCCTGCAAGCAGACGTTGCTGGCGGAGGGAATCACCGACCTGATGGCGGTGAGCCTGCAGACGCGGGAGCACAACTTCGGGGTCCTTCTGTTTCCGCACGCGGAACGTCATATGTTCGGCTCTTCGAACTTGCGGTTGCTGATCGGGCTGGCGCTGCAGATCGCGCTGACCCTGGAAAACTATGTCGTAATGCATGAAGCGCAGCGGCGAACCAAGGAATACGAGCTGCTCACCGAGATCGGGCAGGCCATCAGTTCTCATCTCAACCAGGACGAAGTGCTGCGCACGGTGCAGGTGGAGCTGGGCCAGATTTTCGACACCAGCACTTTCTACATCGCGTTTCAGGAAGAAGATGAGATTCACTTCGAGCTGGAGATCGAAGGCGGCTTCATTCTTCCCAAGCGCTCGCGCAAGGTCGGCAATGGATTGACCGAGTACATCATCAGGACGGGGCAGCCGCTGCTGATCGAGTCCGATCTTGAACAGGTGCGGTCAAAACTGGGAGTCGATTTCGTGCCTGAGCGGCCAGCCCGGTCATTCTGCGCCGTGCCTATTTTTCTCGGCGGCAAACCGGTGGGAGTGATGGCGGCGATGAGTACGGAGCGGGAATCGCAGTTCCTGGCTCGGGATCTCGAGGTCATGCAAACCGCAGCCGGTCAACTCGGGGTAGCGGTCGAGAATGCGCGCCTGTTTACCGAGGAGCAGCGCCGTGCCAGGCATCTCGGATTTCTTAACAACATTTCCAAGATGGCGATCTCAAGCGAAGACGCGGAGCAGATGATGGCCGACATCGTGCGCGAGATCCAGAAGAACTTCCACTACGATCACATCGGCATCGGCATCATGGACTACGCCACCAAGGATATCGAGATCAAAGCCGAGGCGGGAACGACATCGCAAACCCTGGGCCGCCGGATCGCGGTGGGCAGCGGAGTTCTGGGAAAGGTCGCGCGCACCGGCGTGAGCGCACTGGTGCAAAACGCCGGCCCGGGACAGCTCGCCGGTGTGCTGCCGGAATCGCGGGCGGTGCTCTGCCTGCCGATCAGTTACGGCGAGACTCTGCTGGGCGTGCTCAACATAGAGAGCCGGGATGAGAATGCGTTCGCGCCCCAGGATGTTCTGATCCTGAATACACTGGCCGATCTTCTGGCGACGGCCTTGCACAACTCCTTCGTCTTTCAGAAGCTGCAGCAGCAATCCATCACCGATGGGTTGACCGGCATCAAGACGAGACGCTTCTTCTGGGAGGCGCTGAGCTCGGAGTGGAAGCGCGCGTCCCGTTCGGGCCGGCCATTCTCAGTGGTGCTGATCGATTTGGATAAATTCAAAGAGGTCAACGATTCGCTCGGCCATCTGGAAGGGGATCTGGTGCTGGCTCGCGTTGGCCGGCTGCTCGAACAGAAGTGCCGCCAGTCGAACGTGGTTGCCCGCTACGGCGGAGACGAATTCATCATCCTCATGCCCGAGACCGGCATCGAGCAGGCGCAGGTGCTGGCGGAGAGATTGCGGCTATGGCTCGCCACCGATCCCATGCTGGAAGAGCACCATATCACCGGCAGTTTCGGCGTCGCCAGTTTCCCCGCTCATGGATTTTCTATGGAGGACCTGATTCGAGTGGCGGATGCAGGCATGTACGTGGCCAAGCACGCGGGCGGCAACCAGGTTTCCACCTCAGACGCTTTCGGCGAAGGTTTCGCAGTGCAGCGACAGCTTCTCTCCGGTTATATCGAAGGATTTCTGCAGCGCGACCATAACGGGCCGGAGCACCTGGAAGAACTCGTCAGCACGCTCCGCAAGCTATGCGGACGCGAGGATGGTGCGGATCAAAGGACGATGAAGGAAGCCGTCGAAGCCTTGGCGCGCGCGGCCGAATTGAGAGAGCACAACGCTGCGGGACATGGCGAGCAATGCGGGCACTATGCCGGAATCATCGCGCGCGGACTCAACCTCTCTGCCCAGGAAGTGGAAGACGCCACCCTTGCGGGGCGAGCGCATGACGTGGGCAAGCTGTTCATACCCGATCGAATCCTGAACAAGTCCGGCGCACTTACGGAAGATGAAATCGCCGTCATCAAGACCCACCCGCAGGTAGGGGCGGAGGTGCTGCGGGCGATTCCTGAAATCGAGCGCGTGGCCCAGGCCGTCGAATCCCATCACGAAGTCTTCGACGGCAGCGGCTATCCTTTCGGACTGAAGGGTGAAAATATACCGCTGTATGGCCGCATCGTCGCCGTCGCCGACGCTTACGTGAACATGACGAGCGATCGCTCTTTCGCTCCTCCCAAAACCGACGAGCAAGCGATGGTGGAACTGGGAAAGCTGAGCGGCACCCGCTTCGATGGCATGATCGTCCGTTTATTTGCCCGCCTGCTCAAGATGGAAAGAGCCTCCAGTCTGGGCGGCTCAATCTAGCAAGCTGCGGAAAATCTCCGGTTTCGTATCAGGGCATCGCTTCAGCGATGCCGCAAGTTCTTCGAAATGAAGACGCCCCTTTAGGGGCTGGGCATCGAAACTCGCCTTTCCCAGCAGACTGCTAGCTCAGGGTCAGCACCAGCGTCGCGTCTTTGGGCAGATAACTCTTGCGGCGAAACCAGTCTTCCATCGCATCCCGGAGTTGATCCAGCGGGACATACGTTCCAATTTCCAGGCACCCGTCGGCCACCGGCAGCGTGTCGTCAAAAACGGACGCGTTGGTGAAGTTGCGCATGCTGAAATTGTCGAGCCATTTCAACGGACAAGGTTGAAGCTGCCCTTCGTGCCGATATTCCACGCGGAGTTTCCGGGCGAACATTTGCCTACTTCTTTGCCTTCCAAAGCCGGTCTTCCAATTCGTCGACTTCCCGGTTCAAGCCTTCGGGAAGATGTCTGCCGAATCTGGCAAAGTGCTCCCGTATCAATGGTACTTCGGCAAGCCAGCCCTCCACGTCCACGCTGAGCAACTTGGCGATATCCGCGGCAGGAAGGTCAAGTCCCTTGGTATCGAGATCCGCGAGCTCGGGAAGCCTGCCAATCGGCGTATCCACAGCATGCACTTTGCCATCGCAGCGCTCGAAGATCCATTTCAGCACCCGGCTGTTCTCGCCGTATCCGGGCCAGAGGAATTTGCCCATGTCGTCGGTGCGGAACCAGTTAACGTAAAACATCTTCGGCAGCTTTGCGCCCGGCCTGTCGCCGATCTTGAGAAAGTGGGCGAAGTAATCGCCCATGTTGTAGCCGAGGAAGGGAAGCATGGCCATCGGGTCACGGCGAAGTTCGCCGACTTTTCCGGCGGCGGCTGCGGTTGTTTCGCTGCTGACGGTCGCACCCAGAAACGTTCCGTGCTGCCAACTGAACGACTCCGTCACCAGCGGGACAATGCCAGCTCGGCGGCCACCGAAAAGGATAGCGTCGATCGGCACTCCTTTGGGGTCTTCCCACTCCGGGGCAATCACCGGGCACTGGCTTGCCGGAACCGTGAAGCGGGCATTGGGATGAGCTGCTTTGCGAGAAGAAGCCGGAGTCCACGGGCGACGCAACCAGTCGATCAATTCGCCGGGCTTTTCGCTGGTCATCTGTTCCCACCATATGTCGCCGTCGGGAGTTATCGCGCAATTGGTGAAGATGGAATTCTTCGTGACGGTGAGCATGGCGTTATGGTTCGACTTCATGCTCGTTCCGGGAGCCACTCCGAAGAACCCATACTCCGGGTTGATGGCGTAGAGGCGGCCATCGGCGCCGAACTTCATCCAAGCGATGTCGTCGCCGATGGCTTCGACTTTCCACCCCGGTATGGTCGGGATCATCATGGCGAGGTTGGTCTTGCCGCAGGCCGAGGGGAACGCGCCGGTGATGTACTTGACCTGACCGGACGGGTTGGTCATCTTGAGGATGAGCATGTGCTCCGCCATCCAGCCTTCGTCACGGGCTTGCACCGAAGCAATGCGCAGCGCGTGACACTTCTTGCCGAGTAGTGCGTTGCCACCGTAGCCGGAACCGTAGGACCAGACCTCACGCGTCTCCGGAAAGTGGCAAATGTATTTTTCCTGTGCATTGTTAGGCCAAGTCGAATCCGCCTGGTTCGCAGCCAGCGGAGCTCCGACCGAGTGCAGGCCGCGCACAAAATCACCTTCGCTTCCCAGAACCTCGAGCACGCGAGTGTCGACCCGGGCCATGATGTGCATGCTCGCCACAACGTAAGGGGAGTCGGTAACCTCAACTCCGATATTCGCAATCGGCGAGCCAATGGGGCCCATGCTGTACGGGATCACATACATGATGCGGCCGGACATCGCACCCGCGAACAACCCCTGCAGCTTCTGCTTCATCTTCGCGGGATCTTCCCAGTTGTTGGTGGGACCAGCTTCCTCTTGCGTCCGCGAACAGATGAAGGTGCGGTCTTCGACGCGAGCAACGTCGCCGGGACTCGACCGGACCAGGATGCTGTTCGGCCGCTTGTCGTCGGCCAGCCAGATGGCGCTGCCCGTCAGTACCATCAGCCGCAGCATGGCCTGATATTCCTCGTGCGAGCCGTCGCACCAGTGCACTCGATCCGGCTTGCAGAGCTGGGCGACTTCCTCCACCCAGGCGGTCAGCCGCTTATGCTTCGTTTCGGTCTTTTTTTCGGTCATGGTTTCCATGTCGGGTTAGGCTGGATATAAGAACGCTCGCCTCGAACCGCAAACTGCACGATTCCATACCGCGTCATGCAAATGGCATCCGCGGGCAGAAAGCCGAGGCTACGCGAAGAGACTCTGCCCCTACCCCCAGGGACAGGGTTAACATTGTCCCTCATTTCGAGGGCTCTTCCCAGCTAGTGGGTTGCTGAAAAACTCAGGTTTCGTATCAGGACATCGCTTTAGCGATGCCATAACTTCTTCCAAATCAGACGCCCCTTCAGGGGCTAGGCGGCGAACATCGACTTCACCACCGGCTCCTAGCGGGTGGCAGCAACCGGGGGATCGACCTCCGCCACGACGCCTTCCAGGTGGCTGAGAGTCTCGTCGATGGTGAGCGAATACATTTCGCGACCTAAGCCTTCGCCCGATTCCAGCGCCGTTTTCAGATAATGGCCGGCGATTTCCTTCGCCAGGGAATCGGTGATCAGCTTCCCGGTGCGCTTCTTGTATTCGACCCAGGCCGGGTGCGGCAGGGCGACCCACACCGGGCGCCCGTCGACCAGGAACTTGATGTCCACCGCATCGGCGTGGCGGGTGGCGATGGCCACCATCAGGGCCTGGTAGAGGCAGTGCACTTGTTTCTTGGTCCAACGGTCGGTGGCGGTGAAGTCAGTGAACATAAGAAACTCAAAACACGAATATCCGGTAAATATGTACCCGGCAAATATATCGCCCGCCGTGGGTGCGGAGCAAACGGTTGGGGCACGGTCCTCGTGTTGGATTCGTCCAGGATTCAACCGCAGAGAACGCAGAGTTCGCAGAGTTTTGTAAATGGGTTTCCCCTGTGCCCCTCTGTGCCCCCTGTGGTGAAAGGGTTTAAGCCGAAATGTACCGAAACCAAAAAGTTCGAAAAGGTTCTTAACTATCTTTTCTCAGCGTCCTCTGCGCCCTCTGCGGTTTAAGCTTTTGATCTTATGTCCTGCAGGAAAAAAGGCCGCCAGCTTGACGCCAGCGGCCTGCAAATTCCATTCTCGCCTTAATCACGCTCCGGCGGGCGCTTCCCCGAAATCGGGATCTGGTGCTCCTGGTCCAGGTATTCCATCGGTCCGTGATCGGAGTGCGCATTCGGCACCGGAACATCTCCCGCCGCACTCATCAGCTCCGTCTCCGGCGTGGACGCAGCCTGACCCGACGCCGTCGTGTAGATCGCCTCGTGGAAAAGAGATCCCGTTTTCGCTTGCGCCGCGGCAAACACTGGAAAAGCCTTGCCGCCCGCAAATCCCACTGAGATGTAATCCGCCACCATCGTCCCGGAGAACGTATTCGGCAGCCACGTCAGCTTCATCGGACCGGCCAGCGTTTCTGCCGCAGTCCACGTCGAGCCTGCTGTGGAAGACTGAATGAACCCGACAGACAGCGAGCAGTTGTTCCCACAGTTCGACACCGGATAAAAGTAATAAACGAGCGCGATGTGGGCCTTGGCTCCCTTTGTGCCCGGCGCAATCGCCGCGCCGGTGATGAAGTGATCCACCGTGCTCGTGACCGCATCGATCGGCACGCGCTTAACCGTCGACCACGTCGTCCCGGTTGTCGAGGTGCTGTACACGATGTCATTCGACGAGCAGTTCGTGCGGAAGCGGCAATCTGGCCACATCACATATACCTTGCCATTCGCGTCCACTGTAGACGAGACCAAGCCGGCGCTCCGCAGGTTCCCCGCCTCCGCGTGACTGATATCGCTGGCCACGTTCACCGCCTTCGTCCAGCTCTTTCCTCCGTTGGTCGAGCTAAATGCTGTCACATATCCATAGAATCCGAGGATGGGCACAATTACTTTCCCTTTCGGCTGCACCACCGGCACGCCGCCGATGCCGTAGTTCTGCCCCGCCGTGCCCAGCGCCGGCCCCCAGGTTTGCCCGCCATCGGTCGAGGTGCTCATCCGGATCAGATCGCCCTGCGACGTGTTGTCCCACTCCGAATAACAGTGGCCGTAATAAGGGCTCGTGGCCGTGTTGTCGCAGACAATCCAGTTCTTGTCGGCGGAACTCGACCCGGTGACCGTGATCGGGTTGCTCCAGTTGATCCCATCGGTCGACCGGCTCACCGCTACCGAAGTGTTGTTGCCAATGGGCAGCGTCGAGATCAGCCAAACGTTATGCAAAGCGTCATACGCCACCGCCGCATCGCTGGCCGCCGAGTTCGTTCCGCCCTGGTAAATCGTAATTCCCGGCAGATACCCATTGGTCCAGGTCACGCCGCCATTGGTAGAAGTCGCGAACCCAATATCGGCGCCTCCTCCACCGTAAATCCGAGCCACCTGAAATGCGCTCACCATCGTCGAGCCGTACGAGAACGTACCAGGTTCGACCTCGGTGGCGTGCTGGCTTGGGGTATCGGTAAAGGTGTCCTCACTCAGCTGGGTTAGGCTCACCTGGGCCTGGGCAAAAGCCGTGAACACAATGCCGGCCGCCAAAACAACGCGGCACAGCGCACGGCTACAGAAAAACGAGTGTGTGGGAACGCTCATTCTGATCAACCTCGGAGAATATTTTGATGAGGATCCAGTGTAGGTGCAGGCGTCTGGCCCGCACAAAGCAACCGGCAACGAATGTTTCGGGTATGATCTGCCGCCCGGGGGTAGCCGGCTCCCGCCTCAGTTCCCGAGACTAGCCGCTCCCACTGGCCCTGTCAACAAAGTTGGAAAACAACTTTACCAAGGTCCGAAAAGCTCTGCTAGCCTATCCTTATGCCGCAGTCCGTCAAAGAGCGCGTTGGAAAGTTGCGAGAAGAAATCGCGGAAATCAGTGAAGCAAACCGCCTGTACCTTCAAGGTGGCAAAAAGATGATCGGAGCTTCCGATCAGGAACGGCGGCTGCAAAGATTGCAGGAAATCATGGACGAACTAATGTCCTTGACTGACTGGAAAAAACCATGACCCGCGCGGTTGCGAACAATTCAGCCCCAGCGGGGCGAACCAGCTTAGCCCAGCGCTTCAGCGCTGGGAAAAGTGGAAGAAATGATTCAAGTCCCGGAGGGACGACCCAGTTCTCACTCTCAGTCCGAAGCTTGAACCTGCATGGTCTCGGTAATCCAGAGCTGTGCCGGAGCGCCTTTCGTAGTGCGAGTGGCAGTCGCCCGAAAGCTGCTGGAAGTGATTTCGACATCGTAAATGTAGGGAGGGCGCTCGCCCTTGATGCTGATGTAGTTGCCTGAAGTCAGCTCATCCAGCGAAGCATACTTCCCTTGCGCCGCCAGGTACCCGCGCTCGGCGTTAGCGATGCCGATCAGATCATTTTTCACGCCCGTGATGGTAGTAACCTCTTCAGGGTTGCCGCTCCCAGCACCCGGAGTCAGGGTCTTGACCTGCAATGAGTAGATGTACATGCCGATCGCCATCGTGACGACCGTGCCCACAAACCCCAAAACACGTCCCATAATTCGCTCCGCAACTGCCATTGCACCGCGAAACCGGACCGGTGGCAAGTGACCAGAGTGCAGGTGCTGGCGATGATCTGAAGCTGTCTTTTGCAGGAATGCTTGAGGAATGTTTGCAGGAATGGCACACCGGCTTTTCGAATGGCGACCCCGGAGGGAGTCGAACCCCCAACCCTCAGATCCGAAGTCTGATGCTCTATCCAATTGAGCTACGGGGCCATCCGCCGGAAGTCACATCGCAATGACCCGGCGATGTCGATTCTACACCGCACGTAGCCCCCGAATCATCATTGGATCACCATCGCCCCACGGAAACTTGCCCTGCGTTGTAACATCAAAACGCATGTCCTTCGTGCCCAATCCGGTCACCCACACTAGTTCGCGCCTGCTCGAGTTCGAGACCTTGCGCGACTTGCTCGCCGGCTACGCCTCTTCGCCTTTGGGCCAACGTCGCATCGCGGAACTTCTGCCTTCGCTCGATCGCGCATGGATTGAAACCCAGCAGCAGCTCACCACGGAAATCCGCGACTATCGTCGTGTCGGCGGACGTTTCGAATTCGCCGGGCTGCCCGAAGTCAGGAAGCTGATCGAGAAATCCCGCATTGCCGGAGCCGCTCTTGAAACCAGCGAGATCCGCGACGTTGTCCTCGTCGCCGACCGCGGAGCCGAGTGGCGCGAAATCGTGCGTCAACCTCCAGCCGCGATGCGCTCCGAGTGGACCACCGTAGCCGCGCTTTCCGCCGGCATCCAGGATTTCACCGCCTTCCTGCGCTCGTTCCACAACAAGATCCTGCCCGACGGCACGCTCGACGATCGCGCTTCGCCCGAGCTGAGCCGTATTCGCCGTGAAATCGAAAAGCAGAAGCGTCAGATACAGGAATCGCTGCGCGGCTACCTGCGGAAACTCGCCGAAGGCGGAACCGTGCAGGACGAACTGATCACCATCCGCGGCGAGCGTTTCGTGATCCCGGTCAAAGTCGAGCAGAAACGCCGCGTGCAGGGCGTAGTGCACGGCGCCAGTTCCAGCGGACAAACCGTCTTCGTCGAGCCGCTCGAAACCATCGAGCAGAACAACGAACTGGTCCGCCTGCTGGATGAAGAACTCGCCGAGGTTCATCGTGTCCTCCTCGAAATGACGCGCCAAATCGGAGAGAACGCCGACGCGATCCTGGCCGCCGCCGACATCCTAGCCGAACTAGAACTCCAGTTCGCCAAAGCCCGCTTCGCCGAAGACTACAACTGCGTGGCCGTGAGCTTGTGTAGGGACGGCCGCCCTCGTCCGTCCGAGGCGAGCGCAGCTCGCCTGCTTCTTCACCGCGCCCGCCATCCGCTGCTTGAGCGCAATCTAAAACTAAAGAACGCGAAGATCGTCCCCATCACCGTCGAACTAGAAGGCGACCACCGCCAGTTAGTGATCACGGGACCAAACACCGGCGGCAAAACCGTCACTCTGAAAACGCTCGGCCTCCTCGCTCTGATGGCGCAGTCCGGCATGCCTGTTCCCGCGGATCGCGCCGACATGCCTGTCTTCGACGCCATTCTCGCCGACATCGGCGACTATCAATCGATCGAGCAGAATCTCTCGACGTTTTCGGCGCACGTCACGAATATCGATTTCATCTCGCGCACTGCCACCGCGAATTCGCTGGTGTTGCTCGACGAACTCGGCTCTGCTACCGATCCCGAAGAAGGCGCTGCGCTGGCGGTGGCGATCGCCGAGCATTTTCGTAAGGCCGGATGCATGATCGTGATCTCAACCCACCACACTTCGCTCAAAGTTTATGGCGCGAATACAGCGGGAGTGATCAACGCCTCGGTCGGCTTCGATGAAACCACGCTGCAACCGACTTATGAGCTGAAGATCGGCGTCCCCGGAGCATCCGCCGGAATCAACATCGCGCAGCGGCTCGGACTGAATCCCGCAATCATCGCTTCGGCTCGCTCGCGCCTGGGCTCGCAAACTCAAGATGTAGCGCGCTTCCTCGACCGCCTGCACGCCGACCTTCGCGATCTCGAAAATGAGCGCTCCCGCATGAAAGCTCGCGAGCAGGAACTCGAGCGCGAGAAGTCGCAGCTCGCCAACGAGGGCCGCAAAGAACAGCAAGCCAAGATTCGCGAGATGGAGACGAAGCTCGAAGCTCTCTTCCGCGACTTCGAGTACCACGCGCGCGAGACCGTAAACGCCGTGCAAGATCGCGCCGCCGCGCAGAAATTATCGAAAGACGCCGAACGCCGCATCGCCAAAATGCGCCGCGAATTTCGCGAGCAGTTCGATGCCACCGTAGTCGCGCACGCCACCGGCGCCGACCGCGGTGACCCAAACGCCCAGCCCAGCCTGGTCAAGCACGTCTCCGAAGGCGATACCGTCAAGCTCAAGTCGATGGGCCGCGCCGCCATTGTCAAAAAGAAAATTGGCGACAATCACTTCGATGTCGAGATCGGCTCGATGAAGATGCGCATTGCCCGCGAAGATATTGCCGAAGTGCAGGCCCGAGCCTCCGACTCGCCCGTGCAAGCCGCTCGCGCCCGCGGCATCACCGTCTCGCTCCAAAGCGAAATCAGCAACCTCAACATGCCCACCGAAATCAACGTCATCGGCCGCACCGTGGACGAAGCCACCAGCGAGGTCGAGAAATTCGTGGACCGCGCGTTTCTCGCCGGCATGACGCGGGTGCGCATTGTCCACGGCAGCGGCATGGGCATTTTGCGCAAAGCCCTGCGCCAGTATCTGCAGAAGCACCCGCACGTTGAGTCCGTTACGGAACCCCCCATCAACGAGGGCGGCGGCGGAGCCACGGTGGTGGAGTTGAGGGTCTAGCGGGCTCGTGGGCTCTTTCTTTGGACGTTTACTACTTTGACAACATGCCGCTAGTTGTGAAAAAAACTCACCCCTCGATCTTTTAGAATCATAGAGTTACGCAAAAAATCCCGCAAAATCTTTGAGTTTAAAGGACTTATATGCAAAATATTCCGGAATAAGGACTTAGCTTGTCAAAGAGCGCTGAAAATGGNNGGCAGCTTCGAGGGCCGTCTTGCGAGACCGGCACAACTCTAAACTGCCCCAATCAGATCTCCATTGTCGCGCTGGATGGATTGGAAGTCTGTGATTCGGCTCACAAGTGGTTTGTGATGAAAAAGGTCAGGCGTCGGATTGCAGAAGTGGGAACGCTCGCGGCATCCTACGTCTCGAAACGCGCGACACTCGGGGCAGTCTGGCGGCGCGAAGCGAAAGTCCCATTGTGCTATCAGACCTCCGGCCCACCCTTCGCGAAAAGCACGCGAAGGATGGGGCACCCCCCTGCATGGTTGTGCCGGCGGAGGGCGGGCCACCCGCCAACGCGTTCACGCTCTGGCATCGAGACTATGACAATATCGTCTATGATCTTCTGATGCAGCAATAGCGCCAGCCGCGCCGGGCCGATGTGTTTCCCCGCCCCCGAGAAATTATTTGCTTTTTGTTCGCCCTGTGACATACTGCGTTGCGAGCGTCGGGTAAACCGACGCATCTCAGGTGCCGAAAAAAATCAATTTCGGACCACGTTTTCCGTCTGTTCCACAGGAGGAACCTTTGTTCCACAGGCGGAACAAAGGTTACGATGCAACGCACTCACTTAAACATCGTGGCGACTCTGGAAACCACCATCGGCCGTCTCCCGGCGAACATTGAAGCCGAGCGCTCCATCCTGGGCGCTGTCCTGCTCGACAATCACGCCTTCAACGACGCCGCCGAGCACCTTAAGCCCGAAGACTTTTCCATCGACTCGCACCGGCGCATCTATTCGCGCATGATGGATCTGGCCGAATCTTCGCGGCCTATTGACATCATTACGCTGGTTGAGGAGCTGGAGCAAAAAAAGGATCTGCAAGCGGTCGGCGATGTCGGCTACATTTCCGGGCTGCTTGACGGCGTGCCCGACCGGCCTTCCATCGAGCATTACGTTCGAATCGTCCGCGACAAGGCTATTCTGCGCGGGCTGATCAACGTGGCCAATGCCGCCATCGCTAAGGCCAGCGAGCAGGCTGAACCCGCCGACGAAATTCTCAACGACGCGGAAGCCGCCGTCTTCCAGCTCTCCGAGAAGCGGATTGGCAAGGGCTTTCAGGGAATCAAGGAGATTGTCCGCAACTCTTTTGGCTCGGTGGACGCTTTGCTGCAACGCGGGCAGCGCATCACCGGGCTCGCCACGCACTACACCGAGCTTGACGAGAAGACCAGCGGCTTCCAGAAGGCCGACCTGGTCATTCTCGCGGCGCGGCCTTCCATGGGCAAGACTGCGCTCGCCATGAACATCGCCGAGAACGCCGCCATCGACGACGGCAAGGTAGTCGGCATCTTCTCGCTCGAAATGTCTAGCGAGGCGCTGCTGCAACGGCTGCTCTGTTCTCGCGCGATTGTCGATGCGCACAAGATGCGCACCGGCTCGCTCTGGGGCGACGACATGAAAAAAATCGTCCGCGCCATGGAGGAACTCTCCAACGCCCTCCTGTTCATCGACGACTCGCCCGGCATTTCCCTGAGCGAAATGCGCGCCAAAGCCCGCCGGCTCAAACAGTCGCAAGGACGCCTTGACCTGCTGGTCGTCGACTACCTGCAGCTCATGTCCGGCGGCAGCAAGCGTTTCGAAAACCGCACCCAGGAAGTCTCCTCCATCTCGCGCGGACTGAAAGCCATCGCCAAAGAACTCCAGGTCCCCGTCCTCGCGTTGTCGCAGCTCAGCCGCGCTCCCGAAAGCCGGGGCGGCGACCACCGGCCGCAGCTCTCCGATCTGCGCGAATCCGGGTCGATCGAGCAGGACGCCGACGTCGTCATGTTCATCTTCCGCGAAGAGCTCTACAAGCAAGACGACCCCGACCTTAAGGGCCGTGCCGAAATCATCATCGCCAAGCAGCGTAACGGCCCCATCGGCAAGTTCAATCTCGCGTTCTTGCACAATTCCACGCGCTTCGCGAACCTGCTCGAAGGCAACAACGAACCCGGCGAGTAGGCCGGGTTGATCTTGCGTAGGGACAGCCGCCCTCGCCGCTTGTAGAGACCGGGCTTGCCCCGTCTCCGGAGACACGCTCCCGGGCGTCCGGCCCCGCCTAATGAACTCCGCCAAATCCCGACACCCCCGGAGACCTCTACCCTGTGGAAAAGTTTGTGGATGACAAGAACGGACCCCGGAATCCAGCCACACCGACCGGCCGGTTGGGATATTTCAGCGCCGTCTCGGCCTTCCTAAAGCTATGTTTCTAAGTTGGTTAACTCTCGGTTGCACGGCAATCGTCGGAACCGCTTGCGAATCAGCACTTTCGTCACGAAATCTGAGATTTGCACATAATCCGAAAGGCTGTAGCCCGCATCCCCAGCGGCTGGCGCTCGCGTAAACCGTCCCGCAGAAGCCTCCCAGGCTGCGCCAGCACCAGCGATATACTGCGAGGCATCTCCGCAGACAGAAATGAGGGAATCGTGAAGAAGATCACACTTGCTATCCTGCTGCTGATCTCGGCGTTGGCCTGGGCCGGGGGAGATCCCAACCCCGCCGACTACACCATCAACGTCCACGTCAGCTCATCCCGCGTGGACATTAAGTACGGCACTCAAGGATTGAACGTTGTTATTGACGGAAAGAAGTATGAACTGCGGTCTGAGCTGGTCATTAACCGAGTATTGGCACTCGGCGACTACAAGGCGAAGCTCGTACAAGACCAGCACAAGACCACGTACGATTCCCTTCACGTCTACGAGTTCTTGTTCCCCGACAAGAAGACAAGAAAGTTCGAGGTCGTCGGGCAGACGGAGTAACAGCACCGCAAGCCGGTGACTCACCTCACACCCGTCGCCTTCCCACGTCCCCGTTATTCGGCGACTACGGAGCTGCGTCACAACCAACTGTGACGCGCCTCATGGCGGGAGTGCGTGCCAAGACATACCCTCTTGCAGAAAGGAGGATCTGGAGGTCCTCATAGTCTGAGTCAGCGTGCCGCCGGAGAGCGCTGGCGTTTTCTTCACTTCCAGCCCGGCAGCACACACGAGTTCCTCGTCTTCACTTTTCTAGTCATCGAAGAATTCCGCACCGGTCCGGCCATTCGCGCCTCGCCGGCCTATGAAGTTGCGGAAGAACTCGGTTTCTTGATTCGGACCGCAGACTCTTAGCCTTTTAACCTTTTCTCACTGGAGAAACTTTTTATGCTGCATCTCGATACTGGTAATACAGGTTTCATGATTCTATGCACCAGCCTGGTCATGCTGATGACACCCGGCCTCGCATTTTTTTATGGCGGTCTGGTCGGGCGCAAGAACGTGCTCGCCATCATGATTCAGAGCTTTGTCTCGATGGGCTGGACGACGGTGATCTGGTATTTATACGGCTATTCACTGTGTTTCAGCGGCGACTGGCACGGGGTCATCGGCAATTTCCACTACGCATTTCTGCGCGGGGTCGGTCTCACTACCCCGTCGCCGAATGACACGATCCCGGCATTTGTGTTCATTGCGTATCAGATGATGTTCGCCATCATCACTCCCGCGCTCATCTCGGGCGCGTTCACCAACCGGGTCACCTTCAAGGCGTACATGCTGTTCCTCACCGGTTGGCTGACCTTCGTCTATTTCCCCTTCGTCCACATGGTTTGGGGTGGGGGCATGCTGCAGAAATGGGGCGTGCTGGATTTTGCGGGCGGCATCGTGGTGCACAACATCGCAGGCATCGCCGCTTTGGCTTCCGTGCTCTACGTGGGGAAGCGTCGCAGGGCGGATCCCGGCCCCCACAGCA
Organism: Acidobacteriaceae bacterium; assembly: GCA_003131315.1. Classification (GTDB taxonomy): domain Bacteria; phylum Acidobacteriota; class Terriglobia; order Terriglobales; family Acidobacteriaceae; genus Acidiflorens. Next base: position 59,784 of record PKUV01000170.1, read on the forward strand.
TCCCGCTCGTTGCCCTGGGAACCGGCCTGCTGTGGTTTGGATGGTACGGCTTTAACGCGGGCAGTGAAATGCGCGTCGATTCGGTGACCGCCACCGCATTTCTTAATACCGATTTGGCAGCCTCGTTTGCGGCCGTCGCCTGGTTGCTGGTGGCATGGTTCAACGAAAAAAAGCCTAAGTTCCTCGGCTTGCTGACGGGAGCGGTTGCCGGACTGGCGACCGTCACTCCCGCGGCCGGGTATGTTTCTCCCACCACCGCGGTCATCATCGGCTTAGTTGCTGGAGTGGTTTGCTACTACGCCGTCGAGATGAAAAACAAACTGCACTGGGATGATGCGCTGGATGTTTGGGGAGTCCACGGTGTAGGCGGTTTCCTCGGCATCGTCATGCTGGGAATCTTCGCCAACAAGCAATTTAATCCCGCCGGAGCAAACGGACTGCTCTACGGCGATCCGACGTTCCTGCTGAAGCAAGTCGTGGCGGTGACGTTCTCGTCGGTATGGGCGTTCGTGTTTACCTACGCGATGTTACGCATCATCGATATGTTCACGACCGTGAAAGTCGACGAGATGAGCGAGGAAATCGGCCTCGATGAATCCATCCACGGCGAACATGCCTACGAGGAGGCTCCCGAGCACGACGATCTCCTTCATACCGGCGTACGCTAGGGAAACTCACGTAGGGACAGCCGCCCTCGGCTGTCCAGCGGAGCGCAGCTTGGCCTCGCCTCTAGTACCGTGACCGCGTGTGATGAGTCATACGGTGGAGGGACGGGCGGGGACGCCCGGCTCTCCACCAGCAAGCTTGGATCGACAGCAGTAACAATCACGCGGTCGCGGCACCAGCGCCATCACCGTGAGGAACTTCGGTTAGCCCCTGATGTAAACGGCTCACGTCCTCCCAAAACGGTGCCGGACTAATTCAATGCCGGGGCCCAAAGTGATAGCTGGCTTGAGTCGTCGTGACAGACGGCTTCCCGTCAACCAGTTGCGGCTCATACACATCCTGCTTCACGGCAGCAACGACAGGACTAATGAACGGTTCATCGCCACCGACAACCTTGACATCCTGAACTTTGCCGTCCGCGCCAATGGTAATGGTCAGATACACTGACCCCGACTTGCCCGCTAATTCTGGAGGCAACTGCGGCTCAACGCCGGACACCTTGCGAGGCGCGAGCACCAACACACCCTTGTCGTTCACAACACCAGTCCGAAACTCTGGCCGATAGGGAATCGATGACATGCAGTCCACGCGTCCCTTAGTTTCGCCGCCTTTCCCCTCCAGTGAGAAGTGAAACCCCAATTGGCTCTCGACTCCGATCGCAGCTCCATTGAGCAGGTACGGGCGGAAGCGGAAGTCTCGAAGGGCATCCACACTGGCAGCTACAAGCAAGGGGTCGCCTTCGACAGGCGCACTCAGTACGACCTTTCCGGTTTCATCGACGTCGATCTTGAAAATCACGTCGCCTTGAATTCCCTTCCTCATGGCCTCTTCGGGGTATTCTGGCATCGTTTTGCGTTCGACCAGTCCAAGCATCACTTCGCCAGGAACGCCGATCATCCGTAGGCGAGGGGGCTGAACCGGTGATTGAGTATCAGCACTATTTTGGGCGAACCCCATCGTAGCGCAACACGCGAGTAGTGCGACCATCGTCCTGATTCGCGACATGCAACCTCCTACCGGTAACCCGTAGAGACGCGGGGCTTGACGCGGCTCTTGTGCACTCGGGGCGTTGGTTCCGCGTATGGAAACCGTGCAACCGCCTAGCTGCTGCCTTCCCCCACCTTCAGCACCGCCAGAAACGCTTCCTGCGGAATATCCACCCGCCCGATGCGCTTCATCCGCTTCTTGCCTGCCTTCTGTTTTTCCAGCAGCTTGCGCTTGCGCGAAATGTCGCCGCCGTAGCACTTGGCGATCACGTTCTTGCGGATTGCCGGCACGGTTTCGCGGGCAATGATCTTCGCCCCAATCGCCGCCTGAATCGCCACCTCGAACATCTGCCGCGGGATCAGTTCTTTCATCTTCGCTGCCAGCGCCCGCCCGCGATCGTAAGCAAAGTCGCGATGGATGATGGTCGACAACGCATCGACCGGCTCGCCCGCGACCATGATGTCGAGCTTGGACATCGGCGACACCCAGTTGCCCGACAGATGATAGTCGAGCGAAGCGTATCCCCGCGACACCGACTTCAGCCGGTCGTAAAAATCGAGCACGATTTCATTCAGCGGCAGCTCATACTGCAGCATCACCCGCGATGAGCTGACATATTCAAAACTCTTCTGCTTCCCCCGCTTTTCCTCGACCAGTTTCAGAATGCCGCCCACATATTCCTCGTTGGTCAAAATCACCGCGAGAATCACCGGCTCTTCCACCTTCGCGATCTCGCTAACATCGGGCCAGCGCGAAGGATTATCCACCTCGATCACCTCTCCGTCCGTCTTGGTGATCTGGTAGCGCACGCCCGGCGCCGTCGTGATCAGGTCGAGATTGTACTCGCGCTCCAGCCGTTCCTGGATAATCTCCATGTGCAGCAGCCCCAGAAAGCCGCACCGGAAGCCGAATCCGAGCGCCACCGAACTTTCCGGCTCGAAGAAGAATGACGAATCGTTCAGCCGCAATTTTTCCAGCGCCTCGCGCAACTGCGTGTGTTCGTGCGCGTCCACCGTGTACAGGCCCGCGAAAACCATCGGCTTGATTTCCTCAAACCCCGGCAATGCCTGGATCGCGGGACGGTCGTCGTCTGTGATGGTGTCGCCGATCTTCGTGTCCGCGACGTTCTTGATATTCGCGATGATGAATCCAACTTCGCCCGCCACCAATTCGTCGATCTCCACCGGTTTCGGCGTGAGCACGCCCAGAGTTTCCACCTGAAAAACGTGCCCGTTCGACCACAGCCGGATTTTCTGCCCCTTGCGCAACCGGCCCTCGAACACGCGCGCCAGCACCACCACGCCCCGATAAGGATCGAACCACGAATCGAACAGCAAGGCTTGAAGGTGCCGCTCCGGTGCGCCCTTCGGCGGCGGAATCCGCTTCACCACCGCCTCCAGAACGTCCGGCACGCCCTGCCCAGTTTTCGCGCTGATCAGCAACGCATCCGTCGCGTCCAGGCCCACCGCGCTCTCGATCATCTCCTTGGTGCGCTCAACGTCGGCGCTCTGCAAGTCGATCTTGTTGATTACCGGGATAATTTCGAGGCCATGATTGATCGCCAGGTAAGAGTTCGCCAGCGTCTGCGCTTCCACCCCCTGCGAAGCGTCCACCACCAGCAACGCGCCTTCACACGCGGCCAGCGAGCGCGAGACCTCGTAGGAAAAATCCACATGCCCCGGAGTGTCGATCAAGTTGAGCTGGTAAGTCTGTCCATCCTGCGCGGGATACATCATGCGGACGGCATGAGCCTTGATCGTAATGCCGCGCTCGCGCTCCAGGTCCATCGAGTCCAGAACCTGCTCCTGCATCTCGCGCATGGCGAGCGACCCGGTAAGCTCCAGCAGCCGGTCGGCCAGCGTGGATTTCCCGTGATCAATATGCGCAATGATCGCAAAATTGCGGATGCGAGCGGCTTCCATGTGATAGGTCGATTCTAGCAGGCGGTGCGGCGGGTGAGAGGTTGCGTGGCGAATGTTCCACGTGAAGTTCCCGGTGTGATCTTAGACAAGGATTGAACAAGGACAGAATCCTTGCTATACTTCTGGTCATGGCTAAAGTTACGAGCAAACTCCAGCTCACGCTGCCGAAGGCGATCGCCGACCAATACAAGATTCGTCCGGGGGACAATCTGGACTGGCTGCCTGCCGGCTTGGCGATTCGTGTGGTCAAGCGGGGCGCGGCGGAAGCGGCCGAGCCCGCAACAGTAAAAGAGCGGCTCCAGCTTTTCGACCAGGCGACGGCCCGGCAGCGCAAGCGGCAGGGGTCCGGCAAGAGGCGGCCGGTTGCCGGTTCTCAAACCCGGGGTTGGACCCGCGAGGAGCTCTACGAGCGTGGCCTATCTCGTTGACACGAACATTCTGGTCTACCGTTTCGATGCGCGCTTTCCCGAGAAACAGGCCGCGGCAGGCGACCTTTTGCGCAAAGGCCTGACCGAGGACGCAGTCCGCATTCCACATCAGGCACTGCTGGAATTTGTTGCAGTGGTAACGCGCGTTCGCGCCGGTTCCAGGTCGCTGCTTGCGCCTGACGAAGCTCGCCGTGAGACCGAGGAGTTGATGGCCCAATTTCCAGTACTCTTCCCGAACGCGGCCTTGGTGCGCACGGCGCTGCAGGGTGCCGCTGCCTACCAGCTTTCATGGTTCGACGCTCATCTGTGGGCCTACGCCGAACACTACGGTCTGGAGGAGATCGTCTCCGAGGACTTCGAACATGGGCGGTTGTATGGCAGCGTCCGGATTCGGAATCCATTTCGGCGAGGGTGACTCCGGCCTGAGGGACCCTGCATTATTATTGAAAATAAGGGACTTGCTATTTCGCTGACAAGTAACGAGTTGTTCGCTTCGGAAATTGCATCAATCCTTCGCATGGTGTAATCTCAAGAAGGTAGTAACGACTCCCCGGCAATAGCCGGTTTGGGCAATCTATAGGATTGCCCTTTGACTTTTATGGCTACACTTCCGCGCGCTTCGCGGGTGATTGTTTATATCGACGGATTCAACCTCTACTACGGCGTCCTCAAGTTTTCGAAAGACAAGTGGCTCGATATCGAGCGCCTGTTCACGCTCCTGCGGCCACACGACACCATCCACAAAATCAGATACTTCACTGCCCATTCGTCGGATGGAAAAAGCAGCGATCAACTCGCCTACCTTAAGGCCATCGCAACGCGGCCGCTCGTGAATGTGGTTCTCGGACGATATAAGAACAAAACCGTGAAGTGCCAGGTCCTGCCCGCCTCATGCTCAGTGCGAGAGAAAGATCGTTTTTTCAAAATCCCCGAGGAAAAAAGAACGGATGTCAATATTGCAGTTTCGATGCTGGATGACGCGTATCAGGATCTATGCGATCACTTGATTTTGGTAAGCGGAGATTCAGACTTGGTTCCCGCAGTAAACATGGTGAAAACTAGATTCCCCGCCAAAATCGTGACTGTCTACGTTCCGAGTCGCAATCCGATTCGAGGTGCGGCAGTCGAATTGCGCGCTGCCGCCGACAAAGACCGTGACCTGCCGCTGAACCTGCTTAAGCACGCGCAACTCCCAGCCAGCATTCCCGATGGGTCCGGGGGATTTATCACTAAGCCAACTTCTTGGTGAGGCTCTTCCCGTGACAGAAACCGCCTTCTGCTCAAGAACGGCCGACGCTGCCGCAAGAACACGACTTGCGGCAGTCCATCTGCGATGGCAGTATGGGCGAGTCGGGCCAACGGGGAGCTATAGCGCAAGGAGCGGATGACGAGATGTCCAAACGGTTCGTATTCCAAAACTACTGGTGGCTTGCATTTGCCGTCGTGGTGGCCGCAATCGCGGTCGTTGTCAAGTCAGGTGCAACAGATCGCGGAAGCCTGATAGCCACCACTCTCGGTACCGCTCTCTCATCTTGTTATTTCGTGCAGAAACAAAAGCTCGATGAATTGAGACTCTTCAACGAGCTGTTCACAAACTTCAATTGTCGTTACGACACGATGAATGCCAAGCTCGAAGATATACTCGCAGCCAATGGAACGATCGACGCTGAACCGAAAAAGATTCTTGTGGACTACTTTAATCTTTGTGCAGAGGAATACCTCTTCTTTAAGGAAGGTTACATTCATCCGAAGGTTTGGCAGTCTTGGTGCCGCGGCATGCTCTATTACCTAAGAAACGATCGCATCCGAAAGATATGGGACGAAGAAATGATTTCGGGTTCCTACTACGGTCTGACAGTCGACACTATTGAGCAGGGCACCGCCGAGCGTTAGGCTGTGCATGTTTTCAGTCAACCGAGTTCGATACCGCGTTGCCCTGCTCTTTAACAGCCGGCCTTGCCTCACGCTTCGCGCACTTGAAACGATGGGCACCATAAGAAAGGGCGCGATTACTCGCGCCCGTGAGTTCTTTATCCGATCTCTTCCGCGTCTCAATGGTGGGTGTTAGTCCCGAACTCCGTCCATGAACGCCCGCAGCTTTCGCGAGCGCGATGGATGGCGCAGCTTTCTCAGCGCCTTGGCCTCAATTTGCCGGATGCGCTCGCGTGTTACCGCGAACGATTGGCCGACTTCCTCAAGCGTGTGTTCGGAGCCATCTTCGAGCCCGAAGCGCATCTTGATGACTTTTTCTTCGCGCGGTGTCAGCGTACGCAGCACCTGCGAAGTCTGGTCTTTGAGGTTGACGTTGATCACCGCCTCAGCCGGCGAAACCACCGCCCGGTCCTCGATGAAGTCGCCCAGGTGCGAATCTTCCTCTTCGCCGATTGGCGTTTCGAGGGAGATCGGCTCCTGCGCAATCTTCAGCACTTTGCGGACTTTTGCTACCGGGATATCCATCCGCTTGGCAATTTCTTCCGACGTTGGTTCGCGTCCCAGTTCCTGCACCAGCTGCCGCGAAGTGCGGATCAGCTTGTTGATGGTTTCAATCATGTGCACCGGGATACGAATCGTACGCGCCTGATCCGCGATGGCGCGGGTAATTGCCTGCCGAATCCACCACGTGGCATAAGTCGAGAACTTATACCCACGGCGGTATTCGAACTTGTCCACGGCTTTCATCAGGCCGATGTTGCCTTCCTGAATCAGGTCGAGGAACTGCAAGCCGCGATTGGTGTACTTCTTCGCAATCGAAACCACCAGACGCAAGTTCGCTTCGATCAGCTCGCGTTTGGCGTGCTCGGCGTCCATGTCGCCCTGGATGATCTCGCGCTGCGTGCGCTTGAGCTCCTGGAACAACAGGCCCGCTTCCACTTCGAGCTTTTCGAGCTCTCCGCGGACCGCGCGCGACTGCTTCTTATATTCCTTGCGCTGTTCTTCGCTGCGCGTCGCCTCGGCCCTCTTCTCCAGATTCTGGATCTGACGGTCGAGCGAGCGCATCCCGTCAACCGTGCGGTTCACGCGGTCAATCAGGCGCTTGCGTTCGTTGTTGGTAAAGCCCAGCTTCCGCACCGCGATCGACGTGCGCACAATCGCGTGCGCCAGGTGGAAGCGGTACCGGCGATGGTCGCGCGGCCGCTTCTTCACGTTCACCGCCGCCAGCTTTTCCTGGAGCGGCGCCACCTTTTTGTAAAGCTTGTCGAGCGCGTTGATCTTGCCGAGGAATTCTTTCAGGCGGTTGTCGACGATCTCTTCCGTGATTTCCTCTTCGTCGAACGTCACCAGCTCTTTGATCGAGCGGACGCCCTTCTCGAGGTCCTCGCCCAAAGCGAGGAGTTCACGAATCACAATCGGCGAGCGCGATAGCGCCTTCAGAACCCGGTTTTGTCCCCGCTCGATGCGTTTGGCGATTTCCACTTCGCCTTCGCGCGTAAGCAAGGGAACAGTGCCCATCTCCCGCAAATACATGCGGACGGGATCGTTGGTTTTTTCCAGGGCGCCGGGGGTTAGGTCGAGTTCGACGTCCTCGGAGCCCTCTTCCACTTCTTCGAATTTTTTTTCCAGATCGGTCGAAGGCCCCTTCGAGCTTTCGAGTACATCGATTCCTTGTGTCCCGATCGTGGTTAGCAGATCTTCCAGGTCTTCAGGAGAGTGCACATCGTGCGGGATAAGGTCGTTGACCTGGTCATAGGTCAGATATCCCTTCTCTTTGCCTGCGTCGATCAGCTTTTTTATGTCGTCGTACTTGTCATCAAGTGCCAAGCCAGATTATCCTCAAGACGCCGCCGGTTCGCGGACGCCAAATTATTCAGCGGTGGGAGTCGGTACGGAGTTGTGCGCGAGGCACACAAGCTTCAGAAGTATAGCACGCCGACCGCTGTTCTAGCCGACGCAAGTCGAAGTTTGCGCCTGTTTGCCGATTGCCCTCAGCCGCCCGTATCTCTTTTTCCGCTAGTTCTTTAGATGGCGCTCGACCCCATTTCGTTCCAAAGTTAAGGCGCCGGCGGCGAAACTCCAATCTCCGGCCTGGGCGCCTCAGCCCCTAAAGGGGCATCTGATTTCGACGACTTGGCGGTATCGCTGAAGCGATACCCTGATACGAACCGTGCTTGCCCAAGCGCTGTCAGGATGCCCGGCTGGCCGCCTCCCCCAGTCCCGGATCCATCAGGGCCCGCTTGAAGCGAACCTTTTCCTGCAAAAGCGCTTGTCTTTCCTCCAGGGGGAGCCCTGGGCGCTGCAATCCGAGCTGCACTTCCTCCAGCCGCCGCCGCAGATAAATCCTCCGCAAAGCCCGCACCGCGCCCTCCACGGTCTCGGGTGTCAGAGCTTCCTCCTCGTGCATCAGGATCGAGGCCAACAGCCGCCGGTCTTCTTCCGTCTTTGGCAGCGCCATGACATCCGCTGTCTCGGTCCCAGCTCCCAGCAAAGCCTCCAGCAACGACTGCGAAGCCAGCCCCTCATACAGCTGCTCCGATTGCAGCGCATATTGCGCCTGCCGGGCCGGATCGAATTCCTCATCCGTTCCTTCGCGAGCCGAACTCCGCGCTCCACCGGCCTGCATCTCGGTAGCCGAAGCCAGCGCCCGGATCAGGACGCGTTCCGCACCGGTGATCTGCGCCTCAGCCGTGGCCTTGACCTGGGTCGCGGAGCGCGTGGTGGCTGCATGCTTCAATTCCTGGCGCAGCACCGCGGAATCAATTCCCAGCTTCTGCGAAATCTCCAGCGCCAGTTCATCGCGCACGATCCGGCTCGGCACCCGCTGAATGTGCGGAAGAAGATGGTTAACGGCCTTGACCTTGCTCTCCGAGTTCCGCGCCGGAAACATTGCGCGCGCACGGTCGATCAGATAGTCAAAATATTTCTGCGAGTTCTTGAGCGCCGCGCCATAAGCGTCCTTGCCTTTGCGCCGGATGAACAGATCGGGATCGAATCCCGTCTCAAGCGTGAGAACCCTAATGTTGAATTCTTCTTCGACCAGCAACCCGAGTGTCCGCTCCGTAGCGCGGGCCCCGGCCGTGTCGGGATCGAAATTGACCACCACATTCTTCGAGAATCGCCCCAGTAATTTCGCCTGCAGCTCGGTGAACGCCGTGCCCGAGCTTGCAATCACATTGTGGAAGCCGGCGGCGTAGACCGAAATGCAATCCATCTGCCCTTCGACCAGGATGGCATACTCGAGCTTACGAATCGCTTCTTTCGCGTTGTCCAGATTGAACAGCACCCGCGACTTCGAGTAAATCGGAGTCTCCGGAGAATTCAGATACTTCGGCCCCGCCTTCTCATCGGTAGAAAGCGTGCGTCCCGTGAAGGCAATTACTTTGCCCTGGTCATTACAGATCGGGAACATCACGCGATTGCGGAATTTGGAGTAGATGGCGGCGGGCTGCGAGCTGCGAGCTACGAGCTGTGGGCTCTCGCTGTTCGCTATTCGCTGTTCGTCGTTCGCGGCGGAGATCTCTACTGCATTGTCATCCTGAGCGGAGCGAAGGACCTGCTTTCCCTCCGAGCTGCGAGCTGACGGCTGCGAGCTTTCCTTCCACGAAAATAGCCCACTCTCCCGCAGCAGTTCCTCGTCGAACTCACGGCGTAGCGCGTCGCGGAGCAGGAAGCCGGAGTCGGGAGCGTAGCCGATGCGAAAGCGGGCGATCATCTCGTCATCGAGTCCGCGCCCCTTGAGATATTCGCGGGCATTCGCGCCTTCGGGACGCCGCAGACAGTCCTGGAAAAACGCGGTAGCGCGCACATGCACGTCCAGCAGTGCCATGCGAACCTGAGCGTCGCGAGCCTCCGCCGGGCTGGAGAAGCTGACCTTGGGCATCGGCACGCCGAGCTTCTGAGCAACCAGCCGGACGGCTTCCGGGAAGGTGATGTTCTCGACCTTCTGGATGAATGTAAAGACATCCCCCGACTCTCCACAGCCAAAGCAGTGATAAAACTGCCGCGTGGCATGCACCGAAAACGAAGGCGTCTTCTCGGCATGAAACGGACAAAGCCCCGAAAAGTTCTGCGCCCCAGCCTTCTTCAGCTTGACGTAGTCGCCGACGATGCGGACGATGTCCGCCTGCTGCTTGAGGGTCTCTTTGAAGTTGTCGGAGGAGGTCGAAGTCATTGGGGGCGCACACGAGTCCCGTAGTGATTATGAGGGTGGAAGGGGCCGAGGGGAAGATGGCAGGGGCGGGATTGCTGTGGGAAAGGTGTGAAAGAAAAGGATCTTCTGTTGAGAGCGGAGGAAAAAGCCTCGTATCCAACTCTGCTCTACAACATGTTTCCGTTGCTCATGCTGAGAGGGCGGGGGTACTCCAGGCGAGGGCTGCAAAAAACAAATGCGGCCTGGGCCAGCCACCCGGGCCGCATTGTTATCGCGGACGTTCTGACTGCCGTCTTTCGCCTGGGCGAAAGATCATCGCGCAGCGGCACTCGTGAAAGTGCCATGCGGCGATGCTCACCTGAGGCTTGCGCTTCAGGGTTACGATTCAGCGCTTCCATCCCTCTTGGAAGAAGGATTTCTGAGGAGGCCGCAAAGCCCGGGCACCGGCACACTGGACATGCGCCGAATTTCCCCCGGTGATTCACTCTCGAGAAATCACCGGCAACGCTGAACCCTTGTCGGAACAGATTCAGAACATCTCACGCTTTTGACTGCAAGCACTTTGCGGGAGCGGGAAAATTAACGCAACGGCAAACTGCGGATGCACTGTGTAAAAACTGTGGAGCGGAGAAACTTCCTGTGGAAAGGAAAGGAAAAGTGTATTTTTATTCGCGCGGCGACGCGGCGGGCGCCCTCGGCGGCTGAACAGGCTGCGGAAAAAGTCGATCTTCGATGCCCAGCCCCTAAAGAGTGTTCGTGAGAACTGGGTCGTCCCTCCGGGACTTGAATCATTTCTTCCACTTTTCCCCAGCGCTGAAGCGCTGGGCTAAGCTGGTTCGCCCCTGCCGGGGCTGAATTCCGGATTCGCTCTACCACCAGCCGGTCCGCGAGGCCGGTTCTCACGCACGCTCCTAAAGGGACATCTGATTTCGAAGAACTTACGGCATCGCTAAAGCTAAAGCGATACCCTGATACGAAACCCGAGTTTCCCCGCAGCCTGCGAAGTCGTGCCCTTCCCAAAAACATGCGTGAATCAGAATTCTTTCAGCAGCCGGTGGCGGGCTTCGCGCGCCTGGACAGCCGAAGGCGGCTGTCCCTACGTGGACTGCCGTACAATAGGCGCGATGATTGCGCATCTTCGCGGAACGCTGCTGGCGAAGCGTCCGAACCAGGCGATCGTGGAAACGCACGGGGTCGGCTATGACGTTGCGATCAGCGTGCCGACGTTCACGGAGATGCCGGCGGCAGGCGCTGAAGTCGCGCTCCACATTCACACGCACGTTCGCGAGGATGCGCTGAGCCTGTACGGATTTTTGCGTCTTGCCGAAAAACAGCTTTTTGAGAAGCTGCTGACGGTCAGCGGGATTGGTCCGAAGCTGGCGATCACGATCCTGAGCGGCATGCCGGTCGACGAGATGGTGGGCGCGATTCGCGGAGGCGACCTGGCGCGGCTCACTCGCATTCCAGGAATCGGCAAGAAGACAGCGGAGCGCATGGTGCTGGAGCTGCGCGACAAGCTGGCGGCGCCGGCTGGAGCGTCCGAAATGAGCGCGGCGCTGGCGAGTCCGGTGGAGGAAGACGTTATTTCCGCGCTGGTAAATCTGGGCTATCCGCGCGCGGCGGCGGATAAAGCGCTGCTGGCGGCGCGGGGCGGGAAGAGTCCTCAGAGTTTTGATGTGCTGTTTCGCGAGGCGCTGGGATCGCTGTCGAAGTGATTTCACGCCAGGTTCAGGCTGTGGAAGAAGTCGATATTCGACACGTCAGCCCCTGAAGGGGCATCTGATTTTCCGTAGAGACGGGGAAAGGGTTTTCGGCATCGCTAAAGCGATACCCTGATACGAAGCCCGAGCTATTCCGCAGCCTGAAGTTATCCACGCGCGGTAAGTCCACGTTCACTGCTGTGTTACATCGAACCCTGGGAGGTTTTGTGCGCAGACGGCCGGTTCAAATCACGTTGCTGGTCATGTTCATCGTGGTCGCGTTCTTCTTGACGATCCCGCGACTGGTGGACGAGCAGCAGAACAAGCTGGTGAAGATGCCGCCGTACAGGGCATCCGAGCGGGCGCTGAATCTGCACAAAGAGCTCACGATCGCCGATCTTCACGCCGATTCGCTTTTGTGGGGCCGGGATCTGCTGGAGCGCAGCATCTACGGGCAGGTGGACATTCCGCGCCTGGCGGACGGCAACGTTGCATTGCAAGTGTTCTCGCTGCCCACCAAGAGCCCGCACGGGTTGAACATTGAGAGCAATGAAGACAAGAACGATGACATTTTCTGGCTGGCGATTGTGGGTCGCTGGCCGCCAGCAACCTGGAACAGCCTGACGGAGCGGGCCTTGTATCAGGCGCGGCGTCTGCATCAATTCGCGCGCGGTTCGCGAGGCGGCTTTGTGGTGATTGAGAGTTCCGCCGATCTATCGAGTTACCTGGAACGGCGGCGGATCAATGGCAAGCTCACGGCTGGACTACTTTCGATTGAAGGGGCGCACGCGCTCGACGGGAAGCTGGAGAATCTCGACGTTCTGTACCGCGCCGGGTACCGGATGATGTCGCCCAGCCATTTTTTCGATAACGATATTGGAGGATCGGCGGCGGGAGTTCATAAAACCGGCCTCACGGAAAAAGGCCACGAGTGGGTGCGGCAAATGGAAGCCCGGCACATGATTGTGGACTTGGCGCATGCGTCGGCAAGAACGATTGAAGATGTGCTGGCGATTGCCAACCGTCCGCTGATCGTTTCCCACACGGGCGTGAAAGGTACATGCGACAACAACCGGAACCTTAGCGACGATCAGATTCGAGCGGTCGCGGCAAAGGGCGGCTTGATCGGCATCGGGTATTGGGACACGGCGACCTGCGGCACCGATGCGCGGGCGATTGCGAAAGCGATGCGATATGTTTCCGATCGGGTGGGCGTGGAACATGTGGCGCTCGGTTCGGACTTTGACGGAGCCGTCACGGCTCCGTTTGACACGACCGGATTGGTCGAAATCACCGACGCCATGCTGGAAGCGGGCTATTCCGAGCAGGAGATCCGGATGATCATGGGAGAAAACGTGGTGAGGTTTCTGAAGGCGAATTTGCCGGAGAAGTAGGCGGTGCGTGCCGCGCACAGGTAGCATTGTCACATTTTATCAACAATGACATTATGATATGATAGTGTCATGTTCTTGAAGGTGTGCCAATGGATACGGAAGCCCGACTGCGCGTCAATGAAAACGGCCGAGTGGTGATCCCCGCTTCTTTTCGCAAGGCGCTGGGTATCAACGCCGGCGACGAGGTGGTGCTGCGAATCGAGGATGACGAATTGCGGATCACAACACTGAAACGCCGCGTCGAGCGAGCTCAGCGGCGCATCCGACGGTACATAAAACCCGGAAGGTCGCTGGCCGACGAACTGATTGCCGAACGCCGCGAAGCAGCTAAACGTGAGTAGGGTCGTGCTGGACGCTTCCGTGGTGCTGGCGTTGCTCAACAATGAGGCAGGGGCGGACAAGCTGACTCCGGAACTGTTGAGCAACGCCACCTGCAGTACGGTCAATCTTGCCGAAGTGCAAACCAAGCTCGTAAGCGCGGGCGGCAGCCCTGATGAAGCATGGGAAGATGCTCTCAGCCCCATTCGGGAGGCCGCGCCCTTCACGGGCGAGCACGCGAAAATTGCAGGAAGCCTGGTTGCCCAAACCCGCACACTCGGGTTGTCATTGGGAGACCGGGCCTGTTTAGCTCTCGGACTGGCGCTGAAGGCCCCCGTGTACACGGCCGACAAATCGTGGAAGAAATTGAAATTGGGCGTCAGGATCCATGTGATCCGGTAATAGACGCGGGATGCGCGAGCGATTAGTTGCCGACGAAGCGGAGATAGAGGTCGCGGTCGTGACGGCAGGTTTCCGCCATGTGCTTCACCTTTTCCCATGCCTCTAACTGACTGTCATCGCGCACGCGCTCTTTCGCACGATCCCATTCCTTGAGAAAGGCTTCCATCTGCAGGTGATTGAACACGGTTTTGCCGAACGGATCAATGCCGCTGAGCAGCAGGAAATCTGCATGGCTGGCGGCGGGAACCACCCCGTGCAGCATAACCCACTCGCTGCGTTCGCCGAGATCGTCTTCCAGTTTCACGACCAGGGACATGGCTAGCCTCACTGAGCGATGCAATGGTACTGGCCGCAATGTAACAGCCCCGGAGGGCGTTGTCCAAGCTGAGCCGGGTATCGAAAGTAACCCCGGATTGATCACCGGGGACAGTAGTCCCTGGGGCAGATTAAGGATTATCTGAATAAGTCTTCGTTGGCAAGACTGGATGCTGTGAAGAAAGGTCGACCCTCAGCGGCTAAAGCCGCTTGTGTGACGGGTTCTAACGGCGCGGCTGAAGCCGCGCCCTTTCAAAACAAAGTCAAAATCAGAGTTTTTCAGCAGCCTGCCGCGGACAGGAGTGTCCGCGCTACACTCTCACGCTTCGCCGACATGCGCGCTGTGCTGGAAGTGGTATTGGAGAATCTTCGCGGCCAGGGCGGGAGGCACACCCTGTCCTTGGGCTTCGACGGAGCGGACCACTTCTCCGCGACAGATGACTTCGGTGGCCGCGAGCCCGGCAATTTCTGGCGGCAGCACGAGGCTAATTTCCAGTTGCGCGTTCGGATGAAGTAATTCCTGCGCCTGAAATAGCAATCCGGAGCGGCTGATGTTCTCGGTGGTTCCCAGGCGCCAGCTTTTTTCGCCGAGCGGACGATAGTGCAGCGGAAGATGAAGATTGAAACGGCGAGCTCGGAACGGTGGAATTTTCTTTTCAGCAAGAACGCTTGAGTCGGCGCTGCGGGATGACATCGCGACCTCCAGGGGGATGGGCTCGGAATCCAGCACCTCGCGGACGCGGTCTTTCAGAGCGGGAAGGCTGAATGGTTTTTGGAGCAAGTTAATGCCGGCATCGAGCGTGCCGTCTTGACCAACGGCATTCTCGGTGTAACCCGACATGTAGAGTACCCGGACGTCCGGGAGCAGCTTTGCGATTTGCGCGGCCAATTCGCGGCCATTCATCCCGGGCATAATGACATCGGTGAGCAGGAGGTCGATGGCGCCCTGGTGGCCGGCTACGATTTGCAGAGCAGCGGCACCGTCTTCGGCTTCGAGGATCTTGTAGCCCTGCGTTTCCAGATACTGGCGGGCGAGACGGCGGAGATTAATTTCATCTTCGACGAGGAGGATGGTCTCCTGCCCACGATCGGCGCGGGGAAGGCCGACGGAGTCCTGCGCGGCGGCAACGTCTTCCCGGCCATCGACTCGCGGGAAATAGGCACGGAAGGCGGTGCCGCGCTGCGGCTGGCTGTCGACGAAGATAAAGCCTCCGCTCTGTTTCACGATGCCGTACACCGTAGAGAGGCCGAGGCCGGTGCCCTTGGCACCCTTGGTGGTGAAGAAAGGCTCGAAGATGCGCGACTGGGTTTCGTTGTCCATGCCGACGCCGGTGTCGCTGATGGCGAGCATGACGTAGTCGCCTGCGGTGAGCGGGCTGTGAGTACGCGTGAAATTTTCGTCGAGGGTAACGTTGGCGGTCTCGATGATCAGCTTGCCGCCTTGCGGCATGGCGTCGCGAGCGTTGACGGCAAGGTTCATGATGACCTGGTCGATCTGGCCGGGATCGGCGCGGACGGCGCCGAGCGTGGGGCCTGGAACCATGACCAGATCGATATCTTCGCCGATCATGCGGGTGAGCATTTTCAGGTTCTCGGCAACCACCTCGTTCAGGTCGAGCACCTTGGGGGCAAGCATCTGTTTGCGGCTGAAGGCCAGCAATTGCCGGGTCAGCGAAGTGGCGCGCTGCGTGGCATTGGATATTTCCTGCGCCGGCCCCCGCAGCCGGGGATCGGGTCCGAGACGCTCGAGCAGAAACTCGGAGTAGCCGGAGATCACCATCAGCAGGTTGTTGAAGTCGTGTGCGATGCCGCCAGCGAGGCGGCCGATCGCTTCCATCTTTTGCGCTTGACGGAGTTGCAGCTCCAGCGTGCGGGTCTCGGTAACGTCTTCCATAAAAATCTCGAAGGTGCCTCCGGCTTTGCCGTTCGGAATCGAGCGCCCGGAAATGCGCGCCCCGATGGCCGCGCCATCCTTGCGCACGCAGTCGGTGGTCAGGTTGTTGAATTCTTTCCGGGCGTGAAAATAATCGGCGGTTTGGAACCATTGCTGGGCGTCGGCGTACAGGCTTCCCAGATGGCGGCCTGTGAGCTCGGCGGCGCTGTCATAACCAAACATAGCCACCAGCGCGGGGTTTGCGTCCTGCAGGACTCCCATGGCATCGCAGCGGCAGATGCCGTAAGGCGCGTTCATCACCAGGGAGCGAAAGTTGCTCTCGGACCGGCGCAGGCTCTCCTGGGTAGCCCGGAGGGCGGCGTTGAACCAGCAGATCAGCAGGGCCACGGCGAAGAACAAGGCGAGGTGCGCGATCGCCTTGCGATACTCGCCTGGAGTCTGTTCTCCGTTGAGCGAATAGTAGGCGCTGACGGTGAGCGCAAAAGAGGTGGCGGCGAGTCCGGGCTTCCATCCTCCGTACCAGGCACTGACCATCACGGCGACGGCGAAGACGACGAGGCGGCTCTCGGCGATATCGGAGAAAAACAGTGTTGGGATCAGCGCCAGGACGGTGCTGAGGAGAGCGACTCCGTAGCGCAGGATAGGAGCGCGCGCCGGAGCTACGACCAAGCTCAAGCTGCGGATGAGGGGGAGTTTCATTCGCATGGGCTCATGCTATGCGCGGACCGCGCGCAGAGCGAGTTACGCCAGTCCACCGCAGTTTCCTGGCGGCACAGTGGCCAGAGGTACACCTGCCGAGAAGAACCTGGGGGCAACGTCGAGAGAGAAGCAAAAGCCTTGTCCACAGCCTAGTCTCAGATGCCGTTTCCGCAAAACTCACTGGTACAAATCGGGGATAAGGGAACAAAGACTTGCAACACACACCGGCAAACGACGAAACTAACGGGGGCATCGTAGGGAATATCGGAATGAATATCGGCTTTTTCGGCGGCAGCTTCGACCCCATCCATCGCGGACACCTGGCACTGGCCCAGGCGGCCGCCAGCCGCTACGCTCTGCGGCAGGTGCTGTTTGTGCCGGCGAATGTTCCTCCGCACAAACAGAAACAGCCGCTCACCGCGTTCATCCATCGTTATGCCATGGTGGCGCTCGCAACGCAGGACGAACGGGGATTCGTGCCGTCGCTGCTGGAGGAGCCAGAATTTACGGCTGCGAAAGTTCGCTCCGCCGGACAGCCGGGGGCGGCTGTCCCTACGTCCGGTGGCGTGAATTATTCGATCGATACGGTTCGACGCCTGAAACAAACCCTCAAAAAGTCGGACCGCCTTTTTTTTCTGATCGGAATTGACGCCTTCCGCGACTTCGCAAAATGGCGCGAGGCGCGCGCGCTTCTGGCGGAATGCGATTTCATCGTGGCCAGCCGTCCGGGATATTCGTTGCGGGACGTGGCCGAGTCGTTGCCGGAAGATTTGCGGACTCCGGCGGCGGTGACTCGTCCGTTTCGTAAGCAACCAGCAAAAGGGGACCTCGTTCTTCCCGGGGTCACGCTGCACTTGCTTGAGGGAGTTCACCAGACCGTCTCCGCGACCGCGATTCGGGCGGCGGCAGCGCAGGGCAAGCCGCTGGCACGATGGCTGGATCCGCGGGTGGCAGATTATGTACGGAAGCACGGACTGTACCGTGGGAAGCACACGTAGGGACGGACGCCCTCGTCCGTCCAACCGAGCGAAGCTCGGCAGCGCCTGCGGGGCGGGTTACAATCAATGAGCCCGTATGAAGAAAAAGGACGACCTCAAACTGCAAGTGAGTGAAGCCATCCTCGCCTGCCAAGACAAACAAGCCGACGATGTCACGATTCTCGAACTGGAAAAAGATTCGGGAGCGTTCACCGACTACTTTGTGATGTGCAGCGGGACCAATCCTCGGCAAATCCAGGCGATTGCCGACGCGGTGGACGAGCGGCTGGAGGCACTGGGCCTCCGCGTGACGCACTCCGAGGGCTATAAACAGGCGGAGTGGGTGCTGCTCGATTACGTGGACTTCGTCGTCCATGTTTTCTCCGAGAAAGCGCGCCAGTTCTACGACCTGGAACGCCTGTGGAAGTCGGCCAAGCGGCTGGAGCCGGCGGAATTGCTGGCGAAGCCGAAGCCGCGGCGGACTGCGGTCGTCAAACCCACAACTGGCAAAATCGCGTCCGCGACGCCCAAGAAAACGCGAAAAAAGAAGGCCTGAAATGTCCGCTTCGAATCCAGCCCTGTGGGGTTCCTCTTTCCGTCTGGTGGCCGCAGAAAAGTGGAAGGCAAAATCGGCGGCGCTGGGCAACGCGGTCACACAAGCTATTGTTGAATACTCGCGTCCGTTGCCTGACATGCGCGTTCTCGATCTGGCCAGCGGCACCGGCGAACCTGGGATCAGTCTGGCGCAGCGCGTTGGTCCCCAGGGTTCGGTCACGGCGGTGGATCAGAGTTCGGAACTGCTCGACATTGCCGCCGAGCGAGCCCGGAACAAGAAACTCCTAAACTTCACGACCCAGCAGGCCGACGCGCACCAGCTGCCGTTTGCCGACCAGCGCTTCGATCTCGCCACCTGCCGCTTTGGGGTGATGTTTTTCAGCGATGCCCATCGAGCCCTGGCGGAACTGCGCCGCGTGTTGAAGCCCGGAGCTCGCGCCTGCTTTGCCGCTTGGGGTTCGATGGAACAACCTTATTGGCAAACCACGATGAAGATGGTGCACCAGCATGTGGGTGGAACCATGCTTCAACCTGGAGGATCGGACCCTTTTCGATTCTCGGCCGCGGGTTCTCTCTCAGACGCGCTCAGCGCTTCGGGATTTCACGATGTAGAGGAGTCGACTCGCAATCTGCCCTGGACTTGGCCGGGAGACGCGGAAGAAGTTTTCGATTACGCGTGCGCAGTGGCAGCTCCGTTCCGTCCGATGCTGGAACGGGTTGGGGCGGAACAGTGGCCGGCGATCCGCGCTGAGGCGAAGGCGGCGATCGAGCGGTATCGCGTGGGAGATGAGATCCGGTTCGGCGCCGACGTGGTTCTGGCGTCGGGAAAAGCCTGAGTGGCGGACGCGCTGTGAAAATCAAAGTGGCATGGATCGGGAAGACGAAAGAGCCGGCGATCGAGGCTCTGACCGATGAGTATTTGAAACGGCTCTCGCGCTATGCCGACGTTGCGGGCCTGGCATTGAAGGACGAAGCCGCAATTTTGTCGCTGGCGAGCGGCGAGCGGCAGAAGAACAAAGAGCGGCACAAGCTGGTTCTTCTCGATTCGCGGGGGAAACAGTTTTCATCGGAAGAGCTGGCCGAGTTTTTGGAGCGCGAGCAGGTACACGCGATACCGCTGCTGTTCGCGATTGGTGGCAGCGACGGCTTCAGTGAAGAAGCGCGGCGCCACGCGGGGTTTACGCTGTCCCTGGGAAAGATGACGCTGCCCCACGAGCTGGCGCGCGTGGTTCTGGTCGAGCAGCTTTACCGTGCTTTCACCATTCTGAAGAACCATCCCTATCATTTGGGACATTAACTTTATGGTAACGGGGCAGGGGCCAGTCAGCCCCATTCTCGTGAGACTCAATCCCCAGCCTCGATGGACCTCTGGCAGCTTCACAGGGGCGCGAAACTGGCTTACTGTATTTGTTAACAGGCGAAACAAGTCTGAATTTGTTGGCGAGGCCCTCCCCCATATGAAAAATCCGTACGACGTACTACGAATGAAAGAGCAGGAACTGATGCGGGTCCGCAAAGAGATGGACGCTCTGAGGATCGCAGCGCGCTTGCTGGGCGCCGAGGATCCGGGCGCAGCGAACGGCGAAGGTCAGCCGAAGCTGCAACGAGTCGTCGAAATGCCGTAGAAGACATACTTCCCCGTTTGACGCGAGGCGGACGGAAACCAAAACCGTCCGCCTTCTTCTTTGTGGAAGAAGGTTCTGCGGCGGATCTTCCTCAAAGTCTAAGTATCTTTGCATCGCGGATGAATTGGTAATTTGTGATTTGTAATTGGTAATTGAAAACCGAGCGACTCCCCGGAATCAAGATTACAAATTACAAATTGCCAATTACAAATTCCTCAGCACGCTCATTCCTGTCCGCGTACAATTACAGATTCGGCCTTATGTCGGATCTTCGCCGTGGTCTCATCATCGTGAATACTGGTCCGGGCAAGGGGAAGACTACTGCGGCCATGGGGACGGCGCTGCGGGCTGTTGGGCAGGGGATGCGCGTCCTGATGCTGCAATTTCTGAAGGGCTCGTGGCATTACGGCGAACTCGACGCGGTCAAAGCTTTCGGCGACAAGTTCATCCTGAAGCAGATGGGACGCGGCTTCGTGAAAGTCGGCGCCGAGAAGCCCGACCCTGAAGATGTGCGGATGGTGGAGGAGGCCTGGGCCGAGGCCGAGAAAGCGATCCAGTCCGGCGAATGGGACCTGGTGGTGCTCGACGAAATCAATTACGCCATCAGCTACGGTATGCTGGACCCGGCGAAAGTGGTGGAGTCTCTGGCGCGGAAGCCGGAGATGGTGCACGTCATCTTGACCGGAAGGAACGCGCATCCGACAATTGTCGAGCTTGCCGATACCGTGACTGAAATGCGCCAGGTAAAGCATGCCTACGAGAAAGGCGTGATGGCGCAGAGAGGAATTGAGTACTGAATTGGTAATTTGTGATTTGTAATTGGTAATTTTGATCCCTTCGGTTTGGGTGTGTGGTTTAGGTTTTCAATTACCAATTACCAATTACCAAATTACAAATTTCCCATGACTTGGTTCAAGCGACAATCCGGTGCGTTGGACACTTCGGGCGAGAAGAAAGTACGCACCGAGGGCCTGTGGGTGAAGTGTGACAACTGCCGCCAGATTATCTGGAAGAAGGACCTCGAATACAATCTCAACGTCTGCCCGAAGTGCGACAAACACTTTCGCATCGACGCCCGCACTCGCCTGGCGCAGCTTCTCGACGACAATCGATACGACGTTTTCGACAGCAATCTCGTCTCCACCGACCCGCTGAAGTTTGTGGACCTGAAAGCCTACTCCTCGCGCCTGAAGCACGCGAAGGCCGACACCGGCCTGAAAGACGCCATCATCAATGCCCAGGGCAAACTGAGCGGCCGCCCGGTGATCGTGAGCGCGATGGAATATTCCTTTATCGGCGGGAGCATGGGAGCGGTGGTTGGCGAGGTCATTACGCGAGCGATTGAGAAGGCGATGGAAACGCGGACGCCGATCATCATCGTTTCGGCATCGGGCGGCGCACGCATGATGGAAGGCGTGATCAGCCTGATGCAGCTGGCGAAGATCTCCGCCGCGCTGGCGCGTTTAGACGCGGCGCGGGTCCCCTACATTTCGGTTTTAACCGATCCCACCACGGGCGGCGTGACCGCATCGTTTGCCATGTTGGGCGATCTCAACATCGCCGAACCCGGTGCCCTGATTGGCTTCGCGGGACCGCGAGTAATTGAGCAGACGATCCGGCAGAAGCTGCCGCCAGGGTTCCAGCGCTCCGAGTTTCTCCTGGAACACGGAATGCTCGATGCCGTGGTCGCGCGCAAGGAGTTGAAGGGGTACATTGCGCGGGCGCTGGAATTCATGGTGCAGGCGGCGTAAAGGCAGTCGCGAGCACAAAACGCTGTTCGTCGTTCGCTATTCGCCGTTCGCGAAAACCCATCCTTTCCCTCATTGGAGCGCGTGGGGAGCCCTTTGATGTCGATCCGCCGCCGTCCGCTGAGAGAGAGTCGAAACCGGCGGCCGGACTTGCTACCCTGAATGTGCCCGCCGTCGCGAATAGCGAACGACGAACAGCGAACCGCGCCCTTGTCCTACGAAACCGCAGTCGCGCAGATGTACGCGTTGGGCCACGAGTTGGCGCAGACGCCGTCTTACAAGTTCGACCTGGCGCACATTCGCGTGCTGCTGGCGGCACTGGGACATCCGGAAAATCGTTTCCCAACTGTGCTGGTCGCGGGCACCAACGGCAAGGGTTCGACGGCCGCCACTCTGGCATCCATCCTGCAGGCTTCGGGGCTGAAGACGGGGCTCTATACTTCGCCGCATCTGGTTCGCATTAATGAGCGGATTCGCCTCAATGGCAAACCCATCGGCGACGACGATTTCGCGATGCTCCATGACGTGGTCGACCGGACTGCCGAGCGGCTGGTGGGAGAAGGCGATCTGCCGTGGCATCCCAGCTTCTTTGAGACGCTGACCGCGATGAGCTTTGAGTATTTCGCCCGCAGCCGGCCCGACATGGTTGTGCTTGAGGTCGGCATGGGCGGGCGTCTGGATGCGACCAACGTGGTTGAGCCGCGGCTCAGCATCATCACCGACATCTCGCTCGATCATCAGAAGTATCTGGGCGAAACTGTCGGCGAGATTGCGCGCGAAAAAGCGGGGATCATCCGACCGGGCGGGATTGTGGTTACGCTGCCGCAATTGCCCGAAGCCAACGACGTGATCGGAAACACAATTTTGGATGTGGGCGCGCGGGCGGTGAATGCGGTGCCGTATGTGCCGCCCATCAGTGGTCAGTGGTCAGTGGCCAGTGGTCAGTGGCAACGTTATCCGCTTGAAGTGATGGGCACGCGAATCCTGGTTGAGTCGCCGCTGGTGGGGCGCCATCAGCTGCGTAATCTGGCGCTGGCGATCGCGGCGGCGGCGGAACTTCGCAACCAGGGAACGGTTCAGATCACGCCGGAGACGATCGCACAAGGTATCCGCGAAACGCATTGGCCAGGGCGCTTTCAGGTAGTGCCGGCCACGGGAGACAATCCCGAGTATGTGTTCGATGTCGCGCATAATCCGGCTGGAGCCTGGGCGCTGCGGTCGACGCTTTCGGCCGCTTACCAGAATCCGAGAAGCGGCGACGCGGGAAACGGCCGGGAAATCACGATGGTGTTTGGCGTGATGCGGGACAAGGCGGTGGCGGAAATTACTGAGATTCTGTTCCCGATCGCCGGGCACGTGATCGTGACTCACGCCAACAACCCACGCTCGGCGAGTCCGGATGAGATTCGGCAGGCCGCGGCGCGTGTGGCGGCGGGCATTGATATTGAAGAAGCCGAGGATGTAGCGTCGGCCTTGGACCGAGCGCGCAAGGTTGCCGGACCAAAGCCTGCCGGACCCAGCGGCCTAGTCGTCGCTACCGGTTCGATTTACATTGTGGGAGAGGCGATGCGAATGCTCGGCGTCCGCATCTAAGATCGTGTGTAGAGACGGGGCTTGCCCCGTCTCACTTCGCTCAGGCCAGGCTCTGCCCGCGAGAAAGTTTAGACAAGGAAACTTGAACAAGATCGCCACAACTGCGGAGCCGGAAAAAGAGCGAGCCGAGCTGCGTCCCGCCGGAGAGCCGGAGGCGGCTGTCCCCACGTGGTCCGAGCGGCCGGCTGCTCATCCCGTCAAGCGGCATGGCTGGCTCAGCCGCCTGCGCTCGTATTTCATTCTCGATCCGCTGATCTGGGCCTACACCCTGATTTTAGGCACGCTCTCGCTGACCTGCTCGCTCTTCGACCGCAACGGGCGCATCCAGCACAATTTCGCCCGCCTCTGGTCGTGGCTCGTCATGAAGACGATCCTGTCGCCGGTGAAAGTCACGGGCATGGATAAGGATAAGATCGACACATCCAAGCCCCGAGTGTATGCGGTCACTCATGCGTCGGCGCTCGACATTCCGATTCTCTACGTCTATTTGCCATTTCAATTCCGCATCATTTTCAAGAGCGAATTGCTCGCGTATCCATTCGTCGGCTGGCATCTGACACGCTCGGGGCAAGTCTGCATCAACCAGCAGAACCCTGCGGCCTCAATCGGCGCCATCAAGTCAGCGCTGAGGAGCCTGCGAAGTGGCATGCCGCTGGTAATCTTTCCCGAGGGCGGCCGCAGGCGAGATGGAAAGATTCAACCTCTCCTGCCGGGCGCATTCTTTCTGGCGATCAAGGCACAGGCCGATATCGTGCCGATCGCGCTCGTCGACACGTTCGACCTGCTGCCGATGAACACCTACCACATCAAGTGCCAGCCGCTGGAGATGCGTGTAGGCGAACCGATCTCCACGGCCGGGTTGACCGTGCGCGATACGGACGAGGTGTCGGCCAAGGTGAAGTCTGCAATCGAAGCTCTGCATTCGGCACAAAGAACCACGTAGGGACAGCCGCCCGCCCTCGGCTGTCCGGGCGGGAATTCCGGCCAGCGTCGCTGACAATATCCTCCATCATCGGTCATAATCTTTTGTTCGTCTTCGTACTGGAGGTGTCATGAAGTCCCTAGGTCTCGTATTCTTATTTCTCGCCATGACCGTCTACGCTCAAACCACCGCCCCCACCGCCGCCGAAGCACAGGAGTTCATGAACAAGGCCGAGGCGCAGCTCTCCGACCTGAGCGTCAAGGTACAACGCGCTTCCTGGGTGCAGGAGAATTTCATCACCGACGACACGCAGGCCATGGCGGCCGACGCGATTGATGAGGTCACCGCCGTCACGACTCAGTTGGTGGAACAGGCCAAGGGTTTTGACGGCCTCGCGCTTTCGCCGGAGCTGGCGCGAAAATTCATGCTGCTGAAGCTCTCGCTCACGGCGCCCGCTCCGAAAGATGCCACCCTGCGGCGCGAGATGACCGAGATCGGCGTATCGCTTGATGGCGACTACGGTAAGGGCAAGTACTGCCGCAAGAACGGCGAGTGTCTGGACATTACGGCGATCGAGAAGCTGATGTCCACCAGCCGCGATCCGGAAGCGCTCAAAGAAGTCTGGGCGGGATGGCACGCGATTGCGCCCCCCATGCGCCAGCGCTACTCCCGATTCGTCGATCTCTCCAATCAGGGCGCCCGAGAAATTGGATTCAAGGACGTTGGCGCCCTGTGGCGCGCCGGCTACGACATGACGCCCGAGGAATTCTCCGCCGACCTCGAGCGTTTGTGGAACCAGGTGAAACCGCTTTATCTTTCGCTGCACACTTTCGTGCGTTGGAAGCTGGCGGAAAAATACGGCCCGACCGTCGTTCCGCCCGACGGCCCGATCCCCGCGCATCTGCTCGGCAATCCCTGGGCACAGGAGTGGGGCAATATCTATGACCTGCTCGGAGTGACGGAGGACAAAGGCGGCGTCGGCGTCAATGTTACCGAACTGCTCAAGAAGAAGAATCTCGACCCCAAGGGCATGGTGAAGTACGGCGAAGGCTTCTTCACGTCGATGGGCTTCGCGCCGCTGCCGCCGACCTTCTGGGAACGGTCGCTGTTCACCAAGCCCGCCGACCGCGATGTCGTCTGCCACGCCAGCGCATGGGATATCGACAACCTGGACGATCTCCGCGTGAAGATGTGCATCCAGGTCCGCGGCACCGATTTCGTCACCATCCACCACGAACTCGGACACAACTTCTATCAGCGCGCCTACAAAGATCAGCCGTTCATGTTTAAGAACGGCGCCAATGACGGCTTCCACGAGGCGATCGGCGACGCCATCGCGCTGGCGATCACGCCCGAATACCTGCACAAAGTTGGGCTGCTCGAGAACGTGCCGCAGGCAAGCAACGATATCCCGGAACTGCTGAAGCAGGCGCTCGATCGCGTAGCCTTCCTCCCCTTCGGCCTGATGATCGACCAGTGGCGCTGGAAAGTTTTCTCCGGAGAGATCGCACCTGCGGACTACAACAAATCCTGGTGGGAGCTGCGGCGGAAGTATCAGGGCGTGGCGCCTCCGATGGCGCGCAGTGAAGCCGATTTCGATCCGGGAGCGAAATACCACGTCGCAGCGAACGTGCCCTACACCCGCTATTTCCTGGCGCACATCCTGGAGTTCCAGTTCTACCGCGCCCTCTGCCGCGAGTCCGGATACAAAGGCCCGCTGCACGGCTGCACGTTCTACGGCTCGAAGGAAGCCGGCGCGAAGTTCAACAAGATGCTAGCCATGGGCCAGAGCAAACCCTGGCCCGACGCGTTGGAGGTCCTAACCGGCGAGCGCCAGACCGACGCCGGAGCGCTGCTTGAATACTTTGCCCCGCTGAAGCAGTGGCTGGACGAGCAGAATAAGGGGAAGAAGGTGGGCTGGTAGAACGGAGCAACAGATCGGCTCACCAAGTAGCCGGCTTGTGGATAGGCCCCTTGCTATCAAAGACGATTTTGGGGCACTGCGCGGCAGCAAGGTCTGCCTGTCTGATTCTCTTGATGAATGTCGCGATTTGCTGTAGTTGCTTGCTATGACGTCCAGGGTGAGGATTAAGAATCCCGACGGGCAACTGCAACTCATCCTTAACGATTCTCACTGGCTCGAGCAAATCTGAGTCGTTGGTGATGAGAACCGCGACATCGAATCTTCGATTGTAGGCGTCCCTGAGAAGGTGGGCAGCGAGATTCACGTCTGAACCCTTTTCTTCGGTCTTGTCGACCCATACCTTTTAAACGGGGTTGCTCCCAGTGAGCACCATACGGCAGGAATGCGTGAGGAAGTGCCCGTAGTGAATGCTTAGGTTTGGGATTGTACGTAGCGCTCTCAGATAAATCTGCTGACGCGTTGGGGCATCAGGATCATGCGGGCGCGAACTGACGCGGGCGGTGAAATACTTGATTTCCTGGATCGAGTCTCCGGGCAGCATTACTTGACAGAGTCGTGAAAGATCCAGCCATTTGTACGGCGTGCCTCTTGCTGCGCCGTAGTAGAGGTTGAAACCGTCGATATAGACGTTCGCTTTGGCCACTGTTTTATCAGTAGCTTAAGATCGTAGCATGACTAGAAAGCGCCAGTTTGAGGTTGACAGAGGTCCACTACAACGCTTAATCTTTAGTTGGAATTATCCCCCCTGGTCCTTCGGGATTAGGGCGCGAGACCAACCTTAGGGTTGGTCTCAATGTTTTTGGGGTAATTCTCGCTCTACAGTCACGTCGGGGTTTGACCCTTCCTCACCTCTCCTTTAAACTCAAGAGATTCAGCAGAATACAAGGCCCATCCATGTCTGACAGCATTCATGTAAAGCTCCCCGACGGCAGCACCAAGGAAGTCCCGAAAGGCACCACTGCGCTCGACGTTGCCAAGTCCATCAGCCCCCGTCTGGCCGACGCCGCTCTCGCCGCCAAGTCGAATGGCGATCTGATCGACCTCACCCGGCCGCTCGACAACGATACCGACCTGCGCATCCTCACCGACCGCGACCCGGAGGCGCTCGAAGTCTATCGTCATTCCTCCGCGCACCTGCTCGCCGCGGCCGTGCTCGAACTCTTTCCCGAGACCAAGCTCGGCCACGGTCCCGCGACCGAGAACGGATTCTTCTACGACTTTCATCGCCCGACCGCGTTCACGCCCGAAGATCTCGAAAAAATCGGAAAGAAAATGCAGGAACTCGTCCAGCAGAACCTGCCCTACGCCCGCGAATTTCTGCCACGCAAAGAGGGTCTGGAAAAATTCAAGGCCGAAGGCGACTTCATGAAGTGCCACTTCATCGAGCAGTTCACCAAGCCCGATGAGAAGATTTCGATTTACAAGACCGGCAAGTTCCAGGATTTCTGCCGCGGTCCCCACCTGCCTTCGACCGGGAAGATCAAAGCCTTCAAGTTGCTCAACATCGCCGGCGCGTACTGGCTCGGAGACGAAAAGAATCCCCAACTGCAACGCATCTACGGCACGTCGTTTTTTTCGAAGAAGGATCTCGACGCCTACCTGACCGGCATCGAAGAAGCGAAGAAGCGCGACCATCGCGTGCTGGGCAAGCAGCTCGATCTGTTTTCGATCCAGGAACTCGCCGGGCCGGGCCTGATCTTCTGGCATCCGAAGGGCGGCATCATCCGCAAGGAGATGGAAGACTGGATGCGCGAAGAGTACCTGCGCCGCGGCTACTCGCTCGTCTGCACGCCGCACGTGGCGCGCCGCCAGTTGTTCCACACCTCGGGCCACGAGGGCTACTACTCGCAGAACATGTTCGACGCCATGGAACTCGACGACGCCGAATATCGCCTCAAGCCCATGAACTGCCCGGGCCACATCCTGATCTACAAAGATTCGCTGAAGTCGTATCGCGACCTGCCGGTGCGGTTGGGCGAACTCGGCACGGTCTATCGCTACGAGCGTTCGGGCGTGATGCACGGCCTGCTGCGCGTCCGCGGCTTTACCCAGGACGACGCCCACATCTTCTGCACTCCGGATCAGATCGAGGCTGAAATCGTCGGCTGCCTGGAGTTCGCGCTGGCCGTGCTGAAGGCCTTCGGCTTCGACCAGTTCCAGACCGAGCTTTCCACCTGGGATCCGAACGACAAGAAAAGTTTCCTCGGCACCGAAGACCAGTGGAACCTAGCCAACCACTCGCTGGAAAGCGCGCTGAAGAAGCTGAACATCGAATATAAAACCATCCCCGGTGAAGCTGCGTTCTACGGGCCGAAAATCGACGTGAAACTGGTCGACGCGATCGGACGTCTGTGGCAGCTCTCGACCGTCCAATTCGACTTCAACCTGCCGCAGCGCTTCCAACTCGAATACGTAGCCGAAGACGGCACCCGCAAGCAGCCGCTCATGGTCCACCGCGCCCTCTACGGATCGGTCGAGCGTTTCTTCGGCGTGCTGATCGAACACTACGCCGGAGCGTTCCCGGTCTGGCTCTCGCCGGTGCAGGTAGCGATGATCCCAATCGCCGAGCGCCATTCGGAGTACGCGGAGAAAGTCGCGTCGCAACTGCGGGCGGCAGGCGTGCGCGTGGAAGTAGATTCCCGCAACGAAAAGATGAACGCCAAAATCCGCGAACACGCCATGCAGAAAGTCCCGTTCCTGCTGGTGGTCGGCGATAAAGAATCCGAGGCAAATAAAGTGAACGTCCGCACCCGCGGGAAAGAGAAGACGGAAGACATGGGCACGGCGGAGTTCGTGGAGAAGATCAAGAGGCTGATTGTGGAGAAGAGCGCCACTTTGTAATCGGCGATGCCTACGTGGGCTTTCCTTGAGCCGCCAAACCCCCTGTGTTAGCATCAGAAGTTTCGCAGGCGTTGTTGGGCTGGCCTGTACCCTGTACTCATCCTCATCCCGGGCCGTATCACCCTTCCCGTAAGCCTGCGGAAGGAGACAACCCGTGAAAGTGTACGAAGGAGCCAATCTCCGTAACCTTGCCCTTATCGGACACGGGCATGCCGGCAAAACTACCCTGGTGTCCGCCATGCTCTACACCGCCGGAGCCACGCCGCGCCTCGGACACGTGGACGACGGCTCCGCCATCACCGACTACGACGAAGAAGAAATCGCCCGCAAGATGTCCATCTCGACCGGCATCGCTTTTGTCGAGTGGGGCAAGACGGACGCGAAGGTCAAGATCAATCTGCTCGACACGCCCGGCTTCAACATGTTCGTCCACGAAGCCAAGATGGTGTTGCCCATGGTCGACGCCGCGTTAGTCGTGGTCGATGGCGTGGCCGGCGTCGAGGTCGTGACCCAGCGTGTCTGGGGATACTGCAACGACATCGACCTGCCGCGCATGATCGTCGTCAACCGCATGGACCGCGACCGCGCCGACGCCAGCCGCGTCCTCGAATCGCTCACCAACGCCTTCGGCCGCGCCGTCACCCCGCTGCAACTCCCCATCGGCAGCGAGAAGAGTCTCACTGGCATCGTCGATCTGGTCCGCATGAAGGCCTACACCTACGAGATGGGCGGAAACGGCAAGGGCAAGGAAGGCCCGATCCCCGCCGACATGGCCGGCGTCGCTAAGGAAGCTCACGAGCGGCTTGTCGAACTGATCGCCGAGGGCAAAGACGCGTTGATGGAAGAGTTCTTCGAAACGGGGACGATCCCCGAGGAGCATCTGGTCCCCGCGCTGCACGAAGCCATCCGCGAAGACAAGCTTTTTCCCGTGCTCTTCACCTCCGGCCTGGGCAACATCGGCGTCGACGAACTGATGGATTTCATCGTGGACTACACGCCCGCCGCGACCGAGCATCACGCCATCACCGGCCAGCCTGCCGATGGCAGCGCCGAGTCGGCCGTACGCAAAGGTACCGACAACGAGCCGGCTTCCGTCTACGTCTTCAAGACCATGTCCGACGCGT
Organism: Acidobacteriaceae bacterium; assembly: GCA_003131315.1. Classification (GTDB taxonomy): domain Bacteria; phylum Acidobacteriota; class Terriglobia; order Terriglobales; family Acidobacteriaceae; genus Acidiflorens. The sequence goes on from PKUV01000170.1 coordinate 89,903, forward strand.
TCGCCGGCCGCATTTCCTACTTCAAAGTTTTTTCCGGCGTGCTCAAGAACGACGCATCGCTGCAGAACTACAATCGCAACACGCAAGAGAAGTTCGCTCACATTTCCCTGATCCAGGGCAAGCAAGCGGTTCCGATCCCGGAGCTGCATGCCGGCGACATCGGCTCGGTCGCGAAGTTGAGAGAAACTCTCACCGGCGACACGCTGGGCGATAAGTCATCGCCGATCCGCTATCCGTTCGTGCAGTTGCCCGAGCCGGCGATCACTTTCGCCATCGAGCCGAAGAGCCGCGCTGACGAAGACAAGCTCGGCGTCGGCCTCCACAAGCTGATGGAAGAAGACGCCATGCTGCGCTTCTTCCGCGACCCGCAGACCAAGGAATTCCTGATCGCGGGCACCGGACAGCAGCACATCGAAGTCGTGGTCTCGAAGATGAAAAAGCGTTACCACGCCGAAGTGGTCCTGAAAGCGCCCAAGGTGCCGTATCGCGAAACCATTCGCGGCAAGGCCGACGTTCAGGGACGCCACAAGAAGCAGACCGGCGGCCACGGCCAGTACGGCGATTGCAAGATCAAGATGGAGCCGCTGCCGCGCGGAGCCGAATTCGAGTTTGTCAACGATATCTTTGGTGGCGCGATCCCGCGCAACTTCATTCCCGCCGTCGAAAAGGGAATCAAGGACGCCGCTGCCCGCGGCTACCTCGCCGGCTTTCCCGTCGTGAACTTTCGCGCGATCCTTTACGACGGCTCTTACCACGACGTGGATTCGAACGACCTCTCGTTCCAGATGGCGGGCCGCATCGCCTTCCGCAAGGCCATGGAAGTCGCCAAGCCCACGCTGCTCGAACCGATCATGACCGTAGAGATCACCGTGCCCGACGAGTTCGCCGGCACCATTATGGGCGACCTCAACAGCCGGCGTGGGCGCATCCAGGGCATGGATAACAAAGCCGGCAACACGATAGTGAAGGCCGAGGTGCCCATGGCCGAGATGCTCACCTACGGCGCCGATCTCACTTCGATGACCCAGGGCCGCGGCAGCTTCTCGATGGAAATGCATCACTACGACACCGTCCCGCAACAACTCCAGGACAAGATTATCGAGAAAGCAAAAGCGGAGCGCGGCGAGGTGAAGGAAGAAGAGGAATAGACGAAGAAGAGTTCGGTGGAGAGACGGGCGCCCTTGCCCGTCCACCACGAACCGCTGCCCAAAATCCAAAAAACAAATTCACCCGCAGCCGGTTTCTAGCGTACCATTCCTCTTTCTTCTTCCTAAGGAGGCACGCATGTCCAAGCGGAATTCCCTGATCTGTTGCCGCTTATCCTTCGCGACACTCGTTCTCTTACTAATCTCCCGGCCCGCGATGACCCAGGAAAGCAAGAGCACAACGCTGGAGCTCGACCACGCATCGATCTGCGGATCGAATCTTGACACGCTGCGCCAGGCCTTCACCGATGTGGGCATGACTCCGGACTTCGGCGGTCCCCACGGCAACGGCATTACCCAGATGGCCATCATTGGCTTCGATGACGCATCTTACATTGAACTGATTGCGCCGATAAAGCCGGGCGCGACTGCGGGCTCCAATTGGGCGAAGTTTATGGCCGACGATGCGGTCACTTGCGCATGGGCGGTGGGGACGAACGTTTTGCTGCAGGAAGTGGATCGGCTAAAGAAAGCTGGAATTCTCGTCAAGGCTCCCGAGCGTGGCAGCCGCAAGCGCCCCGACGGCATGTCCATCGAGTGGATGACCTCCGACGTAGGTTCCGGAACCCCGGGCTCCACGCTGCCATTCATCATCGAAGACCAGACGCCGCGCGACTGGCGCGTCCAGACTTCGGCCAGCGTCAAAGGAGCGCCGGTTGCCGGCATCGAGAGCGTCGTACTGGGCGTCAACAACCTTGATGCGTCGATTGCCTTGTTCCGCAAGGCTTACGGCTGGGCCGCGCCTCTTACCGAGACGCAGAAAGACTTCGGCAAACTCGCGTACTTCCCCGGCGAGCCCGTGATTCTGGCAGCTCCCTCCGGCGGAGGTTGGCTCTCGGACCGGCTCGGCAAGTTTGGCGAGTCCCCGGTCGCCTACCTGCTCAACACGCGCGACTTCGCAGCGGCAACCAAGAAGTACAAGCTCTCCGGCACCAAAACCTGGTTCGGCCAGAGGGTCGCATGGTTGGACTCTGGCAAGCTGAAGGGCGTGCGGCTGGGAGTGATTGGGCAGTAGATTGTGTGGGGCGGACACTCCTGTCCGCGAAAGGTCGGCGTTGAGCCGATGGCCTGCGCCATCCGCCGAAGAGGTTCCAAAGCGGCGGACAAGAGTGTCCGCCCCACACCTAGAACCCGGAACTCAGAACTGCTACCATCCCCTTCAGTGTCCGCCGCCAAAGACAATCCCAATCTGAAAGACCGCCTCGTCTCCGCTGCCCCGGTCGAGGACGATTCCTCCTTCGAGCTCAAGCTCCGCCCGCAGCGCCTCCAGGAATTCATCGGCCAGAACAAGGTCAAAGAGAATCTCGACATCGCAATCCAGGCGGCAAAGTCCCGCGGCGAGGCGCTTGACCACGTCCTGCTCTACGGACCGCCGGGCCTCGGCAAGACGACGCTGGCCAACATCATCGCCAACGAACTCGGCACCGCCTTCCAGCAGACCTCCGGCCCCACGTTGCAGATCAAGGGCGACCTGACTGCGATCCTCACCAATCTCCGCGACCGGCAGGTGCTTTTCATCGATGAAGTGCACCGCCTGCAACCCGCGCTCGAAGAGATCCTCTACTCCGCGCTCGAAGACTACAAGCTCGACATCATAATCGGCCAGGGCCCGTCAGCACGCACTCACACGATGGACGTAAAGCCCTTCACCTTCATTGGCGCCACCACGCGTGCGGGACTGCTCTCCGCGCCCCTGCGCTCCCGTTTCGGCCTGCTGCTGCGGCTCGAGTTCTACAACCACGACGACCTCCGCGTCATTGTAGAGCGTTCCGCCGAGATTCTAGGCGTGAGCATCGATCGTCCCGGAGCCATCGAAATTGCGAGCCGCTCTCGCGGAACGCCACGTATCGCCAACCGCCTGCTGCGCCGCGTGCGCGACTACGCCCAAGTGCGTGCCGCCGGATCCATCGATCTGCCCACCGCCCAGGCTGCACTCAGCATGCTCGAAGTGGACCGTCACGGCTTCGACGAAGTCGACCGCAAACTGCTGCTCACCATCATCGAGAAGTACCAGGGCGGGCCGGTGGGCTTGAATACGCTGGGCGCCGCGCTAGCCGAGGAGCCCGACGCCATCGAAGAAATCTACGAGCCTTTTCTGATCCAGATCGGCTTTCTAAACCGCACTCCCCGCGGCCGAGTAGCGACCCAACTAGCCTACGAACATTTCGGAATCACTCCCAACCGGCGCCAAAGCTCCCTCTTCTGACCGAGCCATGCGAGTTGACTTCCACCGCCGCAATCTGCGTTAATCACTCTTCGTCATCATCTCCGCAGAAACGCAGCACGCACTGGAGGAATCATGCGCGAAGCGATCGCCACCGAGCAGGCCCCGCAAGCCATCGGCCCGTACTCGCAAGCCATTCGAGCCCAGGGCTTGATCTTTACTTCAGGACAGATCGCCATCGATCCCGCCACCTCGCAGATCGTTGCCGGCGATGTGAGCGCGCAGACCGACCGCGTGCTCAAGAACCTCGCCGCCATTTTGCAGGCCTCGGGCAGCACTCTGGACAAAGTTCTGCGCTGCACGGTCTTCCTCAAGAACATGGGAGATTTCGCCGCCATGAACGAAGTTTATGGCCGCTACTTCAAGCAGTCGCCGCCGGCGCGCTCCACCGTCGAAGTAGCCCGGCTTCCGAAAGACGTCCTGGTTGAAATTGATGTGATTGCGCTGGCTTGAAAAAAACTGGCGTGAAGAGACAGAATTGAAGAAGCTGATATGAAAAAGCTTACAGACGTAAGAAAAGGGGAATTATGAAAACTATCATCCTTGCCATCACACTGCTCGCCCTAGCCAGCCTAGCCGTCGCCCAGACGGCTCCAGCTCACAAGGCAGTGGCGAAGCCAGCCACCAACGCGCCCACCACGGTCACCGGCGCGCCCACCAAAACCGCCAGCGGTCTCGAATACTGGGACATCAAAGTTGGCACCGGCGCGGTCGCGCAGAGCGGACAGCACGTCAAAGTCGATTACACCGGCTGGCTCACCAACGGCAAGAAGTTCGACAGCTCGGTCGGTACCGGCCGTCCGTTTGATTTCATGCTGGGCGCCAATCAGGTCATCAAGGGCTGGGACGAAGGTGTCGCCGGCATGAAGGTCGGTGGCAAGCGCCAGCTGCGCATTCCGCCGGACCTGGCCTACGGAGCCGGTGGTTATTCGACCGTCATCCCGCCCAACTCAACCCTGATCTTCGACGTGCAACTGGTAGATGTGAAGTAGCTCGTGTGGACACCGTTGTCCGCGCCGCTTTGTCCAAGCAGACAAAGGCCCGCAGGATTTCCACATCCCAGCGGGCTCTGATCTTCTTACGCCTTAACCACTTTGCCGCTGCGCAGACAGGAAGTGCAGACGCGAATGTGTTTGGTAGCGGCTCCCACCTTGGCGTGAACCGGGCGCAGATTGACGTTCCAGCGCCGTTTACTCACATTGTGGGCGTGGCTGATGGTGTTTCCGAACTGCGGCCCCTTGCCGCAGATATCACAAACTCGTGCCATAACTCTGAAATCCTTCCAGGCCTGTTGCCGAAAGATTGATTTTACAGGAATCCGGCGGATTTCGCCAAGGCAGAAAAGGCACAGGAGAATCCAGCCCCGGAGGGGCGAACCAGCTTAGCCCANNTTAGCCCAGCGCTTCAGCGCTGGGAAAAGTGGAAGAAATGATTCAAGTCCCGGAGGGACGACCCAGTTTAGGGACTAGGCGGCCTTGCCGATCACCGGCTGCGAGCAATGGCTGCACCGGCGCGCATCGATCGGAATCTCGCTCAGGCATTCCGGGCACTTCTTGGTGGTCGGATCAGCCGGCACCGGATCCCTGCGGGTCCGCGCGATCAGGGCATTGATCGGGGCCACGACAAAGAAATAAACCGCACCCGCAACCAGCAGAAAGCTGACAACCGCGGTGATGAAATCGCCAATCGGAAACGGCGTGCCTCTGATTGTGAAAGAGATCCGCGTAAAGTCCGGCTTGCCGACTACGAGCGCAATAATGGGATTGATAATGTCCTTGACCAGGGCGGTGACGATCGTGCCAAACGCCGCGCCAATCACCACGCCAACCGCCAGATCCACCACATTACCGCGCAAGATAAACTGCTTAAAGCCGGATAACATTACGCTCCCCTCCCTTTCCGGAATGGCCGACAATGTAAATGCTCAGTGGTTTTTGGTCAAGGTGCACATGCCAGGAGCGGTTTTGAAAAAGGTGCAGAGACTTGCACATCAGGTCGTTAGCGAGGATCTATCATTCGAAGACATCGTTGATCACGAAATCATCGGCTATGCCAGCTTTTAGGGCGTTCCACTGTTGACTTCCCGATCGATTCAGCTTATACATAGCCTCCAAAGTACGCAGGACATTCACGTGCGTCACGCCCTTCCCTTCGCTGTATTCACCACGTTTTATGTGAGCCCCAGCAAGAATCGTGACGATGCGATTACTTTTCTTCGGATCCTTATCCGCCGGATCGGTCACCCCCCCCATCATCGGAGATTGACTGCTCTCGTCGAAAGTAAGGATCAGCAGACTGTTGTGCTGCTTCGCCCAATTGTAGTAGCCGTCGATGTGCTCCCGCAGCCACTTGTCGCCAGCCAGGATGCCTGACGGAATCGAACCGTTGTGCATATCATGGACAAGATTCGGGGTTACAAAGGAAACAGTAGGCAGCGAATTGTAATCGGACGGAAAGTCTTGCGGGAATCGCAGGTTCGACGAATCTGCCACCGTCTTGCCCTGCGGCACATTGGAGAAGCTGGCCCACGGAACGTGTTTGCGGGCATAAAGACCGTGCTCTGTGACCAGCGAGCCGATCTCCGGCAGACCTTCGGAATATCCTTTGAAAGAACGGCCAGCGCGGATCAACTCCTCTCCCAAATTGCTGGTTGCAAGATTGCGGCCCGGGACTTTGTCTATGAATCCGACGTGCTGATTGCTGCCCGAAAAGAGCCAGAAATAGTTCCCCTGGCTGTGGTGCTCCTCGGCATAAAATTTGGTGAGGCTCGCTCCCTCTTTCCTCAGAACGTCGTTGATATACGAGGCGTTCTTATTGCCTATAATTTGCTCGTAATCTTTGTTTTCTTCCACAATAATCACAATGTGGTCATACACGGGGAGACCTGCAACCCACGGAAGGGGTAGAGGAATGTTCTCCTGCAAGGCAACCGCTGGCCTCGCGGACAGAATACCGATGCTGGGTAATAAGAGTGCCAGAACAAGCGCTAGGATTGTCTCGGTGAAACTCCTCGGCTTGGTCTCGATTCGCGCCATTTGGCATGCTCGTCAGGCGCGAGAGTAATCGCCTCGTCGGCTGTTGCAGCAGGGTGGCAGTCGGGCTCTGCTCAGATCCTCATCGGCATCACGATATACCGGTACTTGTAATCCTCGCCTTCCGCTGGACGCAACTGCCCCGCAGACTGGGCATCCTTCAGCTCCAGTTTCACTTCGCACGACCCGGTCGCTTTGATGAAGTCGATCAGGTATTGCGCGTTGAATCCGATCGCCATCGGCTCACCGTCATAGGCGATTTCGATGGAATCCTCGGACTCGCCAGTCTCGGTCGACGATGCGGAAAGCTTCAACTCGCCTTTCTCCAGACGCAGTCGCACGGCGCGCGACCGCTCATCGGCGAACTGCGCTACGCGCGCGATCGCGGCTCCCAGTTCACCGCCCTGAAGCGCGATCGACTTGGTGACGTCCTTCGGCAGCACGGCCTCGTAGTTGGGAAACTGGCCCGTAAGTTGGCGCGATGTCAGCAAACGCGGACCAACGCGGAAGAACAGCGTGGACTCGTCCTTGGTGAAGTCGATGGTCTCGACATCGGAATCCAGCAGCGACTTCAACTCATCCATCGCCTTCTTCGGAATCAGAGTCTTCATCTCGCCGGAAACGCCTTCAAACTTCTCTCCCGCGCGCTCCACGTGCGCCAAGCGGTGGCCATCGGTCGCAACCATGGTGATCGACTCCGGCTTCAGCACCATCAACGCCCCATTCAGCGTGTAGCGCGACTCTTCGCTGGCAATGGCGAAGCCCGTCTTGGCAATCATCGATCGCAGCACAGCCGCGGGAATTTTGATCACTCCCGCCGATGGAAACACCGGCAGACTCGGGAAATTCGACCGCGCCATTCCAACCATCTTCGTGTTGGACCGTCCGCAGCGAATACTGACCCAGTGGTTCTCGAGCAATCGGATGGTGATGTCGGCGTCGGGCAGCAGCTTCACGTAGTCATAAAGCTTGCGCGCTGGAATTGTGCAGGCGCCTTCTTTTTTAACCTTGGCGTTGCAGGACGTGCGCAGGCTGAGGTCGAGGTCTGTTGCCGTCAGTGATAATTTATCCCCCGCGGCCTCAAATAAATAGTTGGAGAGGATGGGAATCGTGGTCTTGCGTTCCACCACGCCTTGAGTGGCTGTCAGTTCACGAAGAAGCTCAAATTTACTGACCGTAATTTCCATGGTCGTTGTGGCGACGGCAGGGGCGGCTTCCACCGGCATATTGGCTCTCCCGACTCTACTTCTGTTCTCTTCTTATATCAAATACAAAAGCAAGAAAACCAGTAGTAACCGTAGGCGCTTCGGAGAAGTGGAAAACTAGTCCAGGTCCCTGCGGTTCAATTGCTTCCATATCGACCCTTCATGTGAACAATAGCTTCTCGCCTCAGCGGAGGCCATCGCAACCCGCGGACCGTTCTCCGGTTTCTGTCCCGTCTCACACAACTTCCACAAACACTCCACAGCCAGAGGGCAGGAAGAACGGTCTAAAGAGTGGAAAAGCCGGTGGAAACCGCCATTTACGCGCCCAATTGCTCGGTCAGTTTATTGAGCAACCTGTTCAAATCCTTGTCGTCCTTGCGAACCTTTTCAATCTTATCCACCGAATGCAAGACCGTCGTGTGGTGCTTGCCGCCGAACTGGCGTCCAATTTCAGGCAGGGAAGCTTCCGTGAGGTGCTTGGCCAGGTACATCGCAATCTGCCGCGGATATACAATGGAACGCGAATTATTCTTCGCCTTGATTTCCACCAGGCGCAGGCCGAATTGCTCCGCTACCGCCTTCTGAATGGATTCAATCGTCACCTTGCGGGCCTGCGAATCGATGAAATTCTTCAATACCTGCTGGGTGTAGGGAAGCGTAATTTCCGCCCCAATCAGCGAAGAATGCGCCACCAGGCGGATCAGCGCGCCTTCCAGTTCGCGCACATTCGACCGGATGTTCGACGCGATAAACAACGCCACATCCGTCGGCAACGTTACCCGTTCCTGCTCCGCCTTTTTTTGCAGAATGGCGACTTTCGTCTCCAGGTCGGGCGGCTGAATATCGGCAATCAGTCCCCACTCGAAGCGGCTGCGCAAGCGATCCTCAAACTCCGCCAACTCCTTCGGCGGACGGTCGCTCGCGATCACGATCTGCTTCATCGACTCGTGCAGCGCATTGAACGTGTGGAAGAATTCTTCCTGGGTCCGCTCTTTCTGCGCCAGAAACTGGATGTCATCAATCAGCAACACATCCATCGTCCGGAATTTATCCCGGAAGCTGATCATCTTGTCGTAGCGCAACGAGTTGATCATCTCGTTGGTGAACTTCTCGCTCGACACGTAGCAGATCGCCGCCTGCGGCGTCCGGCGCTTGATCTCATGCCCGATGGCCTGCATCAGGTGCGTCTTGCCCATCCCGACGCCCCCGTACAGGAACAGGGGGTTGTAGGCTTTCGAAGGCCGCTCCGCCACCGCCTGGCAGGCCGCGTGTGCGAACTGGTTCCCGCTGCCGATCACAAATGCGTCAAACGTATAGCGCGGATTCAGTTGCGCGGCGCTGTCCCAGTCGAACCGCCCCTGTGCCGGTTGCAATCCCGGCGCCGCCTGCGGACCCGGACCTGCACTCGGACTATGAGCCGATAGCCCGCCGTTATGGCGGATCGGCGTATTCGAAGGATCGTCCTCGGCAGTAACGAATTTCACATCCTCGTATCCCAACCCGAGATTATCGACCGCTTCCTCAATCAGATCTGCGTATTTGTCGCCTACGTGACGGAACTCGGCGGTCGGAACGCGCACGAACAGAATTCCATTGCTGGCGTGGCTGTACCGCGTTGGCTTCAACCAGGTGTCGTAGGAGTGCCGGTTGACTTTCTTTTCCAGGGCGTCAAGGATGCGCACCCAGGGATTCGGAATGATGGCCGAACTGGTGAGAGACATTGTTTACCAGAATAACGGTTACCAGAATATCGAAAGCGCCGGCGTAATTCGTCCGGGAAAAAGTCGATCTTGAAATATGAGTTCTTCTTTTACTGCAGAGCAGCTTCTGTTTTGCAGTACGGGCTGTCGTTGAAATTTATTACGAGACGAACCGCATACTAGCATAAAAAAATCGCCGCGTCGGTACGTTGCAACAAAATTCTTTCGCGCGAGCGCTTTATCGAACCGCGATTTTATGGCGCTGTCAAGTGTCGAGAAACTAACTGCCGCGCAAAGTGTGCAACTACGAAATCGTCCGCCGTTCCGGCCTCGCCGGAGCCGCAGTCTTGTAATTCCCCGGATACACCACCACCGACCGTCTTCCGCCCTCGCCGTCACTCTCGGTGCGCAAATCTTTTTCCTCGCGCAGTGCCAGATGCAGGATCCGCCGCTCCCGCGACGACATGGGTCCGAACCGGTACGGCTCGCTCGTCCGGCGCACCTGCTCCGCCGCCACCCGCGCCGCCAGTTGCAACTCGTCGATCCGCATCGCCCGGAAATTCTTGCAGTCGAACCAGATCTTCTCGTGCTCGTTGCCCTGCAGGTGCAGGATCTCCGACGCCAGCAGCTCAAACGACCGCAGCAGCTCGCCGCCCCGCTCCAGCAACAGCCCCGAATCCGGCCCCGCAAACTCCACCAGAATTTCCGGATGTTCCCACTCGCGATTCTGCGCGATCGGCGGATCCACCGTGATCCTGTACTTCAGCTTGAAGCCGCCATTCGAAATAACGGCCTGCAGGAATTCCCCAATCTGTTTTGCAGCCACGACCTTATCGGTAATCGGCATAGTAAGTTCTCAGCTTTTAGCTCTTAGCTGTTAGCTCTTAAGTCTTCAGGAGTCCGACTGCCCTCCGCCTCGTCATCTTTCCCGCTGCTAGCTCCCGCCAGACAAGATTTCCTGACGGCTGAAAGCCAAAAGCTAACAGCCAAAAGCCAAAAGCTTATTTCTCTTTCTTCCGCGCCCGCTTCTCCATCATCTCGCGCATTTCGCGGCCGAGCGATGTGCGATTCATCACCGCCTGCTGGACGATCCCGATCAGCTGGCCCGCGGACCAGTACAAGCCCAACCCCGCCGGCAGGTTCCAGCTCATGATGCCCAGCATGCCCGGCATCATGATGTTCATCATTTTCTGCTGCGCCGGATCCATGCCCGCCTGCGGTGTCATCCGCTGCATTACCAGCATGGTGACGATGATCGCAACCGGCAGAATGTGCCACGGATCGGGCGCTGAAAGATCGTGCACCCACATCCACGGCGCATGCCGCAGATCCATCGCCACGTTGAGCATCCGGTAGTACGCAAACAGAAACGGCATCTGGATCACCAGCGGCAGACATCCACCCGCCGGATTCACGCCTTCCTTCTTATACAGCGCCGAGATCTCTTCGTTCATGGGGGCTTTCTTCGGATCGCGCAAGCTGTACTTCTTGTATCTCTCCTGGATCGCTTTGATCTGCGGCGCCACGCGCTGCATCTTCAGCATCGACTTCATCTGCGTAAGCCGCAGCGGCAGCAACGCCAGATTGATGACCAGCGTCTGCAGCAGGATCGCCCAACCCCAGTTCGCGACGATGTGGATGTGCATCCACTTCAACCACAAAAACAGCGGCCGCGCGATGATTCCCAGCCAGCCGAAGTCGATGATCGCCCGCAGATCCGGTTCCGCCCCCGTAATCCCCGGCACCGACACCGATTCCAGATCCGACAGCGCCTTCGGGCCCACATACAGCCGGACATCGCTTGCGCCCTTCAGGCTGCCGACCGCCGCGCCCAGCACGTCCACCTTGTCCATCTGCTTGTTATTCGCATCGGACGCGTTGTGCGGAATTTCAAGCGCGTTGTGCAGCGTCACCATCGCCGCGTTCTGCGGATCCTGCGGCAAAAAAACCGCCGCGAAATACTGGTCCGACAATCCCGCCCAGTGGAACGGTCCCGGTAGCGTTCCGCCGCCGCTGATCTTCTTGATCGCCAGCCGCTCGACCTTGCTGTCGTACTGGTACACGATCTGCCCAGACGCGTACTGCGGACCGGTCATATCGCTGCCGAACCCGGCCGGCCACATCGGAAACGCCGTGACCTGCGCGCCCTTCACTTCGACCGAAGTCCGCACCCCGACCACATAGGTGTCGCGATCGAATTTGTAGCTCTTCTCGACCGAGACGTCGCCGTCGTCATAAGCGAACTTAATCTCCGCCGGAGCGGGTGCCCCATCCTTCCGCGCACTTTGCGGAAGGGGGGGCGCCACATACAGCGCCGAGTTCACCTTGTTCCGCAGCGTCTCGTCATACGTCCACAACGTCAGCGGATACCCGTACTTCTCCGCCGCCGCGGCATTCACCAGTTCCAGCGGACCGCCTTTGTCGTCGGTGTACTTCTTCAGTACCCACGACTTGACCCGCCCGCCGCGATTGGTGAACACGATCCGGTAGACGTCATTTTCAATCACCGTCTCCGACTCGCTCGCCGCCTGCTGCGGAGCCGATGCCGCGTTCTTCTTCCCGGATGCACCTGGCGCCTTCACAACCGCAGCACCAGTCGCCATCGGGGTTTGCGAAGGAAGTTGCGCCTGATTTTGCACTGGCGCCTGCGAACTCTCCGGTTTCGCCGGAGGCTGCGGCCCGTACTTCTTCAAGAGCGGCTGGAAAAGCATGATGACCAGGAACGTCAGCGCAAACACCACCAACAGCCTGCGCTCCATCCCGGGTTCTTGTTGAGGATTCTTAAATTCCGCCAAATCAGTCGCTCGCCATTTCTTCGTCAGTCGCTATAAGTTATACGTAGGGAAGGTTCGTATCAGGGCATCGCTTTAGCGATGCCGAAAGTTCTTCGAAATCAGACGCCCCTTTAGGGGCTGAGCCGCGAAACTCCACTCTCCCCGCATCCTGCTGAACCGCGCCAGCTTTCACCACCGGATCCAGCCCGCCCTTCGCCAACGGATGACACCGCAACACCCGCCAAGCCGCCATCGCCAAGCCGCGCCACGCGCCATACCGCTCTACCGCTTCCATCGCATATTCCGAACACGTCGGCACGTACCGGCACGACGGCGGGAACGCTGGCGAAATCCACCGTTTGTAAACTCGCAGCAGCCCCAGCGCGAGAGACTTCATTTCTCCACCAGCTTTTTCGCGATCGCATCCAACGCCCGGCCCACTTCTTCGAGCACCACCGAAAATTCCAGCGTCAGCACCGACTTCTTCGGATTGATCACCACATCCACCGCGCCCGCGCCCTTCAGCACCGAACGCCGCTGCCGCACTGCTTCGCGCAGCCGCCGCTTGATCCGGTTCCGCTCCACCGCGCCGCCCAGCACGCGACCCACCGTGAACCCGACGCGCGCAGCGCCCTCCGCCTGCCGCAGATAGAACACGGTCATGTGCGAGGAAAAGTGCCGCCGTCCCTGCTTGTACACGCGATCGAAGTCGGAGTGTTTCAGCAGCCGCGCCGCGCGCGGAAAGCTCGTTCCCGCCTTCGCTGCGGGCTGCTCTACACTCCGCTCCGGAGCGTCGGCGCTCATCAGCTCACATTCCTGCACAAATGACGGCCTTTGCTGTCCGTGGTGGGAAAACTAATCGCGGAAACCCGGCGCCACTGAAACACGCTTGCGCCCCTTGGCCCGGCGGCGCGACAGCACTGCAGCCCCGCTCTTCGTCTTCATGCGAGTCCGGAACCCGTGCTTCTTCGAGCGCTTGCGCTTGTTGGGTTGAAATGTACGTTTCGGCATCGAAAATCCCTGCTCCTGATTGAATCAACTAACGTGAGGCAAACCGTTAGTATAAATGACGCCGAGCGCCCCCGGCAAACGCATCAGGTCGCTACAATGACCTGATCACTATCCACTGCCTTCAATGAACCTCGATGACACCATCGTCGCCATCGCCACCCCGCCCGGTCGCGGCGGAATAGGCGTAGTCCGCCTGGCCGGTCCGGAAGCGCGAGCAATAGCCCAGCCCATGCTCCGCCTAAAGCGCCCGCTAGAACCCGCCCGAGCCGTCCGCTGCGATCTAATCGATCCTCATATAGAGACAGCTAGTGTGGGGACGGGGATCCGCCCCGTCCCAGCGGAGCGAAGCTCCGCACCTGTCGACACCACCACAACTCAGGCCCCGCCCGCCCGCATCGACGAAGTCGTCGTCACCTACTTCGCCAAGCCCCACTCCTACACCACCGACGACATCGTCGAAATCTCCGCTCACGGCTCGCCCGTCGTCCTGCGCCACATCGTCGAACTCTCTCTCGCCCGCGGCGCCCGTCTCGCCGAGCCCGGCGAATTCACCATGCGCGCCTTTCTCAACGGACGCCTCGACCTAACCCAGGCCGAAGCCGTCCGCGACCTCATCGACTCGCAAACCCTGTTTCAAGCCAAGGTCGCCGCCCAGCAACTGGAAGGCGCGCTCTCCAATCGCCTCAAGCCCATCAAGCAGAAATTAGTTGACCTGATCGCCCTGCTCGAGGCCGGCATCGACTTCGCCGAGGACGACATTTCCGTCGCTCCCGATGCCACCATCCTCGATCGCATCGCTCAAATCAAGAACCCGCTCATGCAACTCGCCGCCACTTTTACCTACGGCAAGATCGTTCACCAGGGCCTGACCCTAGCCATCGTAGGTCGTCCCAATGTAGGCAAGTCGAGCCTCTTTAATCGCCTGGTCGAACGCGAGCGCGCCATCGTCACCGCCCAGCCCGGCACCACTCGCGACCTGGTCAGTGAAACCGTAGCCATCGGTGGAATTCCCGTGGAACTGGTGGACACCGCCGGCATCCGCCGCGCCCTCGACGAAGCCGAAAGCATCGGCATCAAGAAATCAATGGAAGCCCTCGCCGACGCCGACTTAGTTCTCGTAGTAATCGACAAAACCCAGCCCCTCAACGAAGAAGACCAGGAGTTACTCCGCCAGGTAGAAGCCCGCCCAGCGATCATAGTAGAAAACAAATCCGATCTGCTCGGAACCAGCAATGCCCACGTAGGGACGGCCGCCCTCGGCCGTCCAGCCGAGCGCAGTTCGGCAACGCGGACGTCGCCCATAATTCGAACCTCCGCCCTAACCGGCGAAGGCATCCCCGCCCTGCGCGCCGCCATCCTCCAACACGTCGCCGGAGACTTCTCCACCCAGCTCGAGACCGGCTTCCTAACCAGCGTTCGCCACCAGAAACTAGTCAACGACGCCCTAACCTCGCTCGCCGCCGCGATCAACGCCGTCGCCGCCCGAGTCCCCCACGAGATGCTCCTCCTCGATCTCTACGCATCCCTCCGCCCCCTCGACGAAATCACCGGCGCCACCACCACCGACGACATCCTAAACCTGATCTTCAGCACCTTCTGCATCGGAAAGTAAAGTAGCGTCCAGTACCGTCCGGCGAATTTCGCGATGCGGTTCGACGCCCGGAGGGAAACAGTCGGTCTTCAGGTTTGGTTTTTCGAAACCTTGAAATCTGCTTTTTCTCAGTTTCTGGGAAGGGCTGCGGCCACGCCTGCTCTGTCTGCTTCGCGGTCGACGATTGCCTGAAACTTCCGCAGCACGTCTTCGGGAAGAGATGGCTTCCGATACTTGCTCACCAGTTCGTCGACTCGGGCACGGGCTCGCGTGAAGACGTCGCTCGGTGGCTCCGAGCCTCGCGCGCTGCGATCGATGACCGGGGAGGGGAGATACTGCTCCTGCCGAAAAAGCGCGCGCGTTTCCTTCAGCTTGAGAAATTCTCCGGAGAGCCCGGTTTGCGCGAACATGGCGGTGGCCAGGGTTTCACCGCGGACGTCCTCGCTGCGGACTTCAATGCCTCGTGCCAGCCGCTGCGCCGAGGCAATCGACTCGGCATCAATGACCAGCTTTTCGACGCTGTGGCAGGCGAGAGATTCGAGCATGCCCGCTCCCGAGATCATGTTGATGCCTGCCAGCGCTCCCAGCATCGCGGAGCGGCCACTCTCCGCGCCGGCCTGGGCATCCACAAATTTCGAATCGGTCGCGACCAGGTAGCCGTGTGTCGGCAGGCCCAGATGCTTACCGACTTCGGCGCACGCCATGTTCAGCATGGCAGTTTCCACCGCGCCCATGGGCGCGCCTCCGGTACGCATGTCGAAGATGGCAGGAGCGCCGCCCCACACTACGGGTGAGCCCGGTCCCGCGAGTTGATGCAGCGTGATGCCCGCCAGCACTTCGGCAGCATGCTGCGTCACCGAACCTGCCAGCGTCACTGGAGCGGTGCCTCCGGCCAGTGGCATGGAGACGATTTCCGCAGGAACGCCGGCGCGGGCCAGATCGAGCAGGTTGTGCGATCCGAACTCCGACCAGTTCAACGGCGGCGAGGGACACACATCAAAAACAGCCCGCGGTTGCTGGCGCAACTTGTCTGCACTGCCGCTGTCGGCGGCGAGCAAGTCGATCATTCCTTGCAGGCCGGCCGCGGAGAACGATCCGGTCACCACTGGCTTGTCAGAATGCTGCAGGACTACGAGCAGGCGGTAGAGATCGCCGATAGCGCTGGGCGCATCACTATCGCTGCACACGACGGCGGTCGATTGCGCGGCGAACTGCGGCAGCGTCTCCGTGACTTGGACGATGCGCACCAGGTCGCGAGTCTCGGACGGCCGCGCTTCCAGCGTGTCGGGATCGAGCATCTGCACGCAGCAGGAGCCGGGATCGAACTGCACGTCGTCGCCGCCGTAATGAACGGCTTTCTCTCCCTGGCGGTTGTACAGATAGAAGTCCCGTGGGGCCGATGCCAGGCACTGTCGCACCAACGGCTCAGGGATACGTGCCACTCCGTCGCTGGCCGCAACTCCGACCTCAACTCCCGCCGACCGCAATAGCTCGACCACCGGCGCTGAGCCTACACGAACTCCAGGGTTCATCAGCAGTTCGAACGCTTCGCGCAGAATGCGGCCGATGAGTTCGGGACTGAGCAGTTGAATTCTGGGTCTCATGCCTGGGCCGTTCCTTTGTTCATCACTCTGTTCATCAGATTTTTTGCCAGTTCCAGGGCATCGATGGCATTGCGAGAGTAGCCGTCGGCGCCGATTTCAGCAGCCCACTTCGAGGTGACCGCGGCGCCGCCAATGATCGCTTTTACCCGTGGCCGCAAACCATTCCGATCGAGCGCTTCGATCACCGCCTTCTGCCCGGCCATGGTCGTCGTCAGCAAAGCGGACACGCCGACGATGTCGGCATCGACTTCTTTGGCCTTGGCGACGAACTGCTCGGGAGTCACGCTGGTTCCCAGATCGAATATCTGGAATCCGCTGGCGGAAAGGATGGTGGCCACCAGGTTCTTGCCAATGTCGTGAATATCGCCTCTGGCGGTGCCGAGGACGATCTTGCCCAGAGTCTCACGCCGCGAGCCGCGCTTCAGCATCTCCGGTTCAAGGATCTTGATGGCAGCCTTCATCGCCTCGGCGGACGCGAGCAAATCGGGCAGGAACATTTGGCCGCAGCCGAATTGATCGCCGGCGAACGTGATCCCCGCTGCAAACCCCTGGTTCACCGCTTCGAGCGGATCGACGCCGTTGGCCAACGCCTGCTGCGCCAATTCCGTGGCCATATCAGGCGCGCCGTCAATGATGCTTTGGCGCATCGCTCGGAAGATTTGATCCGACAAAGAGCCTCCCCGCCGAGATCAGCCTTGGATCGGGCCGATCAAGTCCGGGATTGTACTCCGGCGGAGAGTCACAAAACTGTGATCCGCCGCACGCCCCTTTCAATCCCGTTCCGCATCTTGCGTTTGATGCTGTTACCACCGTAATTTGGTGGTCATGGTTGTTGGCAATGAAAATGGAGATGGTACGAGTCGTCATGTCTACCGGAGTTCAAAGAGCGTCAACCACCGAGCAGCAGGAGACCTCCCAGGCTCTGGCGCTCCTCGATGAGCGCGTGCTGGCCATGATCATGGGCCAGAGTCCGCTCCCCAAAGTCTTGGACGCATTGTGCGCTGACATCGAGAAGCATCATTGCGGAATGCTGTGCTCCGTTCTTCTTCTTGAAGCCGACGGCGTAACTTTGCGCCATGGGGCTTCCCCCAGTCTTCCGCAACAATACTGTCAAGCCATTGACGGGGCGAAAAGTGGGCCTTGCGTGGGATCGTGCGGCACCGCCATTTATCGCAAACAGCCTGTCGTCGTCTCCGATATTGCAACCGACCCATTGTGGGCAGACTATCGTCACCTGGCACTCCCTCACGGCCTGCGAGCCTGCTGGTCAACGCCCATCCCAGCGCAGGACGGCAGCATGCTTGGGACCTTTGCCATCTACTATCGCGAGCCGCGTACGCCTGACGCTCAACATCTTCAACTCATTGCCCACGCGACCCATCTCGCCGCTCTCGCCATCGAGCGAGATCGAGACAAGACCCAGCTTCGTGCCGCGGAAGATCGCTATCGAACGCTCGTGGAACGCTTGCCCGCGATCACCTATATCGCCGAACTCGGCGCCGGCGGGCCCTGGCATTACGTGAGCCCTCAAATCGAGTCCATTCTTGGTTTCTCACCTGCCGAGTGGCTCTCGGACCCCTTGAATTGGCTGAACCACATCCACTCCGAGGATCGTGAGATTGCCATCGCGGCGGAGAAGCGCTTTCAGGAGACCCAGGAGTTGTTCCAGGCGGAGTACCGCATGTTTGCTCGCGACGGCAGGGTCCTGTGGTTCCGTGACGAGGGCGTCATGTTGCACGCGGCCGGCGACCGCGGACTCTTGATGCAGGGTGTGCTGTATAACATCACCGAGCACAAGCGTTTGGAAGAACAGCTCCGCCACTCGCAGAAGCTGGAAGCCGTGGGCCAGTTGGCGGGCGGCGTAGCCCACGACTTCAACAATCTTCTAATGGTCATCCAGGCTCACAATGAACGCCTTCGTGGCCGGCTTGCTCCGAGCGATCCCGCGCACAAGGATGCCGTTGAAATTGAACGGGCCGTCACCCGTGCCACGGCCCTCACCCAGCAACTCCTGGCCTTTAGCCGCAGGCAAGTTCTCCAGCTTAAGGCACTCGATTTAAATACCGTCCTGACCGAAGTGGCGAAAATGCTGGATCGCCTCATTCCAGCCAACATCGAGTTGAATATCTTGTCCGCCGCGTCACCCAATCGCGTCAAGGCTGATCCAGGACAAATGGAACAAGTGATTTTGAATCTTGCCGTCAATGCTCGCGATGCCATGCCCCAGGGCGGCCGGCTCACTCTCGGGACCAGAAACGTCGAGCTTCACGAAACTTATGCCGGAAGCCATGCCCAAGTCCCGCCTGGCAAATACGTCATCCTCACCGTGAGTGACACCGGTACTGGAATGCACAGCGATATTCAGGCCCACATTTTTGAACCCTTTTTCACCACCAAGAAACCCGGCAAAGGAACCGGCTTGGGCCTGGCCATCGTCTACGGAGTAGTCAAGCAAACCGGGGGTTGGATCACGGCTCGTAGCGAGTTGGGACACGGCACCACCTTCGACATATATTTCCCTCAGGTGCAGATGGAAGAGGCCGAGGAAGAGCCAGTCGCCAAAATAAAAGTGTCTCTTGCCTCCGCCGCCCGTGGAACCGAGACCATTCTATTGGTGGAAGACCAGGATGGAATCCGCGATCTCGTCCGTGAGTTCCTTCAGAAAAACGGCTACTCCGTCCTGCATGCGGCAGACGGTAACGAAGCCCTCCAGATTGCGGACGACTACAAACATCCGATTCACCTCTTGCTGACCGACGTCGTAATGCCCAATGTCGGAGGACGTGAATTGGCCCACCGCCTGACCCAACCACGGCCGCTGATGAAGGTGCTCTTCATGTCGGGCTATCCCGACCACGCCACCTGGAGTAGCGAGCTGGTCGATGACACTGCCGCTGTCCTGCAAAAGCCCTTCCCGTTAGGCACTTTGGCGCGCAAGATCCGCACCCTCCTAGACGAATAAGCCCGCGTAGGGACAGCCAAGCGCAGCTCGGCTCTCGCCCATCAATCGCACAATCCGACAATCCCGAAACGTGCGATGATAGTCCGACTTACCAAAGGAGCCTTTCCCCATGGCTGAGCGAGCCCCCCAGAATTTTTCCAACCACGCCCGTCACGATCCGCTCTTCCATCTTTTCATCCTCCCCGTATTCGCCATCACGCTGATCGTGACCATCGTCCATCTGGTCCGAAGACCAGGGCTGCATTCGGCATGGCTGGTCGTCGTCATGATCGCGGCGATCGCCGCCATCTTCAAAATCCGTCTTTACGCCCTCAAGGTGCAAGACCGCGTCATCCGCTTAGAAGAAAGATTGCGCCTGGCGACCTTACTCGACGCTTCCCTTCGTCCCCGCATCGCAGAATTTACCGAATCGCAATTAGTCGCCCTGCGCTTCGCCTCCGACGCCGAACTCCCCGCGCTGGCCGCAAGAGCCCTGAACGAGAAACTCTCCGCCCCCGATATCAAGAAAGCAATCCAGCAGTGGCGTCCCGACTATTGGAGAGTGTGAACGAACGCAGGAACGGCTAGCGTAGGAACAACTCACGCAGGGACGGACGCCTGCGTGAGCCTGCCCTGAGCGAAGTCGAAGGGTCCAGCGGAGCGAAGCTCCACTTTTACTGCCCAGATACTCCCCGGATTCCCCCGTGCCCTTTGTGTCACCCGTGTTGATAAAACCCCACAACCCAGCGAGAGACTAGCGCCGTTCCCCACCTCGGCCGCGGAAACTAGCCCCAAAAATCGCCGCAATTCCACTTGTTACTCATCAGATTCCCCGCGCCCGCGTGATGAAGAATGTCCGAGCACCCCAGCATCGCAAACGAAATTTCCCACACAAGCGGATTTCTGGCCAAACCGGCTAAGGCAGCGCCGTGCAGGTTGCTGAAAGACTCGGGCTTCGCTGAGGTGATGCCCTGATGCAATTGCGTCGATTCCTGCCTATTACTCCGGATGTATTAACCAACTGGTAGGGGGTACCCCCCTCCCCCCCTATCTATTGGAATCATAGGGTTATGAGGAAATTCCCGCCAGGTCTTTGGGTTTAAAGGACTTATAGGTAAAGTATTCCGGAATAAGGACTTAACGACGAGATCCTTCGCTTCGCTCAGGATTTCGG
>PKUV01000060.1 GCA_003131315.1 Acidobacteriaceae bacterium
ACTATACGGTCAGAGACCTAGCCCTCGTTAATCGTCACAAAAAGAGACCCTTCCATTTCACGTCCAAACCGTTCTGGCAACAGCCACTGTATGTTTTTCTCAAGCGTGACGGCGCATATTCGTGTGCGTGCTGCGGCATTGAGAACGGCACCCTGGTTGTCCATCCCTACTCCCGGCACTTCCATCGTACGAAACAGTTCCGCAACCATCACGATGTCGAAGTGGTCGGGCAAATTGTCATGATCGCAAGAAAGCTCGCGTGAGTTGTCGAGTTTCCGGACGAATCGAATAGTCGCTGTGATGCAGGGCCCTGCCAATTAGCGGGAAAATCCACCGGGTTGATCGAAAGGCGAACACGTTACTCATTTTCTGGACAGACCGGAGCGCGCCTGCATACTCTCACGCTAAGGTGGAGTTGTTGTCCTGTCTATCGCATGAGCGGAGCGGCTGGTCGTCTTGGCTCCCGCGCGAACTCCGCTGGCTGTCAAAACAGATCCGACCACTTCTGCACTGGCACGTGGCCAGTTTCCTGTGCATCACCGCCGGGAGTCTTCTGGCACTTCTCACTCCGCTCGTACTCAAGTGGCTGATCGATCAAATCATTCCGCAGAGGAAGGTGGGACTACTTCTAGTGGCGGTCGGGCTGATCTTCCTGGGTTATCAGGGCAGGATAGCACTCACCAGCCTGGGCAACTACTTGATGTTGAGCGCGGCTCAAAGAATGGGCCTCACATTACGAGTGAGCCTGCTGCGGCACCTCGACACGCTCTCAGCCGAATACTACGAGAACACGCCGGTAGGCAGTGTGATGTATCCCCTCAAAGAGCCGATCGAAGAAGTCGCGTATTTCGGGTCCGACCTCCTGCCTGCAATCCTACGCATGCTCCTGACGACCGGTTTTACACTGGCGACCATGTTCCTGCTCAGTCCAGTGTTGACGCTGGCTGTTGTTCCCCTTGTTCCAGTCTTTCTAATCACACGCCAACACTTCCGAAGGCGACTCGCAGCTGATGCCGACGCAGTACAGGATGATCGACTCGCATGGAGTAGTTTCCTGCAGGAGCATGTCTCATCGGTGATTCCCATACAACTATTGGGGCAAGAAAAACGCCAGGAACGAAGGGCCTTCCGGCTCTTGGCCCGTGCGGTCCGATCGCAGCAAGAGCTATTCACCACCGGTGTTTGGTTTACCGTATACAGTTCCCTGGCAGTTGTTCTGGCCATGTGCGCGGTCATCGGCTACGGTGGCGAGAGGGTCGTCGCAGGAGCCTTGAGCGTCGGGAGTTTGGTAGCGTTCTACGGATTCGTCACACAACTCTTTGAACCTCTCAGTGGCGCCGCCGACCTCTACGCGAGAGCGCAGAAAACCTTCGCCAGCATCCGGCAGGTGCAGTCTGCCCTTGCACTGTGCCCGAGCGTGGCAAATGCCCCTGCTGCCGTCCACCTTTCGAAGGATCATCCACCACAGATCGACTTTGCCGCTGTTGAGTTTGGCTATCAGAGACAGAAGGACATGCTTCACATCCCCGCTCTTCGGATCCTGCCGGGCGAACACGTCGCCATGGCCGGCGAAAACGGGGCCGGCAAAAGCACGCTCGCAAAACTGGTGGCGCGGCTCTATGACCCAGTTCGTGGGTCGATCCGTCTTGGAGGTGAAGACATCCGGAACATTCGCTTGGAGAGTCTGCGCCAGCACATCTGCTACTTGCCCCGCGACCCGGTTTTGTTTGACGGAACGCTCGTCTCCAACCTTCGCTTTGTGCAGCCAGCGGCCACTGACTACGACTTGCAGGAGGCCATTCGGAATGTCGGACTGTCATCTTTTGTTGCAACTCTGCCCGATGGCCTGCGTCAACGGATCGGCCCAGGAGGCTGCCAACTCTCGGGCGGCCAGCGTCAAAGGCTTGCTCTCGCGAGAGCCATACTGCAGCAACCTCGGGTCCTGATCCTCGACGAGGCAACTTCCTGTCTTGATCCTGGTGCGGAAGCGCTCGTTCTCCAGAACATTCGGCGCAATCTCAGTGCATCCACGCTCATTGTCGTCTCACATCGGCTTTCCACATTCGCCACATTCGGAAGGGTTCTCATTCTTTCGAGCGGCCGAATCATCGGCGACGGCGGTCCTGACTCATTCATGCTTGCGCAGGCTACCTACTGCAAGCCCCCTATTTCACAAGCTTCGACCCTGACTGGCAATCGCGAACTCCCACCATCAACGTCAGTTCCTCTTTCCGGTCCTAGCAAGACGCTCCTGTCGCGCGGCTGATTATCATCCACATTGCGGCTGGTATTCACCCGCGCAAATAGCCAACGGCGCTATTGTCGATTATCATGGATTGTGAAAATAGGACGGAACGGTATTTTCGACTCTGAAAGGGTCAATGCCCAAGACTCCTTACATTCCCGGCAAGAGAGTATCGCAAGGTAGCTACTCCGCCTTCGTGCCTGCGCCCCTGCCTCCCGAACTTGACTGGACACCACGGCTGATTGGCGCCCTATCGGACGCAGACCGGCTCGTTGGAAGATTGGCAGGTGAAGGAGGACGGCTCCCCAATCCCCATGTCTTGATCCGGCCTTTCGTACGGCGTGAAGCTGTTCTGTCGAGCAAGATTGAAGGCACCCAGGCTACGCTGGGTGAGTTGCTCGCCGCCGAGGCAGGAGCAATGGTGGATCGCAGCCCCGAAGATCTTCGGGAAGTCGGCAACTACGTGGTTGCTCTTGAACACGGAATTTCACGTCTCAAGAAGCTTCCTCTTTGCGTCAGGCTCACCCGCCAATTACACGAAAAGCTCATGACGGGCGTCAGGGGGCACCAAGCCATGCCCGGACGTTTTCGAAACATTCAGAACTGGATTGGTAAGCCCGGCAGCACTGTCGCAACTGCTTCATACATCCCGCCCCCTCCAGGAGAGGTGGAGCCCTGTCTCGCGGCCTGGGAAAAGTTTCTGCATGAATCAGACCTGCCGCCCTTGGTGACCATTGCGCTGGCCCACTATCAATTCGAAGCCATTCATCCATTCCTCGACGGCAATGGCCGGGTGGGACGCCTCCTCATAACCTTGTTCCTGATCGAGCGCCAGATCCTCCCGACACCGCTGCTGTACTTGTCGGCGTTCTTTGAAGCATCGCGGCGGGATTACTATGACAGTTTGCGCGGGATCAGCGAACGGGGGGCATGGAACGACTGGCTGGAGTACTTTTTACTTGGAGTCGCTCGCATGTCCGAAGATGCTCTGAGTCGAGCCAGCCGCATCAACCAACTGCTGACCCAATGGCAGAAGAGCGTCTCCGGTGAGTCAACCAACAATCCGTTGCGCGTAGTCGAACTCTTGGGAGCAAATCCTTTCATCACTACGAAAGGGGTCGCTGAGAGACTGGCGGTCGCATTCACCACGGCACAGCGCGCAATCGAACGGCTGGAACGCGCGGGTATTGTCAAACGGGTAGGCGATGCGAAGCGCGATCGAGTCTATTGCGCGGGTGCTTTGCTTGATATCCTCGAAGAGCCAGCCCACCTCAGACCCACTGCTGAAAGGTAGTCTTAGATCGGGTACTCGGACTTTTTAAGCCGTTGTAGCGGTTCACAGAATCAGTAACTTACGCCCCGTTCAACACGCTGAATAGTTCGACTCCCGCCGGCTTGCGTCTTTGAAGCGAAATTCAGAGCGTGAGCCGAGATTTCTCGTCACGGCAGATCCCTGTAACGTTCGCGCAGATCGGATCAGTACTCCAAGCTGTATATTTCCACAGCTTCGAATCGTGGGTGGAGATCCAATCGAGTTCTCGTTGTAACTGCAAGCTCACTCGGACCTTACCCCTTCTGGAATATGTCGTGACGTGCACCAACGGCATTGATTAGGGCCGAAGAGTGGACACACTGATTGCCTTCGCCTGAGAGCTGCATGAGGCATCTTGTTGACCCACAGCAAGATGTGTCCAGCTATGTTGCTTTACCGAAAGTTTTCAACTTTTACTGGCTTCAACTGGCCAAGAGTGTCAGAGTGCACCCCAGACATCCCAACTGCCAGGGCAAGTAAGTGGGTCTTCCGATGTACAGAGTTTCCGACACAGTGCGCAGCACGCACAACGAAGACGGCGCAATAGTGCTGGATGTCCGTCAAGGTCAGATGTTCAACCTCAACTTTGTTGGGTCGCGAATCCTCGAACTTCTCAAAAGTGGGTCCACCGAATCAGCGATTGCCGATGAGATCAGCCGGGAGTTTGACGTGAGCCGGGACCTTGCGGAGAACGATGTGCGGGAGTTTCTCCAGACCTTGAAGAAATGTCACCTGGTCGAAGAGCACGAACCGGGCGTGGCGGTCTGAGCTGGGATCAAGATCATGGAATCGACACAACAGTCCGATCGAGAGACCTATCGCGCCATTGTGCTCGGGCAGGGTGGGAATGAACTGCTCTTGAAACCGGCTGGCGAGGGTTTTCTTCTACCTTCGGTCGAAATTCCACGATGGCAGCGGCTTGCCGAGAACATGACTGCTGCGATGAGGAAAGAGTGGGGCCATGAAGTAGGCTGTCTGTTCTCCCCGGATGCCGCTGTTCCGGCTTGGTCTCCCAACGGACGCAACTACCAAGTCATGGAATCCTGCGAGCCCGTTGCGAGATCCAGCCCCCGTGCTCAGTGGGTTCATGTGTCATCGTTGTCCGAGCGAACCTTCGTCGATCCTGCGGATCAGGTCGCAGTGCAGCGGTCTCTGGCTGAATGTGACAGATATGCGGGTGCTGCAGCGCTGGGGCCTTTCGCAAGACTCGGCTGGTTCAGAGAGTTGCAGGAATGGATCAAAGAAGTAATCGGGCCACTGGGATTCCATCTGACGGGAAGTTTTTCCCAGTTGGATGCAAGCCCGTCGTTCAGCTTGGTTCGGTTCGAGACGAGCGGCCCCGCTGTATGGTTCAAGGCAGTCGGCAACCCTAATCTCCGTGAATTTCCGATCACGCTTGCGCTGGGGAAACTTCTCCCGCAATACCTTCCGCCGATTCTTGCTGCGCGGCCGGAATGGAATGGGTGGCTGGCCTTGGAGGTCGAGGGCACCAATCTCGGCGAGACTCAAGACGCCCAACACTGGAGGGCTGCAGCGTCAGCCCTGGCGAAACTGCAAATCGAATCCATCGGCAGATTCGGAACACTCGTCGACTCGGGTGGCCGAGGTCGGTGCATGGCTCCGGAAGGTTGTGCTGGGATATTACCAATACCACGCAGTTCCCGGGAACACGATGCAGTTGCGCATCTTCAAACTCCGCGTGTGCCGGCTATGGCAGAGTGTTCTGGTCCGCCGCAGCCAGCGCGCACAGATGCGTTGGGAACGTTTTACCCCAGTCTTGAACCGGTGGATTCCTCCTCCCCCGCGTTCTGCACCCCTATCCCGATGCACGCTTCTACGCCACTCATCCTTCGTAAGAGCCGTATGCGTAGACGCGCTCGTACGGATCTGTGCGGNNTCCACTCGGCCCCGAGTTTTGCAGTGAACATCGCGAGGTGTGCGCTGAAGCGTAAACAGGGGCACAGATGGGCTGGGTATTGAGCTTCGAAAATTTGCAATCAGGACGCCAACGCTGTCACCACTGCGGAAGGCAACATGACCGGCAGCACTATCGCGAGTTGCCGGCCGGCCCTGCGTAGTCGCAGACCCCACGCACGTCTGGAAATTCCATGCACGAGAACCGGGAGACCTCGGAAATGCCTGAAGAGAACGTAGTCGACAGGACGGCGGGAGAAGGCGAAAGCCGCACGTCTCGCATGCACGTTTCCGAGGAGTCGGACAGCGCCATAGTACCGATGAGTCATTCGAACAAAAGCGGGAAACCGCCGGCGGAGAGTGAGGAGGGAAGGGCGTTGATCAAGGAGAACACTCATCGACTCAACACGTGCTCGACACAGAGCGAGATACGCGTGTCCCAGGAGTTGGCGGGTGTGCGCAAGGCAGCGAGGGAACGGAAGGAGATGACGCATGTTCTCCATCCTTATCCCCGAGTACGTTTTGACGCCATTCATCCTAGATAGGAGCCGTATGCGGTAATTCCGCTCGTACGGATCTGTGCGGGGGGCGATCAGTGATGGTCGTCCCTACCGCGACAGTAAGCCACAGCCGGCGCGTTCGTTTGGGACCCAGATGGAAGATAATGAACCGTAAATGAACAAGGTGGCAAACCTCACAGAGGAAGAGATAACACAGGCGCTCGCGTATGTGGGCTTGGTATTTGTAGCCTTCGAATTGGTCAAAAGCCTGATCGTCAACCCCATCAAGGCGTTCTATGCAGACGTGACCTTTGGGGTAGGCATGCCGTTCAAGTCTTACGAGGAGGATGTTCTGTCCCGCCACAAAGACCAGTTCGAAGCATGCCTTCTGTATCTCCGTGATTTCATGAAAGCCATAGACTCCGACGATGTGAATGCGATTCAGGGGCTACGACAACATAGGAACGAGTTGGCGCATGATCTGGTAAACAGATTGCACGATCTACAGATTGCGGGCCATGCTCCATTATTCCGAGAGGTGAACACTGCTCTCTTCAAGCTGAGCAACTATCGTACATATATGGAAATTGGTTCGGATCCCCATTTCCAGAAGATGGGAATCGATTGGGACACCTTGAAAGGACACGAGTACCTGATACTCGAAGACGTGCTGGGCAAGTTGAAAATGTTCAGTTGAGGCTTCGCACCGACCCTTAAGCAATCGTGCGTCTTTGAAACCCCACGTCCAGTATTGGGCGAGCGACCCGAAATGCAGAAGTGATCTGCTCGCCTCGTCGGTCCGTAGAGACGCCCATCGGGCAACCTACATACTCGGAACCTGCTGGATTCGGATTCCTAAATGAAGGCCGACTTCTCGTTACTAATCGCGGCGAGCCGGTGTCAGCCGGCTACAATTTCAACTCGCGAATCGCGTCCCCAGCGCCGCTGAGGTCGGCGAGCCGCATCTCGGAATACTTGCGAGATAGAATCACACCTGGCGCGCCAGCGCGGAGAGCCGCCAGGACTGCTTCCTTAACGCTTTGCGGCGTACACTTGCTGTTATTGGGTTCGGTCGGGATATCGATATCAATGCCCGGCCAGATCAAAGTCCTCGTGCCAGCAACACCCTCCAGCGCGCGTTTCGTCTCGCGGTAGACGTAGTCAGCTGAAAGCCCTGTGTGAGGAATCTGATCGTAGCTGCGCTCCTTGAATCCCATCAGTGCATAGTTAAGATCGATCAGGCTCTGTTTCGAGAGATCTCCATAAAGTGTCGAGCCGATATTGTCTGCATACAGCGCCATCCGCTCGCCGCCGCAGTTGTTGTACATAACGATCTTTATAAAATCCGAATAATTCGAGAGCTCATGAAGGTCCTGTTCCGCGCGGTAGATCGGATTGAAGGAATTGTTGTGCCAGATGTGCCAACCCGCCGGCACCGTCGGCTTCGCTGTCTTTACCGTTTTGTATATTGCGGCGTAAGTCTCGCGAAGGCTGTCAGTCCAGAGCATTTCCCAGGCGGCTAGTTCGGGATACCGCAATAGGAGCCGCCAGAATTGAACGTAGTAGCCGTCCACGGGGCGTTTGCCGCTCCGTGCCGAGCGAACGAATTTTTCCAACTCCAGAAATCCCTGCCTGGCGCGCTCCACATTGATACCGCGCCCTTTCGCTTTGCTCTGACAAAACCCGCAGAAGCAAGTTACGTTACCGGGATCGATCGGCGGTACGTCATGCGTGGCTCCCAAGCCATCCGAAAGCGCACCCTGCCGCTCAGATCCCCACATAATTCCGTCGATATCATAGGAACGGGAGTAGTCCTCGACCAGACCGGTCAGGAAATTCCGGTAGTCCGGATTGTTGACGCACAGCGTCTCGGCATTCCGCCCGTACAGATCTCGCTCCTGCAGTTTCTCGATGTTCGGCAAGTCGGTACGAAACACGTCCTCGAGCCAGCAGATGACCTTCATGCCCCGCTTTTTAGCTGCAGGGAGCACTTCGGCCAGGATATCCAGGTCTCCGTGATCGGGCGCACGAGTGTCCTTGAGAACCGTGTTCTTGTAGTACTGGGGATGAGGGATGGCGAAATTCCCGCCTTGAAAATTGAGATCGTACTCCTGCTTGCCATGATCGGGCAGCGGCTGGCCCGGAATCTGTCTTCCGGCGATACCTCGACCGTAGGTGAATACCGCAAGAAACAGCGTATTCACGCAGGCACGTTCCTGAAGCACATCAAGGACTTTCTCGGTACCTTCATCCACAAACGACACTGCTCCGACTTGGATGCCGATCATTTTGGAGGAGACAGCAGTATGTCCTGAAGTTGGCATGGCCAAGGCGGCACCGGCTCCAGCGGTGATCTTCAGGAATTCGCGGCGATTCACGTCCAATTTCAACATGGACTATTCCTATTTTCTTTGGTAGCAGCCGATGTCCGTGTTTCCGGATTTGACTCGCGGCAAGCCTTCAAGATCCAGTTCTCCCACCGGCACTCCGTCAGTCGTGCCAGCAGCGATCGCGGAAGAGTCTGATCGCAGATGGAAGTCCTTCGTGGCAGTGTCAACAAAATGCGGATCCAGAAAACGGGAATGACGGTCATTCCCCGTTGACTGAACATATTCTTCGAATCCAGTCACGGTGGCGGAGGCTCCTATCCAAGTGCTCGCTTTCGCTCCTGAGACACAGTAATAAAGGTTGTGATCGATAGCGGCGGGCGGCTGTTTTTTGTCGATCTGAGATTTGTTCAGCGTGATAAGGCAGTGGGCCCCTGCGTAGACGATGTTGTTCGCAACAATATTGTCCGCCATGTTCCACTGCAGCTGGAACTCACCGGACCCTGTTGCCGACGTATCGTTTTCGTAGAGCGTATTGTTCACCACCGTGCAGTGCTCGGTGCGTCCCCGCTCAGGCGCATAACCTCCAATGGAAACACCCGCGGTATGGCAGTGATAGATAAGGTTATTCCGGGCCGTGACGTAGCTCGTGGCGCGGTCCTTGTGCTCACTCGCCAGCTCGATTCCAAAGTCCACATCATGAATGACGTTCTGTTCGATAAGGATCCTGGTGCCGCCATCCACGTAAATGCCATCGGAAGATTCATCGTTGCGGTATGCCGGATTGCCGCGCGATGTAATGTTGTAAACCAAATTGCCGCTGACTACCCCGTCGCGAGCCTGGTCGACGGCAGGGTCGGGTGCCGTGCGCTCGAAACCGATGACGTCGATTCCGATGTTGTTGTTGTCGTGGACAACATTGTGCGTGATGCGGAAGTTCGTGACGTTCCCGTTCACTACCAACGACTCGCTCGAACCGGTTTTGAGGTGATGCACCTCATTGCCGTCAATAACCAGTTCACTGATAGGAGTCTTGGCGTCGGTACCGTATACAGCAATGCCAAACCCGTTGCCACCTCGTCCCGGAGCATCACGGCCGTCAAAATTCTGCTCAATGTGATGGACGTTGTTCTTCAGCAGTTCTATATGGGAGCCGGCCCCCATGACACTTATGCCCAATGGAGTGAGCCGATGTTCGGCGGTTCGGAAGTTGCGAATTTCAAAGCCCTCGATTCTAACGTAACTCTTGTTACAAACGGTCAGTATGCCGCTTCTGCCCTCCGGAGCGAAATGCTCTGCGTCGAGGACCGCCGTCTCGCCGGGATAGCTTCGAAAAGTAATGTATCCATCAGTCGCGTTGCCGGATGCCTTGATGCTTACGAGCTCTTCGTAGACTCCACCCCGCACATTGACGGTACCACCCGCACGCACGGTGTCTGCGGCATGTTGAACGGTGCGCCAAGGCGCCGTTTGGATGCCGGGATTCGAATCATCCCCGGTCGTCGACACGTAGAAGGAGGAGTTGGAATGGCCAAAAGCTCCCGTGACGCACACAAATAACATAACAAGGGATAAAGATTTCACGCTCGTCCTCCCAAGAAAAGCACCCTTGTAAACACTATTTCGCACCTATTGCGCAGAGGTTAACGCACCATACCTTACCTCACTGTGGCTGCACTTCCACAAGCAGATCTCCGTCGAACTCAACTGGCAGATGTGCACCGTGTCCTGACACCGTCCCCAGGCTTTTTCCTGTGACGTAGTCCACCACGCTGTAGTTGCGGTCTTCGAGGCCCCGCAGTTCGACCGGCCCCTTCCACTGCTTGGCAAAAAAAGCGTAGTACATGGTCTGGCCCTTGCGGATTGCATGCGTCTCCGGCGTATCGAAACCTATGTCGTAGAGCCGTCCAAGATACTGTCCTCTCGACAACATCTTTTCCCGATAGATGCGAAGCCACTTTTCGAATTCCTTCTCCCGTGCCGGAGTCAGATCGGATCTACTTCTTTTCGAGACAAGAGACGGAATGACAAACTGCGTTCCCACAACGCCTCCCACGCCCACAGTGGAGGCAAAGTCGTTGCCGCCATCGCTCAGTTCGACGTGATCGCCGAAGAAGGGAATGGTGTCTCCCATCAGGGCCTTTAGCGTTTTCGCCTTGGAACGAACTTGAAAGGAGCCTCTCGGGTCGGAAGCCACAGACATATTGAAGTGCGGCATGGTGAAAAAGGAGAACGCCGTGCCGCAGGGGCAGAACTCCACCAGGGTCCCAGGCTTTGCGGCCTGTGCGGTCTCGTAAATTGCGCGGAAGAAATCCGGCAGAGCCTCGACCGATTCCTCCGACTGTGCGTGGTGGTGAGCTGGGTTGTAGCAGGCTGGAACTCCGTTCATGTGCTGGCCGTCGAGCTTCAGCCCGTCAAATCCCCAATCCACCAAAAGTTTTCGCACCAATGCCCTGTGGTACTCCACGACGCGGCGGTCCGCTGGGCATAAATAGTAGGAATTCCACCAGGAAACCTTTCTCGTGGAGCCATCTCGATTCAGTAACTCGTAGTCGGGATGATCGCGGAGCAGTCCCGAGTCTGGTACAGCACTGAGCGGCGACCACCAGAGCTGGGCCTTGAATCCTTCCTGGTGAATGCGGTCAACCAGGGCTTTAATGTCAGCGTCTCCGTGGGGGAATTTCTTGGGATCCAGCGCCCAATCGCCCACATTGTTCTGCCAACCGTCGTCGAGCGTGACCCACACAAATCCCAAGCGTTTCACTGTCGGAAGTGTGTCGTACACCTGCTGGGGCTGCACCGATCGGCCATATCCCCACGCGCACCAGATTGCGCCGAAAGCGTCGTCGGGAGCGGTGGCCGTTTGGAACCCTTGTTTCATCATGAAGCGTCGGTAGTCAGCGAGCGTGCGGAAGTAGTCTCCCTGGTGGACGGCGACAAAGGTGCGAAAGGTATGAAAACTTTCACCGGGGCTGAGAGAGATAGTTTTCGTGAAGCGTACAGCAATCTCGGCATGCGCGGGATCGGGCATGGATACGGGGAGGGAAACCAGCTTCGGCCGCGGCTCGACGTGTCCCACAGCCATTCCAACGTCGCGCCGCCAGACGTCGATAATCGGCGTACCGCCACCATAGTCGCTGGCATTCATGCCTTGATAATTCTCCTGCCGAAAATTAGTGTACAGCGGTACGACCCAGTTGGGACGTTTCTCGTACGAGCCACTCTGGTAAGACCAGAAAGCAGGCGGGCCCACACTGCGTTGCGCGTTCAAAATGTACGCATTGTTGGTCCAACTATTGATCGCAAGGTCGGTGGTTCCGGTATTGGTGTACTGGACCTCGAAAAACGCCATCGCGGGAAAGTCGTCATATACGGTGACGGAGACCATCCTTGTGAGCGTTCCCGCCTTTCCTTCCACGGTGAGCCGCTCGCCCTCCCCGAAAGCGTCTTTTGTACGCCCGCGTTTTTGCGAGGTCAGGAGAAATCCGGTCCAGGGCTTGTCGGCGGTTGTCACAGTCTCAGAGGCAGAGAACGGCCCCATCACCGTCTCCGTCTTGTCGAAACGGGCAACCACGCGGCTGCGTAGGTGGTTATCAAATTCAATTCGCAGATTGCCGCCTTGAATCTGAGGCTTGCCGGTGGGGCCGCCCGCAGCGGCAGCGGGCGACCAAAACGCAAACACAATGGTGAGAGCGACCCAAAGCCTGGTCGTAGTCGCGGCTTTCAGCTCTCGAAGCGGGTTGTTGTCCGATTGCAAGATCCTTTTCTTGGTTGAACACATACTTGATCTCCGCACGGCACATATGAAGAACATTTAGAACTCGTTCAGAACGGATGCGCCTTCTGCTTCCAAACCTAGACTACAAAGGCACGAACCCCGTTTGAACCGCACAATTCCCTCGCCGAGAACAAAGCCAGGTGTCTTTGCTGCGAAAGATTATCGTGTTTCGTAAGGTTGCGAATACTATTGTATACTTTCGATTTCTGCAAGCTTGGCCATATTGGATTAAAGTTCGCCTTACTCGGCAGGAGCAGACATGATCAATCGGCGGCAGTGGTTATGTGGGATGGGCATCATGGCTAGCGCGGCAGCCCAGCCGGGCAGCGCATTTGCCGCGAGCAAGAAAGAAACGCAGAAAACAGCAAGCCATTCGCTGAGCCTTGCGGAGTTTTCTCCAAAAAGCATGCTGCAAGTGCCTGAGACGCATGTTGCGCGCGCGAGATTTCCAGTCATCGACTTTCACACCCACATTACAAGGTCCGCGAAGTCCACCCGTGGCGTGTCACTGGCGTCGGACCGCGTTTACCTCGGCACTCCGCAAGAGCTTCTCGCGGTTATGGACAGCAAGAATGTCCGTGCGATGGTCAATCTGACTGGCGGCTACGACAAGGGATTGGGAGACGTCATTTCCAAATATGATCATGCTTTTCAGGATCGCTTCTATGCCTTTACTGAGCCCTGCTATGAACGCTTCTTGGAAACGGGCTATCCTCAACTTCAGGCAGAGGCGATTGAGCGTGCCCATCGCCAGGGCGCGCGAGGCCTGAAAATCCTGAAGACCCTGGGACTTTACTTACGCGAAAACATAACCTCCGGCAAGCTCGTGAAAATTGACGACCCTAGATTTGATCCAATGTGGGATGCTTGCGGACAACTGAACATGCCGGTGGCGATTCATGTGTCCGATCCGGTCGCATTTTTTACTCCGACGGATCGTTTCAACGAACGTTACGAGGAGCTTACTAACCATCCGGATTGGTCGTTTTACGGCGGCGACTTTCCCGGCAATGCACAGTTGCTGGAGGCCCGAAACCGAGTTTTTGCAAGGCATCCCAAGACTCACTTTGTCGTGTTGCACGTGGGAAGCTTCGCCGAAAATCTCGAAAATGTGGCAGAGAACCTCGATCGTTTTCCCAACATGAGCGTGGACATTGCCGCGCGAATTGGAGAGTTAGGAAGACAGCCACGAACTGCCCGGAAGTTTTTTGAAAAATACCAGGATCGGATCCTGTTCGGGACCGACGCTACTCCGCACGGCGACGAATATCCACAGCAAGTGTTCAACGACAAGTTGTATGAGATTTACTATCGTTTCTTGGAAACAGGCGACGAGTACTTCGACTACGCCCCAGCGGAGGTCCCTCCTCAGGGTCGGTGGCGCATCTACGGTATTGATCTGCCGGAAACGATTCTCCGCAAAGTGTATTTCGAGAACGCGGCCCATCAACTGAACGTTGGCGTGTAGCACGCCCGAGTCCTTGCGATCCCCGCCATCGTCTGAACCCCCTCGCCAGGCGTTTAGGCGCCCGCAAGTGTATTTATCAGAACTATCGAAATATTTTCTTCCCCTGCACTGGACAAACGAAACAAAACGATATAAATAGTAATAGTTCGACAGTCGTCTGGCGGTCACTCCGCGAGCGGGGAACATCCCTACCTGGCGAGTGCATTCCTCAATTCGACGTCTCGATACCTCGAGATGTGGGTCTTTCACTCCAGCAGACTGCCGCTGACGGAAATCTAGTCGAACGATAAGGACATGACTCCGATGCAGCGTAGAGATTTTTTAAAAAGCACTGTCGCTGTTGCTGTAGCTGCGGAACTTGGAATGGGTACGGCGCAGGCGAAGGTTCCCGCCCATAACTGGGGAAGCTATGACTTCGGCTCCGGTCCCACGGTGAATGATCGCCTCAATCAGGGTCCGTTCCCTCAGTATCCACCGGACGCGGTCATTCCCACCGATGACGTGGTGATGACCACAACGCCTACCGAAGAAGTTGTGCCGAACTTTGGCAAGGGGCTGGTGACCTATATCACGGCAGACAGCGGCACGGACGAAATCAAGGCGGACAACATTCCCCAGGCGATCGAAGACCTGGTTCACTTTCCCTTAGGCCAGCAGCTTTACATCCGCCCCACGTGGAGGGAAGTGCAGCCGCGGCCCGGACGCCTGCAAATGCCCGACTACCTGAAGCTGGTTTTTGACCTGGCGAAGACGAACAACAAGCGGATTGGATTGCGAATTCAGATGTGCGCGCCAGACTATACACACGATGCGGCCCTGCCGGATTTTGTCCTCGAAAAGGTGCCGAAAGTTGATCTGGTGCTTAGCGATCAGGAGAGCAGCGCTTCAGCAAAAAGATACTTGGAGAACCCGCATTCGCGTTATCAGCCCCGGTTTGACCATCCTTTTTTTCAGCAGGCATTCAAAGAGCTGGTTGGCCAGTTGGCGGCGGAATTCGATGGCAACCCGCTCATCGAGTTTATTGACACTTTCATGTATGGCTTCTGGGGTGAAGGGCATACCTGGCCATTCGGCAACAATCCTTTTCCTGATTACCCGACAGCAGAGCGGACCTGGATGAATATGCTCGAAGTTCAGCTCGAGCACTTTAAGAAGACTCCCCTGCTGACCAATACTCAACCGGACTACAGCCGGGTTGGTAATTCGGAACTGGTAGACCGCACGGTCCGCAGCAACAATTGGATTCGCAGCGACACCATTTTTATCGAAAACGAGCAGATTGAAGCGCTCAGCAACCGTCCACCTTGGATTGCCGCGTTGCTTGAGCAGGGTCTTCCTGGTAAACCTCCCGATCCCCACGCCGGATATGAGGGAATATCTCCGGCAGAGAACATGATCACTCATGTGATCGACGTTGGGGCGAACTACTGGTCGCTCTGGAACTTTCACCAGATCAGCGCAAAAAGTCTGATGAGCTACTACCAGGCTTATCCAGCAGCGTTCGACCGGATCAATCGCCGAATTGGATATCGGGTGAGACCGTCTTTCATCTGGAGCTATAAGGACAGCAGTTACCTGGGGCTGATTATTGGCTTCACAAATGACGGCATCGCGGGCGTGCCGGGCGTGTTGCGGGTGACCGTGGAGGGCCAGGATGGAAAGGTGCTCACCAGCGGTTGTCTGGATGCCGGATACCCGTTGCCGGGCAAGATTCGCCAGGCACAGTTCGTGCTTCCGAACGCGACGGATTGGAAGGGATTGAAACTTAGAGCCGAGGTCGAGGTTAAGGGAATGCGCTATCCCGTGCGCTGGGCATGTCACCAGAAACTGAACGACGACGGCTCACTCACATTGCGTCCCAACCTCCGTCAGCAGGTCTAGGCAGCAGTTGTTGATGCAAAGAGGAGGGCACACAATGCGGCGGAGAGATTTTGTAAAGACAGGGGCACTTCTGGCAGGTGCGAGTAGTCTTTTGCGTCCGCAGATGTGGGCGGACGTACCCGATCATTTGTGGGAGGGCTATCCATTTGGCTCACCCCAAGTTGCCAATCGGCTCGACCAGGGTCCATTTGGCATTGATCAGGATCAGGGCTGGTTCACGATCTTCGCAACCCAGCCTTCTCGCGATCACATCCGGAATTTCGGCGCCGGGCTGGTCGGCTACACGTGGGAAGAAAACGGACCGGCGCTCGGGGTGCAGTGCGGCAGGGAAACGCTCGAACAAAGCGTGGAGAAAATGGCTTCTTTGCCATTTGTCGATGTGTTGTACATCCGCTGCGACTGGCGCGATGTGCAGACAGCGTCCGGCAAGTTGAACTTGTCTCCGGTTTGGGAGATCACATTCGACGCTGCCAAGCGCCACAATCTGGGCGTTGGATTCCGCATCCAGCTTTCCAGTCCAAATATCCAACCGCAGAAACTCTCAATGCCCGATTTTCTACACGAGAAGGTGCCTATCGTGAACATCGGCCACAAGTCCAAGGAACACCAACCCGGCTTCGATTTCTATGAACCGCGTTATGATTCTCCGGAATTCCAGAAGGCGTTTGCCGAATTGAACGACCTTCTTTCTACTAAATTCGGTGACAACCCGCGTTTGGAATACATGGATTTGATGATGTACGGATTTTGGGGGGAAGGTCACACAAACGACATCCCGGGTCCATTCCCCGACTATTTGACCGCAGAGAAGACGTTCGTACGCATGACGCAACTCCAGATCGAAACCTGGAAAAAGATTCCTCTTGCGGTGAACACTGAGCCCGACATCAGTAATTCAGGCAACCGGCAAGTGCAGGATCTCGCTGTGCGTTCCGGATGCTGGCTGCGCTCGGACAGCCTGATCATGGATGAGCCTATCCAAATCGAAGCACTTGCGCACCGTCCTCCCTGGCTTGCCACCGTACTCGAGGATGGCGCAAATCGGCATTACGTCCTCTCTGACTTTGCGGACGAGGAGCAAGCTTGCTTAAACAAGCTGCCGGCCAACATGCTGGCCTTTGTTGGGCACGACAAAGAGGTTCAGCCCACGGATGACTACCCTTACCAGATCGGGGGCCCGATCAACCGTCCTTATCGTGAAAGTGCCGGCTTTCATGCCTTGGACATTGGCACAAGCTACTTTGGGCTCTGGACCGAGGCCGACAACATTCGGCGTTATTACGAGAAGTATCCTGACTCGCTGCAGGCCATGGAGCAAAGGCTTGGCTATCGCGTGCGCCCATCCCTGATTTGGCAGCGAAAACGATACGACACGATGGAACTGATTGTGGGAGTCGTCAATGATGGCGTGGCCGGAGTACCGGGAGTGCTCGGCATCTACGCAGAGAGTATGGATGGCCGGGTCAGATTAGGAGGGAATCTCGATGCCGGCCAACCGTATGCGGGCCAGTTCCGCCAGGCTTCCATCATTCTCCCGAAAGGCATGGACGGACAGCAGATCAAGCTGCGGGCTGAATTGGAAGTCAAGGATGTGAAGCGCCCTGTCCGCTGGGCATGCCAGCACCCCACGAATCCTGACGGCTCCCTCACGATTCGTCTGAAGAAGGGCAGTGACTCGGGCTGGAGAAAAGGAGTATAGGTGCTTTCCTGGTTTCGTCGAAGTGAATTTGACAGTTTCTTGGCAATTCACGATCGTGCCGAGGCCCGGTGAAAAGCGCCATCTGTTGTGTGCCGCCATTCTTCTGTTTGGCTGCGTGTTCTGCAGCCTGATCTGGCGAAACCTTGGTTCCTTGGCGAACCTCGCGGAGGCCGTTTGGCTCGCCATTGGCGTGATCTATACCGGCATAAAGACTCGAGGCTTCCGCAGTGCGTCGGCGAATGATTTGATTTCAGTGCGTAATACGAGATCTGGTTACGAGCAAAACAATCACGAGCTAACGAGATGAGCAGACTGCTCAAAGTTGTACTGGTGTTGATCTTTAGCACGGCCACATTGCTGGGCGCCGACCCCACCGTGGTCGAGAGCGTTCAGGCTCACGTTGATGTTCCGCTGCAAACTGATCCGGCCTCTGTCTTCTGGAGTGCAGCGCAACCGACTTATTTGGAAAAGGACAGACAGGGGAACATTGCACCAGGCTTTCGTACCGAAGTTCGCACACGTTGGACAACGACCAGTTTATACTTCTTATTTATCTGTCCGTACGATCAACTCTATTTGAAGCCATCTCCAATCACGACCCAGGAAACCAACGAGTTGTGGAAGTGGGATGTCGCTGAAGTGTTCATCAGTTCCGACTTCAGCGATATCAAACGTTATCAGGAATTCGAAGTTTCCCCGCAGGGAGAATGGATTGACCTTGATATCGACCTCAACAAGCCCCACCACGAATCCGGATGGACTTGGAGCTCTGGATTTGAAGCGAGTGCCCGGATCGACGCAGCAAGCCATCGCTGGTATGCAGCCATGCGTATCCCCTTGTCAGCGATTGACAAGCGACCTCTAGCCGCGGGCAATGAATTTCGCCTGAACCTTTTTCTGAGCGAGGGGCCGCCCTCGAACCATCATGCGGTCACATGGCAACCACCAATGAGCAATACTTTCCATGTGCCGGAGCGCTTCGGATTACTAAAGCTCGTGCCCGAGAAGCAATAACTCCGATCGAAACAGCGCATGGCGTGAGTAACCGAATTCAAGACTGACCCGAATGTTGTCGCTTGAACTGGAGACAAAGTGTACAGTGGGTGCCGTTTTGGGGCTCAACAATTCCTTCCCAAACTCCAAGGCCGAGGGCCTCGTTAAGGAAGAGACACTCGATCTTTCTGTCCGACGCAGAGCCCCAGCAGAGAACCACGAACGATGTAGCGGCAGAACAGTCGACAGCGGCCGCAGGGTCATTAAAAGAGAAGGTTTCGGTTTAACTGAGGATCGTACGGAAGCGGCCAGAGGCCCTCTTGTGGAACTTGGAAGCTCCGTTGGGATTTGCCCACCATTTCGGGCGGATGACGGGCAAGCCGGAAGTTATCGGTTCGTCCGTCGGATTGGTATCGACAAAGAGCTGTATCGGAAGCGAACCGGCGCGACAGTTTCGGTCAGCTTGCACCTCGGGAGTTCGCTTTCGATACAGCCGTTTGAAGGAAGCCGCTTTGTTCGCGGCGGACGCTATGGGATTTCAATCGACTTTGGTTTGGAAGTTGTTGAAAAGCAGAGTGTTTGCGGCACGATCTTCGAATAGGAATTCATTGAACTGACCGAGAAACTTAAGCTCACGATCGCCTCATCGTAACGCGAGACAGACCATTCTGCAAGACTCCTAGTCTCGAATCTCCGATGTCGCTTCCCTCGCGCACGCGATAGCGTCCGCCGCAAAGCGGCTTCGTTCAAACGCGCTTGTCGTGAGTGACCGCGCTCATTTCTGGATCGTCGGCAATTCGGACTGTCAACACGTGGTGCGTAGTTGACATTAAATCGCCGGAAACGCCATTCAGCCCCGCCGCCGCAAGGTGCGCGGGGCTTTTTCATGGGGCAAAGATGGGGCATTTATCGTAAGTTTTGAGAGGTTTCGGTACCCCTTGGTAGGCTTGTGCGTTTGTGGCGGGATTCCGATAAACCCTTCAGAATACGCGGGATACCCAGTGTTTATGAGGGTTTCGAGCAGGGTGGAAAACGCGGGGCTGCGACCTTAAAATCCCGGGTCCCTAACAGGACGTGACGGTTCGATTCCGTCTCCGGGCACCACAATCTCCAATGTTGACGCGGCTTTGCCGAACTTCGCGTTTCGCGCACCTTGGCAGCGGAACCTCCGAAAACTGAAAATGGGCTTTTTATGGGGCAATGTTCCTGCGCGGGCCGTGTGATGCCCGTCACGGCCCACGCCGCCGTGCGGCTAGAATTCTTCCGAAATGAAGGAGGGCGCAACGATGCCAACCGCCACGGAGCCTGAAGTCCTTGAAATCCTGCGTCAGGCTAAGCTGCTCGCGCGCCGATACGAGAAACAATCTGCATGCCGGGAGATGCCTGCGGAAAACGGTTCAATCCTGCATCCCTCGGCGTGGCAGAGTACGAGAGGCTGAAAGCAATTTACGGGGCCGTCACGGACAATCTTCTGTACCACATCTAACAAACTGCAAGGCGCGCTGAAACATGGGCGACAGAGAGAACCAAAGGGTGGCTCGCGAGGTAGAAGAAGGCAGGCTAGTCGCCCAATACTTGAACGAGAGGCAGGGCACTGATTACGAGGCGCGAGCAGGAGACCATGAACCAGCCGATGTTGTCCTGGTAAGTGCCACCGGGCGACATCCCTATCGTGAGGCTCAGGTCGTCACCATACCGTTGGACTTCCGGAATCGGGATGACAACCAAAATATCGTGAGAGTGCAGAGAAGGTTGACAGAAATTTTGGGGCAACAGGGCGTCAATCAGGTATACGTAGGCTTGACTCTCCGCGGAGAAGCAGAAATGCACGGAATGCCGTTGCGGCAGATTGAACAACTTGCAGGCCTGATTGCTGGCGAAGTTGGAGAGCATGATCCGACATTCCGATACAACGATATTTACGAACGCTCGCCCGAACTCGCAGAACTGGTTCACAACATCGTCATTTCACGGCCCGGTTTGGTTCTCAACACGCAGGTTGATATTCCTATAGGCGGCGCTGTTCCACTAAATGGTCGGTGGATAGAAGAAGACATCCGCCACAAGTTGGAGAGGTATGGTGGTGAGGAGGCTGTCCGAGGGCTTACGTTGATCATCGGCGTTGCAGGTTTCGTAGATAACGATCAGGTTGCTGCGTTTCAACGAGCTTTTTGTGAGGCAGACCTGCCGTTTGCCGAGATATACATCAACACACCATTCCATGGAACGATCTGCTTGAAAGCTGCTAGAGAACCTGCTCCTCGTGCACTCGAGGAATGATCTGACACTCCGTACCATGAAACGGTCCCGACACTTATTCCGATGCTACCGCTCGCCTCCAGCGTAAAATTCGCTTGAGCGATGACCAAGAAGCATAAGGTGCACCTCCACGACATCCCCGAGGTCGAGCGTCGCGATGCCGTTAAGAACTTCGACTCGATCCCGATGTCTCGTCGAAAGATTAGGGCGTACTTCGATGCTGACATTCCGGTGAGTGTGGCGGAACGAGTTCGTACCAAACTGCGTTGGGATGTTCTCTCAGCTCAGGAGCAAGCGGACCTGAGAAGCCCCGACGATGAGTTTCATTACGGACATGCTAGAAAGCTGAAGCGGATTCTGTTTACTCTCGACAAGGATTTTTTGGACGATCGCCGTTTTCCGCTTCACCAATCCCCCGGAGTTTTTGTTTTACAGGCGAAGCAGGATGATCCGGATGACATTTTCCACGCAATACACGTCGCTGCGATGACACTAACCGAGGCGTACAGGAAGATCCCCGGCTTTCATCTTCAGATGAAGGTCAGCATGACTCTGGAAGGGCAGCGCATTCGTTACATCACCGATGATAGCAAGGTGAGTGAACTACTCGCACCCCATTGAAGAGGCGAACGCTCATGACTGCCGTAACGACGGGGCGGACTGGCGGCTAGAGCCACACGCTCTGCCGCTCAGATGCCGAGAGAAGCACGTTTATGGCGTGCGGGACCCGTGACCAATGCACGTGAGGCGCGGGTGGAGGAGAGGGATACGATGCCGAGCCATCTGACCCTGCTTCGCCGCTGCGGTTCAGTGGGCCGCGCGGATCATGAAGAAGATTGATAACGTGTTCCCGAGATAGGCCTCCGGTCCAGATTTCCGTCGTGGATTGCCCCAGAACCTTTTTATGGTGATTGGCGTCACTGCTGGGCGTCGCCACTCTCGGTTGCATGGTTGTTGCATGAACGGGGGTGTTCGGAGCGTGGCCCTCGATTTCGATTTGGCCCCCCTTGAATGACGCAGGATGCCCTGCACCGGCGAGTTCCGATGCCAATCATGGTTGACGAAATATTGCGTGGGTGTTGAAAAACTCTTTTCAGGGAATTTCAACGACGAAATTCGCTCGTAAGTTATTGAATTTTCGTTCGCAGTAGACGCTGAAATTCGCAGAAATTACTGCTTTGGTTCCTTTTTCAACACCCACTTGCGATTGCACTCATTAGGTTCCGCAACACCCTGAAGAACCTTTGGATTTCGTAATCTGTCAGGTATGAGGAGCCTACGCTGCGATGGGGTTGGTCGATCAGGAGAAGCCGATACTAGCGGCCATCCCGCCCGTCTGCCGATTTCAGGAGTTGGCCTTCAATACCCGACTCACGCTTGTCGCGTGCTAGCGTCCCGCCCTAGCTGGAATGCCGTCGGCGTTAAGGTGCTCCGCGATGGTGTCACACGCCAGCCCCTGTGCCCTCATTTCAAGGATTCGAGCGATGGTCTCTTGCTCTCCCGGCCTAGTTCCGAAGGGCTTTCGACCTTCCCGATAGTCACGACGGCTTGCTCTAGCACGTTGCCGCGCAGCGCGGAGTTTCAGCACCAAGGCTGATTTTTCTAACTCCGCAAAGATCGAGATCATCCCACGCATGGCCTTGCGGTGCGGATCGGTGTCGTCGGCCAGTTCCGGCTCGGACGCACTGACTAGGGAGAAGCCATTGTCTCGGAGGTGGCGGATTGCCCATTCAATCCACATGGAATCCCTTGCCACGCGGTCGTACTTCTCGCAGATCACCAGTTTCACGCTGTTGCTGTGGAGCGCGGTCAGCATGTCCTGAAAGGCAGGT
Organism: Acidobacteriaceae bacterium; assembly: GCA_003131315.1. Classification (GTDB taxonomy): domain Bacteria; phylum Acidobacteriota; class Terriglobia; order Terriglobales; family Acidobacteriaceae; genus Acidiflorens. The sequence goes on from PKUV01000060.1 coordinate 22,209, forward strand.
CGCTCCCAGGGGTTCGTCGTGCCGGAAATGCTTTCGCGGAACCACCGCACGATACGAACGCTGTGGGCTTTCGCCCATTGGCGTATAGCGGCCTCCTGACTCCTGGTCTCTTGGCTTACGCTCGTATTGTACGTCCGGCTCACAATGGCCAATACGCCTCTCCGTCGAACAATCACACCGGCTTGTAAGCAACGTCACAGACCTGAACGATGCCCGGAGGTATAGTCGAACTCGCAATACGTAATGGAAGGTAGCTAATCGAAATGATCCGAAACAACGGAACTTGCCCGTAATTGCCGGGACCAATCGGCTCAGCCGTTGTTTACGACACGGAGGTGCACAATGCGTATCCTGAAAATCAAGACGTTTTCGAGGGCCATCCTGGCTCTGTGTGCGCTAGTCGCAAGCCAGGCTCCAGTCTTTGGCCAAGCCAGTTACACGGCACAGATTCGCGGCGTGGTGACGGACCAGACCGGGGCGGTAGTGCCGAACGCAACGGTCACGATCACCAACGACGCCACCAATATTTCTCTCACGGCGCACAGCAATGATCATGGGATGTACGTTTTGACCGGCCTGCGCCCGGCAGTCTACACCATCAGGGCGGAAGTAACGGGTTTTCGCGTGCTGGAGAAAAAGAATGTCGTCCTGCAGGTGGACCAGCAGACCACGATTGATTTTGAACTGCACCCACTGGGGGTCATCACGACCGTCGAGGTCACTTCTGCTGCGCCCTTGCTGGACACGGAGAATTCCTCCCTCGGCACGGACGTCACCAACGAGTACGTGCGCGACATTCCACTCTACAGCCGCGGCATGTTTGGGCTGGTGTTTCTGGCGGGTGGGGTGACGGAGACCACCGGTTCCGGGATCAACGACAATTATCCCACCGGCACCAACTTCGTCTCCAATGGCCAGCGCAACGCCACGGCCCAAGTTACCCTCGATGGCAGTCCCCTGAGCGCGCCGGAACAGGGTGAGGGCGGCAACTCCAACGTCTACTACCAGCCTTCGGTCGAGATCGTGCAGGAATTCAAGGTCCAGAACAACGGCTTTTCCGCCGCGTTCGGCAACAACGGCGGCACCATCGTGAACATGGTCTTGAAGCAGGGCTCGAACGCCTTCCACGGCAGCGGGTGGTGGTACGGGCAGCGGGCGGCGTTTGATGCCCGCGACTACTTCAACTCCGGCGAAAAGCCCGACCACGTGCGGGATCAATATGGCTTCTCTCTCGGCGGTCCTCTGAAGAAGAACAAGACATTCTTCTTTGTCGATTTCGAGAAGGTTCGCCAGCAGGATCCCAACACCCTGGAAGGGATCGTCCCCACCGACTTGGAACGTACAGGCGATTTCTCCCAGAGCCCAGCCAATTCAGGAGGAATCTACGACCCGTGCGCTGGAAACCACGATACTTCCAATCCTTGCCCACGAACACAAACTGATCCTATTACTGGGCAATCCCTTGCTGTCCAATTCTCCGACGGCGGTGTGCTCAACAAGATCCCTGCGGATAAAATCGATCCCATCGGGCAGGCGATTCTGAATCTTTATCCGCACGCCAACATAGAGGGCGCAGTCTATCCGGAGACCAACTTCCGTCAAGTCATCGTTTCCACCCAGCCGGCCTGGCAGTTCGATGTCAAAGTGGATCATCAGATCACGGCTAACCACAAGATCGGCGGGCGTTACAGTCGTCATCACGACATATTGACCCAACCCACCGTTTTCGGCAACGACGGTGACGGCACTATTTACATCACGACCTCCCAGAACGGTAGCGCGGAGTACAACTGGGCCATCACTCCGACCGCACTTTGGACCAGCCGCGTCAGCGTGGACCGCGTGCATGCCCCCGGCATCAGTAACAACTATCCAACGCTGGACTCTGTCGGCTTGTCGCCGGTCCTGGCAGCCAATGGGCTTACCCGCATGCCCACTATCAATGTCGATGCCGGTATGACCTCGCTTTTTAATCAGTGCTGCGTCGATACTCACTTTGCCCACACCCTGGTCAGTTACTCCTCCGCTTTGCAGTTGGTGAAGGGAGCTCATTCGGTGACGTTCGGCGGCGAGCAGCGCGTTTTCTTCAACTACTTTTGGCAACCCGACAATCCCACCGGCATCTTCGATTTCTCACGGGATGTAACCACCTCCGCACCCAATGCGGGCTTGGGGGACCAGAATCAAGGGAACCCGTTTGCTACGATCTTGACCGGGTTTGCCTATGGGGCCTCGCTTCACATAGTTCCCGCGGTGGCGGACAAGTCGAAGGAAACCGCCTTCTACGTGCAGGATGACTGGAAGGTCACGCCCAAGCTGACGATTAATCTCGGCTTGCGCTATGAATGGAGCACTCCCTACACCGAGCGCTACAACCGGCTCTCGTTCAGCAACTTCACTGGAGCCACGGGAATCAGCATTCCCGTAGACCGGGATGGCTCCGGATTGTTTCCCCAGTTTGGACAGATTGGCAACATCGCCGGGACGACCGTGTTTCCCACCTCCAGCCACCGCAACTCGCCAGTGGATCGAAACAATTTTGCTCCGCGTCTCGGCTTTGCCTATCAACTCGCTTCCAACACCGTGCTGCGGGGCGGGGCGGGACTTTTCTATGGGATGAACGTGGCCACCAACTACCAGTATGCTGGCCCGGCATTCGCGAAGACGGCCCAGATGTATTTCACCAAGGACGATTACGCAACCCAGTTCGCATGTCTCGGACCTTCCCCCTTGCAGCCTAACTGTGACAGCCCATTTCCTGGCGGCCTCGCGCCGCCGCAGGGAACCACATACGGCAAGTTTGCGCAGTGGGGCTTCGGCAACTCCAGCGACTTGGATACGGGCAAAGCCCGCAACGCTGAGATCTACCAGTGGAACCTGGGCATTCAGCACATGTTTCCGGGGCAGATCGTGGTGGGTGTAGATTATTCCGCCAACCGCAGTACGCACTTGCCTTGGGCCGGCGCCGGAGGCATTTCCACCCGCAACCGCAACTTCCTCCCTTCGTCGATTCGAACGCAACTCGTACAAGCAGCCAACAATCCCGCCATCAACCCGCCAGGCCCCAACTTTGACCCCAACTGGGTAACGAATTATCTGGACACGAATGTGCCCAACCCCTTCCAATCCTGCTTCACGAGCGCGGCCGCGCCGACCTCGTATTGTCCAAGCCCGATGTTCAACCAGGCCGACGTGGCGGACTCTCGCTACCTCGATGCCGAAATTCCGCAATACCTCCTGCTGGAGCCCTTCCCGCAATTTGATGGCGGCTTCGAGGGATTACCCACGCTGAATGCCAACTCCTGGTATCACTCGCTGCAAATCCGATTCCAGAAGCGTGCCAGCCACTACATCAGCTTCGAGGGAAACTATACCTTCTCCAAGTCTACGGATGATTCCGCTGCAGGACGGAACGCCTGGATTGGCAACCTCCAGTACGATAATCCGCAGTTGCTGGACAATCTGAAGGCCGAGCACGGGATCAGCGCCAACGATGCTCCCCACCGTTTGACTGCAGCCATCATTCTCGATCTCCCCGTCGGGAGGGACCGCTGGATTGGAGGCGGCATGAACCGCGTGCTGAACGGCATTGTTGGCGGCTGGTCGCTCTCCAGCGTTATCACGCTGCAGTCCGGGCAGCCGCTGGCTGTGTACAACAGCGTGGGGCGACTGGCCGATGGCAACCCGCGGCCAGACGTGGTTTGCTCCCAACTCCGGACCGGCTTGAGTTACCGCCAGGCGGCCGCGTCAGGAGGAAGCCTCTCTTACCTGAATCAGGACTGTTTCGCCGATCCCGGCGACAACATTCCCGGCAATGCGCCCCGGCACTTCTCCAACCTGCGAGGCGACGGCATCCGCAACATGGATACTTCGCTTTCCAAGGAGTTCAAGATCCGCGAGGGCAAGATACTCCAGGTGCGCGCCGAAATGTTCAATGCCTTCAATCATCAACGCTTTGCCTTCCCGGATATCGGGTCGGGAGACGGCACTTTTGGCAACGTTACTTCCACCACCAACAATTTCCGTAGAATGCAGTTTGGGGCGCGGTTCCAGTTCTAACCGCAAACCTGACATTAGGCTCCGATCCCAGCCAAGGCTGGGGTCGGGCCTTCACCCTGAATTCTGTTCGAAGACACTGGCGGAGGAGGTTGCCAATGCAAAGGAGATCCTTCCTGAAGGCTGGCGGTACGATCGCAGTGGCCACCGGCCTTGGAACGGGTTCGCTTTGGGGGCATGTTCCCACCCATAACTTTGACAAGTACGATTTCGGTCCCGGACCGCCGGTATCCGACCGGCTTTATCAGGGACCTTTTTCCGCTGACGATTACCCTCCGCCAGGCGAAGTTCCCGACGTTGCCCAAGGGGACGAACTGGAAGGGGCTGAGGCTCAGGGCGGAGATCGAGGTAAAGGGCCAAAGATATCCGGTGCGCTGGGCTTGTGGACAAAAGCTGAACGACGACGGCAGCCTGACGCTGCGCCCGAACGCCGGTCTTGGGCAAAACGACGAGGCGGGAGGCGTGTCTCCGACGTGATCTTAGAACCGGCAAACAGCAGTGCCTGGCTGAAGCATGTTGCAAGCGATGTAGTACTTTTCGCCGCGTAGTTATCCAGAGTACGCAACGAGGGGGCCGCGATGAAACGAAGAAGCTGTCTCGCAATTTTCTTCCTGGTGCTGTTCGCGTTGGTGTTGATGGCGGCTCCCAACTCAGAGGAACAGAATTGGACGCATTTCGTGCGTATTGGAGCCTACGGTCTGCAGAGCAACAACGCAGACCAGATTGTGCGCAACGCAGTTGAAAGCAACGTCTCTGGCATCGAAGTAGACAACGACATTCCCGGGCGCTACGAAAGCTTTCTCAATCCCGAAGACAAGCTGAAGGCAATTCGCGCCGTGGCTGAGAAGGCGCATGCAGCCGGCAACCGGGCGTTCGTCTACATCGCCGGGACTGAGTGCATTACCGCGAACGCCGATAAGACCGCACACACCCTGGCCAAAGATCATCCCGACTGGCTGCAGCGCAAAATTACCGGTGAGCCAGCCGTCTTCGGCGGCGGCGCGGCTTTCTGGATCCGGAAAGGCGACGAAGACGTCTGGGTCAGTCCGTATGCTCCCGAGTGGCGCAAAACCTACATGGAGCGAGTGCGGCAGATCGCCGCCACCGGAATTGACGGCATCTATGTCGATATTCCGTACTGGATGACCCACTTCGACGGCTGGGAGGACACCTGGGCCAGTTTCGACGACTACACCGTAGCAGCGTTCAAGAAGCAGACGGGACTTGACGCTAAGAATGACCTCAAGCTGGGAGATTTTTCCGATGCGAACTTTCGCAAGTGGGCCGGTTTCCGAATTCAGACCATCACGGACTTCATGCAGGAGATCGACAAGAACGCCAAGTCGGTGAATCCCGCGATCAAGACGATTCCGGAAATCTATCCGGGCATTGAGGAGGAGGCGGTGCGCGTCGGGGCCGATGTGTATAGCCTATATCCGATCGTGGACGCGATCGCTCACGAGTATGAGTTTGGTGAAGGCGACCACATGGCGTCCTCCCGTACGCCGTTCGACTGGTTTGCCTATCAGGTGGGAATGCATTCCTTTCGGGCGTTCGCACAGGGCAAGGCAACCTGGATCCTCAACTATTCGTGGGATGGCGACAAGAAAGTGGACCGCCGGGAAGCGATGATGAACCTCGCCATGTCTCAGGTTATGGCGGGCGCGAATTTCTGGGACGCGCCCGGACATTCCATGGCTGGATCGAACGATCTGCCCACAAGGAAAAAGATCTTCTCGTGGATTGCGGCGCACGAAAAGACGTTCTATCTACCGCGCAGCCCAATGGATCCGATCGGAGTGTACTTCTCTCCCTTGACCCGGGACTACTATGCGAAGGACTTCATCCGCTCGTATCGTGGAATTCTGATCTTGCTGATGCAGAAACACCTGGAGTTCCAAGTTGTCACTCCGCGTACGCTGGCGACCTTTCAGGGCCCAACCCTGATCCTCCCAGATGTGCGCGTCTTGAATGAAAGCGAAAGAACCTGGTTGCGAGACTATGTTGCAGCCGGGAAGAACCTCGTGATCACGGGCGCAGATGTTACGCAACTTGACACCGCGCCGAGCGTGGTCCGTTTCCCAGATTGTCCGGGAAAATCCTATACCGCTACATTGGGGACGGATTTCGAACATGCGACACCCGATTCGCAAGAGGTTTTCCTGAAGAGCCTGAAGACTGAACCTACCATCAGCGTTGCAGCCTCACCCCAGGTCGCCACGTACATCGCCAAGGTCGCCGGAAAGCCACATGTCTTCCTCGCGAACTTCGCCGGTTTACGTGGCGGAGTAAACCCGGTTCAAACTCCGCAGACTGGAGTGCGGGTCACGATTGCGGGAGCATCCAAAGGCAAGGCTTTCTTCCTGCCCTTCCTGGGCGAGGTGCAGGAGTTGAAAGCCGTCCAGGCCGATGGCGGAATGACCTTTACGTTACCCGAGATTTCGAAGGGCGCAGTCTTCTGGTACGAGCCACTTACTGGAGAAAAGCAGGCCGGCATGAATCCGTAAAATGAGTTGGATGTCAACGAGTTTGCTGTCGGACCGCCCGCTCATCAAACCTCCAAGCACCGCTTACGACGTTGCACGCTAAGCTCGTGGAGGATGTGCATGGATACAACAAGATGCTGAGCCGGAAACTGCGATCGTGGGAGGAGTCGACGATGCGGGCATGCACGAAGAGCTTTCGCGGCCCGAAGCTGAGCACTGGACTGCCGCGTTTGATGGCCGGAGTTCTGGCACTGCTGATTGTGCCACTGTCGTTACTGGGAGAAACAGTCGAGAATCCCCGGCTTGCAGTGATCATGAGCAGGGCCAGCTTCGACCGAAAATGGGATGTGACGCAGATGTCCGCCCATGGATGGGTCGGCATCGCAAACCTGGCGGGCATCCCTTACGACACGCTCTTCCTGGAGGACCTTGTTTCCGGCGAACACCTGTCGCGTTACAGGGTGCTCGTGTTCGCCGAATGCACCAGCATGGAGCCGGATACGGTGAGCCTGCTGACGCGGGTTTTGGCGAGCTACCTGAAGCAGGGCGGCAACGTATTAATCGACGGGCCGCTCGGGGCATTCACCAGAGATGGTAAAGCTCAGGCCGCGGCCGCGCTATGGTCGTTGCTCGGCATCTCGAGTTCCGGAGTGAAGGGAGACACTGATTTCCGCATTCAGGTCCGCGACAATCATCATTACATTACGCGTGCGTTCGAGCCCTCGCAGTACTTGAGCCAGGCGCTTGCGAAAGGTCTGGAAATCCAACAGTTCTCATCCGGTGGACACGTTCTCGTCACGAGCACCAACGCCCACGAATCGTTCCCATTCCTCTCTTACCGCGATACGGGAACGAGCCGTCTGGTTTTGATCAGCGATGCAACCACGTTTGCAGGTGCGACTTCGATTTTTCGCAACGAGGCGCCGCAGGGCTTCTTTCCAAATGAAGTCGTGAACGTGCTGATCCGGTCGCTCCAGTGGGCTGCCTACGGCGATGTGCACGATGCGTTCCCGGCCCCGCAGTTCTCGAACGCCAACCTGGCCGTCATCGTTCGCCTCGACGCCGACAACACGCAGAACCTGGATTACCAGAAACAGACATTCAAGTTCCTGCTCGACACTGCGCGCGAGACGGGAGTCGTGCCTCTCTATTGCTTCGTGTCGAGTGCAGGCGCGAAAGCAGGATGGAAGGACCTGGCCGAATTGGGACAGCAGTTGGAAGACCTAGGAGGTCAGATCGGAAGCCACAGCAAGTATCACCGCATCGAGTCGCGCATGGGCCCGGAGAAGTACAAGGAAGAGTTAGATGGCTCGATTGCGGAGATCGAGTCCAACATGACCAGCAATGGCGCCCATATTGGCAAGGTGGATCTGTTCATCAATCCCGGCGACACCATCGTCAACAGCGATTATGAGGAAATTGCGCGCCGCTTCCAGCTGATGATGACGCACGGCTTCGAGCAGGACACGCCCATTGGCTCCGGCGTGATGACGTGGTTCACCGGAAAGTACAAAGACTTCGTGGTCCTCGACGACACGCCATCGCCGGACTACCAATGGTTCTACGATCCAACTTGGAGCTATACGACCGCCCAGATTACGTCCTATCAAGAAGCTGTGTTCGATCACCTGTTTCGCGACATCGGCCACGGCTATATCTACAACCAGATGTGGCACGACTACAGCATTTCCTCCATGCCGTTGCGTCACGGCGGCGGCGAGCAGCAGGCCGGCGCGGTTGCAAAACCAGCTCGCATCGCGAATACGTCAAACATGGCAATGTACGAGGCGTTGAGGTCAAAATTCGCGACCCATCTGATCTATACCCCAGAGCCCATGGAAGTTGTCGAGAAGCTTCACGCGATGGCCGGCTGGAACTACTCGTGGACAGGGCAAGGTGATGTGCTGGAGATGGTGCTGGACCTGTCCAACTTGCCTCGGACCACGACCGCCAGTTTTGTCGCCGGCATGGGTATTCGGATTGAGAATACGGCATACCACATAGAATCGGTCACAATCAACGGGCAGCCGCACGATGCCTTTTCCGACCGCGTCATTATTCTTCCGAATCTGAAGGCAGGCAAGAACCAGGTCAAGGTGACTCTCTCTGAGCATGGTGCCAATAGACCGCATGTGGTGTATGTGTCCAGCCGGATGCCATCCGTTCGCCGGACTGTGAACGGGATCGAGTTTCAGTTGTTGACGCGCAGCAGGGGGCGTTTTGCCGTCGATTCACCAGCACCCGGTCTGGTGCTGCATGCGGACTCCCAGGAATTCAATTTGCGAGGTGATCACGTCCTGAGCGGCTTCGTCAGCTCAGATCGTACGCTCCAGTACGTCCCGTTCAAGCGCGGCGGCTTCTCGCTAAATTCGGTAACTGTGCCCGTGCGCGAGGTGAATGAGGGCACAAACACTCTGACGCTCATTTTGGATAAAGCAAGTTCACCGCGACGGCAAGTCATATTTTCCAGTGCACGTCCACCCAAACACATCCGGTTCAACGGACAGGTCATTCAAGCAGAAGCTTTAGTACCCGAATGCCTGATCACGCTGCCGGAATATAAAGAACCCGCATCCCTCGAGATTCTCTGGTAGCAGGAGGGCGAGGACGCTCAAGTGATGCTAGTGGAGGATGAAATGGTGACAAGAAGACTTATTTGCATGCTGCTGGGAGCCACATTTTTCGCAGTCATGAACCATACCGCTCTTTGTGACGCTCAGCCAGCGGCTAAACCGGCCACAGCTTTCTATCAAGCTTATGTCGTGGCGCCTTCGTACGACTACGAACTGTCTGGCCGTAAAGACCGGGTCAAAGGCTACGTCATCAAGGTAGACTCGCTAGAGCAGTTGGCTTCGCCTGGCCTGGTAGTTCTCGTCAGTGGCCTTGAGCCAGGGGAGGGTCATGTCTCGGTGAACGGCCACAGCTACGATCTCCCTGGGTTGATGGGAGAGACGGCCGGGCCGGTCCGAGACACCGAAAAGAACCAGCCTGGCAAGGAAGGTTGGTACTCCTTTTCAAGTGGAGACGACATCATAGGCAAAGTCGTTATCCCCCTAACTCCCGCCCACCTCCAAGCGGGCCTGAATGAGATCGAGTTCTTCAAGAGCCCCAATGCCGGTGGCTACGAGGTGATCGATGTTGGCCTGGAATCCGTCCCGCAGACTGCACCTACGCTGATCGGCCAGACCTATCAGCTTCTGGGCAGAGGACGAAGTGCCACCATCCGCGACTTCGACTTCATTTTGAATTACAGAAGTGAAAAGAAGCGTTCGCTCGAGGACATCCCCGCATGGGCACGCCGCGGAAAGGTGAATTTCTACCGGGCAGGAATCGATTGGAACCATCTTGATCGCATGTTCGAGATGTTTAAGGAAGCACGTATCAATCTGGTCGCGACCCACATTCCGATGGATACATCCAGCGAAGAATATCGGCGCGTCAAGGCTCTCATTGACCGCTGCCACGCCAACAATATCCGGATCACAGCATTTAACTCCGTTGGCGGTCTTGGGATTCGCGACGTGCTGATGCACCCGGAAAAGCAAAGTTGGATCAGCCGGGATGAGTTCGGCAATCTGGTCTGGCGTGCGCCGAATGCCACGTTCGCCGCCGATCTGCAAAATGAGGACTACCGCCGCAACGTGTTGCTCAAGGGGGCTGCGATCGCAATCGACGCCGGTGTTGATGAGTTGTACTACGACTGGTCCATTGGAGGGACAGGTGACGTCATCCACTTCATGGACGAAGTCCGTCAACTCGCCGCAAGCAAGAATAAGAACATCTCCATCTTCGGCAACTGCAAAGGCAACATCCTGGTCGATGAAGTTGCGGATCTTACCAAGACCGAAGGTACCAGCGAAGCAGGCGTGTGGGATGGCAAATGGGTACACAATATTGCGCAGGCCAGGTTCTATTACGCCTCCGGTTACGGCGTGAAGTCGTACGAGAGCAAATATGAGGGCGCCGACCCAGGCGTGCCGAATCCCGGCGCACACGACGTGCGCGATGGGATGAAGGTCGGCTGGAGAAAGCCGATCGCCGAGGCTTCAGCCTTTCAGTCCCACTTCGCCATAGCTGAGGCGAACGACAAACTGCTGCACGGCTGGATCATGCAGGACAACCCCATCGCGGTTCAAACTTGGAGAGAAATCAGCCGCTATCTCACGTTCCTGTCGGATCATCAGGACCTTTACACCGATGTCACTTGCGTCAGCAAAATCGGCGTGATCTCCCCACCGCATATTCCCAGTTTCGAGGTCACGCTGAAACGCGACAATCTCTACAACGCGCTGCCTGAGGCCAATGTGATGTACGATGTCGTCCTCCTGCACCGCTTAACGCCCGAATTGCTTTCGCCGTACAAGGCGATCGTCATCCCCAACATCCCATGGATAGATGCTGACCAGATCACAGCCATCCGTACATACAAGAAGAACGGTGGGAAGATCTACACCATCGGAAGCAGTCGGGAACTGCGGGAACTTGCTGACGTGCAATCCCCAGCGTCAATGTTGGACGAAGCGCAGAGTGAGAAGGGTCGCCGGGAACTGATGCTCAGGATCAACCAGTTGTCCGGCGAGCAGGTGATCACGATTCCCGGAACCAATTACGTTGCGGCCAACGTGGTTAAGAAGACGGATAGTGAGCGAGTCATATTGCATTTCGTCAATTACCACACCCCGCTCAAGAATGTTCGGGTGAGCGTCAACTTGGACGGAGTGATCAAGCAGATCGACAGCAAGCGGATTCAGCTTTTCTCGCCGGACGGGCAACCGATGGAGCTTAAGGACGTGTCCGTGCGTGGTACTCGCCTTGACTTCGTTCTTCCCAGCCTGGATGTGTACGACGTGGTCACCGTGAACTGAGTGTCAGCACTCGCAATTTTGTGGTCCCCAGATACTCGGCGATGAGATGCTTTAGCGGCGCGCCGTCGAGAAATTCCATGGCGATGAGTGCCTGCCCGTCCTGCTCCCACTGGCGGGAAGTCGCCCGCCATCCAGGAGTTGAGTGTCACTTCCGAGATGCCGACTTGATCGGCATAGGGGCGGCGGTCAAACGCACCGAACTGACGTACCCTGGTCGCAGGTGCAAGACAGTCACACTTTGCGTGTCGAGTGTCAGTCGCACGATTCGCGCATCGGGCAGGACCCTTGGAGGTGAGTCCGCCTGGGCCAAGCAATAGGACAGCGTTATCAAATGCACAAAAATCCAACAAATTTTCATCGGATTACTCTGCTCCTCACCATCGCGGGATTTCCTTGTCTACGCTGTGCTAGTCGTAGCTGAGAACTCGCTCTGATTCGAGACACATAGGCCATAACCTCAGGATTGCCGTACGCGAGGCCACGTCGGGTAACCACGTCTTCACCGGCAATGTAACCGGCTGCAACCAGTCTCAAATCTCCCTGAAATCTGTGCATAAGCCAGGCGAGGTAAAGCACGCCGCCGGAGACGTTCTCGTTAACGTTGCAACGGTCTCGTACTCCCAGCCGTGCGGCCGTTGAGGGCATTAACTGCATCAGGCCAACCGCGCCTTTAAGCGAGACGGCGCACGGATGCCAACCAGATTCCTGCTCAACAATCGCCCGCACAAACCCTATGGGTAGGCCATAGTGCCGTGCATACGCCGCTACGTAGTATTCGGCTTCGAGCCGAGTAGCCGTTCTTGGCGGCTGGGCCTGACAGCATAGAACCCCGCAAGCGAACAGCACGAAGCAGAAGCACGTGCTCACACAGCGCTCCTCAACGCTTCCCGCGTGTATTGCTGGGCGTCGTAGAGCAGGCTGGCAAACCCGTCTCGCAAGAGCAGCTTTCGCCGATCGGCCTCAGTTTTGGCCAGCAGGGGCAATAGGATGTCTCGCATTTCTGGCGTGACTCGCTCAGGGCCAAGGACCTTGAGAGCCTGCGCCAGATCCAGAATCTCGGAGACAGACGGTGGTTTCTCCAAGCTCCAGCCGCGAAGAGCTTTGGCAAGCCCCGCCATGCCTGCATGGAATTCGTGGCTTGAATCCGGCGTTCTCAGCGCAACAATCTCTGCTTCTCGCTCTGCGGTGGGGTGTTCAACACGAAGATAAAAGCTGCGCCGCCGCAGTGGATCGCCGATGCGCCTTTCTTCGTTCGACGTGAGCACAACGAAGGGAATGCTCCTGGCTTTGATGGTGCCCAGTTTCGGAATACTGAGCTGCCACACGCTCAGCAATTCCAGCAGCAGCGCTTCAAACGCGTGGTCCACCTTGTCCAGTTCGTCAATCAGCAGGACGCAAGGCTTCTCGTATTGCAGCGCCCGTAGGAGCGGGCCGGCACTGAAGAACTGCTGACTGTGCAACTCAGCCTGCAGGGATTCCCAATCGGCGTTGGCGGACTTGGCTCTCAGTTCGACGCAAAGCCTTTGAAGGGACTCATCGAATTTTCCGATTGCCTTCTCTTCGTGGATGCCCTCGTAGCACTGGAGGCGCTCGACCGTGGTGTCCGCTGCCTCCGCAACTGCATATGCCAGTTGAGTTTTGCCGCTGCCCGCGGGACCTTCTAGCAGCAGCGGCTTGTGTAGCTTCGCCGCCAGGTAAACCGTTGTCGTGGCAATCGAATCGGCGATATAGCCGCTTCCTCGTAGCCCCTGCTCAAGCTCTTCCAGGGATGGAAACATACTTTAGCTCCTCTGCCTGGCACCATGCCGGGCACCGTGAGAGTGAAGAAAGTAAGCCCATTTGAAATTTCGGTCAAATCGCAGCTTGGCTGCCGGTTATCCATCAACGCGATGGCACGAAACGCAAAAATGCACCAACCAAGATGAGTGGGGCCTTTATTTGACCAAATTTGAGAAACAGCTTAAAAACCGTCCCAGCTTTGCATTTTCTCTTCGGGGATAACTTGGCTCCCAATGCAACCCCGATTGCCAAGGCTTTTTGATCCGCGTCATTTCTTTGGAGATTCACGGTCGAAGCCGTAGCCGAGAGGGGCGAGGACGATTGCAAAGGCAAATGACAGACATTCAACTTTTGGACGAGCAGGAGGTGTCGAGGCACTTGAGCGTGAGCGTTAATACCCTGCGGTATTGGCGCGTATCGGGCGATGGCCCAAATTACGTAAAACTCGGACGCTTGGTGAGATATGATGCTGTTGCGCTAGAGAAGTTCATCTTGCGCAACCTGCGTGTCTCAAAAGCGAGAGCGACTATGGAGGAAAAACGTGTCGCTCTTTAAACGAGGAAAAGTATGGCACTTCGCGTTTCGCTGGAATGGCAGCCGCTACCGGGGGAGTTGCAAGACCTCAAGGGAGCAGGAAGCCAGAAAGGTCGAATCGCTGGTGCTCGCGCGGTTATTGGAAGGCGGTCGTGCGCCGGGAAGCAGGAAAATCCCGACGCTGGCTGACTTCTCGAACCGCTTTTTTAACTGGCTGGAATCGCTGCCGGCCGATCGTCCGCCGAAGCCGCCAACCCGTAGGTATTATCGGGTCGGATGGGGACTCCTAAGATCCACATCCATCGCTGGGATGAAACTGGATCACATAACGACAGATCACGCTTCAATCATCGAGGGATCGTCCGCCGCCAACACAAACAACGCTCTTCGCACGCTTCGGCGCATGCTGAAAAAGGCGCAAGAGTGGCAACTGCTGTCTGCCGTCCCGATCGTGAAACTCGTTGAGGAACTAGGACGGGAAGAACTCATCGAACCGTGGATGGAACAGCGGTTGCTGACAGTGACGGCGGGTGCGCGTCTTACACCGAAGGGCAGGAAGTCGCGCGTGGGCTGGGAGCCGTTCCGAACGGTCCTGTTGATCATGCTGGACTCGGGTCTTCGCCCGGGCGAGATCTTCCGAATGCGCTGGGAAAACATTCATTGGGACAAAGGGTTGATCTTCAACCCGCGTGGGAAGTCCCGCAAATCCCGGCGTTACGTCCCGCTCACCGAGCGCGTCAAGGCGGCACTCGTGACGCGCAAGGAAGGCGCGAACGAAGGATGGGTCTTCCCGTCGAAGAGAGCCCGGTCTGGCCATATCACCGACCGCGAGGTTTCGAAACAGTGGCTCGAAGCCAAGCAATTGGCAGGCATTCCCGAATCCGTCGTTCTGTACTGTGCGCGCCATCGCTTCTCAACCGACGCGATGGAAGGCACAGGAAACGTGATGGCGGTCATGGATGCGATGGGGCATCAATCAGTCAACACCACGCGCATCTACAGCCACTCGAACGTGAGGCAGATCCGGGAAGCGATCGAGCGGCGGAATCAGCAGTCAGCCGCAACGGTGCAGTAGGGTGGCCACAAAAATGGCCACAGTCCCCTCAACGAACTGAGTCAGGAAATGCGGTAAGTGATTGAAACAGAATTGGTAGCGCTACCGGGAATCGAACCCGGGTTTNNCGTCCTAACCCCTAGACGATAGCGCCACTCGGGTGAATTGCGACGAAATCCGATTATAACAAAAGCTCACTCGAACCAAATCGAGTGCCCCAGGTCTCGCGGTTTTCGAGACCTGGGAGCGGCCGCAGCCGCTTTCGCTCGCGAAAATTTCTCCGCAACGCGTTGTAAATCTGTGTAGCGCGGACGCCCCCGTCCGCGGCCGTTGCATTTCCGGCTCATGATTCGCACCGAACCGCCTTGACAACGGCAGGCCGGAGAGAGATACTCACATAGGCGAATAAAAAGCGAAAACTACAGGCCTCGCCCGGACTGATCCTGCCCTCTGCGTTCCCTGACAATTGCGAGGAAGTATGTCTGCCTCTCCGGTTTTTTCATCGGCGGCCATGGGCCGCCCTTTTATTTTTTCTCCGCGGTCTTCTCCGCGCTCGACCGTGGAGAAGACCGCGGAGATTTTGGCCCAGGTCCGCGCCATCCCAAAGCTGGCAGCGGTCGTGCCCGCTTCGCGCCTTGATGTGCGCCCGGCGCCGGAAATGGTTTCGAGCGGTATTCCGCAACTGGACTCGCTGACCGGCGGCCTCGCTCGTGGTTGTCTCACGGAAATCTGCGGCAAGGCCTCATCGGGAAGAACCAGCGTTCTGCTTTTCGCGCTGGCCCGCGCCACACAGCGAGGAGAAGTTTGTGCGCTGGTGGATGCGAGCGATGCGTTCGATCCGGCGTCAGCGGCGGCTGCGGGCATGGAGATGAGCCGTTTGCTGTGGGTGCGATGCGGAGAAAAATATCCATCGCGTAAAGATCCTTCGGCTGCGCTCAGAGCAGGCTCCCGCGCCGCGGAATTTTCGAGGTGGAAAAATCCGGAGGGCCAGCGCTGGGAATCGCCGCTCGGGCAAATGCTGAAAGTCACCGACCTGCTGCTGCAGAGCAATGGTTTCGGAATGATTGCTCTCGATCTCGGCGATGTTCCGGTGCACAGCGCGCGGCGAATTCCTTTGGCGTCATGGTTCCGCTTCCGCCGCGCGATTGAGCACACGCCGACGGCGCTGCTGGTTTTGGAGCAGCAGCCGATTGCGGGGAGTTGCTCGTCGGTGCTGCTTAGAGTGTCAGGTGTCAGGTCTCAGGTCTCAGGAAAAAGGTTGTCAGCTGTCAGCTCTCAGCTATCGGGAAATCGGGCGGCGCATTCGGAACTGCCGCATTCGGAACTATTGGACCAATTCGAGATCACCGCCGAGTTGTTGCGCTCGCGGTTGGAAAGGAAGTTGGAACGCAAGCCAGTGCAATCAACGGCAAGTTTCAAAAGTCGAGCAGCATGGGCGTGATAGCTACCACTAGTCTCAGTACAGAAGAAAACCGGGGTGCCCCACGTCTCGCGGTTTTCGAGACGTGGGCCGCCGGACAGTTCGCACCGGAGCGAACGCGAGTTTGCGCCTTTCGCAGACTGCAGAAAAACTCGGGGTTCGTATCAGGGCATGGCTTTCGCGATGCCGAAAGTTCGAAATCAGTCAGAGCTCAAGTCTGAGACCTGAGACCTAGGACCTGCTCCATGTTTGCCTGCATCTTCATCCCCGATTTTTCTGTACAAGCGATCATTCGCTTTGATCCCGAGTTGCACGCCCGCGCTGTCGCGGTGCTCACCGGACGGCCTCCGCTGGAAAAAGTGGTGGCGCTCAACGAAAGAGCACGGCAAACGGGCGTGGAGGTAGGCGCGACCAAGTCGCAACTGGAAGCATGGGAGAAACTCGTGCTGCGTGCGCGCTCGGAGTCACAGGAGACATCGGCACACGCTGCGCTGCTCGATTGTGCGCAATCGTTCTCTCCCGAAGTGGAAGACACGACGCCCGGCATCGTGCTTCTGAATCTTGCCGGGCTCGAGCCGTTGCTCGGTCCGCTGCCGAAGATTGCCCACGACTTGGCGCAGCGGGTCTCTCAGATGGGACTGGAAGCGAACATTGCCGTGGCCGCGAATCCGGATGCTGCTTTGCTCGGAGCCCGCGGTTTTCCCGGCGTGACCTTGATTCCCGAAGGGCGCGAAGCAGAACGGCTGGGAGATCTGCCAGTAGATGTGTTGCTGGAAAGTTTTTCTTCCGATGTGGAGGAGGCCACACGCTGGGTTGAAACGTTTGATCGCTGGGGCATTCGCAAGCTGCGGGCGCTGGCGGCTCTTCCCGAAGTTCCGGTCAGCGAGCGCCTGGGACAGCAGGGAATCCGTCTGCAAAAGCTGGCGCGGGGCGCGGCGTCGCGCAACTTGCGTGTGTTGGAACCGCGGCTGATTTTTGCCGAGAGTGTGGAGCTGGAATATCCCATTGTGCTGCTGGAGCCGCTGGCATTGTTACTGAACCGCATGTTGGAGCAAGTATGCGCGCGATTGGGAGCACGCGCGCTGGCGGTGCAGGAGTTGCATCTGAATTTGGAACTTGCAGCGACGCAGCCGAATGGTTGCGCATCCTTCACCCGCACACTCACCCGAAAGCTCACCCGCACGCTGCGGCTGCCGACGCCCATGCTGGACGCAAAAGTGTTTCTTAAATTATTGCAGCTTGATTTGCAGGCGCATCCACCGGGAGCGCCCATCGTGAAGATTCATTTGTCGGCGGATCCGGCGCGTCCGCGAGCTCTGCAGAGTGGATTGTTTCTGCCGGTTTTTCCCGAGCCCGAAAAACTGGAGCTGACGCTGGCGCGCATCGCAGGAATTGTCGGCGAGGGAAGAGTGGGGTCGGTGGAATTACTGGATACGCATCGCGAAGGCGCGTTTGCGGTGCGGCGCTTTGCGCCCGCAGAGCCCAAAGCGAAGCAGTCTGGAAATCGAAAGAAGGATATGTCCATGCCAGAAAATGACAGTGCATGCCAAGCCGAGGAAAAAGTCGAGGAACGCGCAAAAGACAAAATGAGCGCGGTGATCGCCCTGCGCCTGTTTCGTCCGCCGCTGAGCGCGAGCGTTACTTTGCGCGAAGCGAAGCCGGTGCGGATGCGATGCCTGCAGCGCGAGGACATTGCCGGCGAAATCGTCTGGACCGCCGGCCCCTGGCGTTCTTCCGGAGACTGGTCGGAGCAGGAAGGCTGGTCGCGCGAGGAGTGGGACATCGCCGTGCCCGCCGAAACTGGACTCGTGTTGTATCGCTTAGTGCAAGACAAGCTAAGTGGAAACTGGTTTGTAGAAGGAACATATGACTAAGAGCGGTTGCCAGTTGCCGGTTACCAGTTACCAGTCTAATGAAAGACAACTGACAACTGGCAACTGGGAACTGGGAACTGATGTACATTGAACTCCATTCTCGCTCCGCGTTCAGCTTCCTCGAAGGAGCTTCTATTCCCGAGGAACTGATCGCGGTGTGCGCGAACTTGGGAATGCCGGCGATGGCATTGCTCGATCGAGATGGAGTGTATGGCTCGCCCCGCTTCCATCTCGCCGCAAAAAAGGCGGGGATCAAGGCGCATATTGGGGCAGAAGTGAGCCTAAGTCCTTTGTTTCCGACTAAAAATGTTTCACGTGAAACACTAGTTGAAAATGAAAAGCAATTTCAATCCGGCAAATGCCTCGCCGGCAGTTGCCGGCTCCCGCTTCTGGTCGCTTCGCGCGCTGGATATCAAAATCTCTGCCGCCTGATTACGAAAATGAAGCTGCGCGTTGGGCGCAAAGAAGGAGCCTGCGCGTCGGGTCTGGATTTTATCGATCATGCCGACGGTTTGATTTGCCTGACCGGTGGAGAGGAAGGACCGCTGGCCGCGGCGCTAACGCAAGGTGGACCGCAAGCGGCGTTCGAAGCGGTGAAGAGGCTGACGGAGATTTTTGGCCGATCTTTTTTAGGCCTACCCAATGTTTACGTCGAATTGCACCGGCATTTTCATCGCGAGGAAGAGTATAGAAACCGGGTTGCGATCGAGATCGCGGAAGCTTTGCAACTGCCGCTATTGGCGACCAATGGCGTGAAGTATGCCACGCCTCGGGAGCGGGAGTTGGCGGATGCGTTCACCGCGCTTCAGCATCATCGCA
This sequence comes from Acidobacteriaceae bacterium, assembly GCA_003131315.1. Classification (GTDB taxonomy): domain Bacteria; phylum Acidobacteriota; class Terriglobia; order Terriglobales; family Acidobacteriaceae; genus Acidiflorens. The sequence goes on from PKUV01000060.1 coordinate 41,096, forward strand.
CGCTGGCCACTGCCGGACGTTTGCTGGCGCGCAATGCCGAACGCTCTCTCAAGTCTCCGGCCGCAATGCGAGCGCTCTTTGCGGATGTTCCGAATGCCATCGCAAACACGGTTGAACTTTCCTCACGGCTTGAGTTCACGCTGAACGATCTGGGTTACGAGTTCCCGCGTTATCCCGTGCCGGACGGGGAAACCATGATGTCGTTTCTGCGGGAGCGCACGCGGGAAGGAATGCAGAGCCGGTATGGCCGGGCGGATGCGGAGCTGAAGAAGCGCGCGCGCCGGCAGATCGAGCGCGAGTTGAGCTTGATCGAAAAGCTGAATCTTGCCGGGTACTTCCTGATTGTCTGGGACCTGGCGCGCTTCTGCCGCGAACGGAAAATTCTGGCGCAGGGGCGCGGATCGGCTGCCAACAGCGCGGTTTGTTACTCGCTCGGCATCACGGCGGTGGATCCGATCGGCATGGAATTATTGTTTGAACGATTTCTTTCCGAGGAACGCGGCGAGTGGCCGGACATTGATCTCGACCTGCCCAGCGGCGACGAGCGCGAGCGCGTCATCCAGTACGTCTATCACCGTTATGGCCAGCGCGGAGCGGCCATGACCGCCAACGTGATCACATATCGCAATCGCATGGCCGCGCGCGAAATGGGCAAGGCGCTGGGATTCGATCCGGACACGCTGAAACGAATTTCGGCGGCGGTGGCAACCTGGGAATTCAAAGACGAGAATGATGCGCTTGAGCGCCGCCTGCGCGATGCGGGACTCGATCTTGCGCATCCGCGGATTCGCAAATATTTCGAGTTGTGTCTCGCCGCGCAGGATCTGCCGCGGCATTTAGGGCAGCATTCGGGCGGCATGGTCATCTGTGAGGGCCGTCTGGATTCCGTCGTACCGCTGGAGCCCGCTTCCATGCCGGGCCGCGTGGTGGTGCAGTGGGATAAAGAAGACTGCGCGGACATGGGCATCATCAAAGTCGATCTGCTGGGTCTGGGTATGATGGCGGCGCTGAAAGATTCTCTCGAACTGATCCGCGATCATTACGACGAAGAAGTGGATCTGGCGCAGCTTCCAGCGGACGATCCCGTCGTATATTCCACGCTGCAAAAAGCCGACACGGTGGGGATGTTCCAGGTAGAGAGCCGGGCGCAGATGGCGTGCCTGCCGCGCCTGAAGCCGCAGCGGTTTTACGACATCGTGGTGCAAGTGGCGATCATACGGCCGGGGCCGATCGTGGGGAATATGGTCAATCCATTTCTCAAGCGGCGGCAAGGCCGAGAGGCGGTCACGTATCCGCATCCGTCGCTCGAAACGGTTCTGGGTCGCACGCTGGGCGTGCCGCTGTTTCAGGAGCAGTTGCTGCGCATGGCCATGATCACCGCCAACTTTACCGGCGGCGAAGCGGAGGAGTTGCGCCGCGCCATGGGCTTCAAACGTTCGGAGGCGCGAATGAAACCAATTGAAGAAAAGCTGCGCGCCGGCATGACGCGCAACGGAATCCTCGGCGAAGCGCAGGAGCAGATCGTCCAGTCGATTACTTCGTTCGCTCTTTATGGATTTCCGGAGTCTCATGCCGCCAGCTTTGCTTTGATTGCGTATGCCAGCGCTTATTTGAAATGCCATTATCTGGCGGCGTTCACGGCGGCGCTCCTGAATAATCAGCCGATGGGTTTTTATCATCCCGCGACGATCGTGAAAGATGCGCAGCGGCACGGATTGAAAGTGCTGCCGATGGATGTGACGAGGTCAGATTGGAAGTGCAGTTTAGAAACAGTTGCCAGTAGCCAGTGGCCAGTGGCCAGTAAAAGCGGTGCCGTGCCGGGCGGAAAAAATCTTGCCGTGCGCCTCGGCCTGAAGTATGCGCGCGGGTTGCGCGAAGCGGCGGGGCAGGCGCTGGTTCGGGAGCGCAGCCTGGCGCCGTTTGCTTCGGTGCAGGACTTGGCTCGTCGCGTGCCTGAGTTGCGGAAGGATGAGTTGACTACGCTGGCGGAGATTGGGGCGTTGAATACAATCGGGAATTCACCACAGAGGCACAGAGACACAGAGAAAGGCATTGTAGAAGAATCTGACTTGATAAGAGGCGATGACACTTCAATGAGTTTTGATAAAAAGAATTCCTCTGTGCCTCTGTGCCTCTGTGGTGAAAAGGTCTTTCATCGCCGCGATGCGCTGTGGCAGGTGGAGCGGGCGGTGTGCTGGTCGGGGCCTTTGCTGGATGAGCTTCCGGAAATTGATGGGGAATCTCCGCTCGCGGCCATGACGCACGAAGAGCGATTGGTGGCGGATTTTCGGGCTACCGGGCTGACGGTCGGCCCTCATCCCATGCAGTACCGCCGGGCGGAGATGAAAAGGATGGGGATTTATCGCGCTTCCGATCTGGCGCACATTCCGAATGGACGGCGATTGCGAATCGGCGGATGCGTGATTGCCCGCCAACGCCCGGGGACGGCCAAGGGAATGATGTTCATGAGCCTGGAAGATGAAACGGGGATCGCCAATGCGATCGTCGCTCCCGATCTTCTACAGAAGAATCGTGTGCTGCTGATTTCCGAACGCTTTCTGATGATCGAGGGAATTTTGCAGAATCAAGACAATGTGATTCACATCCGGGCGGAAAAAGTTTCGCCGCTTCGCGTTACGCGGGCGGAGACGGCGTCGCATGACTTTCATTGAAGTGGGAGCGAGTTGCCGCACTCACATGGCTCAGCTAGATGGCAGGATTAAGCAGTTCCGGACGAGTTGCTCTGATCCACCTTTCTACGTCCCCACGAAGGCTGATAGCGAGTTTGAGCATCTCGCCCGCTTCTTTGTCCGACACGGACCCCGCGAGATCGTAGCTGCTGATATTGCGTTTCTTGCGAAAGCCATCAAAAGTGTCGATGACCCTTCGATCCGGAGCTATGGTGAACTCCAGCGATTGGATAACGCGATAGTGATGGTTGTCCCGCGCAGCTCGATAACCCGCGGCGGCCAGGGCGGCGGTTGCTGCCTGGAGTCCCGCATTGTAGGCGATCGCAAATCGCCAGTCGGCAGGTAACTGCTTCACCTGGCAAGTTGCAAGATCGCGATCCGAGAGCCCCAACAGGTTTGTGATCTCTTCAGGGCTTGTCGCGTGCTGAACGAGCCAACTGTTTTGACGCCAACTTTGCAAGCTCATGCTCGGTTCCCAACACGAAGAGTCTCCTCTCTTTCATTACACTACGCAAGAAATGGTTCCCTGCCGCCAATTTTGACCGGAATTCAGATACTGGAAAAACGGTCGGGTTGATCTCCCTGCCGAGCACTCTCTGCGCCGAACCCAGAGCGGATACAACGTCGCTAAATGGCGCATTCCCCAAAACCATCAGATCGACGTCGCTGCTCGCTCCCTCCTCTTGACGTCCCACCGAGCCGTAAACAAAGGCAATTTGAATCTCCGACTCCAAGGACGCCAAAGCAGAATGGATGACATCGTGAATGCCTACGGTCTTCGTGATCAGACTCTTGATTTCGGAAAAGATTGGGCTCTGCGAATTCGCTCGATAGAGAACTTGATTACCTTGAGTCGTTCGCACAATCAGGCCCATATCCGTTAAGTGTTTCAGTTCCCTCTGAAGAGCGCCGTGGCCGGCGCCAACCACCCGGGCAAGTTGGCGCAGATAGAATGATTGGTCCGCGTGGCCATACAGCAGGGCCAGCAGCGCGCTCCGCGTGCGCCCAAATAAGCTTCGGCCGGCGAACCGTCGGCCTATCGATGTACCCATAATAGGTACGATTGTACCCAAATAGGGTTCGACGCTCAAGTCTTAGTCAGCAGCCTAGGCCGTGGAGAGCTTCCGGGCATTGTGCCGCAGCGAACGGCCTTCGGATAACCCGTAGAGTTCTTCCGCCAGATTCTTGGCGTGATCGCCGATGCGCTCCAGCGCCTGGGCGGCGAGAAGGATGTCGAAATTCTGCTGGCCGCTCGGGCTGTTCGGCTCGGCTAGATGTCTATGAAACAAGGAATGGCACAACCGGTCCACTTCCGGATCGGATTGCAGAACGCTCTGCGCGTGCGACACGTCGCGCTTGAGGAAGCCCTGATGAACCTGCTCCAGCATTTCGCAAAGCAGGGAAGCCATCTCCACCAGCTGACGGGAGTCCGCTGCCGGCAGTTTGTCGCGGCGCGATTGCAGTTGCATGACCGCACTGTAGGCGAGGTCTCCGATGCGTTCCAGGTCGGTGATGAACTTCAGACACGCCAGCAACTCACGCGCCTTGGCTTCTCCTACGCGCGTGATCGCTTCGGGGAGTTGCTCGTCAATCTTACGCTCGATCTGGTCGAGTTCTTTTTCACAATCCTTGATCGCGAGAAAGGCCAGGCGCGAACCGTCGGCGAGAAAGTCCCTGACGTTGAAGACCGCGTCGCGGGCGATCAGACAGCCGCGGACCACCAGGGCCGTCAGTTCATCTCCCGCCAAATCTTCATTGCGGGTCTGAGCTGGACGTGGGCGCGCTGCCGTGGCTCGGGATCTCGTCGAAGTCGAGCGGCGCTTCGGTCGTGAGGGCGGGGACGGTTGTTTTCGGGCCATGGGGAATTCGCGCAACCGAGACAGCTAGTAACTATAAAGAAGCTAGCATAGAACGGGAATGTGAAAGGAATGTAAATGCCCGCGGCGAGTCGAGCGGCAGCTGATTTGTTTACTTACTTTTTTCCCAGCGCTGCGGCCTGCTCTTCAGCTCGCTTGGCGTCTTGCTCTCTGCCGAGTCCGCGATAGGCTCGCGCTAGCAACCGCAGGGCCGCGGCGTTTCGCGGATCAGATTTGGTGAACGCTTCCAGATCGGACAAGACGCCGGCAAAATCGGATTGCTGAATTTGCGCTTCGGCGAGTCCGAGACGGCCGTCGCTGTTGTTCGAATCCACCAGCAGTGCTGCCTCGAACTGGTCTGCCGCGTTCTTCGCGTCTTTTAGTTGCAGGTAAACGTGGCCCAGCAGCAGACGCGCGGACATTTGACCGGGCGCGAGCTTCAGGCTCGATTCGAGCGCATCCCGCGACCCGGGCCAATCGCCGGACTTCTCCATCGCCTCGCCCAATTCGAACGCGGCGGTGGAATCGTCGGGACGCAGTTCACAAGCCCGCTTCAAATGGACAGACGCTTTGGCGAAATCTCCGGCAGCGAGTTCAAGCTCGCCCAGTTGGCGGAGCGCGGTCGGCGAGTTCGGGTCGATCTGCAGCGCTTTTTCCAGAAACTGGCGCGCGTCACTCGATCGATTGTCGTCGCCGGCCAGCATGGCGCGGTGCAGCAAATTCTGAACTTCGATTTTGTCTTTGGGATCCGGCAAAGTTTCTCCGGGCTTGGCGGAGTTGCTCGGCGGCGGAAGCTTGGCCTTCCATTTCGCCATTTCGGCCTGCATGGCCTGCGTCTTGGAGCTGTCCGGAGCATAGAGATTCTTCAGCTCCTTCGGATCGGCTTGCAGGTCGTAGAGCTCGGGCCGGGGAGCTTCGATCAGCTTGGTGTTCTCGGTGCGCAACGCGCGCAGAGAGGCCCATCCCCAACGGAGGGGATAGTCGGTCTCGCCGAAGAGGGCGCGATTGGAGGGCGCTTGCGCGTTTATGAGGGGAAGCAGCGACTCGCCGTTCAGCTCTGCCGGTGCAGAGACGCCCGTCGCCGAAAGAATGGTCGGAAGGATGTCGGTGGTGCGCACCTGGGCATCAATCACCGTGCCGTGATGAGCGGCTGCCGCCGTTTTCAGCGGCGTTTTTAAGATGAGCGGCACGTGCAGCGTCGAGTCGTAAAGAAACAGGCCGTGAGTTTCTTCTCCGTGCTCGCCGAGGCCTTCGCCGTGATCGCCGGTGACGACGATGATGGCGTTGTCGTAGACGCCAGCTTTTTTCAGAAATGCAATCCAGTGGGCCACGGCGGAATCGGCGTAGGCGATTTCGCCGTCGTACAGATGGTCTTTGTATTTCTCCGAAAACGGCGGCGGCGGCTCGTAGGGATCATGCGGATCGAAGAGGTGCACCCAGACGAAGTGAGGTCCGGTGCGGTGTTTCTCGAACCAACTTTCGGCGTGCTCGACGACTTCCATACCGCGGCGCTCGACGCGTCCCCAGCGCTCTTTATTTTTGCCGTCGGCGTCCTTGCTGTCAGTTTTAGGGAAGTTATCGTAGAAATCGAAGCCGCGATCGAGGCCGGGAGCGAGCGTGTTGCTGTCGAGAATCACGGCTCCGATGAAAGCTGCGGTTTGGTAGCCGTGCTTCTTCAGCAGTTCCGCCGCGGTCACATGCTGCGGCGAGAGAGGGACGCCAAAATCGGTGACGCCGTGTACGCTGGGCAGCAGGCCGGTCAGGATCGTAATGTGTGAAGTGTTCGTAATCGGGCTATGAGTGAAGGCCTGCGTGAAGCGGACACCATCGGCGGCGAGCGCGTCCAGTGCGGGAGTTTCGATCTGCTTGTATCCGTAGCAGGCGACGTGGTCGGCGCGCAGGGTATCGATGGTGATGAGAAAAACGTCAGGAGCAGAGTTTCGTGCCGGTACGGCCTGCCCCCAGCTTGCGGTCCCAGGCAGGACAATTTCAAGCCAGAGGATGCCAAACAGAATGGCGAACCGTCTCATGAGCGATCAGCCTAGCACAATCTTCCTCTGATGCGGGCAGCGTCGGCCCGTGGCGGTGTCAGGCGGTTGTATGGGACCGATGGCCGTCAAGAGCGGTTCTTGTGGGGCGTCGGCGCAGGGAACAATTCGGGTTTCGACTTTGCTTTGAAGGGGCGCGGCTTCCAGCCGCGCCGTGAGTGTCCCATAATCGACGGCGGCTTTAGCCCTGAGGCGCCGCCGTGCCCGTCATCGCACCGTTTGTCATCGTATCGTCTGTCATCGTATCGTCTTTGCGCAGCCAGTCGCAACGCGTCTGCCGGTCTGCGTCGTAGCGCGTCTCGTTGAAGGTCCTCAGGTACATTTATAAACATGGATCGTGGAACGATATTGCGCGTCTGGCTGCCCTTAGTCGGGGGCCTGTGGGGGCTCGGCTGGATATTTCAGTCCGGACCGGGGCCGCACGGACTGGCGCGCTTGATCGGTCTGTTGCTCGGTTTGATCGGCCTCGCGGGCGTGATTCTCTCCCGCTACACGCTAGGCCGGTCCTTCTCCGTCGCACCTAGAGCGATAGCGCTGGTCACCAGCGGCATCTATTCGCGGATCCGCAATCCTATTTATGTTTCCGGTGTGATTTTCCTGGTAGGGCTGGCTCTCATCGTAGGGCGACCTGTTCTGCTTATTGTTCCGCTGGTGCTCATTCCCGTGCAGATCATCCGCGCGCGCCGCGAAGCCGCAGTCCTGGAAGCAAAATTCGGCGACGCCTATCGGGAATACCGCAAGCGTACGTGGTTCTGACTCACGTTTTTTTCTATGGCGAACCCAGAGTTGCTGCGACCACGGGTAACTGCCGAGCTGCGCTCGGCTTGGGCGGCCGGGGGCGGCCGTCCCTACACGAGCGGGGCTGCTATCATTTCAGCAATGAAATCAGCATCGAACAAACTGCTCCCGGCTTTGCTGTGTCTGTTCCTGGTGGCCCGCCTTCAGGCCGCCGACGAACCCAAGCTCAGCCCACTTCCGGCGCCGGTCTCGAACAATGCGGTTGCCATTTCGCATGACGAAGGCGGAGCCAGAATTTTTTCCTTCATGGGCATCGGTCCGAAAAAAACCTGGGATGCAATCACCACCGGCGCCTACCAAATGGATCCGGGCACCGGCAAGTGGACGGAAATGCGTCCCGTCCCGGGCGTGGCCGGGCGCCTGGCGACATCGGCGGTAGCGCTCCACGACCAAGTCTTCATCTTCGGAGGTTACGTCGTCGACACGCAGGGTGGGGAGACCACCGTGTCGGACCTGAACGTCTTTGTCCCGGTGGAAAACCGCTATTATCGCGGCAAAGACATCCCAGTGCCTGTCGATGACGCAGTGGTCGGCCTCTATCGCGACCGTTACATTTTCCTCATCGGCGGATGGTCAAGCTCAACGGGCGATGCAGTCCGCAACGTGCAGATCTACGACACCGACAAAGACACCTGGATGCAGGCCACACCGATTCCCGGTACGCCGGTGTTCGGTCATGCGGGCGCCATCATCGGCGACTCCATTGTTTACGTAGACGGCGCCTACAAGAACCCCAGCGGCGCGAGTCCCAAGTACATCGCGTCCAGCGAATGCTGGATGGGCAAGATTCCCAAGAAGGGTGACATCACGAGAATTAGATGGACGCAACTTCCAGCACATCCCGGCAACGCGCGTTATCGCATCGCGGCGGGCGCGGGACCCTTGGAAAAGAGAGCAGGCAGAATCTACTTCTCCGGCGGCACCGACAATCCTTATAACTACAACGGAATCGGCTATAACGGCCAGCCTGCCGAACCTTCTCCTGTGACCTTTGCTTTCAACGCCTACACCGAAAAGTGGGAAACGGTCAGCGAAAACACTCCCGAGCCCACCATGGATCATCGCGGCCTGCTGGTTACGCACCGCGGCCTAGTCATCGTAGGAGGCATGGAAAAAGGCCAGCAGGTGACCGCCAAAGTGACGGTTGTAAAACCTGCCCGCAGGAAGTAACCTTGTCATCATCATTGCGCTAACGGACACATTCTGCGGAGTTTCCTGTGTCCTGCGCCTGGTGTCCTACGCACAGAGCCTTGCGCCCAATCATCACGGAAACCGGTGACGCCAATCACGGCAGAGCCTCCCCTCCAGGCATCTAATTCACTACAGCCGCAATTCTTGCGGCGTCCTATTTTGACAATCCGTTCGTCACCTAAAAATTCGGAGGCAAGCCTTATGAGTGCTGTCATGGAACCGCCCAAGGTTAATGCTAAGGCGGACTACATCAATCAAATTCTCAACCTCGTCAAAGCCAAAAACCCAGCCGAACCAGAATTCCACCAGGCTGTACTCGAAGTGTTCGAGTCCTTGCGGCCCGTGTTGGAGCGCCACCCGGAGTATCACGAAGCCAAGATTCTAGAGCGTATTACGGAACCCGAGCGGCTCCTCATGTTCCGCGTGCCCTGGTTCGATGACAAGGGCAAAGTGCAAGTCAATCGCGGCTTCCGCATCGAGATGAACAGCGCCATCGGCCCCTACAAGGGTGGACTGCGCTTCCATCCCTCGGTGAATCTCGGCATCCTGAAATTCCTGGCGTTCGAACAGGTGTTCAAGAATTCGCTCACCACGCTGCCCATGGGCGGCGGCAAGGGCGGAAGCGATTTCGATCCGAAAGGTAAAAGCGACAACGAAGTGATGCGCTTCTGCCAGAGCTTCATGACCGAGCTGCAGCGCCACATCGGCCCTGACACGGACGTTCCCGCCGGCGACATCGGCGTGGGCGGCCGCGAAATCGGCTTCCTGTTCGGACAATACAAGCGGCTGCGGAATGAATTCAGCGGCGTCCTCACTGGCAAGGGCCTGGCCTGGGGCGGTTCGCTGATTCGTCCCGAGGCCACCGGCTATGGCTGCGTGTACTTCGCCGATGAAATGCTGAAGAGCAGAAAGGATAAGCTCGAAGGCAAGGTCTGCTTGGTCTCGGGCAGCGGCAACGTCTCGCAATACACCATCGAGAAGCTGCTTGATTTCGGCGCGAAGCCGGTCAGCGTGTCCGATTCCGACGGCGCCATCTACGATGCCGACGGCATCGACCGCGACAAGCTCGCCTTTATCATGGAGCTGAAGAATAACCGCCGCGGCCGCATCAAGGACTATACCGACAAATTCAAGAAGGCCATCTACAGCGCCACCGACCGGAAGCTCGACCACAACTGGCTGTGGAACATCAAGGCCGACTGCGCGTTCCCCAGCGCCACTCAGAATGAGATCAACGCGAAAGACGCGGCCAATCTCATCAAGAACGGCGTGAAGGTGGTCAGCGAGGGAGCGAACATGCCGAGCACAATCGAAGCCACCAAGATGTTCCTTGACGCCAAAGTCCTCTACGGACCGGCCAAGGCCGCCAATGCCGGCGGTGTCGCCACCTCTGGACTCGAAATGTCTCAGAACAGCATGCGCCTCTCCTGGACCCGCGAAGAAGTCGATGATCGTTTGCACAAGATCATGATCGCCATCCACAAGAATTGCTACGACACGGCCGAGAAATACGGCACGCCCGGCAATCTCGTGAACGGCGCCAACATCGCAGGCTTCCTGAAGGTAGCGGACGCGATGCTCGATCAGGGGCTGGTGTAAGCAGCGTCCCTCCTCCACCCGGGATTGCCATCCCGAGCGAAGCGAGGGATCTGCAGTTTGACCGAGCAAGGAAACAACGCGGGAGGGAGCGATCCTTCCCGCGTTTTTCTTGCGCGCTGGAAAACTCGTGTGGTGACGGGGCTTCGCCCCGTCTCAGACTGCCGAACAACTCTAGTTCACCCATGGTTTTGGAAAGGGCACGGCTTCACAACTTGCGGAGAAACTCGATGCTGCGCTTGTTTTTGGGTGGCGCAGCGCTTCAGCGCTGCGATAACTGCATTGTCTTGAATGCGGCTTCAGCCGCTGAGGTAACACTTTCTGGCGGGTGGGCCATTTTAACGGGGAAGTATAACGCGGGTTTGTCTTTTAACATTGACCGAATAACTGGGGGTGCGCCACTTCTCGCGCTTTTCGAGAAGTGGCC
>PKUV01000108.1 GCA_003131315.1 Acidobacteriaceae bacterium
CCAGAAGTTCCCTATATGACAACGAACTATCTGGACGGCGTACTAGTTCTTCCGTTTCCGATTCGAGCCTTTCGAACAGCGGCAAGTCGATGTAATCGAGATCATGCGCAATCGAAAGTTGGGTTTCCAACTCGAGTAGCGATCCGCGCGCATGATACGGAAATTGCACAAATTCCTTTTGGGAATAACGTCCTTTTCCCTCGGCAATGTTGCTGGGGACTGACACTGCTGCGCGCCGCATCTGTGAGCTCAGTCCGTAAATTTCGTCTTTTGGAAACCGACGAGTACAGCGATATACATTCAAAGCGAGAGTCTTTGGCTTTTGCCACGCGATCAGATCTCGATAATTTTCCGACACAAAATGTCTCGTGACCAACCTAAACCGGGTGCAGAATTTCCGCAGTGATACCCGTCACGTAGAGATTGGTCGATTTTGTTTTTCCTGAGACCCGACACCTAAGACCTGAGACCTATTTCCGCTCCCACCAGCGACTCAAAAATCTTGCATCCATCGGTGCCGCCGAGTTCGGGTTCGGAGGCGCGCTCGGGATGGGGCATCATGCCCAGCACGTTGCGTCCGGGGCTGCAGATTCCGGCTATATTTTCCAGCGATCCGTTGGGATTCGCTTCCGGCGTGATTTCCCCTTGCGGGTTCGAGTAGCGGAATACGATGCGGTTGTCGCGCTTCAGTTCGGCGAGTGTAGTCTCATCGCAAAAATAATTGCCTTCCATGTGCCCGATGGGGATGGTCAGCACTTCGCCTTTGCGGCACGCATTCGTGAAAGGCGTCTCGTTGTTTTCAACTCTCACCTGCACCGGCTTGCAAACATATTTCAGGCCGATGTTGCGCATCAGCGCTCCGGGCAGCAATCCCGACTCACACAAAATCTGGAAGCCGTTACAGATGCCGAGGACCAGTCCGCCCCCGGCGGCGAACTTGCGGACGGATTCCATCACGGGGGAGAACTTGGCGATGGCGCCGGTGCGGAGGTAGTCGCCGAAGGCGAAGCCTCCGGGGACGATGATGGCGTCGCAGTTCTGGAGGTCGTGCGAGTCGTGCCAGAGAAAAGTTACGGGCTGCTTGGCGACCTGCTGGATGGTCCAGAAAGCATCGTGATCGCAGTTCGATCCGGGGAAAATAATGACGCCAAATTTCATCGAAAACCTCGAGTTCACTATATGGTACTGGTGGTGTGGATGGTCTATCGTGACAAGCTCCTATTCTTAGGTCAAGAAAATAGTGCCCATAAACCCAAGGCGGGTGGCCCAGACAATCTTGGGTGCCCCACTCATCGCGTTCTTTGCGATGAGTGGGATTCGAACCACTTCGACAGGGGAAAAGGCACTTCGTAATCACAGGCTTTAGCGCTTGACCATGACGCGAACCCCAGTCAGATCGTGACATTCCCACTCATTCGCAGAAGACGCGAATGAGTGGGGCACCACCGTTCCTGTTCTGTCCGCACTAACAACAAGAAGCGCCATGCTTTCCATTCGACGTGGGGCACCCGCGAACAGCAGGTCCTTCGTTTCGCTCAGGATGACAAACGTAAGAAAGAAGGTGGGATGACAAGCTTAACCCGGCAAACCGTTGGTGTCCAATGGCATACTATTTCTCTTGACCGACGGTGTCCATTGGAGTACACACTTGAATGCGCAAACTGTTGTCGAAACACCTTCTTACATCGCCCTCGCTGGAAAGCTCTTCAGCGAGGGGGAGCGTGAGGAGATTGTGGCGATGGTGGCAGAGGACCCGGAGTGCGGCGATGTGATGTCGGGGACGGGCGGATTTCGGAAGGTTCGCGTGCCGCGCGCAGGTATGGGCAAGAGCGGCGGGGCGCGGGTTGTGTACATCTGGCGCAGCGACAAATTTCCTGGCTTTCTCATTACTGTCTTTCCGAAGAACAAGAAGGCCAATTTGACGAAGGCCGAGCGCAATGCCCTTAAGAAGCGCGCCGACGATATTCTTAGCAGCTACCGGAGATAGACGATGAAAACCGCATTTGAAGAGCTCATGACTGGACTGGACGAGGTTGAAGAGTTTCTTGCAGGAGAGCGGAAGGGCTTCAAGGTGCATGTGCCGGATGAAGTCGATGTGAAAAGCATCCGCAACAAGCTCAACATGACTCAATCTCGCTTTTCCGACACCTTCGGCTTCAGCCTGGATGCTATCAAGCATTGGGAAGGCGGACGGCGCACGCCAGAAGCGCCCGCCCGCACGCTGCTTACGGTAATCGACAAGAATCCGGCCGCTGTCATCTCCGCCCTTCGTCCCGAAGCTTTGCCGAAAGCGACGACTGCGAACGCAGCCAAGGCCCCCGTCAAGGCCAAGAAGCGCTATTTCAAGGCCAAGAAATCCATGGCGATGGCGGCTAAAGCAGGGGGTAATGGCGCTCGCTCCCATCCGAAGAATGCGTAGCTTCTAATACTTCACGATTGACGCGAACGATTTGGGATCGAGCGAAGCTCCGCCTACCAGGGCGCCATCGATTTCTTCTTCGGACATCAGGGCATGTGCATTCTCTGGTTTGACTGAGCCGCCGTAGAGGATGCGGAGCTTGCCGGCGAATTCCTGGCCGAAGGACTCGGCGGCCTCGGCTCGGATGATGGCGTGGGCGTCGGCGGCCATTTGCGGGGTTGCGGTCTTTCCGGTGCCGATGGCCCAGACCGGTTCGTAGGCGACCACGAGGCGGACGGCTTTCTTGGCCGAGACTTTGTGGAAGGCGCGGAGACACTGGCGGCGCAGGACGTCGTCGGTGAGCCCGGCTTCGCGTTCTTCGAGGACTTCTCCGACGCAGACGATGGGAATGAGTCCGGCTTCGATGGCGGACTTGAGCTTGAGGTTGACGGTGTCATCGGTTTCGCCGAAGTACTGGCGGCGTTCGGAGTGTCCGATGATGACGTGGGTTACGCCGACCGCGAGCAACATGGCGGCGTTGACTTCTCCGGTGAACGCGCCTTCTTTTTCCCAGTGGAGATTCTGGGCGCCGATGGCGACGTTCGAGCCTTTGGCGGCATTGACGGCGGCATCAAGCGCCAGGTAATTCGGGCAGACGACGATTTCGTCGCGGTCGTGGCCCTCGACCAGAGGGAGGAAATCGCGGAAGAAGTCACGGGCCTGGTCGGGGGTTTTGTACATCTTCCAGTTGGCGGCAAGGAGTTTCTTTCTCATGAAGGACCTTTCTCGAAGATAGCGGAAGTTGCGAGTGGCTTGCGGGAAATTGTTTCGGCGGCCCGGACGTAGGTTTTGCAGGTGGCAATGTCGAAGAGCACGCAACGGACGTGCTCGACGTGTGCGCAGGGCGGCAGAGCTTCGACAATGGTGCGAACTGCGATTTCAGCGGCCTCGTGAACAGGATAGCCGAAAGCTCCGGTCGATATAGAAGGGAAGGCCAAGGATCGGATTCCGTGGTCGTCGGCGGTACGGATGGACTCGCGGTAACAACTGGCGAGCGTTTCCGCCTCGTGCCGTTTGCCTCCTCGATACACAGGACCCACGGCGTGGATCACATACTTGGCGGCCAAACGTCCACCGGTGGTGATGACCGCTTTGCCGGCGGGGAGGGCGCCGGTCTTCATTTTTGCCACGATGCGCTTGCACTCCTCGAGGATCGAAGGGCCGCCAGCGCGGTGAATCGCTCCATCCACGCCTCCCCCACCGAGCAGGGACGAGTTGGCGGCGTTGACGATGGCCTCGGTGGTCTCCTTGGTGATGTCGGCGGGGCCGTGGAGTTCGAGCGTCTTGCCGTTGGCGAAAGTCAGTCGGGCTGCGAAGTCGGACATAGCGGCCCCTAAAGGGGCAGTCGGTGCGGTGCGGTTTTCGGCATCGCTAAAGCGATGCCCTGATACGAAACCTAAGGGCTGCGAGCTACGAGCCAAAAGCTAAAAGGCTAGCGCTTTTCGGTCAGTGCTTCGACCCCGGGCAACTTTTTGCCTTCCAGAAATTCTAGCGAGGCGCCGCCGCCGGTTGAAATATGGGTGATCTTGTCGGCTACGCCGGCGGCTTTGACGGCGGCTACGGAGTCTCCGCCGCCTATGATCGTAGTGGCTCCGGCATTTTCTGCCACGGCTTGGGCGATCTTGAAGGTGCCTTTGGCAAAGGGCGGCAATTCGAAAACGCCCATGGGGCCGTTCCAGACGATGGTGCGAGCGCGGGCGACTTCTTCGGAAAAGGCTTCGATCGATTGCGGGCCGATATCGAGCGCCATCATGTTGGCGGGGATGGGCTCGCCGTGGCCGACGATTTTAGTCAAGGCGTTGGCGTCGACGCGGTCGGCGATGACGTGATCGGTGGGCAACAGGAACTTGAGCTTATGGGTTTTCGCCTGCTGCAGAAGGTCCCGGGCGAGTTCGATCTTGTCTTCTTCGACCAAACTCTTGCCGACGGATTCGCCTTGCGCCTTGAGGAAGGTGTATGCCATGCCGCCGCCGATGATGAGGACGTCGACTTTGCTGAGCAGGTTCTGGATGACTCCGATTTTGTCGCTGACTTTGGCGCCGCCGAGTATGGCGACGAAGGGGTGCTCGGGGTTCTGCAGGACGCGACCCAGATATTGCAGCTCTTTTTCCATGAGCAAACCGGCGGCGGATTTCTGCACGAACCGGGTGATGCCAACCGTGGAAGCGTGGGCACGATGGGCGGTGCCAAAGGCGTCGTTGACGTAGAACTCGGCGAGCTTGGCGAGTTGCCTAGAAAAATTCTCGTCGTTCTTTTCTTCCTCGGCGTGGAAGCGGAGGTTTTCGAGCAGCAGCGCCTGGCCTTTCTCGAGCTTGAGCGCCACTTCTTCGGCTTCGGGCCCAACGCACTCGGGGCAGAAGCCAACGTTTTCGCCGCGCGACAGTTCTTTGTCGAGCAGCATGCGCAGACGCTCGGCGACGGGTTTGAGACTCAGCTTTGGATTGGGCTTGCCTTTGGGACGTCCCAGGTGAGACGCGAGGATGAGGCGGGCGCCGTGACGCAGAGCGTACTCGATGCTGGGCAGGGTTTCGCGGATGCGGGTGTCGTCCATGACGCGGCCGTCGTCGAGCGGGACGTTGAAGTCGACACGCATGAAGATGCGGCGATCATTGAGAGGGAGATCGCGAATGGAAAGCTTGGACATGGGAAGCACCCCGTCGTTCGTCGTTGGTTTTCCGTCGTTGTTTGTCCGTCGTTGATCGTTCAGGTACAACGCTACCAGAGCCTACATGCCTTTGGCCGCCATCAGGTTGATCAGATCGCGGACACGGCAGGAGTATCCCCACTCGTTGTCATACCACGAGATCACTTTGACGCAGTTGCCGCCGACTACCAGGGTCATATGTGCGTCGACGATGGAGGAGCGGGAGTCTCCTTTGAAATCGGACGAGACCAGTTCGTTTTCCTCGAAGCCGAGGTAGCCTTTCAGCGGGCCTGACTCGGAGGCTTTTTTCAGGGCGGCATTGACCTCTTCTTTTGTAGTTTTTTTCTCTACCCAGACGACGAGGTCGACGACCGAAACGTTGGGCGTAGGTACGCGTATCGAGAAGCCGTCGATTTTGCCGGCCAGATCGGGGATGACGAGCTTGAGCGCTTTGGCGGCGCCGGTCGAGGTTGGGATCATGTTGATCGCCGCCGCGCGGGCTCGCCGCAAATCTTTGTGCGGGAAGTCGAGGATCACCTGATCGTTCGTATAAGAGTGGATGGTGGTCATGGTGCCGCTGACGATCTTGAAGTTGTCGTTCACGACCTTGGCGATCGGGGCCAGACAATTCGTGGTGCAGGAAGCGTTCGAGACGATGTGGTGCTTGGCGGGATCGTACTTCTCTTCGTTCACGCCGAGCACGACGGTAAAGTCTTCGTTCTTCGCAGGGGCGGAGATAATGACTTTTTTCACGGAGCCGCGCAGATGTTTCCGAGCTTCGGTGGCGTCGGTGAAGCGGCCGGTGGACTCGATGACGACCTGAGCTCCGACGGAATCCCAGGGCAGGGCAGCGGGATCTTTTTCCTTGAAAACTTTGATGGTCTTGCCGTCGATCGAAATACTGTCGGCGCCGGCGGTGATTTTGTGCGGCAGGTTGCCGAGGATCGAGTCGTACTTGAGCAAATGGGCCAGAGTCTTGGGATCGGTGAGATCGTTGACGGCGACGAAGTCGAGGTTCTTGTCGGCGAGCGCGGTGCGGAGAACGTTACGTCCGATGCGTCCAAATCCATTTATGCCAATTTTTACGGCCATGGTGCCTCCGAAAGAAATTTTAATTGCCTAAAAAACGCAGGAGCCTTAAACGACCTTCGATGGTAACAGGGTCGAGCAGCCAGCGTAAATGTCATGCGTCACAGGGTGCGTCCTGATTTTCCCGAATCAGGACACTACTCGCCGCAGCTGGCGGAGCGCCCGCTGGCGGAGTTGGATTCATGCAGGCTTATTCATGCGGGCGTGATCTCGATGTAGGTGTCTGTGTTGCGCCACAGGAAGGGGACACGGGCGAGCCAGTATTTCGCGTTGATCGCCTGGCGGGCGCGGGCAAACTCTTCCGGTGGCAGGATGCGGACGGTAGCGGAGAATTCGGGGCCTTTGATTTTTCCGCGAATGGTGCAGGGGGCAATCTTGACTTGCGGGTTGTTGCGGACTCGCTTGCACTTTCCGGATTTACTATTCGTCATGAAGTAGAGTTTGTTATCGTCTTCGGCAAACCAGATGGGCGTGGATACGGCAACACCGCTTTTGCGGAAGGTCGCGAGGCTGATGTAACGCTGGCCGTGGATTTCGGCGGGGACGGTCGTCATGCGGATATTGTAAAGTGCTGCGAAGGGTTTTTGCCGGGAAGTGCACGCGGAGATCACGTTCAACTTCCCCGTCGGCTGTTTTTGACCCGTTGTGCACGGGGTCACATACAATAGCGGGCTACTGAGGCTCCGGATATGAGCGAGACGTGGAAACGATGGGAGGGGCGGACCGTCGATGGGAGATTTCCGTTACAAAGGTACTTGGGCGGCTCCGATCACAGTGCTGTGTTCCTTACCCTTATGCCAAGCGGTGCGGGCGATTCTGAGAAAGCCGCGATTAAGCTGATTCCCGCTGATGCGGTGGACGCGGAGAAGCGACTTTTCCGACGGAAGGCGGCCCGCGAACTAAACAATCTGAATCTGATGCGTATTTTCGAGGTGGGCCGTTGCGAACTGGATGGCACGGAGCTGCTTTATGTTGTGGAGGAATATGCGGAGGAAGATCTTTCGCAGATTCTTCTGGAGCGGGCGCTGACGGCAGAGGAAGCGCGAGAGATGCTTCCGACGGTTCTGCGGGCTTTGCAATGTGTGCACGACAAGGGGTTCGTGCATGGACACATCCAACCTTCAAATATTCTGGCCAGTGCGGACCAGGTGAAGCTATCGAGCGACGCTCTGGGCGTGCCGGGCGAGAGGAGTCGTGGCGCGGGAAAGACGAGCGCCTACGATCCGCCAGAAGCGGCGACGGGAGCGGTTTCGACGGCTGCCGACGTTTGGCAGCTGGGGATGACATTGGCCGAGGCGCTGACGCAGCGCTTGCCAGTTTGGGATCGTGCGCAGCCGAGCGCGCCGGAAGTGCCGGCGGCGGTCCCGGAACCATTCCGCGAAATCGCTGGGCACTGTTTGCAAGTTGATGTGGGGAAGCGATGGACGGTTGGGGAGATCCTTGGCCGGTTGGGAACGGATCGGCAGGGATCAGAGAGGGTGGAATCGGCGCTGCCAGTGCCGACGTCAGCTCAGCATGAAAAGGCGGCTTCTGCGCCAGCGATCTCGGGCCAGCAGAAAGCATCTGCGAAATGGCCCTACTGGCTGGGGTTGGCGGCGGTGGTTACGGTTGCCTTTGTTTTGATTGCGAGACCGAAACCATCGAACCCTCCGGCGGAGGTGCAATCGACGCAAGCTCAGCAGGGCGCGGCCGCCGAAGGCTCCCAGTCCGCGCAGGCCCCGACACAGCCGGAGCCAAAGCCGAGTCCCGCTGCGCCGGGAGATGCGAAGGTGGCCGGTGCGAACGTCGAAGGGGCCGCGCCAGAGGCGGGCGGTGATGAAAAAGCGTCTGCGAACACTGGCACTGCGAGCACTGACACTACGAGCACTGACAATCAGGGCGGGGTTGTGCGGCGGGTGATGCCGCAGGTTTCGCCGAGCGCACGCCGCACGATTCAAGGCAAGATCAAGTTTCGAGTGAAAGTCGAAGTGGATGCCGCGGGCAACGTGGCGAAGGCGACGCGGGAATCTGCCGGGCCGAGCAAGTATTTTTCGCGCATCGCACTGGAAGCTGCTCGGGGTTGGAAGTTTTCTCCGGCACAAGGCGGTGAGCAGAGCGTCGCCAGGGAATGGGAGCTGCAGTTCGCTTTCAACCGAGCGAGGACGGAAGTTTCTGCGGTGCGCACAAAGCGTTAGTGCGGCGGGCGGAAGTTCATGCTGTCATCCTGAGCGAAGCAAAGGATCTCGTGCATAGCGAATTCAAATACAAAGGTCCTTCGCTTCGCTCAGGATGACAGTGTGGATTTATGCCACGAACTTACGGGACGCGACACTACGGTTTGCTGCCGGTGGTCATTTGGCGGCGCGCTTCTTCGCAGGCCTGCTGCGGGTCGCGTCCGGCGACTTGCTTGTACCAGGCGGGGTGGAAGGTCCAGGCCCAGGCTTCGCTTACCGCGCCTCGGATCATGGATTGAAATGTGCCGGGCTGGCCGAAGGTGCTCTCATAGATGTGGATGAAGATTCCGCCGAGCATAATGAGGGCGGAGATGTCGTGGACGACGTAGCTGATGGCGACTGAGATTCTTCCGAAAGTTCTTGCGCCCGCCCACAGGATGATGCCGGTGATTAGGTACGCGACACAGCCGCCGACGATCTCCCAGAACTGAATTTTCTGTCCGGCGTTAAAGAAGCCGGTGTCGGGCGGATCCATTTTCGCTTCGCCGCTGACGATCTTGCCCATGTTGCGCGTCCAGTTGGAATCGGCTGCGGTCCAGATCATGGGCTGGAGCCAGTTCAGGGCTTGTAATCCGAAGAAGAAGACGAAGCCTACGCCGAACCATGGATGCATGACGCGGCTGAGCGGTCCGCCGCCGAAGATGGGAGTGAACCAGCGGAACAGCCACGGGAGATAGATGGCGAAGCCGGTGAACAGCGCGAGGAAGAAAAAGAGCGCGACCATCCAGTGGAGCAGGCGCGTGTACACCGGATGGCGCAGCAACTCTCCGCGATAGACGGTGGTTTGGCCCACGGATTCGAAACTCTCGCGAGCCTTGTCGTCGAAACGCTGGACCGCGCTAGACGTTGATATTGGCATCGGCGCCATCCTTTTCCGGCGGTTCCGGCTGGGTCCGGCGCGGGCCGGAGGTTACGTAGTGAAAGAGGACGCCGAGAAAACCGAACAAGGCGAAGGTTCCGAGCACGGGCTTGAAAAGCCACTTCCACACCGTGTAGCTCCACGGGATCTGCGGATTCTTTGGCAGGTCGCCGTAGCGCTCGGGATCGGTGGCGTCGTGGAGCACGTAGATCACGTGCGTTCCGCCGACGGATTGTGGATCGTAGACGCCGGCGTTCTGCCAGCCGAAATTTTCGCGTAGTTGTTTAGCGCGCTCCTCACCGATGAATTTCATGTCGTCTTTGGTGCCGAACTTGAGGCAGCCGGTGGGACACGCCTTGATGCAGGCGGGTTCGAGACCCTCGCCGACGCGGTCGGAGCAGAGTGTGCACTTGTAAACGCGCTTGGTCTCGGGATTGAAGCGCGGAATATTGAAGGGACAACCGGAAACGCAGAATTCGCAGCCGATGCAGTTTTCCTGGTTAAAGTCGACGATGCCGTTGGCGTACTTGACGATGGCGCCGTCGGCGGGACAAGCCGCCAGGCAGCCGGGGTCGGCGCAGTGCATGCACTGATCCTTGCGCATCAGCCACTGGATCGTGCCATCCGGGTTCTGGTGCTCATTGAACTTGATGAGGTTCCAGAAATTCCAGCGCGTCTCTGGCATCGTCTGGTAGGTGTTGTCGAAGGTGGTCGGGGAGAACGGCAGGTCGTTCCATTCGGCGCACGCTACTTCGCACGCTTTGCAGCCGATGCAAGTGGTGGTGTCGACCAGTTTGCAAACTTCGAGGTCGCGCTGCATGCCGTAGCCGGGCGCGGGGCCGGAATGGGCCGAGATCATTTCGGCTTGTAACGTTCTGCGGTCTGCCATCTCCCATCCTCGGCTTGATTTGAAAATCTTCTTTAAACCAGTCTTGGTTGTGGAGAGCCGGGCGTCCCCGCCCGTCCCTCCACCGTATAACTCATCACTAGGCCTTCTCGATCTTCACTAAAAACCCCTTGAATTCCGGGGTAAATGCGTTCGGATCGATCACGGTCGGCGTCAGCTGATTCGCCAGGGTCTTCGCGGTCCTGCCTTCATCTTCCACAATGCCGCGGAAGCCCCAGTGAATGGGGATGCCGATCTGGAACGTCTCCTTGCCATCGATCTTCATGGGCCGGATGCGGCGAGTGACCATCGCCTTGGCGATGTAGTGACCGCGCGCGCTGGTGACTTTTACTTTTTCGCCGCCGCGAATACCCATACGGTCGGCGAGTTCGGCCGGGATTTCGACGAACGGTTCCGGCACAAGTTGCACGTTCATGGGATTGTTCTTTGTCCAGTAATGATAGTGCTCGGTCAGACGATAGGTGGTGCAGATGACGTCGAATCCCTGACCGGGTTTGGCGTACTTGTCTGCGTCCGTCTTGTACGTCTTCGCGATCGGGTTGCTGGACTGGTTCGGGTGCAGCGGGTTCGCGATCGGACTTTCGAAGGGCTCGTAGTGTTCGGGGAATGGTCCGTCCTGCAACCCACCCAGGGGCACGAATAAACGTCCGATGCCCTCGGGGTTCATGATGAACGGGCCCATGTGATCTTTGGGTGCGGAATCCGCTTTGAAATCGGGAACGTCGTTGCCCACCCAGCTTTGCTTGGCTTCGTCCCACCAAACCTGGCGACGCGAAGGATCCCAGGGCTTGCCGTCGACATCGCAAGAGGCGCGGTTGTAGAGAACGCGGCGATTCGCCGGCCAGGACCACGCCCAATTGGGATAAATGCCCAGGCCGGACGGGTCTTCGGTTCCACGGCGCTGCATCATGGCGCCGGCTTCGGTCCATGATCCGCAGTAGAGCCAGTTTCCGGCGAGGGTTGTGCCGTCGTCCTTGAGCCAGGCAAAGCCGGGGAGTTGCTGGCCGGCCTTGATGGTCGTGTTTGTTTTCGGGTCGGTGATGTCGGCAAGCGCTTTGCCGTTGATTTCTTTCGCGACCTCGCTGAGCGACGGGTTGTACGGGTTCGTGTACGCGAACGTCGCGTGCAGAACGGGGTCGGGGAATTTGCCGCCCTCTTTCCGATAGAGCTCGCGAACTTTCAAAAAGATTGTCGCGAGGATTTCCTGGTCGAGACGCGCCTGCCCCGGCGGCGGCACAGCTACGTTCTTCCATTGCAGCCAGCGAGCGGAGTTCACGAAGGTGCCGTCTTTTTCCGCAAAGCCTGCGCCCGGCAAGCGGTACACGGTGGTGTTGATCTTCTTTACGTCGTCGGCGGTGATGCCGGGGGCGCGCCAGAATTCGCTGGTTTCGTCGGGATAGATTTCGCAAACCACCAGCCAGTCGGCCTTTTTCAGGGCTTCGATATTCTTATTCGAATCGGGACCGATCATGACGCCGTTCATGCCGAAGGCGAAGATGCCTTTGATCTTGCCCTCGTACATGTCGTTCCAGATATTCACCCAGGAATAGTTGCGGTCGATCTTGGGCAGATAGTTGAAGGCCCAGTCGTTTTCTTTGGTGGCCGCTGGACCGTACATCGCTTTGAGGAGCGAGACGGCGAATTTTGGCGTGTTCGACCAGTAATTGAACGAATCCCACGGATCGGGCTTGGCTTGCAGTGGCGTGGTGCGCTTGAGATAGGCGGCCAGGTCCACATCGGTGGGATTCGGCATCTTCAAGTAACCCGGGAGGATGTCGAAAATTCCCGCCATATCGGTCGCGCCCTGAATGTTGGCGTGGCCGCGGAGCGCATTGACTCCGCCGCCGGCGCGGCCGACGTTGCCCATCAGCAGTTGCAGGACGGCGGCGGTGCGGATGATCTGCGTGCCGAAGCTGTGCTGCGTCCATCCGACTGCATAAATGATGGTGGCGACTTTTTTCATGTCGCCGTCTTTGCGGACGGAGGTGAACAGGTCGGCGGCCTTGAGGAATTGGTCCTGCGGAATGCCGGTAATGCGCTCCACCATTTCCGGCGTGTAGCGCTCGTATTGCTTCTTCAACAGTTGATAGACGCAACGCGGATGCTGCAGCGAGAGATCGAAAGCGATGTTCGGGGGGAGCGCAGGTGGAGGTGGCGTGGCGCCCGGTGGCAGAGGAGCAGGCGTCTTTTCCGGAGGCGTGGCCGCGACCGACTTGCCGCTCAGGTCTCCTCCTTCTTCATAATTCCAGGTCTTCTTGTCGTACACCTTTTTCTCGGGATCGAACCCGGAAAACAGGCCATCCTCGGGCAGATTAAATCCGTCTTTGATAATGAACGAGGCGTTGGTGTAATTGACGAGATAGTCTTTGGCGATGCGGTTGTTGGCGATGGCATAGCGGATGACGCCGCCGAGGAACGCGATGTCGGCGCCGGCGCGGATCTGCACATACATGTCCGCGTTCGCGGCGGTGCGGGTCAGGCGGGGATCGACAACAATGGTTTTCGCGTTACGGTGAATTTTGGCTTCAATCGCCCACTTGAAGCCGCAGGGGTGGTTTTCGGCGGGATTGCCGCCCATGATCAACATCATGTCGGTGTTCTTGATGTCGATCCAGCCATTGGTCATTGCGCCGCGTCCGAAGGTGGGCCCCAAACTGGAGACCGTGGGGCCGTGTCAAACGCGGGCCTGGTTTTCCAGGTAGCAGACCCCCAGGCTGCGCATACTTTTTACGACCAGATAATTGAATTCGTTGGTGTCGGTGCAGCCGCCGGTGAAGGCCATGCCTTCGCAGCGGTTCACGGTGCGGCCCTGCGCGTCGGTTTCCAGGAAAGTATCGTCGCGCGTTTTCTTCACGCGCTGCGCAATCTCGCTGTAAGCCTGGTCCCACGAAATGTCTTCCCAGTGATCGGAACCAGGGCGCCGCACTTGAGGCTTCAGCAACCGGCGGTCGTTGACAATGTCCTGCGCGAGCGACGATCCCTTGGGGCAGAGCGTGCCGCGATTGATGGGGTGGTCGGGGTCGCCCTCGACGTGGACGACCTGCGGGATCGCGTTCTTGGCCTTGTCGCCCAAGGTGTAGATGATCACGCCACAACTGACGGAACAATAAGGACAGGTGCTGCGCGTCTCGCTGGCTCGGGAAATCTTGAGGGACTGGGTTTGGGCGTAAACCGGAGTCAGATCAAAGCCGAGGGCGGAGAAACCGGCTCCGCTAAGCACGGTGCCTTTGATAAAGGTCCTGCGAGAGAACTCCATTTTGTAGCCCCCGTGCTGCACTTTCCAGAGTTACGGAGGTGAATGGTTGCAGACGCCTCGACGGCGTCCAGTTTGTGCTGCGCGAATGCGGAGAACTATAACCCGGTCTGGCGGGATCGTCAATCAGGGAAAACGGCCGGGAAAACTTCGATGGGATCAGCTTCCGAACAGCTCGCCGCTCGTTGGCTGCATCTTGAGGTTACCAATCTATCCGCTCGATTCCGCGAACCAGATCGAAGTGGCGGTCCCGGCTTAAGAGGGAGAAAGAATGCTGACGGCAAAGCGCCGCAATCCAAACGTCGTTGGAAGGAATTGGAGTCCCGGCTCTCTTGAGTTCGGATCGAAGAGTTGCGTAGGACAGGGCCGTCTCTTCATCCACATCGAGTACCCGGTAGGTGCGAATCGATTCTGTCAGCCATTGTTCGTAGCGCTGCCGGTCGCGGGATTGCTGAATTCCATAGCGGTATTCGCCCAACACAATTACAGGAACGGCGATCTCAGCTGCTTTGCGTAGGATCGGCTCCAGTGCGGCATCGCCATCTGCGACGGCTGACAGTCCATTGGTATCCAGGATCACTGTTGATCCTCGGTCTCGATCTGGTCGAACTCTTCTTCAATGACCCGGTTAATTCTCGCCGTTTCCTTGTGCAGGTGACGGAGTTTGCCAAACGTCTTCATCCAGGGCTTGTTATCTCGATTGCTTTGCGCCCGTAGTTTGTCCGCTAGCGCCTCCGAGACAAGCGCTCGAAATGGAATCCCGCGCTCGGCCGCCACCGTCTTGGCGCGACGAAAGATGGCATCGGGAATTTCCAACGTCGTCTTCATGAAGTCATGTTCCCATATTTATGGGAGTGGGTCAACCGGCCACACCCCTCTCCAAGGGCGATGCCCGACATTGCGCGTCAGGAGACGGGGACTGATAATCGGGCCATGTCCAATCGCAGCATGGCGCAGAACGAATGGCAGCGGCGGATTGCGCGGGCGGAGGAACTTGTCGCCCAGTACACCTTTGCGGCGGAAATACTGCGCTTCTATGTGGCCATCGCGCGTTTTCAGGAAAAATTCTTCGCCGAACTCGGAAGATCGCTGGGAAGATCGAGTGCTGGAGTTGGTGGTATCGCATCAGATTCGGAGCCCTTTACGCAGCCGCTCCCACCGGAACTGGCCCACCGCTTCGGGGAATTTCTGTCGGTGGTCGAACAGAACGGTCCGGGTCCGCTTCGGGAAGCTGCGCGCGAGTTGCGGGACGGTGGCGAAGATTCGCAGTTCCAATTGCTGACGCTATTCTGGAATGGGAGCGAGACCGGAGCGCTGCCGCCGGGGCCTCGCGATTTTTTCGCCCGCGCCTTTCTTCAGCCTTACGCGGCAGGCATTCGTTCACGGTCAAGTGTGCGCTGGAGCGGGCCGACGCCGTATCTGTGTCCGTTTTGCAAACGGAAACCGGGTGTGGGCGTTCTGCGTCCGTTGGGAGATGGCGGCCAGCGGTCTCTGGTGTGTTCATTTTGCCTGGCGGAATGGGAGTTCCGGCGGATCGTCTGTCCGGGATGCGGGGAAGAGAACCACGCGAAGCTTCCGGTCTACACCGCGGAGGAACTTAAGCATGTCCGCGTGGAAGCTTGCGACAGTTGCCGGAGCTACATCAAGACCGTGGACCTGACGAAGAGCGGGCTGGCCGAACCAATCGTGGATGAGATGGCGTCGATCCCGCTCGACCTGTGGGCCCAGAAGCAGGGATACACGAAGCTGCAATCCAACCTGATGCAGCTTTGACCGAAAGATTGTCTGACGATTTCCCGTAGAGACGGGGCAAGCCCCGTCTCTACAGGCGGAAGAACTTACGGCTGGCAATGCCCTAGCACACGAACCCCTAAGAGCCCGGAAGCACCGCGCGAGAGGATGCCAAGGTCACTCGATCGGCATGCGCAGCCCTATCGAGCGCCGGCGCGCATCTTCTTTGGTCCGCCGGTCTGTACCTCACCGCCGCCGGCGAAGCCAGACTGTTCTCTCGTGTTTTTCAACCACGCGGCGACTCTGCCTTCGGCCTCCGCCAGTTGTTGAGGAGACATTGTCTGGCCAATGTTTTTCTTGCCTACCTCGATTTGTTCGAGCATCGGGGGCGCCGTTTTTTCTGCGAGCAGGTACCACGTGTAAGCAGAAACCGGGTCGGGTTGGGCGTCCGCGATCTGACCGTCTTTGATGTGACCATTCTTGATCTGACAAAAATGCTCGGCCAAGCGAAGTTGCGCCGAGGGGTCGCCGGCCTCGGCGGCTTCGATCGTCGCAGCGAATGTGTTGCTCCCTCCGTTGTCGCCGCGTTGTGATGGGGCTTGCGAGTTGTTCATGGTCAGGTAGAGCAACTCGGTGCGGCTGGAGACGCCCAGCTTGTCAAAAATACGGAAGAGGTAATTCTTGACCGTATGAGGGCTGAGGCTGAGAGCCTGAGCGATTTCGCGGTTGGTCATACCCCCGGCCAGATGCTGGATGACCTGGCGTTCGCGCGCGGAAAGCAGTTCGATTCCCTGGTGATTGGTGGCGCGGACGAGCGGCGAGTTGGCAAGAGCTTCGAGCGCCTGATCCAGATCGACACTGCGTGCCCAGATTTGTCCTTCATGGACGCTGCGAATGCATTTGCAGAGGCTCTCCAGCCGCTCTTCCTTGGAAAAAATACCCCTTGCGCCAGCGCGAAAGCACTCCAGAACTTCCTGGGGCTTGGAAGAGTCCAGCAAGATGACGCCCTTGATTTGAGGCCGGAGCGCGCGCATCTCCCGCAACACCTGGGTGCCGCGGCCAGGCTGGTCGTCCAAATTATGACTGATGACCGCGACATCGATGGGCACGCGAGCGATGGCGGCCAACAGCTCCTCGGAATTCGAGGCCGCAGCTACGACCTGCAGGCCGCGATCATTGCGCAGAGCGTCGGCTAAGAGTTGGGTGTGGATGCGCGTGCCGTCGGCAACAACGATGCTGACAAAGTCCGAGCCCAGTTCCTCATGGGATGGCATCGGGTCTCCTGACATTATGGCTATACGAACCGGACGGGGGGATTAGAAAACACTCCGTTCGTAAAGACTATGGTCGCGGGGGAGGGAGAAAAGTGAGGCAAAATGCCGACCAACGTCTCTTGCTACAGTTGAAAATGTACCACTAAACTCACGAACCGGCAAGCAAGGGACTTGCAACCTATGCAAGAAAATGCAATGGTCGTCGCGGCCCCCGTTACAGTTTGACCGGTTGCACGGCAATGCAAAGGATCAGGTCTAGTACCGGTCTCGAAATAGCCGTTAGTTGTGCGGCAGGATTTCTTGTCTAACGTCAATAATATCAACTAGATATGAACTGTCATCTCGACGGATTGATCGATGTCGGGAGCGAACTCGTCGACCTCCGCAGGCGCATATACCACGGCTGTGCCAAAGAATAACGTCTCTAAGCCGTGTACCTTAAGTAATGAGAAGATCAGCCCGTGCATAGATAGGGCTGGAATGTCCTAGGTAGTCCTACCACTTGCACGTTCTTGCAAGTGACCTTAAGGTTAGACAGTAAGAAATTCCCCCTAGTCGTTCCTGTTGCTTTCTCCCCCCTGAAGGCGTTGAAGAGATCTTCCATGCGATCCAGCATGCGAGCTAAGCGGACCCAGTGCAATGGGACCCAGAGGGCGAAGCTATGAGTAGTCCCAATCAGAGCTACGAAGCGGGCAGCGGGCTAAGCCCATGGGTATCGCAGGAAGAGCTGCGCTGGTACGCGCTGCACACCAGAGCGCGCCACGAAAAGGCGGTCGAGCGCAGGTTACGCGATCAAGGCATGGAAACGTTCCTGCCCACCACGCTGGAAGTGCATCGCTGGAGCGATCGCAAGAAGAAAGTAGAAGTGCCGCTGTTCAATTGCTATGTGTTCGTCCGCTGCGCTTTGAGCGCGGAAGACCGGACGCGCGTGTACCAGGTGGAGAGCGTGCACGGTTTTGTGGGCGTTCGCGGGGCGAGCCTGCCGATTCCCGACGAACAGATCGAAAGCATCCGGAAGGTTCTGACGCAGTCGGCGGCCTGGCGTTCGTACCCCTTTCTCAAGGCGGGGCAGCGGGTCCGGGTACGCGGTGGGGCAATGGACGGAGTGGAAGGTGTGTTCCTGTCGGAGAACGGCGACCACAGCCTGATCATTTCCGTCGATGCGATTCAGCGGTCGATGGCCGTGCGAATTGATGGGTACGACGTAGAGCCAGTCTGAAGAGCCAGTAGTCTGAAGAAAGCGTTGCAGTCCGCCAATCAACTTAATCCCGCGTAAGCGATCCTGGATTCTTACCATCTTCCGTCAGGCACTCTTAAACATGTATCAACCAGAAATCGAGCGAATCAGCGAGGAGTTGTATTTCATTGCGGCCAGCCCGGCCACACGCCGGCTGCGCACGCAAGCGGAATTACTCTCGCAGACTGATGTGCCGGTGCTGATTACCGGAGAAGCGGGGAGCGGGAAGACGACCGCTGCCCGGCTTATCCATTCGCTTTCGATTCGTTCCAGCTTCCCGTTCATACGGGTCAAGTGCGCGGTGCTCACCTCCGACCTGCTGGAGAATGAACTATTCGGTTACGAACACGCTTCCGCCAAGGGGCGGCCGGAATCGACGTTAGGGAAGTTCGAGCAGTGTGCCAAGGGAACGATCTTGCTGGACGAATTCGATGCCATGCCGGGCGCGGTGCAACGGCGGCTTCTGAAACTGCTGGAGACGGGAGAGTTTGTCCGGTGCGGCGGCCAGAACCCGATCCGGGCCGATGTGCGCATCATCGCTGCCACGTGCGGCGATCTGGAGTTGGCAGCGGCAGAGAAGAGAGTTCTGGAAGAGCTATTCTACCGCTTGAGCGTTTTCGAATTGCGCGTACCACCTCTGCGGGAGCGGCACGAGGAAATCCCGCTGCTGCTGGGGCACCTGATGAACCGGCTGACCCGGCGCTATGGCGTGCCGGCCCCGCGCTTTTCAAGCGTGTTGCTGGATGCATGCCAGCAGTATGCGTGGCCCGGCAACCTGCGCGAGCTGGAGAACTTTGCCAAACGCTTCCTGGCGCACGGCGATGAAGACGTGGCGCTGCATGAATTGCATTTGCGTCCCGATTACGCGTCCGCAAGTAAGGGTGAGAATGGAAATGGAAACGGGCACGCGAAAACCAGCGTTCACCCGTCGAGCGCGCCCACATCGGAAGAAACGTCCTCTCTGAAGTTGCTGGTACGAAACGCAAAAGGGGAAGCCGAGCGGGGCGCGATTGCCCACGCGCTCGAACAGACAAACTGGAACCGGAAAGCGGCAGCTCGTTTACTGAATGTCAGCTACCGTGCGCTGCTTTATAAGATCCAGGAGTACCACATGGCGCCGCCGACAGAGTCTGCACGACTTTTTGATATCGACGGTATGCGGCCGGCAAAGTAGCAATGCCATTGAGGCAGGTACGATTGAACCAGGTAACATTAAACCAGCTACGACTAAACCAGCTACGATTAAACGAGCTACGACTGAACGAGCACGATTGAACCGGGGAATGGCTGAGAGGCATTGCTTATGACAGAACCCCTGACGGCCCATCGAATCATGCCAGTCCTGACGCTTCTGGCGCTAATGTCCATTGGAGCGTTCGCGCAATCCGAGTCCCCATCGCGCCCCGTGGCGCCCGCCGCCGCTGCCGCCGATAAGCAAACCGGCGAGAAGCCTGGGGAAGGCTCGCGGGCCGCACATTCGGATAGTTCCTACGTGATTGGTGCGGACGATGTGCTGGCGATCAATGTTTGGAAAGAACCGGAAGTCTCGCGTTCGGTTCCGGTGCGGTCCGACGGAAAGATATCTTTGCCGCTGGTTGGCGAACTGACGGCGGGTGGTCAAACCCCGCTGCAACTCGAGCAAGAGATCACCAAGCGCCTGCAGAACTATATTTCCGAGCCCGAAGTCACCGTCATCGTGCAGGACAGCAAGAGCCAGCGGATCAACATTCTGGGGATGGTCGTGCGGCCTGGTTCTTACCTGCTGACGGGCTCGGCCACGGTTCTGGATGCGATTGCGATGGCGGGCGGCTTTAAAGACTTCGCCAGACAGAAGTCGATTTACGTTTTACGAGCGAATGCCGATGGGACGCAGAAGCGGATTGCGTTTAACTATAAAGAAGTGATTAAGGGCAACAACCCGGAACAGAACGTCCGGCTGCTACCGCGCGATACGGTGGTGGTCCCGTAGTTGTGGTTATGAGTATTCGACGCTGTTTGATCCTCGGGTGGATGGTGGCCGGGTTGCAAGTTCTCTCGGCGGGACAGAACCCGCCTCCGCAGAACCCGCCGGCGCAGAGTCCCGGCGGTGATGACGCCAGTGCCAGAACGGCTCCGGCTGCCGCACTCTCGGCCATAGCGGGAATGCAGACCGAAGGCGGCACAGAGGACACCAGCAGCGACTTGCCCCAGATACCGGGGTTGCTCGGGGGGATAGGCATTTCTCCGGCTTTCCTCTCCGAGATGGAAAGATCGAACTACCTGCGAGGCGGGGTGAATGTGGGCGCTGCCTACGATGACAACCCGCTGCTGCTTTCAATCGGGCAGTCCAGCAATACGAGCGAGTCGATCTTCCCCAACATCAAGATTGATCAGAGGTCGTCTCGAATGCGCTGGACGCTTGGGTACGCTGGCGGCCTGACCGTGAATCAGAGGTTCACGAACCAGAACCAGGGATCGCACAACCTGAATTTCGATTCGCAGTACCGGCTGAGTCCGCACGTGAATCTACGGGTCGCGGAAGACTTTTCCTTGACCACCGGATTCTTTGACGCGGGCAATGGCACCGGAGTCGTCGCTGGCTCGGGCGGTCCGAACGCCAGTCTGATTACACCCTTGGCCACGCAAAGATCCAGCGCAACGACAGTAGAGACGAACTATCACTTTGCCTTGAACGACCTGATTGGGGCCAGCGGATCATTCAACGATTCGCATTTCAGCAATCCCGCCGGGGGTGCGCAGCTGCAGCTAACGGATACGCAAACCGCGTCGGGCTCCGCCTTCTGGCTGCACCGGATCTTTGGCGCAAACTGGGGCGGCGCAAGTTACCGTTTCGATCGGATCGCCTTCAACGGCGGCGAAACCCGGGTCCATAGTCTCCTCGCGGTGGACACACTGAACCTTTCGAAACGAGTTACGCTGACGGGCTTCATCGGTCCGCAGTACTCGGAGAACCAGGGTATGGCTCCCGGTGGTTCGCAGCCCACTCCGAATGCTTGGTCGGTTGCTGGCGGAGCGGAGGGTGGCTGGCGAGACCAGCATACCAGCGTGTCTGCCGGGTACTCACGAACCATCAGCGACGGCGGCGGCGTTTTGGGTGCGGTGCGTTTGCAGAATGTTCATGGAAACTTCCGCCGCCAACTGACTCCGGGGTGGGCGGCTGCCCTCAACGTCAGTCACGGAACGAACCAGGCGCTTACCGTGCCCCCGAGTTCAATCAATTTAACTTCAGCAGGCATCTCGCTGGAGCGTAACGTTGGTAAGAGTCTCGGCCTTCGGATGGGTTACTCGCACGACTTTCAACAGCAGTTTGGCGTGCCGGGCCCAACCCCGACCAGCCCGCCCCAGACGTTCGACGCGAGCCGGAATCGAATTTTTGTGACGCTTTCATACCAGTGGGCCAAACCTTTAGGAATGTAGTCATGGAAGAACAACTACAAGAATCAAACGAGCCCATCGATTTCACCGAGATCAAGGGAATTGTCCGCCGCCGGCGGTGGCAATTTCTTGTGCCCTTTTTCTGCGGCTGGGCGCTGGTGTGGGGAGCGAGCTGGCTGATTCCTTCGACCTACCGGTCGGGCACGCTCATTCTAGTCGAGCAGCCTTCCGTGCCGGAGAAATATGTAGTCTCGAACATCGACAGCGACATTCAGCAACAGCTGGATAGCATTACGCAGCAAATCCTGAGCCGCACCCGCCTTCTCCGCATCATTGACTCTCTCGGTCTCTACGCCCAGGACCGGAAGCGCAAGAGCCCGGACGATCTGGTGGAGAAGATGCGCAAGGACATCGAAATCGAACTGTCGCACGGCGACGACAAGAAGCTCTCCGCCTTCAATATCTATTACGCGAGTCGCGATCCAAAGATGGCGCAGCGGGCGACGAGCGAACTGGCGAACCTGTTCATCTCGGAGAATCTCGAGCAGCGGCAGAAACGTTCGGAGAACACGACCAACTTCCTCGGAGATCAGCTCGATCAGGCGCGCGCAAAACTGGCGGAGCAAGAAGCGAAAATGCGCGTATTCAAAGATCAGCACCTGGGCGAGTTGCCCACCCAGACCCAGAGCAATCTGCAGATCCTGACCGGCCTTCAGAATCAGGTACAGGCGAACGAAGACTCGCTGAACCGGGCCAAGCAGCAAAACACCTATCTGGAATCGCTGATCAATCAGTATCGCGCCATGGATCGAGGTTCGAAGCCGGGCGAGGGTGGCTCGGGTGGGCTGGCCGAGATTGACAAAGAGCTGGAGCAACTGAAGGCACAGCTGGCGGATTTGACTTCGCACTACACCGATAAACATCCCGACGTCCGCAAGACCAAGGAACAGATTGCCCGGGCGGAGAGCAGGCGCGAACGGATGATCGCCGACATGAATAGTCGAGCGAATAATTCCAGTCCGGAAGCGGCTGTCACTACGCCGCTCGATGCGAAAAGCGCTCCGTTGCTGGAGCTGGAAAGTCAGCTAAAGGCCAATCGCGTCGAAATCGCGAACCGGCAGGCGGAAATCAAAGACGAGCAAAACAAGATCAACCAATACCAGGGACGGCTGAATATGGCCCCGGTGATGGAACAGCAGTTCGCCGATATCACGCGCGACTATGATCAGTCGAAAACCGATTACGAATCGCTGCTGAAGAAGAAGAACGAGTCGGAAATGTCGACCGACCTGGAGAAAACGCAACAGGGCGAGCATTTCCGCATGTTGGATCCGCCGAATCTTCCGGTAAGGCCCTACAAGCCGAACCGTCTGCAGTTGTGCGGCCTGGGATTAGTGGTGGGCTTTGTTCTCGGCGCGGGCTTCGCCATCGGCCAGGAAAAGCTGAGCGGCAAGATCTACAGTGGGCGCGAGATCAAGAAACTGGTTCCCTTCGATGTGATCGCGGAAATTCCGCCGATCGAGAGCTTACAGGAACAGTCGTCCAGCCGGCGCAGTGCCTGGATCGCGGGCGCGGCGGCGGTGGTGATCGTGGGTTTCATCCTGTTAGGATCGGCAGTAACGTATTTGTACGGCTAGAAATCATGTACAAGAGTTTCTACAATCTGCAGCGAAACCCGTTCGAAATCACGCCGGATCCGTCGTTTCTGTTTCCCACGACGCGGCACAATGAAGCGCTCGCTTCGTTGTACTACGGAGTGACGGCGCACCGGGGATTTGTAGTTTTGACGGGCGAGGTGGGCACGGGGAAGACGCTCATTCTGCGCTCGTTGCTGGGGTTGCTGCAGCGCCGCGATGTTGCCTTCGCTCTGATTTTCAATCCGACGCTTTCGCCTCTGGAATTCATGCGTTATATCGCGGGCGATTTCGGGTTGCCGGTCACGGGCAAGGCCAAAGACGAACTGATCCACGTGCTGAACGGCTTCCTGCTGCAGAGACATCAGAAGGGATTGACGACGATTCTGGTGGTGGACGAGGCTCACCACCTGTCGCCGGAGATACTGGAAGAGATTCGGCTTTTGACTAACCTGGAAACCTCGCAGCAAAAGTTGTTGCAGATCGTGCTGGCGGGTCAGCCGGAACTCGATCAGAAACTCGATTCCCATGAACTCCGGCAGCTGAAACAAAGGATCGCGCTGCGCTGCCATCTCGACGCGCTCAGTCTGAACGAAACCAGGGAGTACATGGGCCGGCGTCTTCAGATTGCGGGAGCGCCTGCGGCCGGCGAGATTTTTTCCGGCCCTGCGATCGAGGCTGTGTTCCGCCACTCGCGGGGAATTCCGCGGCTCGTCAACACGGTCTGCGAGAACGCGCTGCTCTCGGGCTATGCCAAACACGCGGCCACGATTACACCCGAAATCATTGACGGCGTCGCGCGGGATTTGCGGCTCGGGGTGGTGGCCGTGGAACAGAAAAACAGCGGAGCCCGGCTGTCGAAAGAGCAGGAGCAGAGCGAGCTCCTGTTGGCGGTGAAAACGCTGCTTGAAGTTCGTGACCGCATGCAGGAAGCGGAGACGAAGGGGCGGCTGCAATAGGCAACAGGTTGCCTCCACATGAGCTACATATTTGAAGCGTTACAGCGAGCAGAGGCGGAGCGGTCAGGCGGAAGCCTGCCGAAAAACGCCGACTCGGTCGCGGATCTGCTGCAAGGGGTCGAACAGGAAATCGAGCGCAAGCAATCTCTTTCCGAATTGCCGCCTGCGGCGAAACCAGAGTCTCCAGAGGCGGAGCTGTTTGCCTCCGCGAAAGTGCTCTCGCCAGCACCGGCGGCAGATTCCCGGCTGGTGTGTCTGACGGATCAGGGCGGCCTGGCGGCGGAAAAGTTTCGCGTGCTTGGATTGAAGCTGCGAAACCTGCGCGAACGGCGCAAGCTCAAGCGGATCGTGGTGACCGGTACGGCCCCGGAAGAAGGAAAAAGTCTGGTCGCGGCCAATTTTGCGCTCAATCAGGCGCGCAGCAAGGTTTTGAAGACGCTGCTGGTGGACGGAGATCTGCGGCGGCCAACCTTAGCCAGCCGATTCGGGTTCGACCGTTCCTTGCCGGGACTGAGCGAGTGTTTGCGAGGCGAGCGACACCTTTCTGAAGTAGTGTACAAACTCAATGGCTCCGGTCTCTGGTTCCTTCCCGCCGGGCGCGCACCCGAGAACCCGCTCGAACTGATGCAGACCGGACGCCTCCCGGAACTGCTCGACCGGCTCGGAGAATTCTTCGACTGGATCGTCATTGACACTCCTCCGGTCGTTCCCGTGGCGGATACCACATTCTGGATGAAGCTTGCGGACGGAGTTCTCATCGTGATCCGCGAAGGTGTCAGTGAGAAGAAAGTGGTAGAGCGGACTTTGGATTCGTTTGATCGCGCAGCTTTGCTGGGCGTAGTCGTCAACAGTTGTAGCCGCAGCGAGCACAACGATTATTATTCGCGTTACGGTCAGGCAACGGTTCGACCCGGCGAAGCTCCCCCCTCCGCCGAGAACGAGTAAGAAACAAGTCGAATTAGATAAGCCTGGTTCCCCCCAGCTAGGATCGTAACTTCTCCCCCCAATTGATCACCATGCAGGTCTGGGCCACTTTTGTCTATGTGGCTCAGCAAGGAGCTACACGTGGCAACCCGTCCCTCAGATTCGATTTCTCGCACTCCAGAACTCTCACCATCGCAAGGCCGTGTGGAACCCGGCGAAGTGCTGAGCGAAGAAACCTTTCACCGGATGATCTCGCTGGAGCGCAAGCGCAGCGAGCGTTCGCAACGGCCGTTCGTGCTTTTGCTCATCGACACCGGGCGTAATCATCCGGGCGACAAGCAAGGCCGCGTCTTGCTGGACATGCTGTCCGCGCTCCAGGGAGCGACCCGTGAAACCGACGTTACGGGCTGGTATACGACGAACTCCGTGGTGGGAGTCATGTTCACCGAGATCGTTCTGGACAACAATGCAGTCCTTAGCACGATCCTTTCCCGGATCGGCGCGGTAATGCGTGACCAGTTTGACTCGGAACAATTCAGCCGGATCAAGTTTTCCTTTCACGTGTTTCCGGATGACTGGGATTCGCAGGATCTCGATCGTCCGAGCAACCCAACTCTCTACCCGGATCTTGAAAAGCGTCAAAAGGCGAACCGGCTGTCCCGCGCCACCAAGCGGCTGATCGACGTTCTGGGAAGCCTGTCATTGCTGGCGATGCTGTCGCCCGTGTTTTTTATCATCGCGGCGGCGATCAAGTTGACTTCCCGCGGGCCGGTTTTGTTTCAGCAGAAACGCGTCGGCGAGCATGGAACCCCCTTCACGTTTCTGAAATTCCGATCGATGTACACGAACAACGATGCCAGCGAGCACAAGGAATATGTTCGTCAGTTGATTGCCGGTCAGGCGGAAAAGAAGTCGGCCAATGGGAACGGTGGGGGCGTTTTCAAATTGACGAACGATCCGCGGATTACGCCGGTGGGCAGGATTCTGCGGCGCTCCAGCCTGGACGAACTGCCTCAGCTGATCAATGTGCTGCGCGGCGAAATGTCGCTGGTTGGACCTCGTCCGCCAGTGCCGTATGAAGTGGAAGCTTACGCCACGTGGCATCGCCGCCGTCTGCTGGAGGCGAAGCCGGGAATCACCGGACTCTGGCAGGTGTATGGCCGCAGCCGCGTGGAATTTGACGACATGGTGCGGCTGGATTTGCGCTATGCCCGCGATTGCTCTCCCCTGCTCGACCTGAAGATTCTCTTGCAGACTCCAAGAGCGGTGATGGGCGGAGACGGCGCTTGTTAGTTCCGCGACCGCGTGATGAGTCATGCGGTGGAGGGACGGGCGTCTCGCCCGTCCAGCTGGGCGAGGACGCCCGGCTCTCCACCAGCAAG
>PKUV01000156.1 GCA_003131315.1 Acidobacteriaceae bacterium
ACTACTGCGCTTTTGCATTTTTGGCGAGGGACAGCCGGGTCGCCGAGCGCCTCCTGCGTATGGACGGGAAGGCAAGCGGAACCGTCCAATGATTTGCTATCCTGATTGAAGTGGTTTCAACCCGGAGCGGAGAGATGGCCGAGTGGCTGAAGGCGCGCGCCTCGAAAGCGTGTATACCTTTACGGGTATCGGGGGTTCGAATCCCTCTCTCTCCGCCATTACGAACTGTTGGTCTCTGGGACCGGATTTTGGGTGTGCGGTGGAGTGTTTTTCTTGGAATTTTGCACCTTTCTGCACCCTCAGTCGAGACTAAGTGATTGATTTTAATGCGGAAAAGGAGTTGAAACGATCCGCCTCGAAAGCGGACATACCTTAACGGGTATCGTGGGTTCAAATCCCACCCTCTCCGCCACTTAACTGATTCTCCTTCCCTTAAATTCATGGTGTCTGTGACCCTGAGAACCCTGCCTGCCTAGACGCCACCATGTATGTACATATGTATTGACACGTGCAAACCAGAGGGATATAGTGTTCTTGCCGTGACCCAGCTATGCGATTTGAGTGGGACGAGAACAAGAATCGGCAAAATCATCGGAAACATGAGGTTCACTTTGCAACTGCCGCCCTTGTCTTCGACGATCCTTACGCCCTTACGCAACGCGACTACACTTTTGACGATGAAGAACGGTGTATAACGCTCGGAGCCGTGGGACGCGGTTCGATTTTGCTGGTTGTCCCTACTTTTGGTGCGGAAAAGGGTGAGGAAGTCATTCGCATCATCTCAGCTCGCGGTGCCAAATCGCACGAAAGGAGAGCCTATGAGGAAGCTCACAAAGCAGCAGCAGCGAGACATCCAAGCCATCGCCGCAAGAAAAGACGAGAACATTGATTTTTCGGACGCTCCCCCAGTTCTCGACTGGAGCGGAGCCGAAATCGGCAAGTTCTACAGGCCGGTGAAGAAGCCCGTCACGATGCGTCTGGATTCTGATGTAATCGCATGGCTCAAAGCCGATGGCCGCGGCTATCAGACCAAGGCGAATTGGCTCCTGCGACATGCAATGCTTCACTACACCAGAGGCGATCGCGATGTCGTTCAGCAGCCCGGCAAGGCTAGACATCAAAAAAGGTACTCTCGCCCGTGAGCGGTCCCCTCCAAACCCCGTTTGATACTGTCGAGAATGCCCACCAATACGTGCGGCTTTTGGTCGAGGCCATCGCCGAAGCCAAAAACGAGATCGCAGCCGACCTCGGTGCGGCCGCGCAGGCCAAGTCAGAACGCCGGGTACAGGCTCTGCGAATCGTGCAATTCAAATTAGATAAGCTGGAACAACACCTG
This sequence comes from Acidobacteriaceae bacterium, assembly GCA_003131315.1. Taxonomy (GTDB): domain Bacteria; phylum Acidobacteriota; class Terriglobia; order Terriglobales; family Acidobacteriaceae; genus Acidiflorens. Next base: position 1,337 of record PKUV01000156.1, read on the forward strand.
AAGACTAGCGGTCGGCTGCTCAACGACCTGCGCACCTTGCGCCGGCTTCTGTTGGACGAACGGCCCGAACCCACCACGGCCAGCCCCGACCAGAATTCTGAGGAATAGATTTCGACCGCTGTTCGAGCGGGGTCACACGTTCCGGTTCACGCTCTCAATTTTTCGGCAAACTTTTTTTCCAACTTCGCCAGCTTCGGCGAGATCACGAACATGCAATAAGGCTGGCGTGAATTTTCGTTGTAGTAGTTCTGATGGTAGTTTTCAGCCACGTGAAATTCCTCGGCCGGCTCGACCGCGGTCACGATCGGTTCAGAGAATGCCTCGGCTGCCGTCAACTCCGCAATGGTATTCTCCGCGATCCTCTGCTGTTCGTCGTCGTTGTAGAAAATCACCGAACGATACTGCTCGCCAGCGTCATCTCCCTGCCGATTGAGCGTGGTCGGATCGTGCACCGCGAAGAATACCTCCAGCAGTTCGCGATAGTTGATTTGGTCGGGATCGAAAGTGACGCGCACCACTTCCACATGCCCGGTGTCTCCGTTGCACACCTGGCGATAATTCGCCTGGCCGGCGCGTCCGCCCATGTAACCGGACTCGACGTGGGTTACGCCGGTCAGACGTTGAAAAACGGCTTCAATACACCAGAAGCATCCGCCGCCGAAGACCGCTGTTTGCTCTTTTGCCATGATGATTGGATGTACCGGCGCGCCCGAAGTTTCGCAGTCATGTCAACAGACGCTGTTAGCTGTTAGCTCTTAGCTGTTAGCTTTTGGCTAAAAGCCAAAAGCCAAAAGCCAAGAGCTTTGCCCTTACACTGACACAGTGAAGGAAGTCTCGGTCCGCGTAACTGGCCGGTAGAGCGTATCGCGCTCGATCGGTTCGCGTCCGGCTTCCGTGATCAAGCGCACCAGATCGTGCCGCCGCAAACCCTGGGGAGTGGTCGCTCCCGCATCGTGGTAAATCTTTTCCTCAACGACAGTGCCGTCAATATCGTCGGCTCCGAAGCGGAGGGAGATCTGCGCGATCTTCGGCGTCATCATCTGCCAGTAGGACTTGATGTGCGGGAAGTTGTCGAGCACCAGGCGGCTGACGGCAATCTGCTTGATGTCGGTCATGCCGGTGGTCGTAAAAAGATGCTGCAGCGGCGTGTTTGCGGGGTGGAAGGCCAGCGGGATGAAAGTCTGGAAGCCGCCGGTCTCATCCTGCAGGGCGCGCAGTTTGAGCAGGTGGTCAACGCGGTCCTCGTCGTTTTCGATGTGGCCGTAGAGCATGGTGGCGTTCGATTTCAGCCCGATCTGGTGCGCAAGGCGCGCGGTATCGAGCCATTGATCGCCGTCAATCTTGTGATCGCAAATAATGTGCCGCACGCGGTCGGCAAAAATTTCGGCGCCGCCGCCAGGCAGCGAGTCCACGCCCGCTTCTTTCATTTTTTCCAGCGTCTCGCGGATGGTCAGCTTCGACCGCTTCGCCAGGTACGCGACTTCCACCATGGTAAAGGCCTTCATGTGGACTTGCGGAAAACGCTCTTTCAACCCGGAAACGAGGTCGAGAAAATATTGGAATGGCAAATCGGGATGCAGCCCGCCGACAATGTGAAACTCAGTGACCGCTTCGGTGTAGCCGGAAGCGGCCGTCTGGAAGGCTTCTTCAAGCGCCATGGTGTAGGCGCCAGGAGTGTCTTTCTTGCGGCCAAAGGCGCACAAACGACAGGCGGCCACGCAGACATTCGTCGGATTGATATGGCGGTTGACGTTGAAGTACGCCTTGTCGCCATGCATCCGCTCACGGACCCAGTTGGCCAGCCAACCGACAGCAAGGATGTCACCGGTCCCATAAAGGACAAGCGCATCGGCCTCGTTCAGGCGTTCGCCCGCAAGCACTTTGTCTTTGATCGGAACGAGGCGCGGATCGTCGGTCTGGAATGGGTGCGAAGCAGGCATTGCTATTGATGATACCGCAGGAAGTGATGTAAATCACAGTGGTCTTGGACACTTGGGCGCGTCTTCGGTCATTGTCGACCTTGTTGAAATTTCGGCTGGGCTTCGGCGGGCACATTCGGCGCGTCTCGGCTCCTGAGGTTGGGTGCCATCCTCGCTCGCCGGCGCTGGGTCGGACGGGTGAGGATGGCTCGCGGAACGAGTGCGGCTCTCGCTTATGAATTGTCCAGCATTATAGCTCTGGGGTTCTCGGCTGGCGGTGATCCTTTGCCGGGGGAATAGGATCGGGAAACGGCCGTTTTTCTATGCCGCTCTGGGCGCGGGTTTCAGGGTTTCCCGGTTGACGCGTCGATCGCATCCAGGACGTGTCGGATGCTGTAGCCGATCATGACTCCGGAGTTAACTAGGTCGCGCGAGTCGATGGCGTGGCCTTGAAGCAATACCTGGCTGGCTTCGGGCAGGTAGCCGCTGACTACAGCAACGATCTGCCATTTTTTCTTGGTCGCGTCGAAGGCAACGATCGGTCCCCCTGAGAAGCCTTTATTGTTGAATGCATCGAAGTAGAGGAGATTTGCGTCCTTGTCAATCCAGTCGCTGGCGGAGAGGATGCCTCTCTTAACCATTGGGAGGTGCTGCCCGGTCTTCGCGAGCGTGGTGTGGAGGCCCACCTCCCGTCCGAAATTCGGGAAGCCGAAAAAGAATACGGCCGACCCGATCGCCTGAGCGGGTGGCGAGAGCTCGACGGCTGGGTCGAGGGATAGCTTCTCCGGCTTTTCGAAACGGAGAGCTACCGCATCAACTTCGCTGTTTTTGCAGTTCAGAATATCCGCCCTGAGGTCCGTCCACTGGAAATCCTCAAACAGCTGGATGGTGGCGTCCTTACTCGGCAGGTTCTTCACGAGGTGCTTAGCGGTGACGAGATACTGCCGTTCTTTGTAGTCAATCACGAAGGCTGTCCCGTATTCCTGCCCCACCCTAACGGGCACGGTGCGGAGGAACATGTACGGCGGCGGCAGGGTTGGATCCTCTGCAGCTGCTGGTTGTTGCCCGTAGGTCGGTGCTGCAAGGGCGATGGCGATGGTAAGGAGGGATACGAATTTGCCGTGCCAGCTGGTGAAGATTTCCATGGTGTCCGAAATTGTAGTGCTGCCTCGCGTTTCTCGCCACACCGGCGGGTGGGCCACTTAACCGGGAAGTATAACGCGGGTCTGTCTTCTAACATTGACCGAATAACTTTGGGTGCGCTACTTCTCGCGGCGGGTGGCCGACCCTTTGAACGATATTCACCCGCGCCACCACAACTGAGGGCCCCATCCTTGCGTTCTTTGGAAGGGTGGGCAGCGATGCCGCCGACACACTGGCAGTAAAGTTGAAAATGTCATTTTATGCTATTTCTTGACATTCTCTGAGAGCCGACGCATCGTACCCGTAGGAGCCTACGGTGAACATTTCTCTAACACCAGAACTGGAACAGATGGTGGACGACAAGGTAAAGAGCGGACGCTACGCCTCCGCCTCGGAAGTAATCCGTGAAGGCCTGCGGCTTCTGGAAGAGCAGGAGCAACTCAAACGGCAGCGGCTTTCAGAAGTGCGCCGGAAGATCGACCGCGGGATCGAGCAATTGGATCGCGGCCTCGGTATTCCAGGGCCCGAGGCCAGAGCGCGACTGCGGCAGCGGAGAAGCGCAAAGTAGCGGCCTGCGTAAGAGACCATTTCCACCAGGCTAATGCCTCAGCAGCAAATCTCCTGCGACAAAGAAAAAGAACACCACCGAAATCACGCCGTTCATGGTGAAAAAGGCGGCGTTCAGCTTGCTCAAGTCGTCGTGACGGACCAGCGTGTGCTCGTAGAGCAAAAGCGCAGCCACGGCAATCACTCCCACCACTGCGAGCTTACCTAATCCGAAAGTTACGATCAGCGCGACCAGAAGGCCGAGCATCAGGATGTGAAACAAGCGGGCGATAACGAGCGCATTCCTGATTCCGAGATGCCGCGGCACGGAGTGCAAATCATGACTCCGGTCGTAGTCGTGATCCTGACAGGCGTAGATCACGTCGAATCCGCCGACCCAGAACGTCACCGCGGCGGTGAGCAACAGTATCCGCGGATCGAGCGATCCACGAACCGCGATCCAGGCGGCGGCGGGGGCAATACCGAGGGCAAATCCGAGAAACAGATGCGACCAGCGCGTGAATCGCTTGGCGTAGGAATATAAAAGAATTACCGCCAGCGCCACCGGCGAAAGCATCAGCGTCAAGCGGTTCAACTGGGAAGCGGCAAGAACAAAAATTCCGCACGAGACCAGAACGAACGCACTCACAAACGCCGGCGTCAACAGGCCGACCGGCAGAGCGCGAGTTGCAGTGCGGGGATTGGCTGCGTCAATCGAGGCGTCGGCCAGGCGATTGAAGGCCATCGCGGCGGAACGCGCCGAGACCATGGCGACGACGATCCACCCCAGTTGCCGCCACGCCGGCAGACCTCCGGCGGCCAGCATGGCTCCGCAGAGCGCGAACGGGAGCGCGAAGATCGAGTGCTCCCACTTGATCATCTCCAGCGTGATCTTCAGATTTCGGAGGAGGCCCACAAATTTAATTGTAAAGCAGCGGTCAGTGAATAGTGGTCGGTGGTCAGTGGTCAGTTAGCGAAGCGTTGATAGATGCGAGTTCACGAGCAACTGACCACTAGCCACTGTCCACTGCTCCCTCCACCAGCGGCACAAACCGGCAACCTTCGAGGATCTTTACCTCGGGCCGTCCGCTGACTTTGTAGATCAATTGCAATTCCTGAATGGAGGGCGGGCCGACCGGCACTATCATGCGTCCGCCATCGCGCAACTGAGCGAACAGAGCTGGCGGCATTTCGGGGGTTGCGGCAGAAACAAGAATGGCGTCGAACGGCGCGTACTCTGCCCAACCTTGGCCGCCATCGCCGACTCTGATCTTCACGTTGCGATATTCCAACCGATGCAGCGTACTTTCCGCCGAGGCGGCCAGTTGCGCGTGGCGCTCCACCGAATACACTTCGGCGCAGAGCAGCGAAAGCAATGCCGTCACGTAGCCAGAACCGGTGCCGATTTCGAGGATGCGTTCATTGGCTTGAAGAGCGAGGTGCTTGAGCATCGCGGCCACGATGTAAGGCTGCGAGATGGTTTGGCCCTCGCCGATGGGCAGCGGGTGATCTTCGTAGGCGTCCTGCCGGAAAGACTCCGGGACAAACTCGTGCCGCGGCACTTTGCGCATGGCGTCAAGCACGCGAAGGTCGCGGATTCCGCGATCGGCAAGCTGCGTGCGAACCATTCTTTCGCGCTGCAGTTGCGGAGAATCGCGTTGGAAGGGGAAGCTCATGGCTTCTGTCTTGTGGCGCGGGTACCGTTCCTCTACTCCGTCGAACGCGGACAACCTGCCCGGCTTTCGCCCGGCTGGACAGCCGAGGGCGGCTGTCCCTACACGATTTCAGTACGGCCCGATGATTCCACCAATACTGCGTGCAGTGGGCGGCTCTGGTCGCGCCGTTCTTTCTTGCGCTTCGATCATGTCGAGATACTTGTAGGCCGTTCCCGTATTGAAGAGCACGACTTTGTCTTCGACGCGGAAGAAGCCACTGGCGCGCAGCTTCTGGTACGCAACGAGTGATGCGGCTCCTTCGGGCGCGGCAAATACGCCTTCCACGCTGGCCCAGTGCCGCGTGGCCGCGAGGATTTCCTCGTCGGTCGCCGCGACCGCAGTGCCGTGGCTTTTCTTGAGGATGTCGAGAATCAGGTAGTCGCCATACGCTTTGGGGACGCGCAGGCCGGAGGCAAACGTCTGCGCGCCGGCCCACATTTCGGAAGCGCTCTTCCCTGCTTCCCAGGCCTTCACGATCGGCGCACAGCCCGCAGCCTGCACGGTGATCATTTTCGGGCGCTCGGAACCGATCCAGCCCAGCTCCTCCATCTCATCAAAGGCCTTCCACATGCCGATCATGCCCACGCCGCCGCCGGTAGGATAGATGATGCCTTGCGGAAGTTTCCAGCCGAGTTGTTCGGCAACCTCATAGCCCATCGTCTTCTTGCCTTCGACGCGGAACGGCTCTTTGAGGGTCGAGACATCGAACCATCCTTCTTTTTTGTCTTTGCGCTCGGCCACCATGCGGCCACAGTCGCTGATCAAGCCGTCGACCAGCGTGACGTGCGCGCCGTAGTAGTCGGATTCCATGCGATTCGCCATGGGCACATCTTTCGGCATAAAAATATGGGCTTCGATGCCCGCCGCTGCGGCGTACGCTGCCAGCGCGCCACCGGCGTTTCCGGCCGAAGGAGCAGCCAGTTTTTTCAAACCATAATGTCGAGCCATCGTCACGGCAGCCGACATGCCGCGCGCCTTGAACGAACCGGTCGGATTCAGCCCTTCGTCCTTGATGAAGACATTCGCGTGTTCGCGGCTGGGGAGCATGGGCGTAAATCCCTCGCCGAGCGTGACGGGCGAAGCGTCGGGGAGAACTTCGGCGTAGCGCCACATGCTGGCCACGCGACCTGATAAATTTTCGGGGCGCAATTTCCCTTTCAGGCTGGCGAGATCGTAGCGGACGTAAAGTACTCCGCCGTCTTGGGGACAGATATTCTGCGGGCCATCGGCGGAGAGATGCTCTCCGCAACGGGTGCATTCGAGGTAGGCAATTCGCATCGATGGAAAGGATAGCATTTCAGCTCTTGGCCATTAGCTCTTAGCCTCGTGTTTCGGCTAAGTATCGAGTCCCAATTGCGGCGTCTCACGAGCCGATGCGCTTGAGCAAATCCTTCGCTCGCCGAAACCACGGCCGCTCGCGTCGTCGCAGGTAACCGGGCATGGTGGGCTTCTTATCGAGCACCTTCTGCGCCCATTCGCGGGCTTCGGCGTTGCGCTGCTCGGAGGCCAGCAGATCCGCGAAATTCAAGTACGTCTCTGACAACGTCGACGTGATCGTTACTTGCCGGAAGAGCTCCTCGGCTTTTTCTTTTTGCCCGATCTGCGCATACGCGTGGGCGAGCAATCCAGCCGCGCGATGGAAATCGTAGTCGGGCTCTTTGCCGACCACACGTTCCAAGTCGGGTAACGCTGCTGCCGCGTCGCCTAACTGGATGGCGCAAACTCCGCGCCGGTAAAAGGGGTCCGGCGTATCGGCGCGGGCGGCGATGGCTTTGTCGAAGGCAGCTCGCGCCAACTGGAGCTTGCCGTCGTCCATGTAGAGGTCGCCGAGTTCTTCATAGTTCCCAGCCGACGGGTTGTCGTGAATCGCAGCTTCGAGTTGGTGAATGCGCTTGCGGCGCGGAAATACTTTGAAAGACTGTCCCAGCAGTCCAATGTCGGGAAGCGCCTCAACGACAAGATAGATAATCGCCCCGAGCGGACCGAGAAAAAGAATGACAAAGATCCAGTAGTTATCCGGCCGCCGCCGGATGAAGTGGACGATCGCCAGTCCCTGGAGGATGATGCCCCACGGATAAAGAAGGTAGCTCAGAAATCCCATGCCAATGTTAGTCCTAGCGTGAGATTACACATTTGTGGAAGATGGAGAAAGTGACTGTCGGGTGGCAGCGGGTCAGAGCGGAGACGCGGCAAGCCGCGTCTCTACAGGAGAGTTATGTCGATTGAGAACATTGGGAGTGACGAGCGGCAGATTGTGGCGCTGCACGAGGCTGGGGATCGGGCGCTGATGACTGCCGATCTTACCGTGCTGGCGCGGATTTTTGCCGACGACTACGTGCAGTGCAACGAGGCGGGCGAGGCCTTCACGAAGCAGGATGTGCTGAACAATTTTCGGACGGGAGCGATTCGTTATCCGTCGATTGTTTCGACTGGACGCAAGATTCGCGTGTTTGGCGAGATGGCGGTGGTGCATGGGTCCGAGTCGGACGAGGTCGAGGCCGGTGGAAAGCGATTCAGCGTGCGCTACCTGTACCTCGACGTCCTGCAGAAGCGCAATGGCGAGTGGAAATTAGTGGCGTCGCAGTTGGCGCGGCCAGCGGAGAAATGACGCCAGACGTACGCTTTCCCCTGTGCTCCTCTGTGTCCCCTGTGGTTCAAGAAAAGTCTTTACCACAGAGGACACAGAGGTACACAAGGGAAAGCGAGCACCATTCTATTTTTCGTCAGCGCTTAGCCGGTTCTGCCAGTGCGACCAGAGGAACCAGACGATCCCGGCCAGCAGAAACGCGCCGATCACGGCGTCGAACTTGTGGAAGTACTTGCCGAGCGAGCGCCAGTTCTCGCCGAGTTTCATGCCAAAGTAGGCCAGCGCGAAACACCAGGGCCACGATCCGAGAAAGGTATAGATGTGGAATTTGCCGCGCGGCATGCGAGCGACTCCGGCAGGCAGCGCGATGAACGTGCGAATCACTGGCAGCAGGCGCCCGATAAACACGGCCATATATCCCCATCGCTGAAAGAATCGATCCGCCCAGTCAAGTTCACGGCGGCCCATCAGGATCCAGCGTCCGTAACGCTCGACCAGCGGGCGCCCGCCGTAGCAGCCGATTTCGTAGGCGACAAGCGAGCCTAGATTGCAGCCGATCGCACCGGCCGTTGCCACCCAGAACAGCTTCATCGCGCCGGTATAGACGAGGTAGCCCGCGAAAGGCATGATCAGTTCCGACGGCAGCGGAATGCACGCGGACTCAATCGCCATGAGCAGCGTAATGCCGGCATAGCCGGTCGCCGCCACTATGGAACTGATGAAGACGAAAAGTACGGTTAGGATTTTCTCGGTCATGCGGTCAGGGTTGCAGGATTACGAAAAGCAGGTCCTTCGCTTCGCTCAGGATGACAATGGGGAAGGAGATTGGGATGACAAGCGAAGAGCGTCAGAACGCCCCTTCCTGCGTGAAGCTGAAGCCGGGCAAGGTTACGCCATCCGCCGATTTCGCGACCTTCACTTTCACGACAGGCGCGTCGGGCGCGGTGACCTCGGCGGGCCGCAGTACCGCGTATTGCGTGAAAACTTCGCTGTAAACCTTGGTGACAAGATGATCCTGGCCGGTTGCATCCTGGCGCCAGACTTGTCCGAGTTTGATGCTCTTCACGGCCACGAGCTTTTCCTTTAGTTCTCAGAGTACTCACCCGGCCGCCAGCCCGTCAATCGCAGCGGAGTTACCTTTGGTGATGTGTGGCTGCCGCAAGCCAGCGGCTTTGTTACCATGAACCACGGCTCAGGAGGAAACCGATGCCCCGCGGAAATGTGCCGCGTCAACCCAGTCGCAGCGGACGACAGGAAGGTGCCCGCCGGGCGAACGATGCGCCATTAAAGGGTGCGCAATCGTTGAAGGGTACACAATCGAAGAATACGGCTGCGCGTCCCAGCGCCGGTCGAGCCTCGCTTAACGCCGGGAAGGCGCCAAAGGCTGCGGTTCTCAAGAAGAAATCTGCATCTGGATATGATCCTTTGGCCCCTGAGCGTGTCCGTCAGATCATCGCGGGCCTTGACCATCTCTATCCCGAAGTGACCTGCGCTCTCACCCACCGAAGCGCATGGGAATTGCTGGTGGCGACGATTCTTTCTGCCCAGTGTACCGACGTGCGGGTGAACATGGTCACGCCCGTGCTATTTGAAAAGTATCCAACCGTCCAGGATTTCGCGGCGCTCGAACCGGAACAGTTGGAGCCGGACATCCGCTCGACCGGCTTCTTCCGCAACAAGTCGAAGTCGGTGGTGGGCGCGGCGCGGAAGGTGGTGGCAGACTTTGGCGGGAACGTTCCCCAAACGATGGAGGAGTTGCTGAGCCTCCGTGGAGTGGCTCGCAAAACGGCGAACGTCGTGCTCGGAACGTGGTTCAAAAAGAATGACGGGGTCGTCGTGGATACGCACGTGACGCGAATTTCACGCCGTCTGGAGCTGACGAAGCAGGAAGACGCGAAGAAAATTGAAGAGGATCTAATGCGGATCATCCCTCGCCAGCGGTGGACAGGCTTTTCTCACGAAGTGATCTGGCACGGGCGGAAGCTCTGCGTGGCACGCGGTCCGAAGTGCGCCGATTGCGCGCTGGAGAAGCTGTGTCACGCCGCCGACAAAACGTGGTCGACAGTTGAGATTCACCCTGGGGCGCAGCCTTAGGTCGCCGATGGCGTTCGAGCTGCGGTCGGCTTGGGCAGCCGGGGGCGGCTGTCCCTACGTAAACCGGGGACGGGCGAGGACGCCCGTCACTCCACTAGCCAAACTTAGCTGCCGGTGTAGGCCAGTTCTACTACGGTGCAATCGTCATTGAGCGGTGTGCCTCCGCAAAAATCGGCGACCGCGCTGAACACGTCCTCCATCGAAGCGCTCTTCCCTGCCACCTGTTCGAGGCGTTCGCTATCGAACATGTCTCCGCGGGCGTTCTCCGCTTCGGTGACGCCGTCGGTCACCAGGATCATCCGATCTCCCGGCCTCATCTGGCAGCGGTCGCTCGAGTAGGTCGCGTCGGCAATCAGGCCTACGGGCAGGTTGCCGTGAGATGGCCGGAGCACTTCGTTACCACAGATCCACACCGGTGGAATGTGTCCGCAGTTGACGTATTCCAGATCGCCGTCGCTGCGCAGGCGCGTAATGATCATGGTCGCGTATTTCTCACCGATGTGCTTGTAGGTGAAGAAGCGATTGACTGCGTCGACGATCTCCGTGAGTGGCATACCCGAAATCAGTTGAGAGTAGACCATCCCCTGGAGAATGGAAGCGAGCAGTGCCGCCGAGACTCCTTTGCCGCTGACGTCCGCGAGCACGACAGCGAGGCCTTGGGGCGTGTTCACGGCTTCGAAGAAATCGCCTCCGATTTCCTTACAGGACATATTGCGTCCGTTCACCCGCGCAAAAGGAACTTCGGGAAGAGTCACCGCTAACAGACGCTGCTGAATGGACGCTGCGATCGACAGTTCCTGCTGGTAACGCCGCCCGGCTTCTTCGGCCTGCACCAGGCGCGCGTTCTCGATCAGCTGGGCAGCTTCAGTCGCGATCGCCCGCAGAATATCGCGGCTTACGCCGGCGATATCGCGCGAGGCGAAGCGCGAATCGACATAAAGCGCGCCCATCACTTCCCCGCCGGCCGGCTGCTCGGCGCGGGTGGTCTGCACCAGCGGCTTGCGCAATGGCATACAGATCACGGTCCGAAGGTCAAAGGCAACGATGCTCTGCCGCCCCTTCACATCGAGCTCCTTACTGGTGTCAGTGACCAGGTACTCGGAGTTCGAGGTCAGCGCACCGTCCAGCACCGAACGAGAAATTGTGGTGTCGTCGAGCAGCGGCTCACCCTTCGAGTTTCGCCCGGCGGCGAGCGTCAGGGTGCCGTCGTTATCGCGAAGAAAGATGTACGCGCGTTCGGCGAGGGTCAGTTTCAGCGTGGCTTCGAGCAGCGTAACCAGGATTTCGTCGAGCACGCCGATGGTGTTCAGCTTGCGCGCCGCGTCCATGAAGAGCGTGAGTTTCTCGAGGTCGCTGGCCTCGGGGGCGATCTGAATGCCGGAGATCTGGCTCAGGAATTCCCGCGCCGTGTTTGAGCTCGTGTGCAGCGGGTGGAAGATCAGGTAGGCGACATCGCGCCCGCCAAATTCCAGCCGGTCGTTGCGTTGCAGCTTGCGGCGGTCCACCTTCTCGCCATTGACGAAGGTGCCGTGTTTGCTGCCCAGGTCTACGACAAAAAACTCGCCGTCTTCCGAGACGATCGAAGCATGCTCGCGAGACACGCGCGGGTCGGCGATCACCAGGTCGCGATCCACCTTGCGGCCCACGGTGTAGGGGGTGTGATTCAGCGACAGCGTCTGCTGATCACTTCCCGATACAAAGATCGCGATGGGAAAGATGCTGGATATGCCCGAATGCGACGAAGCCGACATGTACGGTGAATTCTCCTGCGGCCAATATGCCAGCGGCTGGCACGGACCCCACAGCATTCTACGACGGGCGCGGCCCTGCCGGCGCAGCAAAAGTCGTCTGATAATAATGGACCAGCATCAGGGCAGCCACTCCCACGGGGATCTGTGTCACCGTCCAAATTGGGAGTGCCCAGGCTCGCTCGACCGTCTCCGGCGGCAAAACGAAGGAAAGCCCTGCCAGCGCTGCGCCCGAGAGCCAAGGCCACGCCAGTAATGCGGTAACCATGATCAGGAGGGCGCGGCTGACGAAGTTCCCTTCCCAGATCGTTCGTCGATCTCGGACGATCAGGAGGATGGCGGGAAGCAGAAGCACTTGATTATAGAGAGAAAAAGTGGGCACCGCGAGTACGGTCAGCGCCAGCACAAGACAGATGGATGACTGGAAGGCGCCGGTATTTTCCGGCTGTTGGCGTCGCTTAAAGCAAGCCACCGCGGTGGTTCCCGCAAACAACGCTTCCAGAAGTCTGCCCCAAGGGTGGGGCAGGATTGCCTCCAACATGGGGACAGCCTGGGCATATTGCCAGTACTCGCCAACCGCGTGCCAAAAGCTTCCGATCCAGTGCGGCAGAAGCCACTCCGAAGCGGCGCAGAGAACAGTCATGACGATCAGAAATGAGGCAGCCCAGCGGTAGCGGTGCCGCAGGTCGCCGAGGCTCCAGACGGCGAGCCACAGCAGCAGAGGCAGCAGGAGTTGAGGCTTGATGGTCGCCAGGGACAGCAGAATACCCGCGGCAATCGGACGGCCCGCGGCCAGCAGCGCCATCGCCGCGGCGCACATGGCTGCAACGAGCAGAGTCAGTTGCTGGAGTTTGAGTCCCTGCAGCACCGGCATACTGCCCAGGGTCAAGGCCAGCATGGCGGCCTGAACCGAAGGAGCGACCCGCCAATCCAACAGGCGAAGCCAGAGAAGAACGCTGGCCGCCGTTATGCCGACCAGAATCCAGAAGAATGCCTTTTGGACGATTCCAAAACCAAGACGGACGGTAGGCGCCAAATAAAAAACGACGTACACCGGATAAGCGAAAGCTTGCTGGTCCTTTGGGTCTGCGGGGCGCGAAGAATCGAGCGGGCGGCCGTAGTATCCGGCTTGAATTTTGCGCGTGACGTCGGGGCTGTAAGGGTCTCGGCCATGCAGAAGAAGTTCCTGCGCCCCGATCCAACGGGGATAGAGGTCGGAAAGATTCCCGCGGGGCCGGTCATGCGCGGCGGAATCGGAAATCTGGTGCGGAACCAGCACACGGTTGGCGTAAGTCCACGTGCCGACAGCACAGAGGATCGCAAACAACGGCAACGTCCAAGAACGAAGCTGGAGCAAGCGCGAAGCCGGGACGGTGTTCATCCTGGCCCGCCCGGCACCGGTGCCCTTCTCTCTGCTCCCACTCCCGTGCTTGCGTCGTGCAGCCTGCGTGCCCAGGCGAGACCGAGAGCTAGCACGGGCAGTGTCATTAGGCATTCGGCCTTAAGTTGCACTCTAGCAAACCAGTACACGGGCGTGAGAAGCAGCAACAATAATCCGGCGGCCTCGAGATAGCGAGTGACCCGATCTGCTTTGGGAGCGTCTGCCGCTCGGGCACGCATCGCGAGCAGGGGGACGATTAGCAAGAGCAGATCATATTCATAGGCGTAATAGCTGGTGATGATGGCGACAATCAGCCCCAGCCCAAAACCCTCCGCCAATAAGCGATCTCCCGCTTTTCGCCAAAGGAGACCCGCGGACACAATGGCTGCGAGCGCCACTGGCGCCAACGCCCAATGGATGCGTCCGGGATAGGGTATGCGCCCGACCACAAAAATGAGCAGCCCACGGAGATTCATCTGGTTTTCAGGCGTGATCAGTCCGACGCCCGTTGCCTGGTTCAAAGCCAGCAAATCGCGAGGATACTGTAACAAGCCCCTCCAGCCCACGATGCCATCTGAAATGGCAAGAACAGCGATGGCGGACGTGGCAAAGCCGGGTAACACCCGTTTGCGACCGGCGATCCACAGCGCAATGATGAAAGGTATCACCAGTTGAAACTTGAAGAGCGCCAGGCCGAGAGTGAAGCCGGCGCCCACATCCCGGTCGGTTGCAAGCTGCCAGTAAGAAATCGCAAACAGGAAGGCCAGCAGCGGTGCATCCTGGCCCAAGAGCAGATCCATAAACTCGGGAAATGTGCCGAGGGTGAGGAGGCCCACTGCCCAGAGTGGGATTTGTTCCTTCCATGATCGCCCCTGGACCACGACGAACGGAATGGCCGCGAGGAGCGCAAGTTTGAGGGCGGTCCAGAGGAGCAGGGCTATGACATAAGGCCACCTGGCGAATACGGAAAAGAGTAAGGCTTCGAACGGGGGCCGAATGTAAGGCAAAGGGCCTTGGCGAATTTCCACTTCGGAAGCAAATTCCTGCTGCACTTTCCACTGTGCTTTATGATTGTAGAGCTCGGCACCGAGTCCCCTGCGAACCAGAGTGCCGGCGGTGTAAAACGACGCAAAATCGCCATAGCCGTGCCGGATCTGAACTCGCGTATTCCATAAGATGACGCCGTTGTTAACCGCCATCCAGAGGAGTGCTGTGGCCAGGAGACAACTGCGCAGTCTCGGTGTGGTAGGCATGGTTCGAATGGAATGGTTATTCTATCCACATTCCGTTCTATTCGTGCGCCCAAGCCCAATTGGCAGCCGCGCCAGAGCCGCGTGCATTCTATAATCGCGACGGACCATAATCGCGACAGACCATGCGACGAATCCTCCAAACGCCGCACACCACGCAGATAGCGTTCGCAGCTATCCTGCTGTTCGGCCTATTGGCGATGACGGCGCGCAACGCGACCGATCCCGATCTCTGGTGGCATCTGCGCACTGGGCAGTGGATCGTGGAAACCGGCCACCTCCCCCACTCCGACCCTTTTTCCTTCACTCGCGCCGGGCACGCCTGGGTGTCGCATGAGTGGTTGTCGGAGGTCGTGTTTTACGAGCTCTGGAAAGACGCTGGCGCCGCCGGACTGATCGTATTCTCCGCGATCATTACGACCGCCGGCTTTATGCTGCTCTATCTGCGCTGTCCCGGAAAGAAGCACTGGGCAGCCGCAGCGACAGTTTTCGGGGCTTGGGCTTCGGCTCCCTCCTGGGGCGTGCGGCCTCAGATGTTCACGATTGCGCTCGCCAGCCTGCTTCTATGGCTGCTCGAAGGTGGCGAAGATCGGCCCAGACTTCTGTTTTGGATACCACCGCTGTTTCTGCTATGGCTGAATCTGCACGCCGGATTCGCGCTCGGCCCTGCGCTGTTGTTTGCTTACGGTGTCGGCCTGCTTTTCGAAACCGCCGCCGGCAGCACGCCTTGGCAGCAGGCACGCCCCATCCTCCTGCGGATTTTGTTGCTCTTGCTGGCTTGCTTGGCGCTCGTTCCTCTCAACCCCAGCGGCGCGCAACTCTATCGCTATCCGTTCGATACTTTACGCTCGGCGGGAATGCGCTCGTTCATTGTGGAGTGGTTCTCGCCGGATTTTCATGAATGGCTCTATCGTCCATTCTTATTGGTGTGCCTGCTGGTTCTGGTCGCTCTCGCCAGTTCCCGCTCGCGGCCCAGGGGACGTGTGATCGTACCCTTGCTCCTGACCTTTTTCGCTGCCTTGGACGCCGTCCGCCACATTCCAATTTTTGTTTTGGTGGCGATACCCGTGATCGCCGCGGCTCTCCCGGTCGCTTCAGCGTCCTCAGCGGTCTCACAACGGCGTCCAGACTCCTCGCGGTTCCGGCCACTTTTCATCGGGGCTGTCCTCATTCTGATCGCTGTGTTTGCATTGGTGAAGTGGGTCAGTCTTGCCCGCAACCAGGATGCCCGCGAGGCGGAGCAGTTTCCCCGAAAAGCTGTCGCGTTCTTACGGGCCGGCGACTATCCCCGGAGAGTTTTCGTTTACTACGACTGGGGAGGCTATGCCATCTGGGAACTTTATCCCGAATATCGCGTATTCGTGGACGGCCGCGCGGACCTCTATGGCGACGACCTCCTGCGCCAGTTTAAGACCGCTGTGCACCTCCGGACCGGCTGGCGAGACGTTCTTGACAGATGGAAGGTGGAGGCGATACTTGTGCCCCCTTCGTGCGCGCTAGCCCAAGCCCTCCTTCTCGACCCCAATTGGCATGCTGCATTCAGCGACTCTAAGGCGATGATCATGGTCCGGAAGCATCCCGCCGTCGAAAATGCCGACATTTTCCAGCGACCCATCGTCAGAGGGGCAAGAATGTGAAAAAATGTTTCCCAGAGCCATCCCGAATCTGCGAAACTAGGGCGCATACTAGGACTGGTTCCAACGCTCGTCCTGGATGGGGAGTTTCTAGCCTAAAACTGGAAGGAGTCTGGAATGACAAATTTGGCTAAGCTCTTGTGGCGCAATGAGGAAGGGCAGGACATCGCAGAATACGCGGTGATGCTGGCCGTAATTTTGGTGATCGTGATCGGCACCGTCCGTCTGATCGGCGGCAATGCGAACAACGTATTCTCGTCGGTAGCCAGCGAAATCAAGTAGGCCAGCGCGACCGCAGGAAGTGCGTCACACTCGCGGAGATTGAGTCCGCCGTGGCAACGAATCAGTCCGGAGTGGTCCCGGAAGGAGAGGAATGAACCGAAGCCGTTTGTTGATGATCGGAGGCTTGGCACTGGCTGTCGGCCTGCTCGTCAGCTATACCGTCTATAACCGGCTGCGGACCTTTGCGGGCTCAAGCAACAATGAGCGCGGAGTGCCGGTCGTGGTGGCTGCCGACGACATTCAGGTCGGGGCCAAGTTAGAAGGTCATGATGTGGGCCTGGTCACTATCCCGCAATCGGCGGTTCCACCGGGCGCCTTC
Organism: Acidobacteriaceae bacterium; assembly: GCA_003131315.1. GTDB lineage: Bacteria > Acidobacteriota > Terriglobia > Terriglobales > Acidobacteriaceae > Acidiflorens. Next base: position 17,955 of record PKUV01000156.1, read on the forward strand.
TCCGACAAATCGAAGGTCCTGGGCCGCGGCGCAGTTCTGCCGGTAAGCAAAGGCGAATTCATTCTGCCGAGCAAACTCGCGGCGGTGAACGCTGGAGCCGGCCTGCCCTCGATGATCCCGCAGGGAATGCGCGCAGTTTCCGTGCGTGTCAACGATGTGGTTTCGGTGGCGGGCTTCGTGCAACCGGGCACGCGCGTGGATGTGCTGGCCACTGGTGGTCAAGGCGGCAACGACCGTCAAACCACCACCGTCCTGGAAAACGTCGCGGTCATCGCCGTGGGCAAAAGCTTGGACCGGAATGCTTCCGCAGATGCGCAAACCGCCCCGGTGATTACGCTCCTGGTTTCTCCGGACGACGCGCAGAAGCTGGCGCTGGTTTCGCAGGAAGGACGGATTCAGCTCTCTTTGCGCAATCCGCTGGACACAAAAAAGGGAGGCATCGGCGCGACGCGGACAAGTTCGCTGTACTTGGGCGATAAACCGGTGGCGACCGAACCCAAACCTAAAATCCGCAAGGTGGCAGCAAAAGTTCCGGCGCCTCCACCAGCGCCCTATGCGGTAGAAATGATCCGTGGCAGCAAACGGGATGAAACCAAGTTTTGAGCCGTCGATACCGCAACCATTCGCGTCCGCTCATTGCCTCGATGGATCTGCCCTCGATGGATTTGCTCGTGCATCCTCGCAGAGGTCCGAATTCATGAAAGCTCCTACGCTCGTCGCAGCCGCTTTACTTCTTTGTGCGACAACGATGTTCGCGCGCACCGTGGCTACCGACGGCAATCCACCGGCCGCTCCGGCAACGGCTTCTTCTCAGAACCAAGACAGTGCGCCCGCCGCGCAACCCTCCACTACGGCCACGTCTGCATCCGGCCAGAGCGTTATGGCGGGTGCAGCTCCGCTGCGCGTGATGGTGGGCAAGTCCCTCCTGATTAACACTACCGAAAGACTGAAGCGCGTCTCGGTAACGGACCCGGCGGTAGCGGATGCGCTGGTCGTCACGCCAACGCAAGTCCTGGTCAATGGACTCGCTCCGGGCGAGGTTTCACTGCTGATCTGGGACGAACTGGAGCGCTCTCGCAGCTTCGATCTTCGGGTGGATGTCGATATCACTGCGGCTTCGGAAGAAATGCATCGCCTTTTCCCGGATGAGCAGATCAACGTTACGCCTTCGCGTTCCGCGATTGTTCTCTCTGGCCACGTAACCACCGAGGACGTCTCCAAGCATGCTGGCGCGCTGGCCTTGGCGTATTCCAAGAATGTCGTGAACGTGCTGACGTTCGGGCCGGTCGGGGCAGAGGAAGTGCTTCTGGAAGTCAAGTTTGCTGAAGTGGATCGCAACGCTTTGACCCAACTTGGCGTCAATGTGTTTTCCACCGGCATTGGGAACACGCTCTCGGGCATAACTACCGGCCAGTACGGCGGAACCAAGATCGGGACCCTCAGCGATTCGACAGCAGGATCTGGCCCGCTTACCAGTACAACGACGATAAATGACTTACTCAACATGTATTTCTTTAACCCCCAGATTCACTTGGGCGGAGTCATTAAGGCTCTTCAGGCAAAGAATCTGTTGCAGATTCTTGCCGAGCCCAACCTGATCGCGGTCAATGGCAAGGAAGCCAGCTTCCTGGCCGGAGGAGAGTTCCCCTTCCCCGTGGCGCAGCAGGGCGCAGGCGGACTGTCAACGGTGACCATTCAGTTTCGCGAGTTTGGTGTACGTCTGAAGTTCACCCCCGTGATTCAGCCGAACGGGAATATCCACCTGCACGTGGTTCCTGAGGTGAGCACCTTGGACTTCGCCAATGCGGTCACGGTTTCTGGAACCACCGTGCCCGCCATCAGCACGCGCAAGGCGGACACGGAATTCGAACTGCAAGATGGCCAGAGCTTCGTCATCGCCGGCCTGATGGATAACCGGGTGACAAATCTTGCGAACAAGGTTCCCTGGCTGGGCGATATCCCGATCCTCGGCAATTTTTTCAAAAGCAAGAGCGCGCAAAAGAGCAACTCGGAATTGATGGTCCTGTGTACGGTGCGCCGGGTTTCGCCCAGTGCCCAGTCGCCGAAGGGCCCGGCGAACCCGGAGCCGTATCTGGATCAGGGCAAGTTCGATGGCAAGAAAGCGAACTGAGACATTGAGTCATTGAAAATCGCGCTCGGGGTTTTTAGTGATTCAATGCCTCAATGATTCAATGGCTTTAGAAAGGGCGGTGGGGAACGAGTCATGCCGGAATTGTCAGTAGCCGTATTCGCCACGGACAACGACCAGCGCGCGGTGCTTCAGGTTCTGGTGGATGGCACCAGCGTGGCTCGCACCGTGTGCGGCAATGCGACCATGCCGCTGGCCGCCAACGACCTGGTCATCCGCAGAACTCAAGTCTTTGCGCCCGACGTGGTTCTGGTGGATATCGCCGCCGATGGCATCGCCTCGGCGCTACGGGCCATTGAGTTGCTGCACCAGGGACTTCCCGATGCAGCCGTGTTCGCCGTCGGCCCCATGACCCAACCGCAGTTGATTGTCAGTGCCATGCGGGCAGGCGTGCGCGAATACATTGAGCGCCCGACCACCACGACCGATCTGCTGGAAGCCTTCGTCCGCCTGACGGCAACTCGCCGCAAGCCCGGGCGCGAAAGTTCACGGGGAAAGGTGTTCACGATCGTGAACGCCAAAGGCGGCAGCGGCGCCACCACCGTCGCCGTCAATCTGGCTCTTGCCTTGCAGTCGATTCACCACAGCACGGCGCTAGTGGACTTGGCGCCCCTGGGTCACTGCGCCTTGCATCTTAATCTCAAGCCAACGTTCACTGTCTCGGACGCAATCACGAACCTGCACCGCCTGGACTCGTCCCTGCTCGACAGCTTCATGGCCCGTCACGATCGCGGCTTGCAGGTGCTGGCCGGCGCTGCGACTCCCACGGCCATTGAACCCTCCGCTTCCGACTTTGCCCGCCTGTTTGACACGATGGTCGGCCTGTTTCACTACATCGTGGTGGACGCTTCTTCCCGGCTCGACAGCGCCACTCGTCTGGTCAGCAACCTGTCGGAGAAAATTCTGCTCATCGCTCACGCCGATGTCGCTTCCCTGTGGAGCGCCGGAAGAGTGGCCCAGTATCTCGGCGAGAGCGGCTCACGGGACCGTTTTGCATTGGTGTTGAACCGCTATCGCAAGGTAGCTGGCTTCAATGAAGCGGAGACCGAGGCCGCCATCGGGGCCCCGGTGCTCTGGCGGATTCCCAATCAGTACTTCGCGGTCTCGACCGCGATCGATCGCGGCGTTCCCTTGATGCAGCAGGGGAACACCGAAATTGCCCGCTCCATTACCGGGCTGGCGGAATACTTGACCAAGGACGATTTGGAAGTGAAGCGCACTGCCTGGTCGCTGTTTAAGACGGTTTAGAGATGCGTCGTTCGCTGTTCGCTTTTCGCTAAGACGGGCGAACCGTAGGGACTGGCGATTAGCGAACGACGAATAGCGAACGACGGCTTCCCGCATCTGTGAAAGTGGTTTAGAAAACATGGCCAATCTGCAAGCCTTCGAACGGAGCGAGTACCAACAGGTCAAGGCGGACCTGCACCGCAAGATCCTCGACCGCCTCGACCTGGAAAAACTCGGCCGCTCAACCGGAGATTCGGCGCGCGAAGAAGTTCTCGTCCTGATCCGCAGTTCGGTGAACAGCGAGGCGGTTCCTCTCAGTTTCGCCGAGCGCGAGCAGTTGTCGCGGGAGATCCTCGACGAAATCTTCGGCCTTGGCCCGCTCGAACCGCTCCTCAAAGATCCCACCATTTCCGACATTCTCGTCAACCGCTTCGACCGCGTATACGTCGAGCGCGCCGGCAAGCTTGAGATCACGGGCTTGTCGTTCAAGGACAACCAGCACTTGATGCAGATCATCGACCGCATCGTGTCCCGCATTGGGCGGCGCGTGGATGAGTCTTCGCCTATGGTCGATGCCCGCTTGCAGGATGGCTCTCGCGTCAACGCCATCATTCCGCCGCTGGCGCTCGACGGAGCCTGCCTCTCGATCCGCCGCTTCGGCCGGGATCCGATAACCGCGCGCAACATGCTCGACAACAAGACCCTGACCGAGCCCATGCTGGAACTGCTCTCGGCCATGGTCAAGGGCCGCCTGAACCTGCTCATTTCAGGAGGAACGGGCGCCGGCAAGACGACGGTCCTCAATGTCCTTTCCGGTTACATCCCGAATTCGGAGCGCATCGTAACCATTGAAGACGCGGCCGAATTGCAGCTCAAGCAGGAACACGTAGTCCGGCTGGAAACCCGCCCTCCCAACATCGAGGGCAAAGGCTCGGTCCGCATGCGCCAGCTCGTCATCAACAGCCTGCGCATGCGTCCCGATCGCATTGTGGTGGGCGAGGTGCGCGGCGAAGAAGCCTTCGACATGCTTCAGGCCATGAATACCGGTCACGAGGGTTCGCTCACCACCGTACACGCCAACTCGCCGCGCGACGCCCTGGCTCGCGTCGAAAATATGGTTTCCATGGCCAACCTGAACATTCCCGAGCGTGCGATTCGCCAGCAGATCGCCAACGCTGTCCACGCCGTAGTCCAGGTTGCGCGTCTCTCGGACGGTTCGCGCAAGGTGCTCACGATTTCCGAGGTCACCGGAATGGACGGAGACATGATCACGATGCAGGACGTTTTCGTTTTTGAACGCACCGGCATTGACGAGAGCGGGAAGGTGCGCGGCGTCTTCCGTTCCACTGGCCTCCCGCCACATTTCGCTGAGCGCCTCGCCACCGCCGGTTGCCGCCTGAGTCCCGCGCTCTTCGAGTCCCGGATGGAGGTCTAGCGGATGCCGTTCGCTATCGCTTTGCTGGTGTTTGTGGTGGTCACCCTGGCGGTCTTTGCCGCCATGTCTTTGTATGATCAGCGCAAGGCCCAGGCCCGCATTCTCCGCGATCGCCTCTCCACCGTTCAGAAACCAACCGAACAACCAGCGCCGGCTGTCGCTCTGCTTCGCGACGAAGTGCTCAGCCGGATACCGGCTTTCGACACCTTGCTTCGCCGCTCGGAGCGCGTCTCGCTTCTGCAAAAAATGCTGGCTCAGGGGGACGTCGATGTTCGCGCCGGAAACTTCCTGATGCTTTGCGCCGTGTCGGCCGTGGTCTTCGCCGCCATCGCTTTCATCGCCGGGGGCAACCTGGTGTTCGGCTGGGCCGGCGCTCTGCTCGGGTTTTTTATTCCGTACGCCTATGCCTCGCACATGCGGACGAGGCGCTTCCAGAAATTCGAGGAGAAATTTCCCGAGGCCATCGATACGCTCGCCCGCGCCGTTCGCGCCGGACACGCATTTACCACCGCGCTGGAAATGATTGCCAACGAAGTCTCCGAACCCGTTGCCGGAGAATTCCGCCAGCTCTATGAAGAACAGAAATTCGGGCTCCCGGTACGCGACGCCCTAATCAACTTGGCCGACCGCATTCCTCTGGTCGACGTCAAGTTCTTCGTGACGGCGGTGATGTTGCAGCGCGAAACCGGCGGCAATCTTGCCGAGATTCTTGACAACCTCTCTTACGTCATCCGCGAGCGCTTTAAAATCCTGCGCCAGGTCCGCGTCCACACCGCCCAGGGACGCCTCACAATGGTCCTGCTCATGGCTCTGCCGCCCACGATTGTGGTCCTCATGCTCCTCCTCAACCCGGGATTCATTCGCCCGCTGTTCACGGACCCGCTGGGGCACGCTCTGATCGTCGGAGGGATCACTTTGCAGACGTTGGGCTACTTTGTCATTCGCAGAATTATCAGGATCCAGGTCTGATTCATGGCGCTGGCGCTGTCCATTTTCGTTTTTCTCACCATCGTGGTGATCGTGTTCGCCTTTGGAGCGGCCACGGTTGCGCCTTCGTCGGTGCTCGGATCACGCCTGCGCGAAATCGGCTGGCAGCGCCCCAAAGCCCAGGCAAAACCCGCCATCCGCGAACGCATCCAGCAGGCCCTCGATCCGCTGAGCCGCGCCTTGCCGGTCTCGCCTACCGACGTTTCGCAAACCCGGGCTTGGCTGATTCAGGCGGGATATCGCAACGCCCAGCACGTTACCATCTATCGTGGTTTGCGCGTCCTGTTCGCCGCACTTGGTTTCTTCTCTGTTTTTCTGTTCACCGGATTCGATTCGCCCCTGCTGCTTTGCGGCATGCTCGCGTTCGGCTTTTTTATCCCGCGATTCTTGCTAAAAAAGAAACTGAAGGAACGGCAGCGCCGGATTCGCCTCGGCCTTCCCGATGGACTGGATTTGACCGTGATCTGTGTGGAAGCCGGCTTGTCTCTCGATCAGGCCATGATGCGAGTAGGTCAGGACCTGAGCCACGCGCACCCGGAACTGAGCGCTGAATTCCATCTCTTCGACCTCGAAACTCGCGCCGGAAAACCTCGCGTCGAGGCGCTACGGAATCTGGCCGAGCGCACTGGGGTCGATGACCTTCGCTCGCTGGTGGGAACCCTGATTCAGACCGACCGCTTCGGAACCAGCGTTGCCCAGGCCTTGCGCGTGCATTCCGATTCCCTGCGTACCGAGCGCCGCCAGCGTGCCGAAGAGCAGGCCGCTAAAACTACCGTCAAAATGATCATTCCCCTCGTCCTCTTTGTGATGCCCTCCCTGATTTTCGTCACCGTCGGGCCGGCCGTAATTCAGTTGATGCACATATTCCTCCCCGTTGCTGGAGGAAAACGGTGAATCCCTAAACCCAATTGAGGAGTTGTCATGCCCCCGCGCGGGCCCAAGGGATACGCTTTTAACCGTACACGCACCACCTACCTCGCGACCGATCTCCTGATCGCACGCACCCACTGGTCCCGTTTTCGCGGCCTCATGGCCACCGACTCGTCCCGTTTCTCCCGCGGCCAGGGACTGTGGATTAACCCTTCCCACGGCATCCACACCTTCGCCATGCGCTTTCCGATCGACGCCGTGTACCTTGACCGGGAACGAATTGTCATCCACATTGAAGAGGGCCTCAAGCCCTGGCGCCTGGCTGCTGTTCGCGTCCTCGCCGCTTCCGTGCTTGAGCTTCCCACTGGCGCCGTCCGCGAGTCCCTGACCGTGCTCGGCGACCAAGTGGATATTTTTCTAGAACATCCTCTTACTAAGGCTGCTTGAACCATCGAAGCTAATGAACACCGAGTCTAATGAACAACGTTGATACCATTCCGGAAAGCGTCACCCAATGGCCCCAGCCGCCGCGCCTGCTGGTGGAATGGTCGTCGCCATGGGAAGAGTTCAAGTCTGCTTTGCGCCCGGCGCTCGCCCGCCCTCCGAAGCGCCTGGCCGGAGAAGCGCCCATTGGCATGTTCCCGTATCGCGGCATACTCTTCTGCTGGCTGCTCGAATGCCTTCTGCTGATCGCGATCATCGTGCTCCCCGAGCGCTTTGCGAGTCTTCAACTCCCCGCTCCTCCAACTCGTCCCCAATGGGACGTCATCTATTACTCCGGCGACGAGTTGCCGCGAACGGAAGACCGGGGCGGCGCGCAATCCGGCAAGTCGGGACGCGCCGGTGGCCAGCAAGCCCACCACCACACGCAGACCATCCGCGTAGCGCGCGGCGACAAGCCCAGCGAGAAAGTTGTGGACGCTCCCAAGGTAAATCTGCCTCATTCCGATTCCGCGGTCGCCAATCTGCTCGCGTTCAAACCGAATCCCGGACCGCCTCCCGCCGAAGGCCTGCGTTCTTCTCTCACCGCACCAACGCTGCCTGCGATGAGCGCGGTGCCGCCTTCGCCGGAATTGAATTCATCGGCAAGCCGCACTCCAAACATTCTGACAACTAACATCATCCCTCCCGCGCCCGAAGTTTCTCACGCCAGCACGCGCACTTCGCCAACATTGAGCGCAGCAATCGTGCCGCCCGCGCCGAATGTCTCGCGCGACAAAATGCGAACCGCAAACCCGCTCGCGCCTACCGTCATCGCACCGGCTCCACGGGACACGCAGCGCGACTTGGCCAGTTCCCGCGTCCCACTGACGCAAACCGTCGACGTGGTTGCGCCACCGGTCTCTGCGCCCCCGCGCGACGTGTCGTCCACGCCGAAGCTGTCGCTGCCGGCCCCCGCCGTCGTGGCCCCGCCGCCGTCGCAGGTCAGCCGCGATCTGAACAGTTGGGGAAGCTCCGCCACTGGCGACTTGCGTGCAAAGCCTGTGCCTCCTCCACCCACCGCATCCGGCGGAGGATCACTCGGAAGATCTGGCGTTGGCGCGCTTGCGCCGCAGGTGGTGCCACCTCCGGCCAGCATCGACGGCCACGGCTCCCAGAAAAACGGCTCTCAGGGAAACGGCGGTCGCTCCGCTCAATCCGCAGGTTCGCTCCTCGGGTCCGCCGACGTCGTGCCACCTCCACTGGGCCTGGGCGGCGGCAAAGCCCTCTCTGGCAGCGGACGAGGCAACAAGGGAGCCGGTGCCGGCGGTCCGCTCGACTTGGGTTCTTCCGTAGCTCCACCGAGTAATGCCGGAGGGAACGCTGCCGGCTCCGGGGTCGTCGTCTCTAACCAGCCGGGAACAAAAGTTGGACTACCGAACTCCACCGGCGCTGGCGTTGTCGCCATGTCGCCCAGCGGCACGGCAAAAAGTGGTCTCGGTGGCAGCGGCGGCGGATCGGGCATCGGCAAAGGCAATGGCCCCGGCAGCGGGTTGCAAGGAGAAGGTTCAGGCGCGGGGAAAGAAGGCACGGGACGCGGCTCCGATCCAAACGCACGCGGCGGCATTTCGCCGTATCCCGGACCCGGTGGCGCGGGAACCGGCACCAGCGGCGCGCCCGCTATGCCCGGCGTATCCGTGCAAGGCGGCACGACCACCATCACGCTCCCCAGTTTCGGGTCTCCCGGCGGCGACGCCCCATCGACCGGCCCCGGTCGTTCTTCCACCAGCGCCCACAAAGGATCGGGCATTATGATCGAAGCGACTCCTCGCTCCGGTGGCGTGTTCGGATACTACGGTGTTTTGAAAGGCGACCGCAATTACTCCATCTACATCGAGACATCGCTGGGCACGGCGGTGATGCAGTACGCGGACGCCGCATCGGCAGCGCATCCTTCTTCGGAAAAATTAAGCGCCCCCGAACCCATGCGCAAAGATCTACCCGATGGGCTGCGGCCCACCCACGTGGTATTCGTCTGCACCCTCGACCGCTCCGGAGTTCTCAAAGACCTGAAGGTACTCGAACCTGGCGTCGCCGAAACTACCTCAAAGATTCTGGTGGCTCTGCACAGTTGGAAATTCCGTCCAGCATTTCGGGGGAATGAGCCGGTGGAGGTCAATGCGATTTTGGGGTTTGGGGTGGATACGCGGTAAACCATCTTCGTTTGTCAAAGATGGAGAGACGGGCGTCCCCGCCCGTCTGCGGATAGGCCGGTGGCCGGGCGAGGACGCCCGGCGCTCCATCATGTCTGAGTCAGTAGCCTTTGTGCTTATCTACCACGGCCAGCAGCGGCTTGGCGCTCAGATAGCGGCGCAGGTTCTCCGAGAACAGCGCATAGTGCCGCTCCCATAACTTGTCGGTCAGCGCGGCTGTGTGCGGGGTGATCAGCAGAGTGGGTACGTCCCACAGCGGCGAGTCGGCGGGGAGCGGTTCTTTCGGAAAAACATCGAGCGCAGCGCCGCCAATTTTCTTTCCGCGCAGAGCGGCGGCCAGCGCGGTTTCGTCCACCAGCGGGCCGCGGCCGACGTTGATCAGGCAGGCATCGAGTTTCATGAGCGCCAAGCGTTCGGCGTTCGCAATTGCCTTCGTGCTGGCCGTGACTGGCGCTGCCAGCACTATGTAATCGGCTTGCCGAAAGACTTCGTCGATTTGAGCCGGACCGAATACGGCGTCTGCGCTCTCACTTCCCTTCTCCGGATGCTCGCGCACAGCGATCACCCGCATGCCCAGAGCTTTCGCACTCTTGGCGACCGCGCGTCCGATGCTGCCGAGGCCTATGAGACCAACGGTTGCGCCTGCGACCTCACGCACGCGCGGCAGTTCGTCCCACAGGATCTGCTGCCCCCAAACGTGCTTCTCCTGCAGGCGAACCGAGCCCGGGATTTTCTTGGCCAGCGCAAAGATGAGCGCGATGACATGCTCCGCTACCACCGGCCCGTGCACTTCGCGCGCGTTGGTGAGAACAATGTCGCTGTTGACAAGTTCCGGAAATATCAGTTGATGAACCGCTGCCGCTGGAGAGTGAATCCATCGCAGTTTCTTTGCCGCTGCGATCTGCTCGGGGCGGATCGACCAGGCAATGACGATTTCAGCATCGACGATTTCTTCATCCACGCGCTTGTAGTCGGGAAGATGAACGATTGCAATCTGCGGGAACTCGCGCCGCAATCGCTCGGGAAACCACAAGGGGGCGTTCCACTGGTCAAAAGGATGGCGAACACAAATTAGAAGTTTGCGCATCGGGTGATCGGATGATCGGGTCATGGGGTGATCAAGAGACATCTTCTCGGCGTCCTCTGCGTCTCGGCGGTTCAAGATTTTCGTAGTGTCCGCAAATCCGCACCCGTCATTTCTTTCGGCTCGGTAATCCCCAGCATGCCGAGCATCGTCGGCGAAATATCTCGCAGCGAGCCGTTCGGATTGAGCGTGAATTGCTTCGCATCTTCCGCCATCACGATCAACGGCACCGGATTCGTCGTATGCGCCGTGTGCGGACCGCCGGTTACGGGGTCAATCATGAGTTCCGCATTACCGTGGTCGGCAGTAATCAACATGGCCCCGCCCTTGGCGCGCACAGCTTTCTCAATCTCGCCCAGACAGGCATCGACGGTCTCGACGGCCTTGATGGTGGGTTCGATCTTGCCCGAGTGCCCGACCATGTCGGCGTTGGCGAAGTTGACAATGATCACGTCAAACGTGCCGTCATTCGTGGCTTTGACGACGGCCTCGGCAATACCCGCGGCGCTCATCTCCGGCTTTAGATCGTAGGTCGCGACCTTCGGCGACTGCACCATCACGCGATCTTCTCCCGGGAAAGGCTGCTCCACGCCGCCATTAAAAAAGTACGTCACGTGCGCATATTTCTCTGTCTCCGCCACGCGCAGGTTGCGCATGTTCAGCCCGCCCATGACGTTCGCCAGGATGTTCGACATCGACTCCGGCGGAATCACCACCGGCAAGTTGAAGTTCTTGTCGTACCGGGTCATGCACACGTACTTCAAGTTCTTAGGCGCGCGGTCGCGTGGGATGGTTGCATCGAGATCCGCAGCGCCCGGCAAATCGCTCCCGCCCTTCTCGTTCAGCCCGCTGTTGCGGCACAGCGCGCGCGTCATCTGGCGCACGCGGTCGGCGCGAAAGTTAAAGCAGATGCACGAATCGTCGTCGCCGATCCCAGCCAGCGGTTCGCCGCGATTGCCGGTGCAGACGAACGGCAGAACGAACTCGTCGGTCACGCCCTTGTTATAGGACTCTTTCATACCCTGCACCGCGTCCGCTTGGGTGCCACCCTCGGCTTTGCCATCGACCATCGCGCTGTAGGCCTTGGCGATGCGTTCCCAGCGGCGGTCGCGATCCATGGCGTAATAACGGCCGTTGACGGTCGCGATTTTGCCGGAGTTGTACTCGCGCATCTTCTGCTGCAGCTGTTCGAGATAGCCAGCGCCGTTGGTGGGCAACGTGTCGCGGCCATCCATGAAAGCGTGCACGAACACACGATCCACGCCGTTCTGCTTAGCCATCTTCAGGAGGGCGTACAGGTGCTCCTGTCGCGAGTGCACGCCGCCGTCCGATACCAGCCCGAACAGATGCAGCTTGCGTCCACCCAAGCGGGCGTTCTTCATCGCTTCGAGCAGCACGGGATGCGAGAAGAACTCGCCGTTCAGGATCATCAGGTCGAGGCGCGTGATGTCCATGTGAACGATGCGCCCGGCGCCCATATTCAAATGGCCGACTTCGCTGTTCCCCATCTGTCCTTCGGGCAGTCCGACAAACGGTCCGCTGGTGTGAATCAGCGTGTTCGGATACTCGCGCAGCAGCCGGTCGTAGATCGGCTTGCGCGCAAGCGCGATGGCGTTGCCCTTGGTTTCGGCTCGGTATCCCCAGCCGTCGAGGATGATGAGAACTAGAGGTTTGGGACGAGGCATAAATTCGCTTCTGGCTCCTGGCTGCTAGCTGCTGGCTTCCGAAAAAATCCACCACGGAGGCACTCTTCGTCTACGCTCAGTGCAGGCTCCCACGCAGAGAAAAATGGGTGAAAGAAGAATCTATAGGAGAAATCAAGAGGTTTCAAACTCGCAGTCGAAGATGAATTGTTTCACGGTTGGGTCATCGCGTGAGTCGAATACCCGGTAAGAGCATCCAACAATATCGGCGTTACACTCAACCCTCTGGAGGATCTCATGCCTGTCAGCGAACTTTTGCTGGTCGAATTCGATGAAGAAATGAAAAAGACGCGCACGATGCTGGAACGTGTTCCGGAAGACAAGAAAGACTTCGCGCCGCATCCCAAGTCCATGCCGCTCGGCAAGCTCGCGCCGCACGTGGCGGAGTTGGCTGGCTTCGGTCTTTCGGTGCTCACAACTCCCGAACTTGATTTCGGAAAAAGCAGCTACAAGCCTCTGCCCTTTGAGTCTGTGGCGCAGTTGGTCGGCGTTCTTGACGAAGGCGCTGCCAAGGTGCGCGCCGCCATTAAGAGCACGCCGGATGAAGCCTGGAAACAAAACTGGAAGCTCAGCTTTCAGGGCAAGCCTGTCTTCGAAGGCTCGCGCTTCCTCGCCTACCGCCAGATGTTTCTGAACCACCTCGTCCATCATCGCGCACAGCTCGGCGTCTATCTGCGCCTGAACGACAAGCCGGTGCCTGCAACCTACGGGCCATCGGCGGACGAGACGCTGGGATTTTAACTGAGAGCAATTCTATAAATGGTTCCGGGAAGGGCACGGCTTCAGCCGTGCCGCCCAGGGCTAATCAAAGACGAGGACTTCAGCCCCTGAGGGATCCGGCGATCTACTCCATCGGTTCATTATGAGATGGCTTCTGACACCGATCACCAGAAAAGGTCTTCGATCTCCTTGGGCAGAGGATCGTTGAAATCATCTGGAACCGTAAACTCACCCTTTGCGGAACCGAGGACACGCCTGTTGGTGGCCCACACCTCCTCGAACTGAATCAATGGCAACTTCGTCCCTTCTCCAAAGTGACAGCGCACCACCTCACGCACATTCACTTTCAACTCATCCAAGGTGTCAGCTTGCGTGAAGATGTCGCAGCCGAGGGCGCGGGCTTCATAGCCACCCTCAGGCGACTCTTTCACGGAGAAAATGATCTCAGCCTCTGGCATATTCCTGCCCACATTTTACTCTATCGCCAGCATGCTGGAACGCCGCATTCCGGTTTGCCCAAAAGAGCTGTATCGGTGATCACAGACACCAGGTCTCCTGTAGCATTAACTCTTTGAAATGGCAGAAGAGAGCTCCAGCTCTGGCGTGCAAGACGACAGAACGATCGTTCTGTATTGTGAGACCGGGCATAAGAAAGAAATCAGCCGAGAGTATTATCTCGATTGGAAGTCTCGGCGCGGCCCTGGCACAGTGATGCTTTGCAAAAAGTGCAGCACCGTTCTCGTGCCAGAGGATGAGATTCCCGCTCCTCACCTGAAGTCTATCAAGGGGCGAATTAGGAATGACCAGGAGTAAATCATGCGGCAAGCCGTTCTTGCGATCGCTGTCTTGCTGTCGTTGTGCTTATCCTGTTTTGCGCAATCCAAACCACGGGTCGCCTTAGATATTGGGTCGGTCACGGTCTACTTAGGCATGCCGCGCGAAGACTTCATCAAGAAATGTGCGACCGCCGGGTACAAACAGTCTATCGCGGACAAGGACACAATCACGCTCCAAATCGGCGGCGCCATCGAATCCTACACTGTTCAATTCCGAAACGACCGGATCGTGTATGCAGACCGCGAGTGGTATTTGACGAAGGGAGACTTGGATGCCTTCGAGAGCACAATCGCTGCTCTAGGGTCGTTGGCAGACAATGAGAAATCTCCTCTGTGTATCGTTTCTCAGGTCCCCGTACACACACCTGATGGGAGTTCAGACAACATATTCATCAGCTGTGGCCAGAGAACCATTACGCTGTCTCGGGTCCATCTCAACAGCGTGGCTAAAACCGGTTACAGCGTACGGGAACAGATTGGGGAAATGCTACCCGCCAAGTGAGGCGAAATCGCCCAACTCGTCGCTCATGCGGCTCGGATTCTCTCTAAATCCAGAACGCGCCCCCTGATGGTCGGGGAGATTGGGGGCCATGGGTCCGCTTTGGCGTAATCGCTGGTGGTCGCAGGCAGATCACACCAGTGCGTGATTTCTGCTGGTGCTTGGCCCACTGGAAATGCCGTGATTACCCACTCACCCTTCATATCCAGCCAGCCCACCGCGTGAGCGCAATCCTTGTTGGTAGCCGCACATTTCAACCCGACTTGCACTTGAGCAGGGGGACGCTCTCGTTCAACGGGTATCCATTCATCTCTCATTTGCAAAGAATACACCCGCAAACGCCTTGGATGTGCGCCCCAGATGAATTTCGTACGGATCCGCTTCCCAGATCGGGAACTAGCTAGATACCTGCTTGATAATTCAGCGCCTTCACCCCCAGGAACCGCGCCGCGCCGCCCAATTCTTCTTCAATCCGCAGCAACTGGTTGTACTTGGAAATACGGTCCGTCCGCGAGGCCGAGCCCGTCTTGATCTGTCCCGCGCCAGTAGCCACCGCCAGATCCGCAATAAACGTGTCTTCGGTTTCGCCGGAGCGATGCGAGATCACTGACGTGTAACCGTTGCGGCGCGCCAGATCGATCGCGTCCAGCGTCTCGCTGACCGTGCCAATCTGATTGAGTTTGATCAGGATCGAGTTGGCAATGCCCTTCTCGATGCCCTTGGCGAATATCTCAATGTTGGTGACGAAGATGTCATCGCCCACAAGCTGAATCTTTCCGCCGAGTTCTTTGGTCAGTAGTGCCCAGCCATCCCAGTCGTTTTCGGAGAGGCCGTCTTCGAGCGACACGATGGGGTAGTCTTTCACCCATTTTGCATAGTAGCGAACCATGTCTTCGGAACTCTTCGCCGACTTGTCGGATTTCTTGAAGACATATTTTCCGTCCTGATAGAACTCGCTGGCCGCCGGATCGAGCGCAATCGCGATCTCCTCGCCCGGCTTGTAGCCCGCCTGCTGAATCGCCTCCAGCACGACTTCAATGGCCTCCACGTTCGACTTCACCGACGGAGCAAAGCCGCCCTCGTCGCCGACCGACGTGTTGTATCCGCGCTTTTTCAGCACGCCCTTGAGCGTGTGGAAGACCTCTACACCCCAGCGCAGCGCCTCGGAAAACGACGGCGCGCCAACCGGCATCACCATGAACTCCTGGAAGTCGACGTTGTTATCGGCGTGCGCGCCGCCGTTAAGGATGTTCATCATCGGCACCGGCAACGTGTTCGCCGTTGCCCCACCGAGATAGCGATAGAGTGGCAATTCGCAAGCGTTGGCCGAAGCCCGCGCCGCCGCCATCGAAACGGCGAGGATCGCGTTCGCTCCCAGTCGACCCTTGTTGGGCGTGCCGTCAAGATCGATCAGTCTGGCGTCGAGCGTGCGCTGATCGGCTGCGTCCACCCCGCCGAGGGCTTCCGCAATCTCGCCATTGACGTTCGCAACCGCTTGCAGAACGCCTTTGCCGAGGTACTGGCTCTTGTCGCCGTCGCGCAATTCCACGGCCTCATGCTCGCCGGTGGACGCGCCACTCGGCACAATGGCCCGCGCGCTGGCGCCGCCATCCAGAAAAACTTCCGCTTCAACGGTCGGATTGCCACGCGAGTCAAGCACCTGGCGTCCGCGGATATCGGCAATACTGGTAAGAGGCATAAGTGCGTCCTTTACTCGTCTGATTGATTTGAAAACATCGTCGCTAGTCGTAGAGACGCAGCTTGCCGCGTCTGCTCCATGCGAAGCGGAATTATATCGGACGGGGAAGGACCCGGTCAGTGCGCTGGGACATACCCCATCGAATTGCCCACCGGGCCATCCCCGTACCCCTTCCGTTATTGTTCCTGATTTCCACCTCGCTTAAAGTCGAACTCAACATGAAGAACCGCACCGAAACTCTGGAGATCGGATCGCGCGCCCCAGACTTTTCCCTGGGAGCAGCCAACCGCGAGGGCACATTCACTCTCGGTAGTCTGCTCGAGCGGGGCACGCTGATTATCGAGTTTCTGCGCGGCACTTGGTGACCAAACTGCGCGAAGCGCATGACTCAGTTTGAGTCGCGGAGACCGGAACTTGAAACAGCGGGAGCACAGTTGGCGTTTATTGCTGCCGAAAAACGGGATGGCGTGTGGAGGCCGGGAAAATTCCTGGAGAAGCATCCCATCGCTAGCGTCTTTCTGCTCGATGAGGATCGGGCCGCGACTAAAGCCTACGGGCTCCATCACGCGCTCGGCACCGATGCGATCAACATCGCGCACCCGGCAACTCTCGTAATCGATCGCGGAGGCTTGGTGCGCTACATCTATCGCGGCGATAACCAGCTCGACCGCGCGCCGCTGGATGAAGTCCTTGGAGCTTTGCTTAGACTTTGAACGAGATACGGAATTGAATTTTGGACGTAAGAGGTAACATGAAGAAAACATTTTCGCTGACATCGCTCATCCTGATCGCAAGTTTCGCCTGCGCGCAAACTGCCCTGCCCACCGGCACCGCCGTCAAGATGAAACTCGAAACCACGCTCGCAACCTTCAGCTCGAAAGCCGGAGATCCATTCTCGGCAAGAGTCACTGAGCCGGTCGTGGTGGACGGCAAAACCGTGATTCCGATCGGCGCCACCGTCGAAGGCCGCGTCACCAAAGCGAACGAACCGCGTCGCATTGCCGGCAAGCCCACCATCGCCATCTTCCCCGAAAACCTGGTTCTCCCTAATGGAGACAGGTTCATGCTGAACGCCTCGCTGGTTGACACCAACGCTCGCCACGGCACCGACGTCAACACGGAAGGGCAGTTCAAAGGCGCTGGCCACAACGGCAAAGATCTCACCGAAATCGGCATGGGTACCGGCGGCGGAATGCTCGTCGGCGGTCTGGCAGGCGGCGGCAAAGGCCTGCTCATCGGCGGAGCCGTCGGCGCCACCGTGACCGTCACGCACTGGCTCGCCAAACACCGCTCCGCGATGCTTCCCGCAGGCACGGAACTGGTGATGGAATTGAACCGGCCGATGACAATGACTGGCGCCAGCGGCGGCCAGTAGGGAAAGAGCCAGGTTTCAAGGTTTCAGGGTTTCAATGATTCGTCGGGGTTTGTCGCGGTTCGGATTACCGCCCTTTTGGTTTCCTTGAAACCTTGCAACCTTGAAACTTTGAAACCTGGCTCTATCGTCACCCGCTCACTGCCAGCAGATCCTCTTCCGCCAGCAACTCCAGTTCCATCCATCCTTCCACCGGCAATGCGTCGACCGGCAGATGGTTCTGCCACACACTGAAGCGCAGGCGTAGCCGGACGGTCAGCAGATCCGAGCTTTTCGGTCCTCGCACTTTGTCAATTCCCAGCGGAGCGGCGAGCAGCCACGTCAGGGGCAGGCGAAACTCAAAATTCCGGACGAGCGCCACCCGCGCAATATCTCTCGAATCCGTCGAATCTGCTAACACCTTGCCCCGCTCCGTCACTTTCCACGACTGCATGCGGCCTCCATCCACTGCCGCACCCAACCGCAGTTCGCGCCGGGGCTTGGCTGCATGGTTCGCCCACGACTCCAGATTCACCACCACTTCGAATCCGTCTTCCGGCACTTTGCCGGCGAAATCCAGCCGGCCGTACACATACTGCTCGTCGATCCCGGCAAACACTTCATCCATCAGAAACTGCTTGCCGTGCATGGCGCCCGAGCGCTGGTCAGCCGTATAACACGCCGCCCCCATCCACTCGAAGTAGCGCACCATGTCGCCCGAGATCCGGGGATGGATATAGGCGCTCTGCGGCGTGAACGAAGGCCGCGCCACTCCCTCGGTGATCGGCTGCGCCAGATAATCCGGCGGGGTCCCGCCCAACGCCTGGTAAACATTCGACAGGTGTTTGCGGTAGAGTTCGTCGAAGTCGCGATCGTTCGCCGAGTGGTGCTCCGGTCCGTACCACCAGTTCCAGTCGCTGCCCTCGGCGATCAAGATCTCTTCAAACGCCAGCTTGCGTTGTTTCTCGGTTGCTCCCGGTGCCGCCTGCGCGTAGAAATTGCGCGCGTGATACAGGTAGTCCCAAGCCTTGTTGTCCTCCGGCGCTCCAATCCAAACGTTGAAGTTCGCGTTGATCCACGACCCCGGCGCCAGCGACTTCAGATGACCGGCGTTCTTGTGGCGCGCAATCGCCTCCGAAACCGTCACCGCTTCGATGCCCGCATCATTCTGCAAAGCGTCATAGAATCTCCGCAAGAATTCTCGCCCCGAATGCGGGTAGTATTCCCAGGCATTCTCGCCGTCCAGAATGATGGGGACCACGGCATCTTGCCCGTTCGCAACAATCGGCTGCGCCGATTCCTTAATCTTGTGGATGAGATTATTAGCAGCGTCTTGCGGCGGCATTCCCGAATATACGAACCCGATCAGGTCGGAGAGCGTGTGGTCGCGGAACAGCAGATTCATCCGTGTATCGGCATTCTCGTAGCGATAAATCGTGTACAGCCGGTGCGCCAGATCCGAATTCAGATGACCATAACCGTCGCGTGAGAAATTTGTCCCCAGACTCCGTCCCAGCACGCCTTCGTCGGTCGCCATCCACTGCACTCCAAGCCGGTGTGCAATCGCCAACGCCTCTTCGGAAACGCTGCCCTCCGACGGCCACACCCCTTGCGGCCGCACCCCAAACACTTTTTTGTGCAGATCCAGTCCGCGCTGCAATTGCTCGCGAGCGTCCTCAGGATGGCGATAGCGGTTCTGCGGCAAGCCCAGCCCCGGCGAGGAAACCGCCCCCATCTGCGTGTCGCACACCAGCGGCAGAATGGGATGATAAAAAGGCGACGTCGAAATCTCGATCAGGCCTTTCTTTGCCGCCTCCGCATGCACCGGCAGAACCCGGCTGAGCAGTTCGCTCTCCCGCGCCATCACAAACCGCTGGTCTTCGAGCGTATAGTTCCGGCCTTTGCGGATCAGTTCCGCTACGTCTTTTTCCGCCAGAAAATACTCGTCGAACCATCCAATCTGCGAGAGCACCTGCAAGTCGGTGAGATCCTGAGCCTGAAAATATTTCTCCGCTCGCTCGGGCGTCCCCCCCGCCCCATGAAATTTCTCCCACAGCTCGCGGTACCGCGGATAGCGCCCGATTACATTCACCGTATTCGCCTGAAACAAATATTCCAGCGCAAACCGCCGTTCCCCTTCCGTCAGGTCCTTCGCGGGCTTGCTCGCAACCTGCAGAAAAGGGTCCTGAGCCCCGCCCGAAACATAATCCTGAATCTGCGCGATCAGCGAGGGCACCAGATTGAACGTCTGATGCACCTGTGGGAACTCGTCCAGCAGCTTCACCATCCCGTAGTAGTCTTTCAAAGCATGGAGGCGTGTCCAAGGCAGGCGATACTGACCCGTCACCAGGTCCTTGTAGAACGGCTGGTGCTGGTGCCACAGAACGACAACGCGCAGTTGGGCCATGACTTCCGATTCCACTTAATACATCGGCAAATTTTCAGTTTAATTCATTCGGCAATTTTCCAGCGTGGTATCGCCAGGCGCAGCCCGGCTTGCGCATCTGACTATTCTCCGGCATTTACAATAAGTCTCCCATGAAAAGCATTCGCCTGCTGATCCTTTTGATTCCGCTTTGTGTTTTCGCCCAGCCCGGCCAGAAGGCGGATCTCGTCCGTGCCGCCCATAAGGCTCTGGCGCCGAGTAAACTCTCATGAACTCGAAAGTCAAAGTCATCTTCTTCGACGTTGGCAACACGCTGCTGTTCCCCAATCGCGAGCGCATTCACGCGCCTCTCGCCGAACGCGGCTTCGTGCTCGAGGGCGAGCACCTGCGCGATCTAGAATGCCGAACCAAGAATCGGTTCGATGGAATGATGACCAAGAACGGCAGCACCGACCACAGCTTCTGGTGCATGTTCTACTCCCAACTGCTCTGCGAGATCGGACTTAACGACGACGCAATCCGCGACCAGCTCGTCGCCAGCATCCGCAATTCCGGCAACTGGGACACGATTCGCCCCGGCACCGCGGAACAACTGCATGAGATCGGCGAGCGCTACCGGGTCGCGGTCATCTCCAATGCGGATGGCAAAATCGAAGACGTGTTGCACCGGTGCGGTATCGCCCAGTGTTTTCGCACCATCACCGATTCCGGACTCGTCGGATACGAGAAGCCGCACCCGGAAATCTTCCGCCAGGCCCTGAAGAGCATGAACGCCGCGCCGGAGGAGAGTCTCTACGTCGGCGACGTCTATTCCGTGGACTACCTCGGCGCCACCGGCGCAGGCATGCAAGCGGTGTTGATGGACGTCCCGGGCGCATACCGCGACAAGGGAGTGCCGCGAGTTGAATCGCTCGCAGAGTTGCAGATCGTCCTGCGCGACGGAGAATCCACCGCGAGCTAATGTGGTGTCCCGCAAGTTCGCGACATAAGCGTGGAGTGTCATCCTGAGCGAAGCGAAGGACCTATGTATTGGAACTCGCAGCACAGTGCATAGATCCTTCGCTTCGCTCAGGACGACAGTGTGGATTTGTACCGCGAACTTGCGGGACACGACACTAGTTGCGCTGGCAAGTCGAACAAATTTGAAACAGGAAGCTGACTACACCACCTCAATCACCTGGTGATCGTGGCAATCGGGATGGATCTTCCGATAGAGATTCGCGAGCAGTTCCGGCCCATACCGCGCCACAAAGCTCACTCCTGCGACCTCGCGCTCCTGGAGCGCCTTGTGCGGGAATACGGCGTGGCTCAAGGCATCCGCGTGCCGCGTGATGACCTCATTGCGTAGCAGTTCCGCCCGTGACGCCCGCCGATGGAGCCGGTTGATTTGATACCACATCCTCGTCCGGGCGCGGTCCGCCGCTTCGATGAGTGTTGAATCCAGTTTGCCGATCGATTCGCGAACCGCCGACATCGACTGCTCAACCCTCGCATAGGCTTCCTCAAAGCGAGCCTGCAACTCCGGTGGCAGCGAACGAGCGGCAATAGCTTCTCGAACTTTTTCGGGGCCGTGAAACAAATCGGGCAGCTCCAGTTGGTAGCGCGTCAGAATGCGCTCGGGCTTGGCTTCGAGCAACGTCGCCGAAAAACGCGGCAGGATCGGCGTCACTCGTCCCAGTAGTTTCTCGTAGACGACGGCGGCCTGCGCGAAGTATGCGACTTCGGCCGCTCCGCCGGTATAAACCAGCGTCGGCAGCAGGTAGTCCTGTACCACGGGACGAAACAGCACATTCGGGTTGAACTTCTCTGGAGCCTCGTCAATCCGGCCAAGCAGCTCTTTAGGCGAGATCCGCTCCTCACCCACGGCAAACTGGCCGCCGTTGGGGCCATTATTCCCGCGCCGCACTACCGTGCGCGCCCCATTCTTCACTTCAAAAAGCAGCGTGGTCGCCGAAGTCACCTTGACTTGCTGGTGATATCCCGCCGCCTCGAGCGCCTTGCCCCGCGCCAGCAGTGCCTCGTCGAGTTCGGAGGCGCGTTCGATCGCCGCGCGGAACAGGGGTTTTGCGAGAGCATGGAAATCTTTGTCTGCCGGATCAAGCAGGACGACGCCCCAATCCGCAAACAGCCGCGCAAACAGCAGGGCAAACGCGCTGCCCAGAGTTTCACCCGGACGATACGCCTGGCGCAGCCACGTCGCGACCTCGGAATCTCCCAAAAACGCGGCTGCGCACTCGACCACCGGCTCAATCTCCGGCCCGAACTTGACGGTCCCCACAGGCGCATCGGCCACGGCGTTACCGTCAAACGCGCGGCTTTCCACCGCGAACCGTTCCGGAAGACCGTGCTCGGAAAGCAGCGACACGTGGTTGACCTCGGCCAAATCGTGATCCTCGGTCGCGAGCCAGAAAACTGGGACGCAGTCCACTCCGACCGCCGTCGCCTGTTCCGCGAGCTTGACCGCCGTCAGCGCTTTGAAGATTGAAAACAGGGGCCCGCCGAAGAGACCGACTTGCTGTCCCGTAACCGCCGTCAGCGCTCCTCGCCTGAGCCGTTCAATATTGGCAAGCGTCTTCGGAGACGCGCCCCACGCACGATTCTGCCGCTCGAGAATTTCGCTCACCTGGCCGCGACGCGCGGCGTCGTAACCGACGCGCTGGGATTCGTCCTTCACCCACTCGGAAAAAATCGGTGAACGTGGATACATCCCGCGGACGGAAGGAGTGTAGGAAAGATAATCGAGGAAGAGACGTGTAGTGTGCGGAATCTGCTGGAACGGCAAACACTGCGCCTTCATCGGCAGCTCTCCGGACATATCTCGATACACCGGCGTATTCTTGCGATCCGCATAGATTCTCAGTCTCTCAAAAGCCAATGCCCGGGAGTTTTCGCGCGCTTTCAAAAGTAGCACTTCCCAGGCAGCTAGCGCCAAACTCAACTACATCTGATGATGCAGAAGCGCTCAGGTTGCAGAGAGTGGGAGAAATTCGGGTAAGGCTACGACGGTTTCCCGTAACTCCTTTGAAGTTTATCGAGCAGCTCTCGAACCTCTGCTTTGGACAAGAGGAACTGCGGGTCATCTTCAGAGTCAGATAGAAAAGCCCATTGCAATTCTTGTAGAACGTCGGGGTACCCAGCGGGAATGTCCGCTGTGTTGGTCCACTCAGCATCTATAACGAAACGATGCACGTCGTCCCAACTTTTCTTATCCGCGAGAAAATCACGGATAAGCGATTCGAACTGGTCAACGGGAAAATCGGCCATAAATTGTGAGTTTACAACGAAGGTGCCTCGACCCTATTGCCCGATATCTAGCGTCTCTCAAACACGACCGCCACTTTGTCTTCGTACGTGACACGCCAATCTCGTGGAAGTTCGCGGAGCAGGTTGGCTAGTGTCGACCCGGCGGGCAGGAGCGCGGTCCGAATTTGCCACTCTTCTAGCACGCTCTGCCATCCCGGCTCTGCCTGGGTTAGGATCAGGTACTGGCGAATCCGGCCTGAGCCGTAGAGATCGTGACGGTCATCTACCACGACCTTCCGCTCGGGATACATCCGGTAGATGAGATAGCCTCCCCAGGCATCGGTTGAGAAAACCGGCTCCGTGCTCGGTTGCTTCCCCTGGAATTCTTTTTGCAGGAAAGTCACCGCCGCGACCGGCACTCTCTGCGGATCAAACCGCGCATGAATCAACTGCCGCGAGCCGAGCCATCCTCCTTGAAGACAAATCGCGAATGCCACGGCCACCGAGACAACCGGCCACAGGTGCCCGCGAATCTCCATTTCCTGCGCGCCCATGCGATCGGAGAATTGTGAAATTCGGGCGGTTCCGTTGCGCACCCATTGCCAGGCGCCCGGCTTATCCGCCAGTGAAGCGAAGCTTTCCCACAGGATCGGCCCGGCCACCAGCACCAGCAGCATCGACGAAACCGGAAGGTTGCGCGACGAATAGAACCCCGCATACGCCGCCAGCAGCACGATCAGCAGGTGGCTGAGCCGCAGTTTTTTGCGATTGCTCGCAAACGCAATCAGCACAAGCACCAGGATGACCGCAAAACAGCGCTGCGCCCAGCCGTGAAAATCAGGCGATTTAAATTCGTCGATGCGGTTCATCAGGTAACGATCGCCTAGATAGAGATAGATGTGCGCGTGCAGCCGCCCGCCAAACGGGTTCACGAGCGTCGCCACCGCCGACGCCACCCAAGCCGCAGCCATGGCGCGAGCCCGATGGGCGGCGCGAATCGCAGCGAACGCATCCTGTGCGCGAGCACTCTCGACGAATGCCGCGAAAGTGTAGATTCCCAGCAGCGCCATTCCAAAGAGCCATCCGCCATGCAGATTTACCCAAAGCAACATCGAGGCGGGGAAGAACCAGGGCATCCATCGGGGCGGGCTCGCGTGCTCGCATCGTTCCCACCGATCCAGCGCAACAAACCAGAGCAGAGAGAAAAGCCAGCTCACAATGTGCGGGCGCGCGTACAGATGAATCGTCGCTGCGGCCTCCGCCAGCAGCATCAGCACGATCGCCAGCGGCAGACCGGTCCCACGCTTCACCAGCTGCGAAAGCAGCAGCGCGAAAATCGCAGCTACCAG
The DNA here is from genome assembly GCA_003131315.1 of Acidobacteriaceae bacterium. Lineage (GTDB taxonomy): Bacteria > Acidobacteriota > Terriglobia > Terriglobales > Acidobacteriaceae > Acidiflorens. The sequence continues at coordinate 42,126 of PKUV01000156.1, forward strand.
CAAGGCGCACAACCAAACCACTCCGTTCAGTCCGCAAGCCTGGTGCAGAATCCCGAGCAGTATGTCGTACAACCACTCCCAGGCAAACCAGGGCTGACCCTGCATGGTGGAAGAGAACGGATCGGTGCGGGGAAGGGAGTGCGTCGCCAGAATCTGCTCGCCGGTTCGGATATGCCATCCGATATCCGCATCCGCCAGCGGCCGATTCGACAGGGATCCCGCCAGCACCGACCAGAAGAGGAAAGTGAAAATGATGTCGCGGACGGAAGGCAGGAGAAAACGCAGGGCTGACGAACTGGGCTGCGCCGGGGTCATCACAGTGTGTAGGAGCAAAGTGTGAAGAAGCAGTGTATGCGGAGGTTGGGCGAGGAAGCCAGCGGAATGGTGCGAGGCCGAACTGCGCTCGGCTGGGACGGGGCAGATCCCCGTATGGGCGGGTCGGAGACCCGCCTCCACACAAACGGAACCACTGAGCCAGACGTTCCCGCAGGCCAGCGGCACGCGTGATGCGCCATCCTGCCGATATAATCAACTTGTCGTGAAACGCGCCGCTGTTTTCGTCTTTCTGGTTTCGCTGCTTTTCTGCCCGTCGCTTCGTGCCCAGGACAGCCCCGCCTCCGGCCCAACTGTGGTCGGTCGGACCATGGTCGTAATTCCCTTCGAGAATGCTTCTCCGACCCCAGGCCTGGAATGGCTCGGCGAATCTTTTCCCGAAACCTTCCACGAACAACTCAATTCTCCGGTGCTGTACGTAACCAGCCGCGACGAGCGCCTCCGGGCCTACGATCGCCAGGGCGTTCCGGCCGGCGTGCACGCTTCGCGCGCCACCCTCTACCGCCTCGCCGAGCAGATGGATGTCGATTATGCCGTGCTCGGCTCTTATAAGTATGACGGCGCGCGCCTGACTGCAATCGCCCAGTTGCTCGACATGCGGGCGCAGAAACTCTCGCCCGCCGCCACCGAGTCTGGACCACTGGCCGATCTTGGCACGCTGCAATCCGCACTGGCTTGGGATTTGCTTCGCCTGATCCGCGCCGACTTCCCCGTGCCCAAGGACAAGTACATCGCCAGCGTTGTTCCCGTGCGCCTGGACGCCCTGGAAAATTACATTCGCGGCATGCTGGCCACTACTGCCGAAGAAAAAGTGCAGCACTATCGAGAAGCGGTCCGCCTTAATCCGGATTATGCGCAAGCCTGGCTGGGACTGGGTAAGACCTACTACGCCCAGCGCGCTTACGAACTGGCGATCACTGCCCTGGGCCAAGTCCAGCATTCTTCCGCAGTCGCCCGCGAGGCAAATTTCTATCTCGGTCTCGCCGCCTACGCTCACGGAGACTTCGCGAAATCGGAAAGCGCCTTTGGGTTCGTCGCCGCCCGCCTGCCTCTGGCCGAGGTCTATAACAACCTTGGAGTGGTCGCCGCCCGCCGCGGCCAGAAAAAGGCCGGCGACTATTTCGAGAAGGCGATTCAGAACGATCCGAGCGATCCTGACTATCACTTCAACTTGGGAGTGACTCTTACCCAGGCTGGCGATCGCGCCGGCGCGGCCCGCGAACTGCATACGGCGCTCGATCGTCGCCCGAACGACGCCGAGGCTAAAATGTTGCTCGACTCCCTGACGCCTCCTGCTGGCGGTATCGTTCCGAGCAGCGCGACGTCGAAGGCGCCCTTGGAGCGCATCAAGCGCAACTACGAGGAAAACGCCTTCCGCCAAATGACCACGCAAATGGGAAGCTGGGCCGAGCAGCAATTTGCCCGATCCGATCCACGCGCACACGCGCGCTTTCACATCGAACTCGGCAAAGAACTCCTGGCCCACGGATTCACTGCCGAAGCGGAGGCCGAATTCCGCCATGCGGCCGCGGTCGATCCGTCGAGCAGCGCGCCCCTCACCGCCCTGGCTGAAGATTACGACGCTCGCGGCGACGCCCGCGAAGCTCGCGCCCAGGCCGAGGCCGCACTCCGCATTCGCGAGTCGGCTGAGGCTTACCTGGTTCTTGCGCGGCTCGATTTGAGAGAAAATAGAATAGAAGCGGCCGCCCAGAACATCAATCGGGCGCTGCAACTGGAACCCGGCAATCCCGCGGGCCAGGACTTGAAGCGCACCCTAGCAGCCAAGCTTGCGGAGAAAGCGCAGCCGCTGTCACAACCATGAAGCCGTCTCGATTTTTCGCCTCTCGTTTCTCCTCCTTGCTGGTTCGCTGGCTTGCAGTGGTCCTTCTTTTCGCCCTTTTCGCCGCCCTCTGCTCCGCCGACGTCTTGAAGATCGTGATCAACGACAACATCCAGCCCGTCACCGCCGAATACATCGGCCGTGCCCTCGAGCTGGCAGCCGCCAACCACGATCAAGCCGTCCTCATCGAGATCAACACTCCCGGCGGACTGGTCGATTCGACGCGCGAAATCATCGAAAAAATCGTGGCCTCGCCGGTGCCGGTCATCATCTACGTGACGCCCAGCGGCAGCCGCGCCGCATCGGCTGGCTTCTTCATCCTGGAATCAGGGGACGTTGCGGCGATGGCGCCGGGAACCAATACCGGCGCCGCGCATCCCGTCATTTTGGGCGAAAAGATGGACGACGTGATGAAACAGAAAATGGAGAACGACGCCGCAGCCCTGATGCGCTCGGTCGTTGCCAAGCGCGGTCGCAATGTCGAACTGGCGGAGAGCGCCGTACGCGAGTCAAAATCCTTTACCGACCAGGAGGCGCTCGACAAGAAACTGATCGAGTACATCGCTCCGAGCGAGCAGGACCTGTTCCACCAATTGAACGGGAAGAGCTTCAAACGATTTAACGGCACGACCGTCACGCTCAGCCTCGCCGACCAACCGGTGCGCGACTACCGGATGACGCTCAAGCAGCGCATCCTTTCCTACATCATGGACCCCAACGTGGCGTTCATCCTGCTGGCCATCGGTGCGATGGCGCTGTATGCCGAATTCAACCACCCCGGTGCGGTCATTCCTGGAACCGTGGGCGTGGTCTTCATCCTTCTGGCGGCGTTCGCGTTGAACCTGCTGCCGGTGCGCTTCGCGGCGATTGCTATGATCATCGGCGCCTTTGCGCTGTTCGCCGCGGAAGCCAAGTTCGCCAGCCACGGCGTGCTCACCACCGGCGGGATTGTCCTGTTGACGATGGGCGGCCTGTTCCTGGTTGACGCTCCCATCCCCGAAATGCGCGTCCACCTCGCGACCGCGCTCGCCGTCAGCATCCCGCTCGGACTTATCACGGCCTTCCTGATGAGCATCGCCGTGCGCGCCCGCCGCAACAAGATTGTCACCGGCAAACAAGGATTGATCGGCGAAATCGGAATTGCGCAATGCACGCTCGCGCCCGCCGGAAAAGTGTTCGTGCACGGCGAGCTTTGGGACGCCGTCTCCTCAGTCCCCATCTCCGCCGGAGAAAGCATCGTCGTGCGCCAGATTGACGGGCTTACGCTGCGAGTCGATCCCGTAGCAGCGGCGAGAACAGTGATGGCATAACTTTTCGGGGTTGCGAGGGTGAGCAATTTTCGCCTCTTATGGATCGATATCACAATTCTACGGTTGGCAAAGATTGCCAATGTATGGGTACCCCCCTCCCCCCGGTCTTTTGGAATCATAGGGTTAGGAGGAAATTCCCGCTAGATCTTTGAGTTTAAATGACTTAGAGGTAAAGTCTTTATTCGTCAATGACTTAGCTCGCTTCTTCGCTCGCTCGGGGGTTTGGCGGCGGGCTGACTACCGCTCATTTTCCCAAATTGGTGTTTTCAAAGAGCGCCCACCAGTGGGGGCTGGGGCAGCTTCGAGGGGCGTCTTGGTTGACGGGCACAGCTCGGCCCTGCCACAGGTCGATCTCCATTGTCGCCGACGGCCGGTTAGAAGTCTGTGACGCGTGGCCCGGGCGTTTGTGATGAAAAAGGGTAGAAGTCAGATTGCGGCGGTCAGCGAGAAATCCCAGGCTGTGGGCGGACGTGGAATCCCACCCTTCAAAAAACGAAGGGTGCGGCACCCGGCACCTTGTAACAAGCGAGGGTTTATCGTATCTTGAAGGCGATGGAAGTGCATTTCACCCCCGACGTTGAAAAGCAGCTCAGCGACCTCGTAGCGCAGAGCGGACGCGGGACCAACGAGTTTTTGCAAGATGCATTGGCCGCATATTTCGACGAACTGACGCAAACGCGGGAAATGCTCAACAGCCGCTATGACGAACTGAAAAGCGGCAGGGTGAAGCCCCTCGATGGTGAAGAAGCCTTCGCCCGCCTGCAAGCGAAAACCGAAGCACAGCGCAATCGCCCGCTGTGAGCAGTGGCTACGCGCTCCACCCGGAAGCCTTCGCCGACCTCAACGAAATACGCGATTTCATTGCGCAGGAAAACCCGGACGCAGCCGACCGGGTCATGTTGGAGATTTTTGACGCCATTCGCGGACTTGTGCCTTTTCCCCATCGGGGCCACCGCCGCCCCGACCTCAGTTCGCGGCCTTTGCGGTTCACTCTTGTACGGGAATATCTGATTGCCTACGCGCCAGAGGAAAGACCCTGTGGGTTGCCGCGGTAATGCATGGACGCCGCAACCCCCGCATCATGGCCGCGATCCTGAGAGGCAGGGAATAACCCCCCCGCCCAGAACATAAGGCGCTCGGCTGGGACGGGCCGGGGCACACGGCGTTTGTGATGAAAAAGGGTAGAAGTTAGATTGCGGCGGGCGGCAAAAAATCCCAAGCAGTGGGCGGACTGGAATCCCACCCTTCAAAAAACGGAGGGTGGGGCGGAGTCGAACGGTGTCGGCTGTTCGGCAGGCCACTTCTCGAAAAGCGCGAGAAGTGGCGCACCC
>PKUV01000168.1 GCA_003131315.1 Acidobacteriaceae bacterium
TCATCTCCCGGACAGTAGTGATAGAACATATTCGCGACATAAACGATGATTCCCTAAGGGCTGCCCCTCATTTATTCTACGATTGCCTGTGACGCCGCGCCTTCAGTGCGGCTATTCCTGTTGCCTCTCTCGCCCCCGCCGTGGGGGCCACTTCAAAAAACGAGGCAAACAACATCATGACGACGAAGACTCTCAGCAGAAACGATCTCGCGCAGTTTACCGGCAGCGAAACCTGGTATCGGCACGGGATCAACCGCAACGTTCTCTACACCGACGGCGCGCAGCACGTTGCCGAGCACGGTGGGGCGTATTGGCTTCTGGACGAAATCGCGGTCATTCAGCCCTACAACAAGGCTGTCGCCGCCGAGGAATTTCAAGTCTGGAAGCTCGCCGTACGGCCCGACCGAACCGCTACGCTTACGTGCGACGATGGCAACGGCAACATCGTGTTCACCAAGGAGATCGAGTACACCGATTTTCCGCTGGATGAAATCACTCTGTACTTTGCCAACAATGTGATCCATCTGTCCAGCGAGTACTGACCAGCGCCGAGCCCGCGCTGGCGCGGATTTTTCTTGGCTGTACGCGAGAATCACTCTTGCTCATTCTCGCCTCCGAAAACTAAAACGTGGTGTAGCAACCTCTTATTTGTGAGCCTTTCTCACCGTGGAGAGCGCGTGCTCCGCGCCGCTCTTAGCGAGGCCGAGAACCACGCTGGAACGCGTCAGGATCGCCTTGGGCCAGATCGTTTCTGCCGCTCTAAGGAGCTGCTTCAAGTCTTCGGCGCTCGCTTTGGACGCGATCTGATGTTAGACCCTGAATCCTTCCGTGTTTCTCGTGTCTTCGTCGTAAACGGTGATGTGTGCATGGAGTTTCGCTCGAAGAACAGTATGGGCGGATACGTTCAAGGTGCGGGTGTGTACAGCGACTACTGGGGAAAGTTCAGTCAGTATACAATTGACGTTGTGGAATCAGCAAGGCTCGCACGTGCGGCGCGGGGCCCTGCTGGTGATTCCATCCGGGCGCGCGCTGTTGTATGCGGAGCCGATTTACCTGCAGGCCGAGCGGAGTCCGATGCCGGAGTTGCGGCTGGTCGTGCTCGCGCTGCAAGATCGGCTTGCGTCAGTTCAGATGTTGCGCCCAGCAAACTGTTTGCTGAACCTGGCTTACGTGGGGGCGGCGCTGTGGGCGCTCGTTCGCAGGCCGTCAGGAATTCGCTGGGCCGGATTGCTGGTCAGCGGAAAGCCCGGAACCGTAGTACACGCTGGTGTGCTATCCCGCCATCATTTTGCTTGCGTCTTCGTTCTTGGTTGGGAGATACGCCCAAGATAAGCACTCTGCTTTGATTTTCCCTCAGTGAACCATCTCTCATCGAGCCGACGCCTTTGCTTTCTCTGCTCGTGCCCTCTCGATCTTTTCCTCCGCTGACCGCCCGAGTTGCGCGTAGGCATCCGCAAGAAACAAGTGCGCTTCCCGTGAGTCGGGCTCGACCGCAGCCGCCTTCTGCAGATTGGGCAAGGCTTCCGAGGGTTTGCCGAGCAGAGACAGAAGGCGTCCGCGAAGCAGATTCGCGCGATAGTGATCGGGATTCAGCGCGAGCGACTTATCAAGTTCTTCCATCGCTTCAGGCACGCGATCAATGCGAGCATAGACGGCGGCCAGTGAGAAGTGCGCGTCTGCCCAGCGGGGACTGCGTGCCACGGCCTGCTCGAACTGCGGCGCCGCTTCTTTCCAACTGCCGGTCTCGTATAAGGCCAGCCCGAGCTCATATTGCGCGAGTCCCGAGTCGGCTTTCAGTTCAACTGCTTTTTGCAGGATCGGCAATGCCTTCTCATAGTCTTTCAATCGCGTCCACGCCGTTCCTAGCTGCACGTAGGCAATCGCTGAGTCAGGTTCGGTCTGGAGCACGCGTTCCAGCTTCAAGATGGCGCTCTGGTACTCGCCTTGCTCGACCTCAAGGATGCCGTCGTGCATGAGGTTCGCGACTTCGATGCGGTCCTTGGGATCGGTGCCTCCGATTTTTCCTTCGTGTCCCTGACCCGCATCGCCTCCCACATAGCCCAGCGCGCGCAACTTCTCTGCCTGCTCAGGGTCAAGCTTCGCGGCGCCTGCAAGTTCGGCCGAAGTTTGTTGGCGGAATTGTTCGACCTCGGAGACCATAGTATCCGCCACCGCTGGAGAAGAAGGAGCCAGATTGTTAAGGGTCTTGGGATCGCTCGCCTGGTCATATAGCTCGCGCTTCGGCGCTTCGATTGCCAGATATTTTCCTGTGCGCAGTGCGCGCAGCGAACTCCATTTGAAGGCGCGATGCGGATAGTCGGTCTCGGAGTAGATGGGACGATCGACGACGCTACGCGGCGCTTTGTCCGATTGCGCAGGTGACTTTATTGCGCCGATTCGAATTGCGCCAACGAGAGACTGGCCCTGAATTTCTTTTGGGATCGCGATGCCGGTGACATCTAAAATTGTCGGCGTCACGTCGACCAGACCCACGCGGGCGTCGCTCGTCAATGCCTTCGTATCAGGGCATCGCTTCAGCGATGCCGAACGTTCTTCCAAATGAGATGCCCCTTTCGGTACTGGGCAGCGAGGTGCGGGAAGCTTGATCAGCAGCGGCACATGGATGGTTTCGTCGTAGAGAAAGATGCCGTGCGTGCGCTCTCCGTGTTCGCCGAAGGCCTCGCCATGGTCGGCCATCATCGCGATGAGCGAGCCCTGATAAAGACCGGCGGTCCTGAGCGCGGCAAACAGCTTGCCCAGCATGGCGTCGGCGTAAGCAATCTCACCATCGTAAGGATCGGCGAATTTTGACTTGTACGGCTCCGGCGGGTCGTAGGGATCGTGCGGATCGTACAAATGCACCCACAGAAAAAACGGCGGAGCGCCGACAGGCCGCTTCTTCAGCCAGGCAAGCGCATGCGCCACCACGTCACCCGCGCGGCGTTCGATGGTGTCGTAGCGGTTATCCTTTGCCGTCTTGATGCGGAAACCAGCGTCGTAAAGATCGAAGCCGCGATCGAAACCGGGAGCAGTTCCCGCAATCGGATCGAGGATCAGCGAACCCACGAAAGCGGCAGTCTTGTAACCTTGGTGATGAAGAATGTCGGGCAAATACGGCAGACCCGCCGCCAGCGGCACGCCGAAATCGTTCACGTGGTTGTACTGCGGATAGGTGCCCGTCAGGATCGTCGCATGGGACGCGGTGGTCAGCGGCACGTGAGAATAGGCGCGGGTAAAAGCAGTTCCATCGTGCGCGACCACGTCGAGGTTCGGCGTAAGGCCGCGAACCGAGCCCAAGAATCCCATGCGATCCGCGCGGGTGGTATCGAGAGTGATGAGGATGACGTTCGGATGTTGGGTGTGCGTGGGAGCGGCGGGAACTGTGGCCGGTTTATGAGGGAGGCGGGTCTGCTGCGCCGCACACCATCCGCTTGAAGCCAACAGCAGAATCCCAAACAACCGAAAGAACCGCATAAGAAAGAGGGAGTCTAGCATAGCCAGACTCCCAGCAAATCGTATCCGACGACTGATCAGAAGATGAACTTCAGTCCGAAGTTCATGTTTCTCGGTCCGCCCTGAGCGACCACGGGGTTGCCAGACGCAACATCGGAGGTCTTGGTAATGGTGCCGAAACTAGCACCCAACGTGTTGTCTGGGAAGTAGTGGAAGTTGGCCCGGTTGAGAACGTTGAAGACCTCCCAACGAAACTCCAGGTTGACCTTCTCGGTAATCTTCGTGACTTTCGCGAGCGTGACGTCCCACTGGCTCAGCCCGGGTCCGTGCAACTGGTTACGGCGGGAATTGCCCACCGTACCCGGACAAGGCACATAGAACGGGGACAGAGAGAGATCGCCTGGCACGAAGTTTGGCGAGTTGGCATCGAAGTTTTGCCGTCCGCAAGGATCGAACTGATTGGGCGTACCGTTCGGAATGACCTTTTCAACTACATACTGGTCGGGATTCCGAGTGTTGTACTGCACCGGCGTTCCGTCCCAGGCCGCGCGGATCGAACTGCCGTTGAGTCCCTGTCCCGAAGGATCCCCGCCGCTGCCCAAGAGGACCGTGAATGGCCGACCGCTAATCGCCGTGTAGATGGTGCTGAGTTGGAACCCTTTGCCCATCCTCTCTCCGACGAAAGGAATCTTAGGGAACGCATATACGCCGCCCACATTGAAATTCAGGCGGACATCATGGTCACAGAGACCTCGATTGTCATCGACGTTAACCATGCGGGGCGTGCCGTCGTTGTTGATTTGCGGATAGTCGCCCGCGCCACCGCGGTTCACCGAGTTCGTGTCATAGCACTTACCCCAGGTCAGGTTGTATTGGGTATCCAGGCCATGCCAGGCGCGTTGGTTGAACGAAACCTGCATGCTGTCGTATTGGGAATAGCCCAGGTTGGTAGCCTGGATGATGTGATTGAAATAGGGGGCGCCATTTGAGTCGAGAAATGCCTTGTCGAAGGGCCGAGTCCCGTCTCCATTGATGGGGCTGGCGTTCAGGTCGCGGTAGAGCACCAGGTTCTGACCACGCTGGCCGGAATAGCCAATCGTCAACACATTGTTGCGGGCAACCTCCTGCTGCAAGCTCAGGTTGAAGTTGTGTGCCCGCGGTGTCTTGAAGTTAGGAACAATCGAAAAGGCATTGAACGGCCCGGCCGGCATGGGATTCGGGCCGAATACTTGTCCCTGACTGAAGCAAATGTAGTCTCCGACCTGCTGGACCGGATCGAAGCAAGTACCGGTTGTGGGGGGAGGGCTGGCCACCGGTGGGACCTGGCATCCATAGACACAGTTCGCCACATCACCGGTAATGGACACCGAAAAGATGCCCAGATTTGGTTGCGTGAATGCCCCCGCGCGTGCTCTGGCAAACGAATAGGGAGATGCGATTGCACCAAAATTCGCCACGTCGTACGTCAGCGAATATCCCGCACGCAACGCGGATTTTCCGTTTCCGCGAATATCCCAGGAAAAACCAACGTGCGGTCCAAAGTCACCGTAGTCGACGTTGTAAAGCCGGTCGATTCCTTGCCCCACCTGCACCAGCCCTCGATCCGGGAAGAAGTTGGATGCCTGTTTCTTCCGGTCGTAGAGACTGCCATTGATTTCGTATCGCAGGCCGTAGCTCAAGGTAAAGCGCGGTTTGATTTTCCAGTCGTCTTGAGCGTAGAAGCCCACAGAGTTCTGCGCGAGGTAGCGATGGGTGTCACCAAACGACCGGTTCGCATTGTCTGCCTTGCCCAGTAGCAACTGCTCGATCTGATCCTGCAAAGGATCGCCGGATATGGATGTGTAGTTGCTGAAATAACCCAGCGTCATACCTGTGCGTGCGTTGTTACGAAGGCTGTTGGTAAACGCACGCTGGAAATTTCCACCCAGCTTGATCGTGTGGTTTCCCTTGACCCAGGAGAAGTGTTCCGACCAATCCCAAGTCTGGTCCGGACGTGTGGTGATGGGATAGCCCTGAACGCCGCCGATGTAACCTCCGTATCCAAGTCCCACCAGGTAAACGTAGGGAACGCCAAAATCGCCGGGGCTGAGTGGACCGGTGTCGAGGCCAAGGCTCTTCGGATCAATCTTGTTGTTTATATCGATGATCTGCGCAAAGCGCGTGAATCCCAACCGGCTCTCCAGGATCTTGTTGCCGCTGAGATTCCAGATCCAGCTGACGCCGGCCATTTGCGCTCGGGAAGGGGCTATCGAATTGAACAGGTCCGCCGGGTGATTCCCACCTGCAGGCAAACCGGCAAAGGCGGGTGCACTCTGGAAGCTGTCCCCGAAAATGTAACGCACCGCCACCGAATTTGACGAACTGAACTTGTAATCGAATTTCACGCCGAAGCCATCGGCTTTCGCACTGGTCGGTGTTTGGGCAATCAGCACGCCGCTGTCACGAACTGGAAAGAAATCGAGCAGAGCCAAACCGGCTGGATCAATTTGAAGCCCTTTGTCGATAATGTCCTGTTTTGCACCGTTAATCTGGCCCGATGTCGGTACAAGACGAGAGCTCACGGCCAGCGATTTATAACGCTGGCCTTCGTAGTACATGAAGAGAAAAGCTTTGTCCTTGATGATTGGCCCACCAAACGTGCCATTGAACTGGTTGTTATGAATCTGAGTCGGCTTGCACTCGCCCGGGGCTGCGCAGCCGTCTGTGACGTGATTCGAAAAATAATTGGCTGCATCGCCAAAACCGCTATGCCGTATCCAGGTTCCGGACCCGTGCCACGTGTTTGTACCGCTCTTCATTCCCAGCAAGATCGGGGCTCCGCCTTTCACACCAAATTCTGCAGACGGTGTCTCCTGCACGCTGAGCTCTTGAATCGCCTCCGGCGGAAAAATCGTTGCGGGAATGCCAACGACCCCCGTCTGGCCGATGGCCGAGTCGCCGTAATAACGATCGTTGTTGTACAGGCCGTCGATGAAGTAATTGTTCGCCGTGGTACGCGATCCGTTGATGCTGACGGCCAGAAAGCCGCCGCCCGGGGCGCGTTGCACTCCCGGTGTGATGGCCAGCAGCGAATTGAAATCACGCCCGTTGATGGGGACGTTCTCGATCTTTTCGCTGTCGACGTAGTTGTTGTTGTTGGGAGAGAAATCCACCAGAGGCGCGGTGCCTTCCACCTCCACCGTTTCCGTTCGCTGTCCGACCGGCAATTTGAACTCAGCGCGTGTAACGGCGCCAGTGAGTACTTCTACTGTCTGCACCAGCGTCTTGAATCCCTCCGCCGTGGCCGTGACCTTGTACTTGCCGATGGCAAGGTCGGGGACGCGGAAGCTGCCGCTGCCAGTGGTCGTCGCGGTTCGCTTTTCCGCCGTACCCAGGTTCTCGACCGTGATCGTCGCACCCGCAACTACCGCCCCGGATGTGTCCGTGATATCGCCCGAAATCGTGCCGGTAATGGTTTGCGCAAAGCTCGGCAGGCTCAACCAGACCAACAGCAGTGAAACGATGACAGAAAGACCCCACAATGACCGCACGTCATGCCCCCTCGGAATATTTTGACCGCCACGCTAAATGCTGATCGGAAAACGAATTTAGTGCTTCATTGCGAGAAAGTCAACCGATAAACGTTATATCGTTCCGATTATCGCCCACCAAAAAGCATGCACGGGTTTTCGGCGGAAAGCGATTTTGCTGTACCAAATCAGGCCATATGCCAACTGCATACATCTGCGAAGAGCGGCTAGCGCGAAGCGTGTTTTGGTGCACCGAAGCTGGCGAGTTGCAGTCGAAACCAAACGCGCCCCGCTCATCCCCAGAGGATGCCCGAGCGCGATTGCGCCGCCGTTAGGGTAGGTCGTCCTTTGAGCGAGCATGAAACGTTGGATCCGTCCAGTCTAGATGACCACAAGAGGCTGGGACGCCCGGGCCGGTTTACGACTTTAGCCCGCAGGATCAAGGAAGCAGCACAGAAAGGCGGGCTGCTGCCGCCTGCAGCTGGGGATATATCCTCTCCCTTAGTTCTCCAATCGACACTCGGGCAGCCTCCGTTCCCGCATTCATCGCGGCAACGACCGCCCCTGATTTGCCAAAGACGGGTACGGCGATGGAGCGCAGTCCCATCTCTAGCTCCTGATCAACGATGGCATACCGCTTCTTGCGCACGTCAGCGAGTTCTTCCATGAGTTTCGCCCGGGAAATAATGGTCCGCTTGGTACGAGCAGAGAATTTCGCCCGGGCAAAGTATTCTCGCAACTCCTCCTGCGACTGGAAGGCTAAAAGAACCCGTCCCATCGAGGTGCAATATGCAGGCAAGCGACTTCCTACGCCAAGATCTATGGACAAAAGGCGCACCGTTGTTGATGACCGCGCCACGTACAGAATGTCATCACCATCCAGTATCGAGAGAGAGCACGACTCGCGGACTGCCTCGCACAGGCGACCGAGGATGGGTTGGGCCGCAGCAGCAAGTGGCGTCGACGAAAGATAGGCATGCCCAAGCTCGAGAATTTTAGGTTCCAGCTCAAAACTACGAGAACCCGATGAGACATATCCCAATTTTGCCAGAGTGTACAGACACCTACGTACCGCCGCACGGGAGAAACCGGTCCGCTCGCTTATCTGCGGGACCGTAAGGCTGCATCGATGGTCAGAGAAAGCGCAAATCACGGCCAATCCTCGCGCTAATGAGGTCATGAAGTTCGGATCACCTTCCTCGACGTGATTTCTCATTACAACGCTCGAGCAATCGGCACCATCGATTTGTGCTAAATCCTTTCGTGCCGAAACCCGGGAAATAAGTGCGCCCGTCGACGGTCCACTGGCAGGCTTGCCTGATGAACCAATACGTCTAAGATTGGCATTCGACAATGTCTCGCTCCTTACGGTTTCTGTTCAGCCGTACCCCAAGGTTTGAGCATTTCACTCTATAGTAATTTCAGCCGTTTTCTCAAGTTTCTGGCGATCATCGGAAAATACAGCACCAGTCAGGCAATATTCAGTGTCATTCGCAATCTCAAGCGCTTCATCAAATCAACCGGACATATCATGTGCTAACGACAGTCGTCTGGTGACGAACTTGTTCGGCGATTTCCGAAATGCTATTCTGCGCGGACCATGAAAAGGTTCCGGATATTATCACTGGCTACATTTCTTTTTATCGCATGGTTCGCACCAAGAACCCTGTGCGCACAGTCTCTAGATTATGTGGTTGAGAAAGATGTCGCTGTCCCGATGCGCGATGGTGCAGTTTTGCGCGCCGATGTTCTGCGTCCTAAGAACAACGGACCTTTCCCCGTGCTGGTTTACCGGACGCCGTACGGCAAAGAATTTGCATTGAAAGACTACACGACCTTCCGCCACGCGGTAGAGCGAGGTTATGCCGTTGTGGTTGAAGATGTTCGCGGGCGCTACTCCTCGGGTGGTAGCTTTCTTCCCTATCAGCAGGAAGGGCACGACGGATACGACACAATCGAGTGGGCGGCTGGCCAGCCGTGGTCCAACGGAGCCGTCGGGACCTTTGGGCTTTCCTATCCCGGTGCCGTGCAGTGGCTGGCAGCAGTCGAAACCCCTCCACATTTGAAGGCCATGGTTCCCGCCATGACGTTTTCTACACCACAGAACTTTTTCTATGCCGGTGGGACGTGGGATATGTCGTGGATTGATTGGATATGGAACAACATGGCACCCGACGTGCGTGTCAAGAGGTATCTGGCCGGTCCTAAAACATACGACGAGGCAGTTGTAGCATGGAAGGACATTGGGCCGAAGGCAGTCCGGGAGCTACCGCTGGCCAGCCTAGCCGAGCTACAGGAGATCGCGCCGTATTACTACGAATGGCTCCGCCATCCGGTTGACGATCCATGGTGGGAGTGGTCCGAACTGCGCGACAAATACGATTACGTGCACGCGGCCGTACTGAACTTTTCTGCCTGGTACGACGACAACTACGGGCCCGAGGGTGCTACAACGAATTTTGCCGGACTACTAAAGGCTCGTACGAGCCAGCGTGATCCCCGTACACAACTAATCCTGGGCCCGTGGGTCCACGGCGTGGACTCGACCGCCAAGACCAAGTCGGGGGATCGCGAATTTGGACCGACTGCGGCAATCGCCTATGACGAGGTAGTCCTCCGGTGGCTCGACCATTACGTTCGCGGAGTCGATAACGGAGTGGAAAGAGAAAAGCCGGTTCACTATTTCGTCATGGGAGACAACCAGTGGCGCAATGCGGACTCTTGGCCGCCTCCGGCGAAACCGATTTCTTATTACCTCGGCCCCCCGCATTCCCAGCAAAGCCCCGAGACCAACGCGAAAACGCTGTACAATTCGCGCGGCGAAGCAAAAGGCTTCAGTTCGTTCCTCTCGGACCCCGCCGACCCAGTCACAAACCGCTACGCCTCGTCGGGCGCGCATGACTACCGCGAGTTCGCCAACCGCAAAGATGTTCTGACCTTCGATTCGCCCCCTTTGGAGCACGATATGGAAGTGACTGGTCCGATCCATGCGGAAGTTTTTCTTTCGTGCGACTGCCGCGACATGGACCTCTGGATCGGCCTGCTCGATGTGGCTCCTGACGGTACAGCTTTCAATTTGATGAGTCCCGGGCTGGGGATAGTTCGTGCGAGCTATCGTGACGTAAAGCGCGGGCGGCAATTGCTTAAGCCCGGCGAGATCTATGAACTGCGGCTCGAAAACCTGATCACGAGTAACGTGTTTTTCAAGGGTCACCGTATTCGGGCACAGATCTCCGGCTCATTCTTCCCGGATTTTTCGCGTAATCTCCAAACCGGCGAACTTGAGGCTACCTCGGCGAAAATGCACGAGGCCACGATCCGCATTTACCACGACGACCAGCATCCCTCGCGTGTGATCTTGCCGGTAGTAGAGCGGTAGGAATTCAACGATCGCCAGGATGACAATCGTTGACAGCATATGGAGTAGGAATGCTAGAGTACGTTGTGCAAATCGCACATATGCTCTGCAACCCTGGATGGGCGGCCACTCATATGACTCGCAGGTACTTCTTGCTTCTGCTTTCCGTTCTGATTCTCGCCAGTGTCACTCCCACTTTTTCGCAGGACAGGATTTTAGGCTTCACTCCATCTTCGGCAGCGCGCCAGATCAAAGTGGAGGAAACATTTAAGGCGATTCCTTCGCCGGCCGAAGCGCGGCGCCAGCACCGCATTTTTACCGCCGAGCCACATCTTGCAGGCTCGAAGCGCAACAACGACTTAGCGCAATACATCGCGGCCGAGTGGCGCAAGCAGGGGTTGGAGGACGTGGTCATCCACCGCTACGACGTTTACGCGACCGAGCCGAAGAGTGCTTCGCTCGAGATGATCGCGCCAGTGGTGTATCGGGCCAGCCTGCGCGAAGAAGCCTATGACGCGGATCCCGACACGAAGAATCCGCGTGTCAGTTCCGCCTGGAGCGGAATGTCGATTTCGGGCGACGTGACCGCGCCCGTCGTATATGCCCACAGCGGCAATCCGGAAGATTACGATCTGCTGCACAAGCAGGGGATCGACGTGAAAGGCAAGATCGTGCTGGTGCGCTACTCGAACCCATACAGTTATCGCGGATTCAAAGCCTTGACGGCTGAGCGCGAGGGTGCCGCGGCCATTCTGATCTACAGCGATCCCGCCGAAGACGGATTCAAGAAAGGCAAAGTGTTCCCCGACGGACCATGGGGCCCGGAGAGCCACATCCAGCGCGGAGCGATCACTTACGACTTCCTAGTTCCAGG
This sequence comes from Acidobacteriaceae bacterium, assembly GCA_003131315.1. Lineage (GTDB taxonomy): Bacteria > Acidobacteriota > Terriglobia > Terriglobales > Acidobacteriaceae > Acidiflorens. The sequence continues at coordinate 11,195 of PKUV01000168.1, forward strand.
CGATCCACTCACTCCGGGCTGGGCCAGCGTTCCCGGTGCGAAGCGAATTCCTCTAAGCCAGGCAGTGTCGGTGCCCAAGATCATGGCTCTGCCGCTCTCCTGGAAAGACGCCAAGCCGCTGCTGGAGAACCTGGGTGGGCCTCTTGCGCCTCCGGATTGGCAGGGGGGTTTGCCGATTGAGTATCACCTGGGCGGTGAGCAAGTGCGCGTTCACTTGAAAATCCGCATGGACAACTCGATCAAGCCATATTACGTCGTTGAGGCGCGGATACGCGGAGCGGAATCGCCCGATGAATGGGTGGTTCTGGGGAATCACCGAGACGCATGGGTCTACGGCGGTGTCGATCCGAGCAGCGGAACCGCGTCCATGATGGAGATGACCCGCGCGCTCGGACAACTGCTCAAGAACGGCATTCGACCCCGGCGCACCCTCGTGATTTGCAGCTGGGATGGCGAAGAAGTGGGCCTCACGGGTTCGACCGAATGGGGGGAGCAGTTCGCCGATGAACTGCGCAAGAAAGCGGTCGCTTACATCAACGTAGACTCTTCTACGTCCGGGCCTGATTTCGAAGGCAGTTCAGTAGCCTCGCTCGCGCCGATGCTGGTCGAAACTAGCCGCTCGTTGCAAGATCCCTCGGGCAAATCGCTTTACGAGGCCTGGAAGCAATCCGCGATTCGCAAAAAGGCTGAAGCGAAAGAGGCCGGGGAAGTGACCGACTACACGCTCACGGACACTCGTATCGGCAGCGGGTCCGACCATACCGTCTTTCTGAACTTTGTTGGAATGCCGGTCGTCGGCCTCAGTTTCGACGGACCCTACGGCGTTTACCATTCAATGTACGACGATTTTTACTGGATGAATCATTTTGGCGATCCTGGCTATCGCTACCACACTCTCATGTCGCAATTGTGGGGCGTGCTCGCTCTCAGGCTCGCCAATGCTGATCTTCTGCCCTTCGACTTCGCTAATTACGCAAGCAACATCCGCGACTTTGTTCACGATTTGGCCAAGGGCAAAGATCTCGGTCAGCTCGATCTCAATCCAGTGCTCGACGGCATCGAACGGTTTGCCGCCGCTGGCACCCGCCTCAATCAATCGCTCGCACAGGCACTCGTGGCCGGCACTTTTTCCGCCGCGCAAACTGACGCCCTCAATCGGGCCATGATGCAGGTAGAACGGAACTGGCTGAATCCCGAGGGTATTCCCGGCAGGCCGTGGTTCAAGCACATGCTGTACGGAGCGCGCTACACCTACGCGCATCTGGAATTGCCCGGATTAACCGAAGCTGTCGAGAAGCAGGATTGGGCCACGGCTCGGCAACAAGCTCAGCTCCTGCAGCGGGCGCTAACGGAAAACGCACAGCTACTGGACCGATTAAACTCTCAGCTTGGCGGCGCAACCAATAACTCCATCTCCGCTTTGCAAAGCGAACTGGAGCAGATCCGCAGCCGGTTTCCCGGGGACATGTCGGTCTATATGAAGAATCTCGCGACCGGGGATGAAATCGCCCTCGATTCCGACAAGGTATTTGAAACCTTCAGCGTGATCAAGCTGGCCATCGCCGCCGAACTCATGCACCAGGTGGAAGCCGGCAAACTTTCCCTATCCGATCGCATTCCGCTTACCGCCGCAAATGAAAGACTGCCGTCGGGCGTCCTCTTTACACTGGATCCGGGTTTGACTCCTACCGTGAAGGATCTACTCACGCTGATGATCATCATCAGCGACAACGAAGCCACTGACGTGCTGGCCGACAAGGTTGGGCGTGAGAACGTTACCGCCCACATGCATAGCTTGGGGCTGGCGAACACCTCAATTAAATTCGCGGACCTGGATTGGGACCGCACGTGGCTCGGAACACTGGATCCCAGGTACCGGCATGCCAGCGGCGACCAGACCGTTAATTTCCTATTCGGCAGATACAGCGATCAACAGGAGAAGGAGGCTTTCCGTCACACGATTTATGACGCCGGCATTTACTTCGGCCACAGTACCACCCGTGAAATCGGACGGCTATTAGAAATGATGGCTACGGGAAAGCTCGTTTCCAAGAGCGCCAGCGACCTCATCCTAGGCACCATGGAAAAGCAGCAGGTCAATGATCGATTCCCGCGCTATCTCGAAAATGTGCGAATCGCGCATAAGACCGGCGATGGACAACCCTTCATCGCCAATGACGCTGGCGTCCTGTGGGTAAATGGCGAACCGATCGTCTTAGTCGCCTTCACAGGCCATCATCGGGGCACGACTGCTTCGCTGCACGATGCTATCGCGCGAATTGCAGCGTATGTCGTCCAACATTACGGCGGGCAGGTCTCCTCTGATTTCAAAGACGCAGCTAATCAGTAAATATCGCCGTCGTGCTGGTCACCACGGATGCTTCGTTCATCCGTGCTGATCCGTGAAAATCCGCGGCCTCCGCGCGCAACTGCGCCGGATCCCCGTTCCGATCCGGGTTGGTGGGTCGCGGTAGGGACGACCATTGCTGATCGCCCCCCGCTCGGATCCGTACGAGCGCTCGTTAGCGCATACGGCTCTTATCGCAGATGAATAGCGGCGAAGCGTTGCGCGGGAGAGTTTCCCCTTGCTGCTTTCCGCACGCCCGCCAACCCCTGGGACACGCGCTTCTCGCTCTGTGTCGAGTACGTGTTAGGTTGGCGAGCGTTCTCCTTGATCAGCGGCCTTCCCTCCTCACTCTCCGCAGACAGTTTCCCGTCTTTGTTCGAATGATTCATAGGTACTATTCCGCTGTCCGACTCCTCGGGGACGTGCATGCGGGCCGTACGGCCTGAGCCTTCTCCCGCCGACCTGCGGCTGGCTTTCGCCGCAGGCATCCCCGAGGTCTTCCGGTTCTCGTGCATGAAGTTTCTAGGCGTGTCTGGGGTCTTCGACTACGTAGGACTGAGCCGGAACTCGCTTTATCGCTCCTGCTCATGTAGCCTTCCGCACATTTCAACTGCGTCGGCGCCCTGATTACATCTTTTCGGAGTCTCAATACCCACCCCACCTATTCCCCTGTTTACGCTTTGCTGTGCACCTCGCGGTACCCAACGCAAAACTCGGGGGCCGAGTGGATCGCTAGTCCTTTCTCGTAAGACTTTTTCATTCTCTGCCTCATGCCGGTTTATCCCGGCGCACTGTAATTGATTCCATAACAATGTCGGCTCCCGCGCCCGAGTAAACTTTGGTGGTGCCAAACCAATCAAAAGGCTCGGGAGAAAGGAACCGAACAATGATCATTATAGGACTGGATTATCACCCGGGCTTCCAACAAATTGCGTTTGTCGATACGGATACTGGGGAGTTCGAGGAACGGCATCTGGAGCATCGCGAGGAAGCGGAGAAGTTCTACCGCGATCTCGCGGCACAGGGAATGAAGGTGCGCGTGGGGATGGAGGCGAGCTCGTGGCGCGTGGTGTTTGTACCGCACAGAAGCAGATGTAACGCATTTCGAGATGCTGACGTTCTGGGACGACACCGACGCCATCAAGCGTTTCACTGGGGACGACTACAGCATGGCTAAGTACTACGACTTCGACTCCGACTACCTAATCGAAATGGAGGTCCGCGTCCGGCACTACGAGGTGTACTCGGAGACCTCGCCAGATCCATTACGCAGTGAGTAATGCTATATCAGCGGATGCTGAGGAATCGCTCCGTGCCGACCGATACTCTGCGGCCGCACATCATTTGTCGGGACGTTGCCGAAACGATTGCTTGGCTGACTAAGGCATTCAGATTCGATCACGTGTGAAAAAGCGATAGCCTTTACCAATATCCGCCAACTCCCGGATGGTCGCCGACTCTTCCATAACCGAATTGCGGAAGAGTAGCCCGTCACTCGGCCACAATCGCCAGTGTCAGGAATAGTCTACATCTGAGGTCTGCCACGATGAAGCCTCTGGGGTGAGTGCGTGCTAAACTTTCGCCTCAATCGACCTCAGGAGGCCTCATGTTCCGACTCGCGCTTGTGTGGATATCGTCGCTTGCGTTGTTGACCATCACCGCGATTGCGCAAAGCCCTGATATCCCCGAGCCCGGCTCTGTCGAGGCAATCGCGGCGGCTACGACCGATCCGCATTTTGTCTCACCTTGGGTCTCGTATGTCCCCCAATCAAATACCGTTCCGTCTCCTGAGAAATTTCTGGGCCGGATCATGGGCGCTCCAGGAGAACTGTTGGGTACGGAGAAAGCATACGCCTATGCCCGTGTCCTAGCTGCGGCGAGCCCCCGAGTTCGCGTGTTCACGATTGGACATAGTGAAGAAGGACGCGAAATCCTCATGCTCGCCATCGCAGACGAGGCCGGTATCCGCGATCTCGATCGTCTAAAAGCCGCCACTGCAGCCTTAGCGGATCCGCGCCGTACCAACGAGGCGGCTGCCGAAAGACTCATCCCAACCTCCCGCCCGATTTATTACTTCAATGCTGCGCTCCATTCCGATGAGACCGGGTCAACCGAAGCAATGCTCGAACTAGCATTCCGCCTGACAGTATCGGAGCAGCCCATGATCCGGCGGATCCGAGAACAAGTGGTCGTGCTGATCAATCCCATTTCCAATCCCGACGGCCGGGACAAAATGGTCGACTGGTTCTACCGCTACCTCAAGGGCAACAATAACCGCGCCACGCTGCCCCGCCAGTCGCCCCCGTACTGGTCGAAGTACACCTTCGTCGATATCAACCGTGATACCCACCAGCAGACGCACGAAACCACAAGAGCCGTGCACCGCATGTTTCATGAGTGGCATCCCACGGTCGTGCACGACCTGCATGAGGGCACACCCCTGATGATGACCTGGAACGGCACGGGTCCCTATAACCCCAACATTGACCCCATCACCTATACCGAGTTTCTTGAACTCAGCTTCCACGAAGTACAGGCTCTCACAGCTATGGGCATGCCTGGCGTTTCGACGTGGAATTTTGGGGAAGCGTTTGCTCACCTCTATCTCGATTCCGTGGCAATGAATCACAACAGCATTGGACGTGGCTACGAGACATTCGGCAACGGCAGCGCGGAAACTGAGCAGCGATCGGTTCCGCAATCCGATGCAACGATGGAGTGGTACCGTCCTCTTCCTGCCCCACGAGAGGTTACCTGGTCGGCTCGCGACAATCTCAACTACCAGGAAACGGGCGCCCTTGCGGCGCTGGACGAAACGGCCCGCCGATCCAAAGACATGTTGCACAATTTCTACAAGAAGGCATGGGATTCCTGGCAGAAAGGCCTGACGCAGCCGCCCTATGCGTTTCTGATTCCGGAAAATCAAGGAGACCCGGCCCGGGTGGAACAAATGATAGGACGGCTCATGGGCCAGCAAATCGAAGTTGCCCGAGCGCAGGACCCAATTCAGCTTAAGGAAGGAAGCTTTCCCCCTGGAACGTACGTGGTTCGCCTCGATCAGCCATACCGCAACTACGCAGTTGATTTGCTCACACCGCAGCACTTCCCGAAGAATGGAGGCGCGCCTTACGATGATGTCTCTTGGGAGCTTCCCGCCCACTACCATGTGCAGGCGATACCTACCGCCGACGCGTCCATCCGTGACGTTGCGCTGACCCGGCTGACCGATCCGCCGCATGCTGTTGGACGGGTCATCGGCACCGGACCCATTTATTTGCTGAAGGACACCGGACAAGAATCGTTTCTCGCCGCCCGTTATCGTCTGGCCAACTTCGAAATTCAAATTGCCGAACGTGACTTCGAGGAAGGCGGCACGAAGTTTCCCGCCGGGTCGTGGATTCTTGCCACCCAAGCCGGATTGCGCGAGGCCATTCTGTCGACCGCCGCGGAACTGGGCGTCGACTTCACACAAGTTCCCACTCCACCGGACGTGCCGTACCACAACGCTAAAGCGCCGCGCATTGGCGTGTGGGTGCCGTGGGCTGATACCGACTCGATCGGGTGGATCCGTTACTCGCTGGATCAGCGCAAAGTTCCTTACACGTATGTGCGCGACGAAGACATTCGCGCCGGGAATCTACGCACGCGCATCGACGTCCTGCTTTACGGACATGTTGATCTGGAACTGGCTGAGCAGATTGAAGGTCTGCCGAAGATCTGGTCGCCCATGCCTTTCAAGAAGACCGCTCAGACGCCCAGTTTCGGCACTCCCGCCGAATCCGACGACATTACTGGAGGAATTGGCTACGAAGGACTCGCGCAGATCCAACGTTTCATCGAAGATGGAGGGCTGATGGTGACGCTCGGCAGCGGGACCATGCTGGCGCTGGAAGGCGGGCTGGTGCGCTTTGTCCGCCGGTCTTCCGGGGGCGTTCCCCGTAGCACGGCGGGAGGCGGTGCCGCCTCGTCAGCTGCCTCCCAGCAAGCAGCTACGCGGACGCCCGGAGCCCATGTCCGGGTCACTTTCGACCGCGCCGACCATCCAATCTCGTACGGCTATCCCGTGCACACTTACGTCTTCCGACAAAACTTTCCGCTGTATGACGTCCCGCGTCGCTGGCTGCGCATGGCCTATTGCACTACGTGCCTGGACGGTCCCGAAGACCGCAGCGGTGTGGTGATGGAATGGGGCGATACCGATGGGAAGCCGTTCGTCGAAAGCGGCCAAGCATGGGGAGAAGAGAATCTGATCGGTCGGCCTGCAATCTTAGACATGCCCGTGGGCAAAGGACACGTCGTCTGTTTCAACTTCAACCCTATGCACCGCGATTTGAACCGCGGCGATCAGCGTCTGCTTTGGAACGCTATCCTGAACTGGCAGGCAATCATTGCGGGTCAGCCGAAGTCTGCCGAAGCCTCGGCGTCAGCACCTGCGCCCGAAGAGTAAAACGAGTTCGCCCGTCTGGCCAAGACAGCGAACCCGTAGAAGTAAGCGTGCGCGCTCATGCGCCACTCCCGGTTCGGGGCGGTTTGTCGGCTACTCTTACCTTGGGATTACTTCGAAGTAGCCCGTCAACCTCCCGCGATCGGCAGCAGGCGCCAAGGGACATCACGTAGGTTCTATCGCTCGGACTTGAGGACTCCGCCAGAGGCCGCGGAGCCCTCGTACACGATGTTACCGCCTACGACGGTTTCCAGAACTTGGATCTTCGCGATCTCCTCGGCTGGCACTTTGAGCGGATTGCGGTCGAGCACGATGATGTCAGCGAACTTGCCGACCTCGATCGACCCGGTCGCCTCGTCCTGGTGAAGCTCATAGGCTGCGTCGATGGTCGCGGCCCGGAGTACAGCCTCGCGCGACAAGCCTGGATCGTCACCGAGCCGACCGCGATATTCGGGTGGCGCGTCGGGCGCGTCGGTGCGCGTTACGCCCACCTTGAGGGCAAACCATTCGTCCAGTCGGTCCACCGGCCAGTCGCTGCCGAAGGCGATGCAGGCCCCGGCCGCTGCCAGGAGCCCCGACGGTTCCAGAATCTTCATTCGCGCCGGACCGAAATAGTCCTTGAGGCCCAGCGTGTCGCCCGCAGGCTTGCCCCACTGGAACGACAGCACCGGGATTGTGCCGAGCAGCTTGTAGCGCGGGAAATCCGAGGGCTCGACGATCTCGTCATGCGCGATGGCCGGACGGATGTCGGCTGTGGGCAGTGCCTTCCTGAGTACTTCGATGCCATCGAGCGCCGCATGGACAGCGCCGTCCCCGTCGGCGTGCATGTGGGGATCGATCCCGGCGCGACCGAGTTCCACGAGCACGGTCGCCAGAGCATCCGCGGAGAAGTAGACTGCAGGTCCTCGGTTGGGGCTGGGCACCCAGTGCGGCTTCTCCGCCGTCCCGGCGTTCATGAGGTACGGCTCGCGCATCGCGCCCGTGAGCGCGGGGGCGGCGATCACTCCGTCGAGAAACAGCTTTGCATTTCGGACCGTAATGCCGGGGGCGCGCGCGATCGCGCCTTCGTCATATTGCTTCGCAAATGCGACGACCCGTGCCACACCACCGGGCAGATCGCCAGCCTCCGTGGGCTCGATTACGGGTGCAAAGTGCGCCCGCGCCGTCAGGCCTCCGGCGCAGCGCACGGCCGCGAACGCAGACATGTCCTCGGACGGAGCTGCAGCGTCGAGGAAACTCGTGATGCCCTGGCGGCTCATCGCCTTGAGTGCGGCCGTCGCGGCTGCCACGTACTCTCCGCCCGTCGGCTTTGGCACGAGATCGGAGAACAACGCGTATGCGGAATCTTCGAGCAAGCCAGTGGGTTCGCCGCGATCATCCCGCCAGATCTTGCCGCCGATTGGGTCGGGAGTGCTTGCCGTGATCTTGGCGAGTGCGAGGGCGCGCGTGTTGGCGAGTACCGTGTGCCCGAACGAGGAGGTAACGACAATCGGCCGAGTCGTTTTCAGCGCATCGAGTGTGGCTCGGCTCGTCTTCACGCCCGCGGGGCGCATGCTCTCCTGGAACCAGCTCACCACCTCAAGCCAGGCATTCGCATCTCCGGACGCCGAGTGGTCGAGGCACGCCTGTATGCGTTGCTGCATTTCGGCGATCGTGAGGGACTCGTAGTTGAGACTGCACTTCAAGAGCTGCATCCCGGCCTCGATCGGATGCATGTGACCGTCGACGAGGCCGGGCATCAGAAACCGCCCCTTTAGGTCCACCGAGGCGGTGGCCCCGCCAACAAAAGGCGCAACGCCCTGGTTGCTGCCCACGTAGACAATCCGCCCGTCGCGAATCGCCAGCGCCTCGGCGATTCCGTTCCGGGCATCCGCCGTGAAGATGACGCCGTTACGATAGACACGGTCGGCGGGGCTGGCAGTCGACGAAAGAGCAGCAGCGGCCGAAGGGGTCACTCCCTGAGCCCGCGCCTGCGGAGCTATCGCAAGGAGGACGAGCGCCGCTGCCTGGACGAGAAGCGCCCGCCTCGGCCTTGGGACACGGTGCGACCACTCGGGCGCAAGCGCACACACTTTGCAAAGGGCCTTCATAATACAGTCTCCTGTCTAGAATCTAGAGCGAAGGGGAACTGACCCGTCATCCTCAACCTTGTGGACCACACCCATGCTTGCGCCGCCAAGTTTCTCGATTATGCGGTAGTGCGAGACGGTCTGGCCGATCATTCGTGAGACGCTGCTTTCAGGTTGCCTCATCTTACGAACGCGGCATCCGCTAGTCAACGAATGACGGGGGTTATACGCATTGAGGGGAAAATGCTACACCTGTGTACCACCGAATTGGACCTCTAGCGGCCGGGGTGCGCGCGCTAGCGGGACGGGTTTGTGCGGTGCGGGGCGCGGGGTGCGTCGCCTAGATATATTGCTCAGCGCGGTTGCCAGTTTTACGGTGCCAGCAATGCGCGAAGCTTGTCGCGCAATGACTTTCCGCCATTCCGGATACAGAGGCGCAAATGGTAGTCCTCGGGATGATGCACCACCTCACACCCTCTTTTACTGGGAGGTCCGCCCAGGCGAGGCTGCGCCTTGAGGATAGTGTGCAGCTTGGGAGTCACCCCGGGATCTGTGTATGTCTTCTTGTCGACCCGAAGAATGGCTTCGGACGTCTCCATGTTGCCGGTAGCTGCGACAGTGGTATCCCACTCGTTCGGGAAAAGGAGCTTACCGTAGTCGAGCAAATCCACAAAGGCTTCCACGCAATCGCGGGCATGAAAATTGAGATCAAGTAAATGCGTAGAGTGGAAAAAGTCGTTGCGTCGATTTCGTCGGGCCTCGATGCGCTTTATGACGGCATCCGCGACGTTGTATTCAGCCGCCCGCTTGGCGATAAAGACCGCACGAACGTCAGCTGTTACCTCTACAAACCTCTTGAAATGTCCATTGGCCTTGGTGTCGCTCCAGTGGGCATTATCGACAATCAGGAACAATTTGCTAGAGAGCTCAGCTGCGTCATCACAGAGGATAAAAGCAGTTCGGTTATATTGCTGTCCAGTGCGGCCCGACAGATATACCTCCATCGCTGCATTGATTTCACTGATCAGATAGGGGAGCTTGCTCATGCCTCATCTCTCCCGTGCACTGCGGGCGGAAGCCCCAAAACAGCAAGTTCAAAATGTCGCGTACCCTCGTTCCAAACACTCTCAGCCTGTTCGCGCAGGCGACGAACCTGTACACGTCTGCGAAAGACCTCGTCTGCAATGTCCTCCTGAATGTCTCGATCTGGCACAGGAATGACGAGGTCCACCACGTCTTCGTTCGCGAGCCGCGGGTGTGTATTGCCGGTCATCATGTGCCGCGTCTGCGCAACAACCAGCGTTGAACGTAAAACAGCAGCCAAGTACTCTGGGATGACTTCAGGTAGTCCGTCATCGTCGCGATGAACCCTAATTACGTGAAACTCGGTTGAACAAACCCCGCTTTTTTCCGTAAGATACACCTTGTTTAGATATGGCCGCAGACGTCCGAACAGAACGTCATCTTTTGCAAATTCAAAGCAAGATCCCTCTCCGTCCTTCTCGGTGCTTTCCACGCGCTCGCCTGTATTCGCCTGCACATTTGCTAATCCCACATAATCGTCATCGGGATGAACAACTCGCTGGTCACGAACAAAGTTGGCAACACTTCCAATCTTCTTGGCCCGCTCCCCAGCAAAGTGAGCTTCGACTTCACGAACTGCGTTCATTCTTTCGGGATGAAAGTAATCAGGATACAGTTTCTGCGCTCGCAGCACTTCGTTGCGGGGAACAGCGTACGCAACCCGATGCCCGTTCGCAGGAGGTCTCACGAGGCCCAAACGGTCAAGGATGAAGGCATCAAGGCTAGATAGCAGTTCACTGCTGTCCGGCTAAAAGT
>PKUV01000087.1 GCA_003131315.1 Acidobacteriaceae bacterium
ACGCTCGAGGTCGGCATGGTCTTCGCACTCGAGACGTACTGCCCCGCCAGTGATGGCGTATCGGCCGCCCGCATCGAGGAAGAAGTGATCGTGACCCCGACCGGGCCGAAGGTGATCACGCGCTTCCCCGCCGACGAGCTACTCGTCGCCGGCCACAATTACGTCCGTGGCGCGGACTTCGTTCGCGAAGACACGACGCCGTTCGTGGACGCTGTGTTGCCGCCTGCCTCTCGTACCCCGGCCGCTGTCGACTGATCGACCGGCGCTTCTTCGACGAAGGAGAAAGCGATGGCTAACCGCACGCTCATCAAGGGTGGAACCGTTATCACCGTCGATCCCGCGGTCGGCGACTTCTACCCCTCCGGCGACGTACTCGTCGAAGGCAACAAGATCGTCGCGGTGGCGCAGACAATCGACGCCGGCGACGCCGAGGTCATCGACGCGACCGACTGCCTCGTTCTGCCGGGACTCATCGATACGCACACGCATATTTTTCTACAGGGTGAAGATGCCGCCGCGGGTGGCTACGACGTGCAATTGCTGAAGTTTCCAGCCTCGTACCGCGTTGCGCGCGCCACTGTCGCGGCTCGGCGCGCCCTCGAGCAGGGCTTCACGAGTATTCGTGACATGGAGACCGAGGGGGCCGGATACGGCGATGTCGGTATCAAACAGGCAATCAACGAGGGAGTGATCTCCGGTCCTCGGATGTGGGTGTCGACGATCTCGATTTCGTCGACCGGCGGCTATCCCCTCGAGGGTTATGCGCCCGAGATCACCGTACCCAAGGGATCACAGCTGATCGACGGACCTGTCGAAGCACGGAAGGCAGCCCGTGAACAATTGGATAAGGGCGCCGACTGGATCAAGGTGTATATGACACATCGGTCGTGGGTCGGCAAGAACGGCGAACTGGCATCGCAGCCGACTCTGACGGTGGAGGAACTGCGCGCGATTGTGGACGAGACGCATGGCTGGGGAAAAAAGGTGGCTTGCCACGCCTACGGCGGAGAAGGCCTGCAGCGCGCGCTCGATGGCGGCTGCGACTCGATCGAGCACGGACTGGTGCTGACCGACGCGCAGATCGCACAGATGATCCGGCAGGGCACGTGGCTCTGCGCGACGCTGAATATTTACTACGGTGGCTGGGCGCCGGCCGATACTCCGGCAGGCCAACGCGACCGCAAGCGCGCCTCGGCGCACGAAGAGTCGTTTCGCAAAGCGTTGAAGGCGGGAGTCAAGATTGCTTTCGGGACGGACATTGGGGGAATGCCTTGGAGCGAGCCGATCGCGCAAGAGTTTCCGCGGATGGTCGAATTCGGCATGACGCCGATGCAAGCGATACAGAGCGCGACTTCGCGGGCAGCGGAACTGCTGGAGATGAAAGGACGACTGGGCGTGATTGCGGCGGGCGCCTACGCCGATGTGGTCGCCGTTTCTGGCGATCCTTTGGCGAATATCAAAATCCTTGAGAATGTCGGTTTTGTGATGAAGGACGGCAAAGTGTTCAAGAACGACCTGGCATTGAAGAACGACGCGGAGCCAAGGAGGTGAGCGATGAATATTCTGGAAATGTGCGATGCGGAAGCGGCTTCGGTCCCGGTGGAAGCGACCGCCGAGCGGGCGATCCGGACGATGCTGGATCGAGACGTGGGAGCGGTCGCCGTCATTGACGAAAACCATCGCGTCGCTGGAATTTTTACGGAACGAGATGTGCTGCGCCGGCTGTCGCTCTGCGAGCACGACCCGCGAAAAATTTCCGTTCGTGAAGTCATGACGACGCCAGTCGAGATGGCGACCCGGGCTACCACGGCGGGCGAGGCGCTCGCCACCATGGTGGATCGCCACTACCGGCACTTGCCGATCGTCGATGATGACGGACGGTTGCTCGGGATGCTTTCCATTCGCAACGTGCTACAGGCGCAGATTGACACGCTGACGCGCCAACTGGATCAGGCGCGGTCGGTTGTGCTTTAACAGACTGCGGAAAAAGTCAGCAAGGGCGCAAAGAGCTCACCTCGGGCGCTAAAGCGCGAGCACGTTTGCAACGACTTACGGCACGACTGAAGTCGTGCCCTTCCCAAAAACCCACGAGAGTCAGAGTTTTTCCGCAGCCTGTTAGTGCGCGTGTGGACTTTGGGCGGGGTTTTTGGTGGGGGCTGGTGGGGCTTTTGCGATCTTCACATCAAAGCTGACCGGCAACTGTTTTGGTGGATAGCAGGCCGCGTTATCGCAGGCCTGGTACTTTAAAGTTCCGCGGACGATATATTTACCGGCTTGCACGGAGCGCAGAGGACGCACCAGCACATCCACTTTGAAATCTCCGGTGTAGACATTGAGCTTCTCGTCGGGAGCGAAGGCAAAACTCATATCTTGGCCTTCGGGGTAGGTGGTTCTGCCGATGACGATGTCGGTGGTGGCTTCTACCTTGAGCACGGTCGGGATCAGGAACTCTGACTTCGGGTGGTTGGAATTGATGTGGTATCCGCTGGAAACGCGGAACGAGAGCGGGACGGTAGCCGGTTTGCCCTGCACGACGGTCACGACCGGAGCGGGCGCCATCTTCACGGCGGGACCTTGCGGGCCGAGGTCGTCCTGCGCCCACGCGGAGAACAGAAGAAACGCGCTCGCCAGAAGCATTTTCATTGGCTACCCCAGATCCAGAGTACTCGAGGTTCAGGTGCGGTTCGTAGTTACTTTTGAGCCTGTACCGCATGGCCCTGGCTCATGGCCTTCTTGATGTGGTCGACGAAGACGCTGCGGCTTTGCAAGCCGAATTCGCGGGCGATGAGCTTGCCGTCGCGGTCTAAGAAAAAAGTTGTGGGCAGCACACTGACGCCGCCGTAGCTCTCTCCAACGGATTCTTTGCCGAGCAGGATCGGGTAGTTGACGCCCATTTCCTTCGCGAATTTGGCGATGTCTTCGGTGCTGGCGTCGTCCATGGCTACGCCGACGATCTGGAAGCCTTGTGGGCCGTATTCTTTTTGCAGTTCGACAAACCACGGCATCTCGATCTTGCAGGGGCCGCAATACGTCGCCCAGAAATTGAGCAGAACTGCTTTGCCGCGAAGGCCGGAGAGCTTGAGGTTCTTGCCGTCGAGCGCGGGCAGTTCGAAGTCAGGCGCCAATTGGCCGATGAGTTGTCCCTTGGCAAAACCGTTCGCGCGATTGTTGCGGGCCATGCGAATGCCGGCGAATAACATCGCCGCGACGATGGCGGCGATGAAGAACAGAATCAGAGGATTTCTTTTCACTGGTAACCTCAAATTTCGAAATCCGGCGCCCCAGCCCCTAAAGGGGTATTTGATTTCGAAGAACTTCCGGCATCGCTAAAGCGATGCCCTGATACGAATCCTTAAGTTTTTCCGCGCCTGCTAGAGAGCAAAGCGATTCAAAAACGAGAAATAGCCGGAGATGAGTGCGAAGCGGCCCATCACCAGCAAAATGCCCAACGCAATCAGCAAGACTCCGCTCGCTACCTCCACGGCGTGCATGTGGAATTTGAAGCGGTTGTAGAACTTTAGAAAGCGCTCGATGCCAAGCGAAGTCAGCAGGAAAGGCACTGCCAATCCGGCCGAGTAGATGGCCAGAAGAAAGATGCCTTTCCAGACTGTGTCCTGAGCGGCGGCGAATCCGAGCACGACCCCGAGGATCGGACCGACGCACGGTGTCCATCCAAAGGCGAAAGCGAACCCGATTACAAACGCGCCCCAGACGGAAGAACTGCCTTTGAGGCCATGCAGTCGCGTGTCGGCCAGCAGGGCCTTGATCTGCAGGATGCCGGTCAGGTGAAGACCGAAGAGAATGATGACCACTCCGGCGATGCGGGCGAGCAGCGCTTTGTACTGCGCGAGGACTTGGCCGACTTCCGTCGAGATCGCGCCCAGCGTGATGAAGACGATGCTGAAGCCGATGATGAACGCGGCGGAATTGAGCATCACCTTGCGGAAGAGCTGTCCTTCTTTCAGCTTCAGCTGCTCGACGCCTACGCCGGAGATCAGGGAAACGTATCCGGGAACGAGCGGAAGCACGCAGGGCGACAGGAACGAGATCAGTCCTGCGACGAAGGCGGCGAGCGGTAATGGCAAACTCGTCATAGTTCTATTGTAGCGACCAGATTGTAGCGGCCAAGGGGAAGCCTGCACCCTGTCTACAAGATGCTGCGGAAGGTGGAATTGTTACAGCATTTTCGCCTTCGTGCATTGCTTGCGGTCATCTGCTTGCCTTCATCGCGACCGGGACTTCTGTGGCCGCTTCGGAGCGGGCGGCTCCTTGGCTGGCGCAGCGGGCGCGGCTGGCGCTGCGGTGTCGGGCGGAGCTTCGGTCAAAACCTTCTGGATGAATCCTGGCGGCACGGTTGCGGTGAGAATCGCGCGATCTCCGGACTGTTCGACTTTGAGGCTGTCGAAGAACGTCTTTGCATCTGGATCGGTACCGTGTGTGCCGACGCTGCCTTCGGCGGCGTGAAAGAGGCTGAGAAAGGCGGCGGTCTTCTCGGTGATGGCCTGCGCGTCCGCTTCACTTTCGGTGAACGCCTCCGCCCGCAGGTGGAGAGCGCGGAGATATCGTGCGGAAATCACGGCGACCGCGGGCTTCGGAAACAGGAGGCTCCAACTGCCCAGTCCGCCCAGGGAACTCATTTCGGCGGGCTTCACTCGTAGAATCGCAAAAGACAGACTCGCCAGAGGAACTTTTCCGTAGAACTTTCGCAGCAACCAGGGTCCACCAAACGGCGAGGCCAGTTTGCGGGAGCGGTCGATCATGCCGCGAATCACGTCCGGGTTCGGATGGTTCGAAACCGCGACGCTGTCATACGAAAGAATGACAACGCGAACCGTGCGGCCTTCGAGGGGGATGTTGTAGATGTCAAAACCGCGGTAGTCCTCAATTGAAGAAGACAGCTTCTTGAGGTACGCAGTCAGCCGGCCGGAATCGATCTTGCCGACGAATACCTCTGAGAATCGCGGTTCTGAAGCCGATCCGGCGGTCCCGCTCCCCCAACTCTGTGGATAGTGGATGGCAAAGGCGGCTTGGTCCAGATCGCGCTCGAACTGAAAGCCCGTCTCCTCGACAAATTTCTGGTATTCGGGATCGCGGGAAACCGGCGGCAGCTGACCGGTGGCGTTGAATGTACGAATCCACTTCAGATTGATGTAGAAGAAACCGTCCGCGCCCGGGAGCAGGCGGGCCGCTTCGGGCGCAGCGTGCTTGCGCAGGGTCACGATCAACGCGACGGCGGCCACAATCAGCAAAACGGCCAGGGGGATGGGGAGGCGTCGTCGAATGCGCATCGAATTTCGGAGGGTACTCGGCTCATCCGCTGTGAACAGAAGGTGAGCCTGCTAATGATAGCACCCGGTCCTGATGGTGGTTTGGTTTGGAGCGACCTACTGGAAGCACAGCGGAGCTTCGTGAGGATTCTGAGCAGGCTTCCGGTTGCACGTGAATTACCCTTGTGATAACTTAAATAATTGTCCCGGACTTCACGAAGGGATCAGGGAAGTATTGTGCCGGTTGGACTTGCTTCCACCTGCTGGCGTAGCTCAGTCGGTAGAGCATCTGATTTGTAATCAGAGGGTCGGGGGTTCGATTCCCTTCGCCAGCTCCAGAAAAACAAGATTCCGGAAACAGAAGAGATTTGCGCGGCGACGCGCGCTAGCGGCGCAGCTTCAAGGCACTCCATTAGGGTATTTTCTGGCGAGTGTAGTTGTCAGGCGGGAGTTCTCGCATTTCGTTTCCCGAGCTGAGAAATGCTGTGGAGTGTCGGTGTTGTGTTTGCGCGGCCGGGCGGTGTTTTCGGATTTGCACAGGTGGGTGAGTGGTTAAAGCCAACAGACTGTAAATCTGTCCCTCTCAGGAGGTACGGAGGTTCGAATCCTCCCCTGTGCACCAGAGTGGCGATGCTTCAGTTGCTGACGAGCCTGAGGCGGTAACAAGCGGTAACAAGAAGTTGACGATCAAGAAGAAGTTCGTGCTGGCTCTTATCGCGTATGCGGTGCTGGGCGTTTTAGCCTGGACCACGCTGTCGGATGAGCCGATTCGAGTCCTGGATTGGAATGTGAGACTGCGAAGCGGGACGCTGCTGATCCTGGGACTGTTCGCTTTTCGAGCGGCACTGTATTTTTGGCGAACCCGGATCGAGGAAGAGCGGGCGGGCGCGAAACCGGCGGATTGATTCGGCGGACTTGATTTTGGTATTGAGCGGTACCGTGAGCCGATGTAGCTCAGTTGGTAGAGCACTCCCTTGGTAAGGGAGAGGTCATCAGTTCAATCCTGATCATCGGCTCCAGGGTTTGTCGTAGGTTGCGGTAGAGACGCAGCTTGCTGCGTCTCTGGGCGCGAACAAGCCGCGGCAAGCCGCGTCTCTACGGCTTCGGAAGTGAGGCTGAGCGGGAGTAACTCAGTGGTAGAGTCACAGCCTTCCAAGCTGTTGGTCGCGGGTTCGATCCCCGTCTCCCGCTCCAGAGTTTGAGCGTTGCGTTTGGAATTCAGTGTTTCGGATGGAACGGTGAACGGTGATCTTCGAGCCAGGTGTCATCAAGGTCGAGAAAGAGCGTGAGTTCGGCGACCTGAAAGCCGCGATGGAGAAAGCGTTCGCGGCGGACCGGGTGACGAAGTATTTGAAGGAGCTCGACAGCCGCAAGATTCGAGTCCGCAACCTGGATGCGGTTTTCGCGGCGGATGCGATCGACGCAGCGGCGGGAGACAAGGCTGGAACGGCGCGATCTTTGTATGGATCGCTGCCGGTTTCGGATCAGGCCCAGATGCGAGAGTTTTATCTCTCGAAGATCGAAGAGGTCGATCCGGCGCTGCGAGCGAAGTTTCACAAGCTGTATCAGTATTACTGAATCACTACCGATCGATTAGCGAGGCAAGGCAATTATGGCGAAAGAAAAATTTGAAC
>PKUV01000040.1 GCA_003131315.1 Acidobacteriaceae bacterium
CCCGCTGTGGACCAGCGCCTTTCACGGCGCACTGTAATCGCCTGTTTGCGACAATTACCGCTCTCACCTTCCGCGTGATGCATAAGAAAAGCCGACAGGCACCTCCGCAAGTGCTTAGTTTTTAACCTGCTTCTTGCGGATGCGTATGGGCAACTGGGGGAAGACGCCCAAGCGACAGAGGAGCTCCGCAAGGCAGAGCGGTTGAACGGTCCACGGTGAGAACGGAAAAGGGCGAGATCGCTCCCGCCCCTTTGATCGTATCTTCGTAGAACTCCTACCCCCTAGAATTCGTACCGCAGCGCGAACTGCATCACGCGCGGGCTGGTCAGCAGTCCTGTGTAATTGCCGAAGGTGCCGGCAATGTCGATTTCAGGACGGTTGGACTGAACATCGAATCTGGAGAGGTTCGTTACGTTGAAAACCTCCCAGCGGAATTGCAGGCTGTTGCTCTCGGCGTAGGGCATCTTCCAGCGCTTGCCGAGGCTCATGTCCCAGCCCGCAAAGCCATCGCCGCGGAAGGAATTGCGCGTACCGCTTTCTCCCGGGTAGCCATTGCGGAATGAACTCAACGCGGCCGGCCCATTCTTGAACATGCTGACAATGCCGCCGGGCAGAACGGTTTTTTGGGCTTGTACTGGCGCAATCTGCATGGCGTTGCCTTCCAGTTCCCAGTTGGTGGGGAAGTAGTAGCCGTTGTCGACCGTGGTGGGGAAGCCGGAAGTCCAGCGGACCAGGCCTGTCACCTGCCAACCGCCGATCAGGGCCTCGGTCACGCCGTGGGAATTCCCAGCGAACTTCCTCCCCTTGCCGAATGGCAGCTCCGCAATCCAGTTGGCATTGATCTGGTGCGGCAGATCGAAGTCAGAGACCGCGCGAAGCTGCTTGGGCGACCAGCTGTTGATCACCTGGCCACCAAAGCCCCGGTAAGGCGCGATGCGCTCGGCATCAGAGGAGATGTCGATCGACTTGGAAAAGGTGTAATTGAGATCGAACTGCAGGCCACCACCGAAGTGCTTGCGCAGGCTCACCTGAAGGGCGTTGTAGCTGGAATTGCCGATGGTGCTCCAGGCGTACAGCGACGAATATTGGCGATTGAAGAACGTGTTTTGTTTGCCCAAGGGGTAATAGCCTGGGTTGTTCGGGTTGGCGTCGGGAAGTCCGCCAAATTCATCAAGGATGGCCAAAGCTGAGGTCTCGTTGCCGGTGTAGCAAGAATACAAGTCATAGACAGCCTGGACGACGTCTGGCGTGCTTCCGCCACTACAGAACAGGCCGTATGCCCCTCCGGCCGGCAAGGATCCCATGATGTTCTGCCAGTAGGCAGCGGTGGGCCCAATCGTACTGGAGGTAACCGCTGAAGTGGGTGTGCTGGCATGCGAGAGTTGCGCCAGAACGCTAGCGGCGGAGAAATAGCCGATCCCGGATTTCGGGTCCACCAAGTTGATCGGCATGGCAAGATCTCGCTGTGATAGAAGGTGCCGCCCCAGGCGGCCGACGTAGGAAGCTTCGACCGAGAAGCGATGGGGCAGCTCCCGGCCGACGGAGAAGTCAAACGTATAGGAGTAGGGAGTCTTGATGGTGTCATCGAGACCCCAGGCAATCGCAAACCCCCCGGTGTCGGAGGTATAGGGCGGCGTCTGCGGAAATTTCCCCGGGGGCGCCGGGTAGAAGATGACCTGTCCCGTCAGGTCGGTGGCGGGAATAGTGTGCATGTCCGCTAAGCGCGGCGCGGTAGCCGCGGTTTCGACGCCGGCGGGATTAGTCAGCGTTGTAGACAAGCCAAACGATCCGTTCAGGTCGAAGGTGTTGAGCAGGCCCATCCCGATATGGTCGTGGGCCATACCGAACCCGGCGCGGATGGAGGTCTTGTCTCCACTACCGAACAGCTTCTTGAGCCAGCCGGACTCAGGACGTGGCGAGTAGGCCAAAGCAATCCTGGGAGCGAAATTTTTCTTATCCCAATCGTAGTAACCGCCTTTTCCGTTCGCGGGACCTGCGAGATTGAACGTGATCAGAGGATCGCCGCTCACCCCGGTTCCCTCTAACATTTGCGTTCCGTGCTGCTGAAGCAATTTTCCCAGGCTGAATGAGGGAGCGACCTGCATACCGGTGGTTTCCCACGGTGGAGAGAAGAGGTTGTAGCGCAGGCCGAAAGTGATGGTCAGGTTCGGCTTCCAGCGAAACGCATCCTGTGCGTAGAACTCGTAGGTGCTCATTGCGAAATGCCGCCCGATCGCCGCTCCCTGAGAAAACACAGAGCCATCTTTGGCGTAGTTATAGGTAGCGTCGTCTTCGGTCACCATTCCGAGCAAAGCGATCAGCGGAAAGTCGTAAGAGTTGTTGAAATCGGAAAATACCTCCGGCTTTCCGATTGTGGTTGGATCGAAGGGGCTGTTGGTATTGGCAAACCCGCCCGTGTTCAGCCAAGCCGCGTTGGCGCTCCCGTCGCTGAAAGACCCCAGGGTACTCAGGCGCGGGTTGCGCAGGAAGGCGAGGTTGGTTCCGAACCCGAACGTGTGGCGTCCCTTATGCCAGGACACGTCGTCAACGAAGTTATGAACCGGCATCTGGTAGTTGCGGCTACGGGTATAGCCCTGATCCAGGCCGCGGAAAATGACCCACTGCTGGTTGCTGTTGCCCTGGTCTCCCATGGACTGGCGCGTAAATCCCCAACGGAAATTGTTTACCAGGGTAGGGCTGAGCAGCGCCGTGTACCCGGCCACGAATCCTTTGCTGTGGTCGGTGCGGCTGTGTTGGGGGGTTTGGCCGGGCAAGAACGGCACACCGGCATCGGTTACGTTCTGGGCGGCGCCGCGCCAGAACAAAGTGTGATTACCATTCTGGGTGATTTTGTAGTCCAGGCGCCCGATGTAATAGTTCTTGTCGATTTTGACCGGCGCCTTGAACCGATACCCTGTAAAGTTGTACCCGTCACCGGCGGAAATGTCGTTCGGAGAGGGATACGTGTTGAAGTAAGCCATGGAGGCTGGATTGGGCCCGAGGCCGGCGGGATCCATATTCAGGATGTCCTGCGCTGTCAACGTCGTGATCCCACCGTTCACGTCCTGATACTGGAGGATTCCCTGGCGGAGTGAGTCCGAGGGGACGATCCGTATCACGCTGTTCTCTTCGCGTTGCCGGGTAGCTTCGAAATTGGCGAAGAAGAATAACCGGTTCTTGAGAATGGGGCCGCCCAGAGAGCCACCCGGGATGTTGCGAATCAGCTTGGGGGGCTTATTGGGCAAACCCTGGGCAATTTCGGACCCCTTTATGAAATAGTCGTTGGCACTGGTGGCGGTGTTGCGAAGATACTCGTAGAGCGATCCATGGATAGCATTGGTGCCGCTCTTCGTAACCAACGCTACCTGGGCACCGGAAGAGCGGCCCTGGTCCGCGTTGTAGTTCGAGGTGGTCACACGAAACTCCTCGACCGAGTCCAGCGTGACCGGTAGAACGGACGTGAACGCATATCCGCTTCCCTGGTCGTTAACGTCAACGCCGTCCAGCGTGATGTTGCTCTGGTCGCTGCGGGCACCGTTCACTGACCCGCTTCGGGTATCGTTATCTTTGTTGATGTCCGGCCGGTTGCCGGTGTACGTCACGCCGGCCTGAAGCGTCAGCAGATCCGGGACATTCCGGCCCTCCAGCGGCAGTTCCTTCACCTGGTGCTCACTGAAGGCATTCCCGATGGAAGCGTCGGTCGTGTTCACGATGCTTCCCTCGGCGGAGACTTCGATGGTTTCAGAAGCCGCTCCGACCTGCAGGGTTGCGTTCAGGGTTGCGGGCGTGTTGACCAGGAGTTCGACATTGGTCTGCACCGACTTCCGGAAGCCGGGCGCTTCAATGGTCAAAGTGTAGGTTGCCGGTGTCAGCTGCAAAAACTCGTACGCACCGGCTGGACTGGTGGTTGTCGACCACTCAAAGCCACGTTGCGGATTCGAGAGGGTCACTTTCGCGCCGGCGATCATGGCGCCACTCTTGTCGGTTACAGTTCCGCGCACTGACGTTGTCGAGGTCTGAGCAGTCATGCCCACCGACAGGGCCAGAAGGAAGGAGAGAAAAAGGGCAGACATTACGGGGGAGCGCATTTTGAGCCTCCTGAAAAGGCTATCGTTTAGGATTCGCGGCCTGTGCTGCGAACCAAACATTGTCCCGGAATTGGGCGCTCATTATGCGCCCAACAAGACAGAATGACTAAAATTAATGCCAACACTAATGACCGCCTCTTGTCAGTGAACAGCGTCACACCTTGATGTGCGGTGACCACTAAGAGCCACAGGCGGGTGGCCCACATCTCGGCAACACGATAGCGCACCGACCCAGCTAGTGTCAGCAGAGGAAGAGACGGGGGTGCCCCACGTTTCGCGGTTTTCGAAACGTGGGACTGCGGCAGTCCGCCGGAAATTCGATTCCCTCGGAGCCGATTTTTTCATCACAATCAGCCGGTGTGCGCCATCACAGACTTCCCACCCACCCGGCGCGACAATAGTGACGATGTGTCGCAGCCGAGGTGTGCCAACCCCAACCAAGGCCGCCCCGGCCGCACCATCCCAATCGTCAGCTCTTTGACATCCGTAAGTCCTTATTCCGGAATATTTTACCTATAAGTCCTTTAAACCCAAAGATTTTGCGGGATTTTCTCTCTAACCCTATGATTCCAATAGACAGGGGGGAGGGGGTACCCGTACTAACTGGTTAATACACTCGGAGTAACGAGCAGGAATTTCATACCACTTCATACACGAAATAGGAGCTGCAAAATGTCTTTATATCCGAAAAGTATTCGTCGCTGTCAGCATATTAAAGTCAACGGAACGCAGTGCGCTTCGCCGGCGCTACGCGATGAGAAACATTGTTACTTTCACATGCGCTGGCGTCGCAAGAGCATGGAGGTTAACTTGAATGTCCAAGAGCACGGGACAATAACGCTGCCGACGCTCGAGGACGCGAATTCCGTCCAGGTAGGACTGGCCGAAATGTTGCGGCTGCTGGCGACGAACCAGATTGATCATCGGACGGCGGCGCTGATGTTGTACGCGCTGCAAACGGCGTCGGCCAATCTGAGGATGACCTCGTTTGAGCCCCAGCCGACGCGGGTGGTGATTGATCGCGAGTGCGTGGAGCGGCGTCCGATTGCCGCTTCGGCTTGGTCCGCGGTCGCGGGACGCGAGTACGACGATCTGACGGAAAACGATCTAGCTGAAAACGATCCGAACGAAGGCAACGAGAGCTGGCGCTCCATGCGCTATGAAACGCCGGAGAATGAGCGCTTGTTGCCAGGCGAATCACAGGAAGACCGGTACATTAGGCTTCAGAAACAAAAGGGCATCGAAGCAGAGGTTGTCTAATTTCAAATTGGATTTAGAATCAGGGTTTCAGTGGGCGACTTCACGCCAGCTCAGACGTTCCGCAAGAGCGTGGCGAGCGTGTCCATCGCCAGGTGGCTTGCGTGTGCGGAGGCTTGCGGTAGGCCACCGACTTTGCGAACCAACTCTTCCCTGCCGATCTGTCGCGCCTCCTCCACGCTCTTGCCTTTTGCCAACTCCGTGATCGCCGATCCGCAGGCCATTGCTGGAACGCAGCCCTTGGCACGAAAGCGAATGTCGGCGACGCGCTTCCCTTCCAGTTTCAGCGTGAGTTCCAGAATGTCTCCGCAAGCGGGGTTCTCCAGTTGCGCGACGGCGTCGGGAGCTTCAACCGCACCCGCGTTTCGTGGGTTTTGAAAATGGTCCAGGAGTTCGACAGAATACACAGGGCGATTGTAATGCGCCGGCCGCATTCTCTTACGGAAATCCCGCCGCGAAGATGAATCGCGGCGGCTTAGTTGTACGCCGTGCATGTTCGA
>PKUV01000081.1 GCA_003131315.1 Acidobacteriaceae bacterium
GCTGGACGGGCGAGACGCCCGTTCCTCCACCGTATGACTCATCATGCGGTCACGATACTAGTGATCGTGGTGGTCGCGGTCACCCTCGTGGTCCCTGTCGTGATTCTCATGATCCCAGTGGCCTTCATGCAACTGCCAGCCTTGCCGGTAGTGATCGTAGTGGGGATGATTCCAATATGCGCCTTCATAGGGCGGACGGTCCCAGCGCCCTGCCACCCACCGATAGTGATGCCCATTCGGGGTCCAGTACCCGTCGACCCAGGCGTAACCCGAACCTGGAAGCGGCCCACGCCGCTCGTGACGCATCGGCGGTGGTGCGCTTCCGATGTACACCCCAATCTGTGCCGAAGCGGGGATGGTGAGAACGGCTGCGAAAAGTACGCCACCTATCCAATTCAATTTCATTTTGTATCTCCTGTTGTGTACTAAGCTTTTGTAGTGTAGTGCTATCGGTCCTTCGGCTGGATTGAATGCGTTTCTTCCGGCGTGAGTCGAGAGGGGTCGCAATAACCGTAACCGTTTAAGCACGCCGCGTAGTTACGTTTATGCTCGGCATCGGCCAGCATCTTGGCTTCAGTGGGAGTCAGTTTTGCGTAGTCACAAGTTTGTTGGCCTTCCTTGCAAGCGGAGATGTTCCCCTGCAACAGCCACTTCGGCCGATTCCGTCTGGGTTAGCCTGGAACGGTCGCAGGAGGTCCAGCCGTTCTGGCAGGCCGACAGGTTCTGCGCAAGATCCGATGATTGTGCAATCGGCAGAACCGGCCACAAGGTGATGCAGGCCATCTGCGTGCCAAGGTATCTCCGCAGACGGCTTTTCATGTTCGGCCGTCTTTCGGAGATTAGGTAAAGCTGACCGAAACGAGTACGCGGTCTCGGTCAGCGGGAATCCTGTCTCGCTCGCAGATGCTTATCAACTACTTCTTGTCTTCATTGACTTCTGCGACGTGTGCCTGGTGACCCGCGTCGGACACAGCCCTCACAAACGCTTCTGCGCTTTGTGGAGTTGACGCTTTGCCCGAAAGGATGGTCCGAAACTCCATGTGCTTACCGTAAATGGCGCGCGTCGAGTCGTTGTCCTGCTCCACTACCGCACCTTCGAGCGTCAAGCCGGCGAATACACCTTTCGAACGCGAGTAGGTCAGCATCTCAGTGTTCATCTTCCAGTCAGTCCCAGCGGAAGCATGACGGCCTACTGGGCCTGCCGCAACCGATCCTTCACCGGTGAGTTCGAACTTACTGGAGAGCAGATGCTGTAAACCACGGTCGTTCATGACCAGCATGACCAGGTCCACACCTTCGATTCCGATCTGCAATCCCCAACTTCCGCCGCCAACCGAGACGAACGCGGGCGCGCTCCAGCCTTCAGGCGTACGGCAGGAGGCTACTCCACGGCCGTGCTTGCCGCCAATGATGAAACCACCCTTAATTAGGTCTGGCACTACGACGATGCACTTTGCGCCGCTTAACACTTCTTCAGGGATACCTTTGTCGGGCGTTGCCATGACCGCGTGGAGAACATCGACGGATTTTTGCATGCGGTCGACCGTGTCTTCACGAGCCGAGCCTGCCCACGCGAAGGTTCCAACAAGACCGATCAAACTCATCAACAGCAGTGACATTATCTTTTTCATAAAATTGTTCCTTTGGGATCGCGAAACTAAGGGGACACGACTTCAGATGGGCTGACTTAGTTCAGACAACCTGAAAGAGAGAAAAGAAGTACTCGTCTCAGGCCCTATGATCACTCAACGGACCGAAGAATATCTGGTCTAAATTGCTCACTTCCGCCGGTTCGTCAAAGCAGAGTGCCCGGTTTCCGCCATGCTGGGGTTGACACTTTTTGGTGCAGGTGTGAGCAATCTTGCACAGAATAACGAGCCCTGACGTGTCATCGTCAACTTGGCGGAGATGCGGAAAGGGAGACCCTCCTCAAGAGCACTTCGGCCACTTGCCTCATGACGGAACTATCCGTGCACGGGGAGAAAGAACGAAGGTGGATCGCTGATGGAACCCGTCCTTCGTCAGTTCCGCGATCGTTTTCGTAGACGGCTCGCCACGATCACTGCATCCGTCTCGAAGCTGTTTGCGTCACTTGCGCCACCGGCCCGCGGTTTCGCATCGCAAAGGATGTGCCCGTTTTGCGGGCTAATCACATCGCGGTCCAAAACGTCTTGCCTGGAGTGCGGGAAGTCGCTCGCTCCGACCGGCACGACAAGATAGATGAGAGTGAGCAATCGGGAACGGTATTGAGATTTGCGAGTGGGGCACACTACCGAAAGCAGCATCCCTGGCAGCCCGCAGGTAGACCGGTTGACGAGATGAGTTTTCGGGGACGCTCAAATGAGCGAAGGAGATCAATATGCTTTGGACAATTTTCGTTGTGCTCCTGATTTTGTGGCTTCTTGGCTTTAGCCTCCACGTGGCCGGCGGTCTGATTCACTTGCTGCTGGTGGTTGCGCTGGTGGTACTAGTCATTAACCTGGTGAGCGGCCGGAGTGCGGTGTAAGGCCGTGGCTTAAGTTTTTGAGGATCCCCATGAAAAAGCAGTACCTGCACCTCTCCGCTTATTCTTGTGACAAGTGTGCGGGCCCGGTCATAGCGGGATCGATCGCGGTGCGCGAGAATGAAATATCGAAAGAGACCGGCATCCGGGAAGTGGGGGCGATCTGCCTGTCGTGCGGCCATCGGCAAAGCAAGGCAACCGAGCCGGGCCTGACCCACAACTTTCCGCCCACGCAATGGGAATCAAAGAAAGCCATCGGCGTGAGCCCTGGCGCCGCAGAACTACATTGAGTAGCGACTTGCGATCGCGCGTCAGTTTCGCGAACGCGTACCAGCAATGCTCAGCGCGATCCCGCCCGCAATCAGCACGATACTGATGATTGGCGAAACACGCTCACTGTGACTGGTCTGAACGCCGAAGTTCGTATTCCCGACCTTGATGCCCTCCGTCTCGGTGTGGGGGATCGGCACGACCAGGGATGCGATGCCGAGCACAACCAAGAGCAGTCCTGCAAACAGCAGCATTTTCATATCAAGTCCTCGTTATCACAAGTCTTCGTTATCATCGGTGCAAGGAAAGTTTCCCTCTGGCGTCACGAACAAGACTTGAGGAGGTATAGGTCACAGCACCCTCCACTTTTCAACATTTGGACTCAGAAAACTGTTCAAAATTGCTCAAAGTATTTTTCTTGGCGGCACCGTCTTGGGAAATTGCGCTGCGGAGAACAGCTAGTCGTGCAGAACACACTAAGCAGCGACCTGTGGACCTGCAACCCGCCTTCCGGGCCGCCGGAGTAATCAACAAAACCCAGTTTCCTGAACCGGTTCATGGATATGGGCTTCGCGATCATATGCCCGCTCGCCCGGCACCGTAGGCCTCACTACCCGGTTCTTGTTCATCGGCTCGCGCCTTTGCTCCACGCTTCTCTCAGACCCCGCCTCGCGACGACGCCCTTGCGCTTCGCTATCACTTCACCTCCATCAGGTTGTGAAGAGGACTTCCACCTCCAAGCTGTCGATCATGCTCGGCACATATGAGAAAGCCGGTCGAGCTTTCGCTCGACCGGCTCTATTCATTAGACGATCTCGGCTTACTGTGCCGCCTCCGCCTTCTTCTTTGGCGCCGGATGCGCGGGATGATCCGGAACGGCTTTCACCTTGGACTCATCCACCGGTTGGGTGCCTTCGCCGGCGAATGTAGCGCCCGCTGGCACGATCCAGTATTCCGCCGTCTTCGTGCCACCACTCCCGGTGCGCACTTCGATACGGCTGGGATCGATTCCCAGCTTGGCTTCGCCGCCGGCCAGATAAGCCTTCGAATTGACGCCGCGTTCTGCCGCCAGGTTCTTGCGCTTCTCCGTGGGATCAGCGTTGCCAACGATGACCAGCTTGCTGTCCGCATTTTGCTGCAGGTTCTTGGCCACGTCGTCAAGAGCCGCCTTGCAGGTATTGTCCACGCGCCACGGCTTCACCGGGTTCGGGAAGTCGCACTGGCTCAGCTTGCTGGCCTGAGGAGGAGGAGGAGGAGGATTCTCCACCGACACTTGCGTGGTTGTGGGCGGAGACTTCAGACCGCGAGAGTCGGTACAAGTTGCGCTCACCGTGATCGGACCGAAAGATGCACCTGTCGTATTCAGCGTAGCCGTGTTGCCGTTGCCGGAGATGCTGCCGCTGCTGGCCGTCCAATCGCCAACCGTTACAGGAACGTTGTCCGGACTGGTGCAGGTGCAGGTAATCGTGGAGCTTCCGCCTGCCTGGAGTGTCGTCGGGTTCGCCGAGCAGGACATGGCCGGCGGATTCTTCGGCGGTTCCTTCACGGTGAAGCTCGCCATGCAGCTAGCCTCGCCACCCGTCCTCATCTTGGGATCGGAGATATGGGCCGTAACCGTGTAACTGCCGCCCGCCACGCCATTGGTGTCAATGCTCGCAGTATTGTCCTTGCCGGTAACTTGGCCGCCGGTGCTGCTCCATGCGTAGTTCAGCGTGTGCTTGGGATTGAAGTTGCTGCCGGCAGCAGTCGCCGTCGCTGGCTCGCCCACCATGACTTCACTGGGATTGACGGTGCAACTTGCTGAAGGCGGCGGCCCAGCCTCTTCACCGCCCCACATAAACACCAGACCACTTTGCAGTCTTACTCCCCTGAGATCGGTGCTCGGAGTCGTGGCCGAAGGACCATACCGATAGCTGGACATTACGTAGTCGGCCCTGAGTAGCCGCAAAGCAACGTGCCTGCCCACGTTGACATCAAGACCGCCGCCGGCCATGAACCCTAATCTGTCGATATCGTGGAAGGCATCAGGCATAAGGCGGTGGTCGCCCACTAACGCCTCAAGAAATGGAGAGAAATGAGCGCTGCGGAAAGTAATCTTTGGACCCAGGGAGAGGTTGGAGAAAGCGGCGTCGTCAATTCGATTGGCCACCCCGGTCTCACCGCTGCCCCGACTGATGCTGGTATCGAGTGTGAGGCCGAACCAGCGATTGAAGTCATAGGTGAGGCTGACGCCCGCGCCGCGCGGATTCGGTTCCAGGCGGCTGCTCACCGGGGACACTCCTAATGGAAGCAGGCCATGCACATCGGCGCCTGGATGGAAGAAGGAGTACCCGCCGAAAAGTTCCCATTTGGGAGCAGGCTGATCCTGCGCTGCCGCGAGCGTGCCAACGCTGCACAGGACAGCAACTACTGCCAACCGCATAACTGCAACACGGCCACAAGGGTTCTGAGAATAAGATGACATGTGCCAATTCCTCCGAACTTCAATAACATGAAATCATGCTTTTCCAGCCTGCCCGGTAGTGGACCAGCCTCAAGCTAATCTCACTACCGAATACCTCCTACCGACTACCTCACGGACAGGGAGGTACATTCACCGGATTGCTTAGCAATGTGACTGCGCCCGTCCGGGCCAGCGCTCTGCCATTCAGTGTCGCGCCAGTACCAAGCGTGACGGACGCCTGCGCCATAATGTTTCCTGCGAATGTTGTGGTAGTTCCAAGCGTCGCCGAACTACCGACCTGCCAGAACACGTTATGAGCCGTGGGGTCGTCGGGTACAATGACTTGGCTGTTCGTCGCTGCCGTCGTCAGTGAGGACACGATCTGGAAGATCCAGACGGCATTTGGATCGCCTCCACCATCGAGGGTGAGATTCCCGGTTATTCCCAGCGTGGGCTGGGCGCTCGTCGTCTTATAAACGCCAGGAGCGAGTGTTTCCCCTCCTATATCTGCGGGGAGGACGGCCCCTCCTGCTGCTGCCGCGGCGTAGTTATACGCCGTGGTCAAGTCACCCTGGGCCGTCTGGGCAACCGCATCGCCCGCGTGTTTCGCGCCGGTTAATGTTCCCGGCGGAAATCCAACGATCGAAGCTGCTGGCCATATTCCCACATCTCCCGTAACGTTGGTGGGGCCGCTACTGGTAACGGAGGGGGTGGCGCCCAAAATTCCGAAACTGCAGGCCGATCCCAACGGTACGGTGGACGCTTGACACGCCGCGACAGATGTTGTGAAGCTCCATACATAATTACTTGCCAGTGCGTTGCCAGACGGGTCCTGGGCTCCGGTCGTAATTGTGGCGGTATAGAGGGTGTTCAGTGCGAGATTGCTGGATGGTGTGAAGGTCGCGGCATAGCTTGACGCATCGTAGGTAACCTGTCCTGCCACGGGTGTAGTGCCCGGCCCTGTCAAAGTAAAGGTTGTGGCAGGACTGATGATCGTGGCAGGATTCATCGCTTTGCTGAAGGTGGCAATGACTACGGTGTTGGGGCATATACCGCTAGCGAGATTAGGGGGGGCTACGGAAATTACCGTGGGCGGACCTGACTGACATATTGAGTCACCGGTTGTGAAGGTCCATACAAAGTTGCTCGCTAGCGCATTGCCATACACGTCTATAGCTCCGGTCGTAATCGTGGCGGTGTACAGGGTATTCAGCGCGAGAGTGCTTGATGGCGTAAAGGTCGCAGTGTTGCTTGACGCATCGTAGGTAACTACTCCTGGCACGGATGCGTTGCCCGGCCCTGTCAACGTGAAGGTCGTGTCATTGATCGATGCAGGATTCATCGCCTTGCTGAAGGTGGCGGTGACTATTGTGTTGGGACATGCACCGGCGGCACCATCAGGAGGGGCTACGGAAATCACTGTAGGCGGGGTCACGCCCGGGTTTCTGCCGGTCTTGTCGGGATCGCCGCATCCGGCGCCAACAACAATGAGCAGCAGGAATGCCGTGAACCAGATCTTATGATTGTTGTATGTACGCATGACCGTCATCCTTCTTCCTCTCGGCTTAACTGCTGCCGCACAGTGGAATCTTGCTAGTTGGGAAGAACTTTAGCCGAATGGACTGTAATGAATCTGTTCAAAATTGCTCACATTAAGAAAAGGATGCATCTTGAACCGTTATTACGCGCTTGACGCTGCTCCGGGTCCGGCATGGGATTATTCTGATTGCCCCGCGCGATCTGCATAAGTCCTCTTTTGGGCCGCACACTTTCGCAGGCACCAACGGAAGACGATTCGCACCCATTCCCACAACGGGGAGAGGGACCATTCCACCCGCAAGCGCGGGAGCTGGTGAGCGCAATAGGGAGAAGTCATTTCGCGACCGCTTTCGTGGAGGCTCTTCAATCGCGCAGAACTACGTGGAAGCGTTCAATCGTGCAGAACTACACCAAGCAGCGAGCTGTGGACCTGCAACCCGCCTTCCGGGCCGCCGGAGTAATCGACAAAACCCAGTTTCCTGAACCGGTTCATGAAAAAGCTCACCCGCGAACGAGTGGTTCCCACCATCTCGGCCAAACTCTCCTGACTGATTTTGGGGACCACAGTCTCGGGCACACCTTCCTTGCCAAAATGAGCGAGCAGAAGAAGGACTCGAGCCAGCCGCTTTTCGCTGGAGTTAAACAACTGGTCGACCAGATCCTCTTCATAACGGACATTCCGCGCCAGCAAATACGCCACGAACAAATCGGAAAACGCGTGTTCGCGGTGCAGGGCATTCATCATTGCTTTTTTGTCGATCCGCAGAATTTCACAATCCGTCATGGCGGCCGCAGATCCCATGCGCAGGG
Organism: Acidobacteriaceae bacterium; assembly: GCA_003131315.1. Classification (GTDB taxonomy): domain Bacteria; phylum Acidobacteriota; class Terriglobia; order Terriglobales; family Acidobacteriaceae; genus Acidiflorens. Next base: position 7,566 of record PKUV01000081.1, read on the forward strand.
CCTGACCTGCCAGCGCACCTTCGCCAAAGAAGTTTCCGTCAGTTAACATGCCGATCGTCGCTTCTCTGCCAGTCTTGGAGACGACGGTGAGCATCACTTTGCCTTTTTGGATGTAGAAGACCGCGTCCGCCGTATCCCCCTGCGCGAAGATTCCCTGCTTCTTGGCGAAAGTCAGGGTCCTCCTGCCCTCGCCAATGGTTGCGAGGAAGGTGTTGGGATCGAACTCGCGGCTCTTCTTATTCGCTGGTGAAGGGGGACCCATCACCTGCAATTCTAATCCTAAAAGGTGGCTTGCACCATAAATTTGTGACGCCGCACACCGCCAAGCTCCTTCTGGTTGGGGTTCTGAAAGTGAGCCATTCTGGACAGTATTTCGAGAGAAAATGGACGAGCCTTGAAGGCATCGAGGAGCAGTGAGTCCGTCAAACCAGGCGGCTTGCATCTCCTGCGGAGCCAAGAGCTTGCCACGATGAGGTGGGCTCGCGGGAGGAGTCTTCCGTGCCCCCAGAAGTTCAAGTCGGCACGGTCCTGATGTCGGAATGGCCGCAGCTCCTTGGGCTGGAGAGTGAGCCCTACTCGGGGCAATGGAGCGTGGTCAAGGCGCTCGATGGCTTCGCTCTTGACCGCAAGATTCGCGCCGCGGGATGGAATTTCTTTTTTATCGCGGCGGAAGTGAAGGTGATGTTTTTTGGCGCGCTTGGGGCGAAGAAGATGCAGCACGCATTGCATCGGATTTTAGGCAAGGTAAGTGAGCAACACTTCAATGGCCTCGAAGTGACCGGAATCGTGGCGAAGCGTTTTCTGGGCCTGCCCTATGCCATCGTTTCAGCACACTCGCGCCATGTTCAACAAAGCTGCTACCTGGATGGCGCTGAGGCCCGGCGATCGTCCGAACGAGATGCAGCAGGGGCCAGAGGTTGAGCACGTTCTCCGGCCCGGAGATTGGAAACAGACTTGAGTCATTCATGTGCTTCACCGGAGGAGCCTGTCGAGCCAGGCCAACCCGGTGTTGCAGACGACCCCGTTACTCTTTCTCAGCCGCCAAGCGCCGGGCTGGATGCGGCTCGGTGCGGGGCAGTCCAGTGCTAAGCTCGCACTTCTCTCGCGGCTTGGCACCACAAGTGGGGCAACGAACAACCATGGCTGGTTTCTTCTCGGCTTTCATGACTACATGATGCAGTACTGCCCGGCGGCAAGGCTGGTCAATTGTGACCAGTGCACTCAGAACCCAGCATTTCTTTTGTGTTGTAGAACTCGTTTCCCACGAGTGTCCGCGGCAAGGGCAAGCATCGCCGATATGGAATTGCGCATCCAATCAGCGCATGGGAGAGAGGATGTCAATCTTCGACGAGCAATACCGAGTTGTCGCCATCGAAGGGGACCGTCTTGTCATCCGGGGAACTCTCAGCGGCGATGTGCTGACCATCGTCAACCCAGAGCCTGAGACTCCTCTTACAAAAGAAGACTATCCGCTTGGAAAATTGATCGCTCTGACCGACCCGTCCACTGCGCCTCTGAATTAAGAGTGTTACAGCCGGTTGGGATGAAGTCTCACTAGTGCCGCAGTGCCGCGACCGCAAGAAGTTTCGTACAGCCAGATGTCGCTCGGAGAGCTTCCTGGGCCAACAACAGTTGCCAGTCTTGCTCTCGCAATCACACGGTCACGGCAGTAGTACGCCGTCCAGATAGTTC
>PKUV01000189.1 GCA_003131315.1 Acidobacteriaceae bacterium
AATTCAAAGTAGCCCACTACCCAAAGAATCGTTTCTGCACAAAAGGGAAATCTTCGTCTGTCATGCACTTGTAGACTTTCCATCCGCCCGTGCGCCGCACTGTGTCGAGGATGCGATCACTGAGCTTGGGGAACGTCTTTGCGTGCCAGCCGTGCTCAGGCCCGAAATTCCCATACACATCGTTGCCAACGTACTTACCGACGAATTGGGTCACTACATCCCACCCCTTGCGACCCTCGGCATCCTGCCCTTGTTTTGGACTGGCGCCGGCCAGGTCGCGCAGTTCAGCGATTTTAGGAAAGAATTTCAATTCACGGCGCGCTCTGGTCAATGCCGTTTCCAGTTGCTTCCGCGATAGGTCCGCCAAGTCATCGGCATAGATGCGCAAACGTTCCGCTGTGACGTCGGGCGGCGAACCGAAAGCCACGGCTAAAATTGTGAGTTGTTCAATCGCCCAGTGAGTTGATTGCTTTTTCGCACTCGGCAAGTAGTCGGGATTGCCTGTCTTCTGTCCGGTTTCCATTTGCGCCTCCGTGTTTGAAGTTGCGTTCTCTCCGTACCCAGGTATTCAAGGCCAGGTTCCAATCCTTGAACGTGCTGCCTTTCGATTTGTGGTAGTCGCAAAAGGCAGGAAAGCTGCTTTCTAGGTCGACGCCTAACTCCTCAGCTAGGCGCTTGTGGTTTTCGTTTGGCTGAAAACCTTCCGGGAGTTGTGTTGCGCGCGAGGCGGGCGCGTTAGCGCCCACGCTCTTGATCTTGTTCTGCTTTTGACTCTGATCTTGACTCTGACTCTGACTCTGACTCTGACTCTGAGCATAGGTTTTCGCATTGCGGTTCGCATTGCGGTTCGCATTGCGGTTCGCATTGCGGTTCGCATTGCGATCCACGCAAGTGCTTTGTTTCCAACGCTGCTGCGCGCTGGCGCTGGCGGACGCTGACCTCGCCTTCTCGCCTTCCATGCGATGGCTGTACAGGCGACCGTTGCGCAGGTCGAAGAACGAAACGCATTGCGAAACGCATTGCGCCGGGATGCGAGTCTTACGGGCGATCTCGTCGGGATCGGCCGGACAAGATCCTTCCAGGTGGCACAGCGACCACATACTGATCAGGAGCCCGCGGGCATCAAGTGGGAGCGCGTCAACCTTAGAATCGAGCATGTAATCGGCCGCGAAAAATTTGAACCAGGGAAGGTTAGCCATCGTCGCGATGCCTTTCCGGCGATCTCTCGCCAAAGAGTGCGGCCTGTGCGGGTTCGGCCCTGGCGCCTGCGATCCATTGGCGAGCCTGCGACTGCCGGGACAATTCTTCCTTGCTCGCGGTTGGAGATGGCGCGGCGCCGCGGCGCAATTCCGCGTTTGATGGAACCGGCCGCGAGCCGAGGCGGAACTCTCCGTGCTTTTTCCCGTCCACGATGCGGACGCGATTGGCAATTTGCCATCCTCGCCGCCTTCGAAGCGAAAATATTCTCGCGCTGTACTGCAGCGAGATCTTCGCCAGCTCCGGCGCCGGCACCCAGTTCGGCCAGGCGGCCTGCAGTGCCCAGAGGATTCGCTCCTCCTGGCTTCTGCCGGATTGTTTGTCGGTCGTCATTACGCCGCCTACGCGTTTTTCTCGCTACTGCTCATCAGCCGATCAACGTCTTCGCGCTTGAATCTCACCACGCGTCCCTGCGAGTAGAAGGGAAGTTTCCCAGAGCGCTTCCAAAGCCAGATCGCACCGGTGCTGCATCCGAGATAGTCCGCACACTGCCTCGCCGTCCAAAACGCCGCCTCAAGTCTTTTCACTTGGTTAACTGTCTTTTGCATGTGGCCTCCAGTTACACGCAAATAATGCCTTGCTATCCGATAGCGTTCAAGGTATATTCGTAATCGCCGTATGACGGAAAGTGCGTATGACGAAACGCAAGCATAAATTCTCGGGCGAGGTGGAAGCGAGCCAGCTTGTGTCATGGCTCAACTCTGGACAAAGCGACGGGCGACGACGTGTCGCGGAGATCGTGGAGATCTACAACAAACTCGGGAAATATGTTCGCCAGGTATGGCTTCCCGGCGAAAAGAAGACAGGTCGCGGCGCGATGTATCTGCGCTTGCAGAAACTTCTCGATCGCTATGCCTACAAATTCAAAGTCATTGCGCAGCACACCATTCTGGTTTCCGGAACAAAGCTGACAGGGGATGCGTTTTGGGAGTCCTCTAATCTGCTCCTCGTCCAGAGACTCAGGCAAATGGGTCTGATCTTGAGCGTGAAACGTTGTGACGGATGTGCCAAATGGACGTTTACAAAGTTGCCCGGACAGCGCTTCTGCAGCGAGTCCTGCAGAATTAAGGCTTATCAATCGGACCCGGACTGGCGCGCGCGCAACAACGCAAAACGGAGAACGCTCTACGATCTACACAAACAGAAAGACAATATCGGCATTCGGGAAAGGCGATGAACTTATGAGCAGACCACGATTCACGGGCAGCGTGTTCAAGAGATCGGGCAGCGAGATGTACTGGCTTCAGTACTACAGCGCGGGCGGCCGCAGAATCCGCGAAAGCACCCGCTCGACCTCGATCAAAAAGGCTGAAAAGAAGCTACAGGAGCGAATGGGCCAAATTCAGAATGGAACCTTCGCCCCAAGTGCGCAGCGCATTCGAGTCTGCGAACTGGCGGAAAGTTTGCTGACGCAGTACCGCACGGGCGAGATCAGAGGCCAAAAGTCTCTCGAATGGTCAGAGCGCAGATGGAATCTCCACTTGGCTCCGTTCTTTCAGAACGCGAAGGCCGGCGACATCTCAACCGATTTGCTTCGGGCCTATGTCGAGCACCGGCAGACTCAGGGCGCGCAGAACGCGACGATCAACCGAGAACTGAGTTTCCTCCGCCGCGCGTTCAATGTCGCGCGCAAGTCATCTCCGCCGAAAGTGCAAACGATTCCGGCATTCCCACACCTGGAAGAGCCGAAAGGTCGGCAAGGATTTCTCGCCGATGAGCAGTATGGACGACTGGCGGAGGGCTGCGCATCCGAGGGTTTGTGGTTGCGCGCTCTGCTCGCGGTGGCCTCTAACTTCGCATGGCGGAAAAGTGAACTGCTCAACCTGCGCGTAGCTCAAGTCGATCTGCTCGCTCGCGTAATTCGGCTCGATCCCGGTACAACAAAAAACTCGGACGGTCGAACCGTGGTGATGACAAATGAGACTCTCGAATTGCTGAGGGCGTGCACCGCGGGGAAAAAAGCCGAGGATTACGCATTCAGCCGCGAGAACGGCGCGCGAGTGAAGGACTTTCGCGGGGCATGGGCCAAAGTCTGTGCGGCCGCGGGCGTGCCGGAATTGTTGTTCCATGACCTTCGACGCACCGGCGCCCGCAACCTCCGCCGCCTGGGAGTGAGTGAGGGAGTCATCATGCGCATCGGCGGATGGAAGACTCGGAACGTTTTCGAGCGCTACAACATCGTCGATCAGGCGGACCTCGCCGATGCATCGCGCCGCCTCGACGAAAAAAGGGGAAATGGGGAGTTCGGCCACAGTACGGCCACAGTTGAGACTGCGGAGACGCGAGAGAAGGGAACTGAAAATGTACAATAGGTTTCTGTTTCAATAGTTTACAAAAGTGCCCGGATGGCGAAACTGGCAGACGCACGGGACTTAAAATCCCGAGGGGCGAAAGCTCCGTGACGGTTCGATTCCGTCTCCGGGCACCACGCAGTTCTTACTCGCCCACGCCCACAGGCGTTCCACGCGGAGATTCGTGCGAGCCACTCTCGGGTTCGAGCGTAACTGCAAAGTTCTTGGCCTCGACGTCTTCCGGCAGCGGAGGATTTACGACCGTTGCGCTGCCACGGGCATCCGGCTTGAACAAGCCCGCTGTGGCGCAATGAAAATAGCAGTCTGGGCGGGCGGGCCGCGATGACCGAGACTGCATGGGCGTGGGCAAAGCCTGCGCGGACAGGAGTGTCCGCGCCACACTTAATAGATTTCAGACCTCGCCGCGCGCGTCATCAGTTCTTCGATGGCCTGTTGCGGCGACTTGCCATTTTCGAGGATGGCGAACATCTGCTCGGTGATCGGCATCTCGACGTTCTTCTTACGGGCTAAACCAACCGCGGCTTTGGTGGTGAAAACCCCTTCGGCCACTGCCCCGCGCATGTCGGCGATGATGTCGGGCAGTTTGCGGCCTTTGCCCAGTTCAACGCCGACGCTGCGGTTGCGCGAGAGATCTCCGGTGCAGGTTAGAACCAGATCGCCCAGTCCGGCGAGTCCAGCCATGGTATCGAGGCGGCCACCGCAGGCCACGACCAGGCGCGCCACTTCGGCGAGACCTCGCGTAATCAGCGCCGCTACCGAATTGTGGCCGAGGCCGAGGCCATCGCAGACGCCGGCGGCGATGGCGATGATGTTCTTCAACGCGCCGCCTAACTCCACGCCGATCACGTCGTCGTTGGTATAGACGCGAAAGCGGGAATCGTTGAACGCGTGCTGCACGGCGCGCGTCACTTCGCCGTCGACGGATGCCACAGTGACGGCGGTCGGATCGCCGCGCGCTACCTCTTTGGCAAAAGACGGGCCGCTGAGCGCTGCCACGCGAGCGGTGAACTTGCGGCTTCGCAAGACATCGCCAATCACTTCGGTCATGCGCAGTAGAGTTCCGTTTTCGAGTCCTTTGGTGCAGCTGACGAAAAGTATCTCCGGGCTGAGCGCCGGCGCCATGCGTTCGAACAGAGCTCGACAATGCTGCGAGGGCATCACGCTGACGACGATCTCCGCGGCGTCGAGCACGGTGTTCAGATCGCTGGTGGCTTCAATTGATTCCGGCAGGATGAAGCCCGGCAGGAAGTGTTCGTTGGTTCGGCTTCTTGCGATGCCCTCGGAAACTTCCGGTTCGTTCGCCCAGAGCCGGACATTGTGCGGGAGATGGTGTGTCCCTTTACGTCCCAGGACGATTGCCAGTCCGGTGCCCCAGGCGCCTGCGCCGATGATGGCAATGCGGCTCATTGGCGTGTTGCTCCTAACGTTTCTGACTTTGTTTCTGACTTTGTTCCTAACTTTGATTCCGTTCCGGCGGCGAGACGGCCGATGTTTTGGCGGTGCTTCCAGATGACGAGCGCCGAAACCAAGGCGATGAAAACCAGTTGTCGCGAGTCCACGTATTCGTGGAGGGCCCAGGCCAGCAGCGGAAAAGCTGCTGCCACCGCGACGGAACCGAGCGAGACGTAGCGGAAGGCGACGGCGATCATCAAAAACAGGCCCACCATGCACAAAATGGATTTCGGGGTGAGCAATATAAAAGCTCCCAGGCTGGTGGCGACGCCCTTGCCTCCGCGAAACTTGAGCCAGACGGGAAACAGATGGCCGAGCACGGCGAAGAACGCCGCCGTGGTCATGATGAGTTGCTGATGTGGCCCGCTGAACAGCACCCGCGCCACTAGAACCGCAGCCAAGCCTTTGGCGGCGTCGAGAAGCAGAGTCGCAACCCCGAGTGCAGGAGACTTCCGGGCCACGTTCGTCGCGCCAATGTTGCCGCTGCCGCTCGTGCGTACATCCTCACCCTTGAAAATCCGCACCAGCAGGTAGCCAAACGGGATGGATCCCAGCAGGTAGCTCACGGCGGCGGTGATGAGATAGGGATTCATGTTCATCGATCCAATGTCGATCCAAGCTTGCTGGTGGAGAGCCGGGCGTCCCCGCCCGTCCCTCCACCGTATGACTCATCACGCGGTCACTAGTTATTCAGCTGCGTTGGAGCGGCCGCAGCGGAAAGCGTTGCAGCTTCGTGTACTTCGATCCTCCCGGTGAAAGCTGGCTCTGATAGAGAATAAACTCGTTGGCCGTCATTGTGCCGAAATCGAGCTCGGACATCGCGGCGAGCCGCTTTTCGAGCACTGCGAACGTTGCGTTGGGGCCGTCGCCTTTGCGCCATTTCGGCGAGCCCAATCTGCCGCCGGCGCGCGCAAGAGTTAGATGGGGACTGAAAGGCCGGTCTTCGCGTGGAATACCAAGTTCGGCTGTGGCCGTATCGATGCTTTCGGCCAGTTCGGCTAGTTGCGGTCCGGCGTGGATTCCGATCCAGAATACGCGCGGAGCCTTCGCGGTAGGAAAAAATCCGTATCCGGCAGAGCGAATGTCGAACACGCTGCTTTCGACCCGCCGCAAACGTTCGGCGATGGCCTCGACCCGCTCTGGCGTTTGTTCTCCGATGAATTTCAACGTAATGTGCAGCGACTCCGGACGCACCCAACGGGCATCGGGCGCAAAGCCCTCAACGCCTTCGAGGAAGCGCGAGATCCGCACGCGGACTTCAGATTCGAGATCGATGCCGATAAATATTCGCATGATTTACACGAGCGCCCTGCGGATCATCTCCAGCGCCTGCTGCGTCGCGAACTGGCGGATGCGCTTGCGGTCGCCCGGGAAATTGCGTTCGACAACCTGCGTGCCTTCTTCTCCCGCGAGCGCGATGTAGACCAGACCCACGGGCTTCTGCTCGCTTCCGCCGCTCGGGCCGGCGACTCCGGTGATTCCGACCCCGTAGCTCGAGAGGCAGCGCTTGCGGATGCCTTCGGCCATGGACGCCGCGACTTCGCGGCTGACCGCTCCATGCTGGTCGATCAGCGCCTTGGGAACGTTCGCGAACTGCGTTTTCAGTTCGTTCGAGTAGACCACGGCGCCGCCCAGAAAATAACGCGAGCTGCCGCTGAGCGAAGTGATGCGCTCGGCCAGCAGGCCACCGGTGCAGGATTCAGCCACGGCCAGCGTCATGCTGCGCATCTGCAGCAGATAGCTGACGATCTGCTCGATGGTCTCACCCTTACGAGAGAAGATGGCGTCGCCGAGCTCATCCTCGATTTTTTCGGCGAGTTCCTCGACGCGCGCCTCGGCATCCGCTTGCGAATCCTTCCGGCAGCGCAAGTGGAGTTGAATCTCGCCCGCTCCCGCGAGGATCGTGGTCTGCACGTCGGCATACGTTTTGTAGATCGGCGCGACCCGCGCGTCCACTTGCGACTCTGGCATCATCGCCATTTTGAGCGTGCGAGTGGCGATGTGCTGGGGCGGGATCCGGGCGCGCAGTCGCGGAATGCATTCGGTTTCGAACAGCGCCCTGAGTTCGTAGGGAGGGCCGGGGAGCAGCATCAGGAGGCGTTCCTGACTGTCGTACTTTCCGGCGATCCACTGGCCGGGCGCGGTGCCGAGCGAATTCGGTAACACCGCGGCGCTGGTCAGAATGTCGGCCTGCTTGGCATTGTTGGCGGACATCTTCATGCCGCGTTTGGCGAAGCGCTCTTCGAGTTTCGCGATGATCTGGGGATCGCGTTGCAGTTTCAAACCCAGCGCGTCGGCCACCGCTTCGCGCGTCAGGTCATCTTCAGTGGGGCCGAGGCCGCCCATGAAAATGATAATGTCCGAACGCCGCATGGCCAGTTTAGCGGCCGCGGTCAGTCCTTCAAGGTCGTCGCCCACAATGCACTTGAAACGCACTTCGACGCCCAGTTCATTCAGTTTCTCGGTAAGGTAGAGCGAGTTGGTGTCCTGGCGATGGGGAGTGAGCAACTCAGAGCCGACGGCGATGATCTCGGCGTTCACGGGTAAAAGTGTAAATGATGAAGGAGGTGCGGTCGCCTTTATAAGTTGTCATCCTGAGCGAAGCGAAGGACCTATGCATTGGGGCGGATGCAAATGCATAGGTCCTTCGCTTCGCTCAGGATGACGGTGTGGATTTGTGCCACGAATTCACGCGACACGGCACTAGGGCGTGTTAACACTATCATAGGGCCTCGACGATCAGGGCGAAGTTGAGGAAGGCGAGGAAGGCAACGTCGAGTTTGTTGAAGCGCGAGAAGATGCGGCGA
>PKUV01000175.1 GCA_003131315.1 Acidobacteriaceae bacterium
CAAAATACACGATCGTGGGCCGTCGGGAGCGGGCTTTCGAACACCAGAGGCCCTTCTCGATCAGCGGGCCACGCATCGCCGCGGCGGCCTGAACGTAGCGACGGTTGCTTTCCTGGGGCGCGAACCTAACGCCCCCAAATTGTGCCGCTGGCGGAACGGAGCGGTGTCGTTCGTGAGTGCTGACACGTGCCTTCGTGACGCTCGTCTCTGTCACTGCGCCTCTGGAGGGGCGTGATGAGAATCAAAATGTTGCAGTGTGTTCTTTTCACAATGGACCATCCATGACGGCTCGCCCTCGCCTGCAAGGGCGTTCCAACCGCAGCAATCTGATACACCCAGCACATTGTTAAGTCTGCGGAACATCGAGGACTCTCCGCTGGGAGATGCAACAGGTGCAGCTTGCGATCACACGCCGTGCCCATGAGTTGTTTGAGACGCGTGGCTGTGAACACGGTCACGACTGGGAAGATTGGTTCCGAGCGGATTCAGAACTGCTGCGCCCAGTTTCCGTTTCCACGTAGGAGTCGGATGAGTGTTCGCGCCAATGTCTTCGGTTTCGAAGAGAATGAATTTAGAGTCAGTATCGAGGGCGCTGCATTACGATTGTGGGCAAAAAGGAAGCGAATGTGACGGAAACTGAGGGAGGAAAAGTCGAGTACATCGACTGGTATCCCGACCAGATCCTGCAGTTCATTGACCTTGCAACAGAGGTGATACCAGAGAGCTCAGTGGTCGAATTGTAGGCGGGACTGCTCAAGTTCGAACTCCCCAAGGCTGCCAGGCAGAAGGTCGAAACTGCAGCCACTGCGGCTTAAGTGATCATCCAGGCCTGCTCGCAGGGCGTCACGCAGCGCGGACCCTGGAGGCTCGTGCGATGAAATGTGCTTTGCAGAAATTAGACGGGGATTCTGCAGGAACCACGGACCAATACGAAACGACGGCTCAGTTCCTGGAGGACTTGGCAGCACACTCTGACAACGATAAAGAAAGGCGGCGCTGCCTAGCTGCAGCACGGAATTTCAGGCTAGTAGCCCAAAACCAACCCGTGAGCCGCAAGCGACCAAAAGGAGAGACCGAGCCACGCCGATGTAGGCCTAAATCGTCGTCCGGAGGACAGTATGGCTAGCTTTCTGTGCAGACTCTGGGGAGAGAAAGAAGGCCAAGACATCGCCGAATACGCAGGTGGCTCCCCTTCAGAGGATTGTCAGACGATCACCCACGCACCATGAGCACTGGGCAGTGCGCGCGGCAGACGATCTGACCACCCACGAACCACGACACCCGCGCGGAGACTGTTGCTGAAATTCCTCGTACGCTCATCACAATCAGACTCGCCTTCACGTTCGCAGCCACCCTAACCAATCCTTTCGCGCGGTCGCCGTATTCAACTATAAATTCGGGTTTGCAGAAAAAACCGGGGGTTGACCCCAGTAGGCTTTCGAGCCGTTTTCGGAATATGACATTTCTGGGATTTCCGTAATGGAAAGGACCCATCGTGGTTTTCTCTGCGACGTGCACCAATGCGAGCTGTGCTTCATTGTCTTGGGCCAAAGCAACTGCGTAGGGCAAAGCCTCCAAGGAGCTAGTCGAGAAATCAGTGACGTATACGATCCGCTCAAGTGCCTTCCTCGCCAGCCCCGTGTACGTGACCGCCGGGCCAATGATCAGCACGGGACACGGCACCAGGGGCAAAATGTCCTCAGGTATGGATGGTGTGCCAAGTTCCCGCAATCTCTGACCTGTAGCGACTACGGCCAAGTCGACTTCTAGATTGCTGACGATCTGGCAAATCGCTTTGGGAGAAATCACGTCCGCAAGAAATATGCTTGCGCCATACCGCCGGGAGAGACCGACCACGTAGGCCAGGATCGCTTCCGAAGACTCGGAAGGCTTTGTGGCCAGCAATATGTTCTTGATTGAAAGACGGGTTTGCTCCTTGACGCACGGCACCACTCACCTCCGCAGCACGTTTTCAACAATTGAATCCTTCCCCTGGGTTCGAGCCGATGCTGCTTGGGCGACGGACTCTGATAACCCTTCTCGAGCGAATTCTGCCCTGTTCGGCTCGAAAATCAAGCCGAACCTGTCGAGAGACTTGGCGTGTTGGGGATCTGTTCAACCCCAGTTGTACTTCCTTAAGCCGCCTTTTCAAGCCACCGCCGTTCGGATGGTTCTTCGATTTGCCGGATGGTCTTCAGCAGCCAGCTTTGAAGCGTCTGTTCAATCTCTTTGTTCGTCCCTGTCCTGTACAGGCTATCTACCGTTTCGCCTAATTCATTTAGGGGAATATGACGACATGGGGCAGCCTCGTAACGGCATCCTTTCGGAACAAAACTCATCAGCACACAGTCGGAATCCGGGCAAGCAGAGCATCTTTCTTTGGGGCAGGTGGGCGAGTCCTCAAAGATCAGAGGAGCCCTCCATACCAGCGGTGCGCGGTAGCCACCCTTCCGCACGAACTGCAGTTCATTTCTTAGAACCTGGAGTGTATTCTTAACAATCCTCATAAACACCTCCGACACCGTGCGACTTCGCGCCCACGATCGAGTCTTTCACGCGACCATTTCCACACGATGGTCGATGATGGAAACATCCCGCGGTGCTCGTCGCGTAGGCACTATGGTGACCCCATGATCGCCATCGGGTTGAACCGTCATGGCACGACAGCATGAGGAGCACAACCAGAAATATTGGGGACTGTGTGATCTGCCCGTGTATTTCAGATCAGCAGGCGGTCCCCTCCTTGGCCAATCAATCCTCGACTCAATTGCGAATAGCTTTCCTTCATGGAAATAATGGAATGTAGCGGAACAGGCTGGATTGGCGCATTTGGCGAGCATGGCGTCCTCAACATTATGTTGGTTGAAGGGGTAGAAGGCTGCGCCCGTGAGTCTCACGGGAATCCAGCGTTTGCGATGTATTCCGCAGAATTACTGGCGAGAGGCAACTCTTGCAAGTCTCTTTCAATATGTTCTGCCCACTGAACTGAAATTTCAGTGACGTTGGGCGCACACTCAGTGGCCGCGAGCACATAACGTTGTGACACTGGAAGCGTGCATTTACCTCAAGAACCTTTCGGATGAGAGGAATATTGCAGATGCCCCGACAAGCAGGGATACTCCTCCTCCAGACTCCGATGGCACGATGTGGCAAGAAACGGTGCTCCTGGCCCGGCGTTCCGCAGAGAATTCGAACACGCCCAAGAAGGCAACCGGGTAAATTGGGCCCCAGGCAATCAGCAAGAGACTTTCAGCGCGGATGATTCATTCATGGTACTGTGGTTGTCGTTAATGTGAATCTCAACCTCGACAATGCAATATGCCATTATCCTATGGGCTTGAGATCACGGGGAGCTGTCTGCGGTGCAAGCTGCGAGTGGGGAGGTTGTTTTGTGATCTGCCCCGCCCCACTCTTGAGACGTTGCAAACGCTGGGTTTCACTGCTGCCTGTCCAAAGGGCAATGTACTTTTCTCTCAGGGACAATCGCCCCGTGAGATCTCCGTCCTTTGCTTAGGTCACGTCAAAGTCTCCACAGCTTCTGAAACTAGCAGGTCAGTCTGCCTGGGAATCGCGGAGCCAGGAGCGGTCCTCGGTTTGAGTGCGACGATTTCGGGAAAACCGTACGAAGTGAGCATCGAGGCCCTCGAGCCCTGCCAACTGAAAGTGATCAGAGGAGATCGCTTCTTGAACTTTCTGCGAAATGACAGGGCGGCGTGTTTGGCCGTGCTTAAATGCCTGAGCAATGACGTCAGGAAGGCCCATGAGTCTGTCCGACTATTTGGGCTCTCACACTCTGTTACAGAAAGACTTGCGAACGTGCTCCTCCGATGGTGTATGCGTGACGATCAGCAGCCCAAGAACGGAATTCGTCTGAGATTTCCCCTGACCCAGCGGGAACTCGCGCAAATGCTGGGGACTACCCGCGGAACTGCCGGCCGAGCCCTCAGGAGTCTTGAGCGGAAGAGGATTATCCAGTGTCACGGCTCAAGCCTGATCATCCAGGATAAACACGCCCTTCGCTTGCTGTCATCAACAGGATAGCCCAGAGTCTAGTTCGCACGCCTTCCGCAACAATCTCGCTCATTTGGCGAATCTGTCCCCTAACAGGCTGCTGAAAACTAGTCCTCTTCCACAAGCCAGTCGTGTTAAGAGTGGAAGCATGCGAGGGATAGCAAATGTCGCCGCAACCCCAGTACTCGGAGGCATGGTCAGCTCTCTGCTGCATGTGCTGATTGTGACCCCCGTGATCTTCACTTGGCTGCGAGAAAGAGAACTGTCACGAAAGGAAACTTCACCCATAGCCTAAGAAAGAACTGCCCAACGTTGACCAGCGAACCAGCTCAGGCTGACGGTTTCCAAACGCCACCCGGTTGGCCTCCCAGCATGCCGCGCGCTTTTGAATCGATTCGTTGAATACGGCAGGACCGCGCAGGTCTAATCCTGAATGTTGTCCAACCAGGAAGTTGGAACTGGCATAATGTTCGTCAATGGCCGCGATTTTGAAAGTTCCCAGTCGAGACACTACCCGCATAGGGCGCTGAGTCAAAGCCACGTGGAATTGCGAGTTGGGAAGGGGCGGCCGGGCCGACGCCGCCCCGCGAGCTAGAACGATTGTGAGAAACGGGCTTCCAGGAATTCGCCCAGCTTGGCCGCAGCCTTGAATTGTGGGATGGGATCCAGTTCCTTGAATGCAGATGTAAACGCATTCGAGAGACTCCAGATCGTTCGCGGCCGGAATTCCTCGTATTTCGGATCGAAGTAGAGGTCATGCACGCTGCGGGCGAGGTGCTTTGGAGCTTCCAGTCTGCCCTCGACGAACGCTTCATAGATGACCACCTTGGCGGTCACGTCCGTCAATTCACTCCTCTGCCATGCCTCTACCTGCTTTCGCATGGGCTCGAAGTTTCGCTGCATCCGGTCAACGCCCACCGAGAGGCAGTCGATCAGCGAGAACGACTTCGAGTGTTTGGCAAGCACAGGCGTAAAGTCTCCTGCGAAGGCCATGTTCGAGCACACGAACACGCGATAGCCACAGGTCATCGCCAAACGCATGCTCTTATCGTGGGAGTTGCGCAAGCCGATTGAGAAGCGGCATCCTTCCATCTCCGTTGCGAGATCGAGAACGCCAAACGCTTTCATGCCGTCTGGTGAGACCGCATACTCATCATGGACGACTCCGATGTGGCGAAACCCGAGCGTCTCGACCAATGCTTGCACGATCTCGTGATGCGGGACCGGACGGTGTGTTTCCGTTGCCACTGGTGTCGGCACCAGTGCTAGTTCTTCGCGACCAATCGTTCGGCCGCCGTAGCCGATTAGCGTACTAGTTTCTGACATATTTGCTCCTCCTTGTTGATTTGAAACAGGACGTTTGAAAGTGAGAGAAACGCAGCGGCGCTGGATGCCGCGGCATTCGAGGGTAAGACTCGTGCAGTGTGGATTGAGAGTCCTAAGTTGACATGAGCGACACGCGCCGGTGGCCAGTACCCTGGGTGTTCCAGTGTCGCAGGTTCTAAGATCCGACTCATCCGGATCCCGAGCGACGTGCTTCGCGCCGACTTGACTCGCCGTCACGAGCCGTTAAACTTGAGCATGAGTTCGGTGCCCAAAAAAGCGGAGGTCCGGCGTGGTACTCGAATTCCTTGCGAGATTCCGATTACTCTCACCAGTCTGGATCCGATTCACCCGTTCTCGGAGCCGTGTCTCACAATCCTCGTGAACCCACAGGGATGTGCAGTACGGTTCCGTCGTCCGCTAGAGATAGGAGCCGCAGTTCGGTTGGAGGGTCTTCCCGCGAGGACTAACGTCACCGCGCGGGTAGTGAACTCTATCTCGCTTGGAGAGTATGAGAAGGTTTGGCTGCTGGGATTGGCGCTGGATGAGCCGGGCAATGTGTGGGGCATCAAAACCCCACCTGAAGACTGGGCGCGATAAAGGTGTCGACGAAACCAACGGCCGTTTCTTTAATGGCGTCAACTTAGGCTGAACAACGACGCCTGTTCCGGGACAACTGGCCTCCCGCGCCGCCTTCTACCTGACAACGACTCCGGTCGCCGCCCGAAGACGACAACGGGACCCGTGTCGATGGCTCCTTCGACAAGCCCAGCGGGGTCATACTGCATGCCCAGCAGAATGTCCGGCGGTTCGGGGGAAGCGGCATCATCGCTGCCACCAGACGTTGTTGGAAACAGCTTTTGATGTTCTGTGTTGATGGCTTTCCAGACGGCGTCAGCGGTTTCGCCAATACCATTCCTTTCGACCAGCTCCCGCGCCATCGCCGAGAGCATGTCATCGTCTTCATCGATGCTCTGCAATCCCTCGCCGGCAAACTTGCCCTCCATGGTGAGAGCCACGAGGAGCTTTTTGCCCATGAGGCGTAAACAGGACGTCTGCATCGTCCCTTCATAGCAAAGAAACTTCACGCGCACGGGCCGTCGCTGCCCTATCCTCCAGGACCTGCGGCTGGCTTGCCGCAACGTGTGCAGAGAGTAGCCGGACTCGCAGAAGATGATCGTCGGGAAGTCCAACAAGTCCAGACCTGTTTCCACTAGTTTGGGATGGCAGATCACTACCTGCACACCGTCTTTGACCTGCCTGGCGTACCAAGCTTCGCGCTTAGAGGTATCGACGCTCGCGCGCAAAACAGCGGTGTGGATTCCCTCGTTGCTCAGGATTCGTTGAAGCCTGGCTGTAACGTCGTGCTTCTGCGTGTAGACTGCAAAGACTTGGCACCGGCGTCCTTCCGCCAGCTCCTTCTTGATCTCTTCGAGCAGCCTGCGTTCCTTGGAGTAAATTCCGTCTTCGGCAAGGTCACGGGGTTCGGCAATGACGAATCGGACCTTGCGCTTGAGTTCCGCATCGAACTCTGTGCCGTAGAGGGTTCCGAGCCCATAAGGGTGATCGGGGTAGAGCAACAGGGTGTTGAGCATGATGCTCAATACCGAACGGTTGCCCCTGTGAGCCTTCAGCGCCTTCCGAATTTCATCTTCCAGTTCGCAGTACGCTTCCCGCATGGGAGCATCCATCGGGACGCTCATGTAGGTCTCTTCATACGGTGGAAGCTCTCCCGAGACGTCCTCCAGAAACAGAAAGGCACACAGCTGCATGAGGAATTCGCCAAACAACAGCGGGGACGCTCCGGGCTTGCGGCGAACTGTGCTCGTGGTTTTAGCCTTGGAGCAGGCATTGTTGGCGGGCTCCACCTTGGTGATGGTTTCCAGGACGCCGTAGTCCTGAATGAAAGAACTCCGCCCCGTCGTGCCCCATTCGTAGCCATGCTCCTTCATCCGTCTCGCTTCGAGCCGGAATAGAGTGTTAAACAGATCGTCTGCGTAGCCGCCCAGCAGCGTGCCGGTCAGCCCGACGATCCGATCGGTGCATGAGGCCAGAGTGCCGAGAGCATTCCCCTGAGCCGTATCGCCAGCCAGTTGGTGAATCTCGTCGCAAATCGCGTAGTCAAACCATCCCGGCATGTAGCGCCCGATGAATTCAATCGGGGCCATGCGGCGGATCTTATCCGAATCGGCCTGCCAGAGTGGGCTGTGCAGCGGACGACAAGACTTCTCTCCCCTGGTCTCGATGGTCTCGGCAATCTTGACCTGCTCAAACTCAGCCGCAGTTAATCGGCTCTCATCCACGATGACGGGCTTGCCTGTGTCCGGATTTACCGCGCAGCCCAGGTATGGGCCCGAGCGTGGTACGCGATAGGCATGGCGCCAGAAGTAACCCAACTTGGCTCGCTCACGTCCGACGATAAACAGGGATGGTCTCCCGCAGAGCGACAGCCAGCGTTTTCGGGAACTCGGGAAATCCTTTCGCAACCGCAGCTCACTTAAGGTTGTATGTAACCCTTCCCGCACGATGCGGCCGTGCCTCAACCGCACCTCGTTCACTCCGTGGGATTTGTTCTCGTCGCCGCCATTCCGCAAATCATCGATCAGGAACACGCGTAACCCCGGCAATGTCAGAAATGCTTCCCGTGCCCACTTTTCGACCAAATGTGGCGGAACCATGGCTAATGCGGTGAAAGGGATCCCTCGGCTATGAACATGGATCGCTCCCAGCGAGATCAGTGTCTTGCCGGTACCGCATTCCGCGACCACCATGGATGTCCGCGCCTGCTGCCAGCGTTTGGCCACTCCCATGATGGCGATGGTCTGTGCAGGGAAAGGCGTTCGTACCAGCCCTTCAATCCGAGGTGAAACTGCATCGTCGAATTGGTGGAGCGCTGGATACTCCTGCAGAATGCGCTCTCCTAACAAGCTTGCATGAGCGCGCATATATGTGTAGATGTCAGTTATGTTGTCATGCTTCACGAGCACCTCTCAGAACGACATTTCCCGCTTGTGATCGGCCACATAAAACTAGACTTCTTTGTCCCCTTTTCGAGGCGTGTCGGATCAAGCATCTGTTTCGATTGCTGCGATGTTGGAAGAAAAAAGGGAGCGTTGAGTCGCCATGAAGACCATGCGGATCAACTGGTCAGGCGTAGCTTGAAGTGAGTTTTCTGCCGGTCTCAACTTCTCAACTGACGGATTGCGCGTCATACTCCCAGGATGGGGTGGCTAGCTTTCATGGAACTACCTGTTTGCGCCAATGATCGGTAAACAGTGAGCGACAAGGCCCGGGTCCCTTGTCACTTCGCAGCACTGCCGTTTTCGGTCTTAACGAATCTCATCGGCCGGACCATGTCCGTGGCTACGTCAAGACTGGTAACCCGGCCGATGCGGTCGCGATTAAAGTGCATCAGGAATTTCCCCTCACTCAAGTCGCCGATAAATCCATCAGGAAAAGCAGGCTCCAGTTCCTGGTCTTCAGCCATCCACTGTTGCCGGATCAGCTTGCCGTTTTGCACGACCAAGATCCACTTTGAGTTCAGTTCGTCGTTCGAATAGCTGCCGATGTAGTCCTTGAGGGCCGCTGGGCTCGGCGGTGTCCCATTGGCCGCTGTGTAGGTTACGGGAGCCCCGCCTTCCCAAGCCTCGAATCGTACGGCCGCAAGCGGGGCAAGGATGCTGCTCAGCATGTCCGGTTTGGATCCATCGCGTTCCAAATGTGGATAACGTTCGCCAGCATGATACTCCACACGGACCGTCAGGAAATCGTCTTGATTTGTAATGATCAGGTCCAGATCCGCCGGTGTGTCCTTCCCACGTTTCAACGCGTCACGAAGCACTTGCGGTGAAAAGCGGCGCCCGTTAACCGCGATCAGGCTCATGCCAGGGGCAAGCCCTGCTATGTCTGACGGAGTTCCGGGAAGTACATCCACGATTTTTCCGCTGATGCCGAGAAGCATGCCTGTCGAAAAGCGCATGTCGAGGCTATCGAGTTTTGCCTCCATCGCGTTATTCAGTTCGGAAGGGGTGTCCGTATATGTCAGCCGCCAACCCGCGGTATAAATGCCGTCGAGAGCGGCATGGGGCGACAAAGAGGTAAGCCGCGCGTGAAACAGTCCTCGCCAATCGTAGGGCACAACGCTGTTCAAGGCTGTAACGATGTCGTCGAAGGTATAGGGGATCATAACTGGTGGACTGCTTTCCCCACCTTCAAATACGCGGCAAAAATCATCAAGCGTCTTTGTGCCCTTACTCTGGGTTCGAATGATAGTATCCACTTCCAGCCACAGCAGACTTCCTTCCCCGTAAAAGTCTGTGCTTCGCCGCCAGGCCTCCCATTCCGGTGAACTTCCGTAGAGGATGGGCGCCGACACAGCCGTATCCTGCAATGGCCGCCAGGAGCGGCCGGGACGGTTATCGAGCTCAGCTGCGATTAGAGCGAGCCTGTCACGGTAGTCATCAGGGGTCCACAGTCCACTGCGAGCCGCCAACACCTGGCCAAGATAATTGGTGAGACCCTCATAAACCCAGAGTAAATCACCTTTCATCGGTTCTTGATAATTTGGTGTAGCCAGCCCGGCAGGACGCCTGTACTTGCCATTCCAGGAATGCACCATTTCGTGGGCCAGCAGGTCCCCTTGAATACGCCGCCACTGGGCATCGGCTAATCCCATTTCCGGGAGGCGATTGTCGCTCGACTGATGATGCTCCAGCCCATCTTGATACGTGCCATGGAGCCACACCAGAAAGTTGTAATGTTCGTAGTGGCGGGCCTTGAAGAGCGCACCGGTTTCGGCGACCAGACGCCGGTAGGACGCAATCACGTCTTCTGGGATGTCGAGTGCAGCAGCAGATTCGGCGGCAAGATCCAACTTGTGTATCCGCGTTTCACCTGGCGGGGTGATGTCGATCTCCCGCAAACGGGCGCCGGCTAAGAGCGGAGAGTCCACAAGCATCGTCACGGAGACAGGCTTAAACGTGATTACCTGTCCTTCCTGTGAATCTACAGCCAGGGCTGTGCCAAATTTCCATGCTGCCGGTAACGTCAGTTGCGCTTGAATGGTTTGGGCGTCCGTAGGAACACCTAACGGATAAAGTACGACCTGATCCCAGTCGAGCATCATTTGCTGCTGTGCTGAGGAGTTCCCCAGGAGGTACCCACTCTCATCGCTTGTACCGGTCAGATAAAACTCGGCTTCTACCTCGCGGACTCCCAATGGCACCTGAAGGTGGAATGCGTACATATCGACATCGTCGCGCTGCCAAGGCACCGCGGTTCCGCCGCTGGTAAATTTGAGTCCAACAACATCGTTAATGGGACCCACCGGAGAATGCTGACCTGGAATCCACTTGGGGTAGACGAGCGTGATGGGGCCGGGCGCAGTGGGGATGGTCATTGTTACGTGGAGAATGCGGCGTGCAACTTGCCGGGCATCAACGGAGAGTTTGAGTGGTCCACTGACTGCCCCCGTTTTAGGCACGCAAATGAAAGCAAGGAAGATTACTGCCACCTGGCGCAGAAGGTGGAAATTGAGCTTCCAAGCGATTTTGGAATTTTTCTCGATCATTTTTGTCTTCTAGTCTTTCGAGTCTCGACGGAAACTCCGTCTGAAGTTAAATGGAAGAACGAGGACTCGCCTTGGTCGATCCTGAAGCACACACTCAGACACTGCTTCCGATCAGTTTTCAAAAGGTGATCCGTAATCCCCATTCGAAAGCACGCGGTGCACCCAAGGCGAATGTGCCGGTGCCGAGTCCCAGGCGATTGGTTGTGCAGTTGTTGTAAGTAGCGCCATTCACTGAACAGCTGCCACCATCCAGAGTTCCGCCCAAGCGCTGATTTGGACCGTCAAAATTGGCGAAATTCAAAATGTTGAACAGCGACAAACTCGGTTCGACAGTGAGGCGGTCGTGTATTTTGTATTCCCAGCCCACCTTCAGGTCCATTGTCTTCAACCAGCCGAGTCCCACATTTCCTGCAGGTGCAAGCGCAATCGGTTGCTGCACTGCGCCCAGTCCCTGTAGCTGCGTCAATGTCACAAGTCCACTCTTGATAAGCTGTCTTCCCCTCCTTGATCCATTGCTCCTGCACGAAGTTTTGATGAGCGACAACCCATACCCGGTCTATTTGAGGGGAGAGGGTTATCTCATTAGCTTTGCGCCTGGATGTCTGGCCCCGCGGAATTGATCAGAACCTTATGGCCGTTCACCCGCTCCCGAAGCGTTTTTCCCTTCACCGTTCCGCGACACCGGGAATCTGTTTTTGAGCAGCACCGTTGGCTACTTTAATGAATTTCATGGGCCGGACCATGTCAGTGGACACGTCGAAATCAGTCACATGGTTGGCGCGGTCGCGATTAAAGTGGATAAGGAATTGACCTTCACTCAGGTCGCCAATAAAACCATCGGTGAAGGCGGGTTCGAGTTCTTCATCTTCAGTAATCCACTGCTGCCGGATGAGCTTGCCGTTTTGCACGACAAGTGTCCACGTGGCACGAAGCTCATCATTGGTGTACGCACCGGCGTAATCCGCAAGGCGTGACGCCTCCGGAACCGGCCCTTTCACCGCTTCGTAAATTGCGGTCGCTCCGCCCTCCCAGGCCTCCAGTTGCAGTGCACTTCCGGTTCCAGCGGTGCGAAAGACATACCTATCCTTATGCTCCGAATCCGGTTCAACCGCTTCGAATTGCCCGTCCCCAACGGGGACCATATCGTAGGTAATTCCCGGCGCCTCCATGACCAATTTGCCGTCGCGCACCATGAATTTTCGCAACGCTCCGTTTTTTTCGCTCCAATACGTGCCCGCATACTGCCTGAGGGTAGCAGCCGGCATGGCCGTTCCGCTCTGCGCAGAGCTCATCTTTTCCGCTTTCGCAAGTTCATTCGCGAGATAGACGTCTGCGACTTGCTCAGCCATGGTCATAGGATTCATGCTGCCCACACAATTGCAAGTAATCAGGGTTGAGAAATGCTGGTCAGGAAAGCGACTCAGAGCTGCCCGGTAGCCGACCCATTCCCCGCTGTGATGAATCCAATTGAGCCCGCGGTAGCGATCAATGAACAGACCCATGCCGTAGGGGATGGGTTGACCGTTATTGAGAGTTCCTGGCGTCGTGAGCTGATGAATGGCTTCCCGTCCGCCGACCAGCGGGTCGTCGAAGTTGTGCTCCCACTTGTAAAGGTCCTCCACGGTGGTCATCACCGAGCCGTCGCCCAACTGTTCGAAATTGGACATGTCGATCTCAAATCCGCCCCCCTTGCGCGGTGCATAGCCGGTAGCCCGGCGCGCCACGATCATGGTGTGGTCGTCGTGGAAATGCGTGCTGGTCATCCCTAAAGGGCCGAAGATCCGTTCTTGAGCGAACTGCCGCAGCGTCTGCCCGGTAATGCGTTTCACAATCTGAGACATCAGAAAAAAATTCGTATCGCTGTAGAGGAATTCTTCTCCCGGCTTGAAGTTCACTCCCTTCTGGCGCACGATCAGATCCATTGCATCGCGATCGGTGGTGAGGTCGGCCTCCGGTATGCCCTCGAGGTCAAACAAGTCATCGTAGTTACGCAACCCACTGGTATGGTGGAGCAGGTGTCGTATCGTGATTCGCGAGCCGTAGTCGGGGATTTCCGGCAGGTATTTCCGCATGTCATCGTCGAGCGACAGCTTTCCATCTTGTGTCAGCAGGATGATCGCCATCGCGGTGATCTGCTTTGACACCGATCCGATGTCAAACACCGACTGCGGGGTGATTGCCACCCCGAGTTCGAGGTTGGCCATCCCGTATCCATGCTCGTAGACGATCCGCCCGTCCTTCACAACCGCCAAGGCGCAGCCGGGAGAGCTGGTCGTATTCCATTCCGCAAAGATGCGGTCGATTTTCTCGTTGAGTCTGTCCTGCGCCGAAGAAAAT
The DNA here is from genome assembly GCA_003131315.1 of Acidobacteriaceae bacterium. Taxonomy (GTDB): domain Bacteria; phylum Acidobacteriota; class Terriglobia; order Terriglobales; family Acidobacteriaceae; genus Acidiflorens. The sequence goes on from PKUV01000175.1 coordinate 13,241, forward strand.
CTGCCGGCAACGAGTAAACACACAAAGAGTGTGACCGCAGCGCGTCTCATCGGTTCTTTTTCCTCAGAAGCTGTACCGCAGCGCGAACTGCATGACGCGCGGGCTGGTTAAGGTAGACGTGTAGTTGCCGAAGCTGGAGCTGTTCGACAGGCTCAAATTCCCCGAGGCATTGCTTCCTGCGAGCGGTTCCAGCGCGGCCGCATCGAACCGTACGGAGTTCGTTATGTTGAACGTCTCCCAGCTGAAGCGGAGCGTCGATGATTCTGTAATGGCCAAGGTTTTCCCCAGCCCCATGTCGATGCCAAAATATCCCGCGCCGCGGATGAGGTTCCGCGCTCCAGATTCGCCCGGATACGCGTAACGGAACTGGCCAATCGCTGAACCTGGATCCTTAAATATATTGGGGCTCCCGTTGATCATGAACGTTCCACTCTTCGGCTTGGGACCGATAAGAACCGCATTGGCCGTGTTCTCCCAGTTCGTGGGCCAATAGTTCCCGTCGTTCACGGTTGTCGGGAAACCGCTGGTCATCCGGAAAATTCCGGTGAGTTCCCAGTTGCCGAATATCGCATCCAGTGCCCCATGAGTGGCGAAATGCTTTCCTTTGCCAACCGGTAACTGATACATCCCGCTCGCATTGAACTGGTGGGTCGCGTCAAAATCCGATACGGCCCGGTTTTGTTTCGGCGACCAGGTGTTCATAATGTAGCTGGCGAATCCGCCGCCTTCGTATTGACTGACGCGCTCCGCGTCAGATCCCAAATCAATCGATTTGGAATACGCGTAGTTAAGGTCAAACTGCAGCCCGCCTGACATTTTGTGCCGCAGGCTGGCTTGCAGCGCGTTATAGCTGCTATTGCCGATCGTGCTCCACACGTAAAGCGAGGAAAACTGCGGAGCGAAGAACTGGAACGGCTTCGTGACCCCATTCACGGTCGCGCAGGTGGGGATGCAGTACCAGTCAGCCTGAAGGAGTTCCGTGGTCATGTCGATTCCGCCATTGCAGCTGAACAACTGATACATGTTTTGCGTAGCCGTAGGATTCGCAGGGGAAGTCCCCGGCGCACAGGCAAGGGTGTTGTTCTGGAGGGTCGCGAGAGCTGCCGGGCCGGCTGCACCCGGAAAGAGATGCTCAAAGTAAGCAATCGGCTGCATGTTCTGTACCTGCGTGGGACTGTTACTCTGCAGAGTGGTTGCAAACATTTTCGCCGCGGTATACAGGTCCATGCCCGACGCCTTGTCACGCAAATTCATCGGCTGCGCCACATCCAACTGTTGCAGCAGGCGATGGCCAAAACGTCCCACATAGGACGTCTCCAGAACGAATCCGCGGCCCACCTCGCGCGTGAAGGAAAGATCAACCACGTGGGAATACGGAGTCCGTAACCCATTGTCCAGCCCCCAGCTGATGGCCTCTCCACCGGTCCCCGGTGTGGACGGGGGTGAATACGGAAAGCCGCCCGTAGGCGCCGGCGGGAGCAGTTGACAGGGTGGAGAGCCGCAACCGGCATACGTGGATGGGATGTTGTATAGCGAATCGAAACGCGGCGCTTGATCCGGCGTCACCAGACCGGCAGGGTCCCCGATGAGGCTGGTCAACCCGAACGAGCCCTGGCGATCGAAAGTGTTAACTACCCCTTCCCCAAAGTGATCGTAGTACATCCCGTAGCCTCCACGGATCGAACTCTTGCCCGACTCGCCAAACATCCTTCCCAACCAACTTGATTTGGAAAAATTGGGCGACCACGCGAAGGCAAAACGTGGAGCAGCATTCTTGTAATCCCAGTTCCAGATCGGCGCTTTACCGTTGGCCTGGCCTGACAGAGCAAAGCTCAGGAGAGGCTGGATGCTTTGCCCGTTTGCCATTCCGATGGCGCGATTCCGAAACCACTGGCTGATGCCCGGAACCGGTGCAACCTGGGCCCCCGTAGTCTCGTACGGCGGCTGCAGCAAGCTGTAACGCAATCCGAATGTCAGCGTCAGATTGGGTTTGACCCGCCAGGCATCTTGCGCGTACCACTCGGCCTCATGCGCGCGGAAATGACGCGGAACCATGGCGCCTTCCGGCAGAAGCGTGAAATTCTTGGTCTCCTGGTAGGCGGCAACCACCTCGGGCACCATGCCGGTCAGGGCAGTCGCAGCGAAATCGTAAGACGCAGAAAACGATCCCGAAACCTCCGGGAATCCGAGAGAAGCGAATTGCAGAGCGCCGGGATCCAGGCTGGTCCCGGTTCCGGAGATCCCTCCGGCCGCAAGCCATGTCGGATTCGATGACCCCGTGATAAACGATTGCCCATTGGATTGCCGAAGGTTGTTAATGATTCTCAAGTTCGTGCCGAACTGCAGCGTATGCTTACCCTTCGTCCAGCTCAGGTCATCCACAAAGTTATGGAGCGGTACGCGCACGTTGGTGGTGGGCGATTCTCCTATCGGGTTGGAAATTCCTCCCGCATAAAAACTAATGTATCCCTGCTTTTGCAGTCCGGCTTGCCCAACTCCTTCACGGATGTACCCGTACCGGAAATTGTTAATCAAGGAATTGCTGATGACGGTCGTGTAGCCAGCCGCCCAGCCTTTGTTGTTGGCGGTCGAAATCTGGTTTGAAGGCTGGCCCGGGAATTGTGCCCCGCTTGTCGTCACGTGATCGTTCTGCAGGTTTCCGCGCAAAAATAGGTGATGGCTTCCATTCGATGTCACGTTGTAGTCGAGTTTGACGATGTACGTATCGAGTTTGGCTGGAGTGGGATCGGCGAAGGTGAATCCGGAGATGTTCAAGCCGTCGCCCACGGTCGGATTGTTCGGCATCGGATAACTGTTAAAGACCGTCAGGGCTGCCGGATCAACCCCGGGCTGTTGCGGACAGTTCCCGAGTCCAAAGCATAAAGGGTCCAGATTCGCGAGATCGGTCTGATTGAGTGTGAACAGACCGTTAGACGGACAAGTCGCATTCTGACCATTGTCACATTGATAAGTCAGAAGCCCGCTGCGGAAGCTGGCGGTAGGCACAAACCTGGTAACAATCGCTGTTTCGTGCGTCCGCTGTCCCTCGTAAGTGGCGAAGAAAAACAGCCGGTTCTTGATGATGGGGCCGCCGACGGAAGCTCCGAATGTATTCCGCACCAGATGGGGAGGCACGTTGGGACTGCCCGCCTGCAGCTGCGCCAGCTTGTTAAAAAAGCTATTGGCCTCGCCAATTTTCGACCGGTTGTATCCATAGAGCGATCCATGGAATCTGTTGGTTCCGCCCTTGGTCACCAATGACACCTGCGCACCCGACGAGCGCCCGGCCTCTGCGTTCGAATTCGTAGTCGTGACTCGAAATTCTTCCAGCGAGTCCAGGGTTGACCGTAATGCGCCTTGAAACGCATAGCCCAAAACAGGATCGTTGTCGTCGAGCCCATCGACAGTGATAGCAGTCTGATCGCTGCGCGCGCCGCTCACCGCTCCGCTGCGACTATCCGCATCCCGATTGACGTCCGAACTATTGCCCGTGTACAGCACTCCTGGTTGCAGGCTTAGGATGGACACCGGGTCGCGCCCCTCCAGCGGAAGTGCCGTCATCTGGTCCGCAGTGAACGCGTTGCCGATGCTGGCGTCCTCGGTGTTCACCAGCGGAGCCTGACTCCGCACCTCAACCTTCTCGGATGCAGCCTGGACGCGCAACGCTTGATTGAGAGTGGCGGGAGTGTTCACCAGCAAACGAACATCCTCCACTTGAAGAATGCCGAACCCGGCCGCCTTGAGGGTGACCGTGTAAGTAGCCGGCGGGACTTCGAGAAATTGATAGAACCCTTGACCATCGGTCTTGGTGGTTCGAGAAAAGGCGGTGGCGGAGTTTGTGATCGTCACTTCCGCTCCCGGAACTACCGCTCCGTTGGGATCCACAACAGTTCCGCGCAGCGAAGTAGAGGAAGTTTGCGCCCCGCCGAGAGCAGCCCCCAGGACAGCAATCACAATCAACAACGCGATGCATCGCTCGCTGCTCTTCATGGCGCCCCCTCTTTGCGAACTGCAGCCAGTCACGTACGTGACACTTTGTAGCAAAACTATTGCATACTGTCAATGGTCAAATACGGGTCCCGCACTCCCGAAGCCCAGGTAAAGGATTGGCGGGGTGTCACAAATGTGACAAGATGCTTGACACCGCCCGCTTTGTTGGCTGATGCTAGACCCTGTTTGTGCCCGACCACAAAACAAACCGGCATTCGATCGCGCCCAGCTGGCTTGAGCGAATCGCTGGCCTCTCGCCAAAACGACAAGAGTTGATACGCCCCGTACTCGAAGATCCGCGCAGTTTCTTATTCCTGAGTATCCGCGTTATGGCCGAAAGGCTGCGCACAGACACCGCCACGATGCTGCGCGTGATCCGCGGGATGGGGTTTTCCGGGTACCCGGAGTTTCGCCGCTACCTGCACGAGCTCACGATCGCGCATGCGACTTCCCTCGACTCCATGCTGGGGAGTGTGGCGACGGATTCCGACATTCCGTCTCATGTCCGCGACTCGCTCGACCGTGACCAGAAGAACTTCGCCAGCTTGCGCAACTCGCTGGACACGAGACAACTTGCAAGACTCGCACAGCGTATCTGGTCGGCTCGCCGCGTCATTTTGCTGGGCGGTGATTTGGCGTCAGCCCTTATCTTCTATCTCGAGCACCACCTGGTGATCCTGGGTTTGCCCGTGTTCTCCGCCACCAGTCCGGGCCGGGTGGTTCATCTGGTGCGTACGGCAGGCAAACGGGACCTGGTGCTGGCCATCAGCTTCCATCGCGCCTTACGGCAGACTGTGGAAGGCATGCGCCAGGCCAAGGCGAAGGGCGCACACTGCGTTGGAATTACAGACACCTTCGTGTCTCCAATCGCCCGTTTTGCGGACGAGTGTTTCATTGTTTCGGTCGAGACCTGCCATTTCGGAGATTCCTACGTGGGGCCAATGGCGCTGTTGGATGTAATGCTCGTGGCTTGCGCCAATTATCGTCGCAAACATGCACTGGCCATTGTCCGCGAGGCGGCGCAAGAGCAGCAGCGCGGATTCCGCTGGTATGACGACTGAGAGCACGTCGGATTGGCCGTTTCTTCTTCGATAAGAAAAACTGCGAATACGCTCTAACCAGGAGGGTTCAATATGCGAATCGAAAGCATCGTGCTGCGAGAACTCAAGATGCGGTTAAAGGCCCCTTTCGAGACCAGTTCGGAAGTGACCTGGGACCGCCGGATCTTATTGGTCGAGGTGGCTGTGGATGGACTCCGTGGGTGGGGTGAGATTACAGCCGCTGAAGATCCTTTCTACAATGGCGAAACCACAGATACCGCCTGGCACATTGTGAAAGACTTCATTGTGCCTTCGGTACTGGGGAAAACCGTCGAGTACGCTGCTGAGATCGCGAACCTGCTTGATCCGATTCGCGGACACGAGATGGCAAAGGCAGGGGTGGAGAACGCAGTCTGGGATATCGAAGCGCAGCAAAAAGGGCTCTCCCTGGCGAAGTTGCTTGGCGGAACTCAACAAGAAATCCCCGCCGGAGTGTCCATCGGAATCCAAGACTCGATTTCAATCCTCCTTGCCAAGATTGAGACCGAACTGCGCGCGGGATATCAGAGGATTAAGCTCAAAATCAAGCCCGGCAAGGATCTCGAGATCGTGGCCGCAGTTCGACGCCAGTATCCTGACATCAAACTAATGGTTGATGCCAACTCGGCGTATCGACTCGAGCATTTGGAGCAACTCAAGGCGTTGGATCAGCATGACCTTATGATGATCGAGCAGCCGCTGGCCTGGGACGACATTTACCAGCATTCACTGCTGCAAGCTCGACTAAGCACACCCATCTGCCTGGATGAATGCATCCACAATCCCTCCCACGCTGAAGCGGCCATCAAACTGGGTGCCTGCAGGATAATCAACATCAAACTGGGACGAGTGGGAGGGCATACGCGGGCCAAGCAAGTCCATGACGTCAGTGTGCGGCATTCGATTCCAGTGTGGTGCGGGGGGATGCATGAATCTGGCATCGGCCGTGCCCACAACATTGCCATGTCTGCGTTGCCAGGATTCGTGCTGCCAGGAGACGTCTCTGCAAGCCAGCGCTATTGGGATGAAGACATTATCGAACCTGAGGTTGAGGTAAGTGCGACCGGCACGATTCGAATTCCCACAACGCCCGGCCTGGGTTTCTCCGTGCGCCGCGAAAGAGTCGACGCGCTCACAGTTCGCCAGGAACGCTGGGTGGCCAGCAAGTCTGTTGAGGTCGGAAAACAAACCGAAGAGCCGAACTGCTTCGTTTCGACGCAGGAGGCGCGATCTCAGGAACATAACACCTCCACTTCAGCTGGGGGCGAAATCGTTATCAGAGATGTGGAAGGAATTGTGGAGCTCGAACAAGTTGAAGCTCTAGAACAGGAGGTTTGGGGCGTCAGGGAACGTGATGTCGTTCCGGCCTCTCTCCTCATACCTGCGAAAGAAGTAGGCGCACTGATCCTGGGTGCTTTCGCCGGAGTGCGGCTGGTCGGATTCGCATTTGGATTTCTCGGCCAAGAAGGGGGTGATCTCACCGTTCACTCGCACATTCTCGCGGTCCGGGCCGAATATAAGGACCAGAACCTGGGGTTCCAGCTCAAACTGGCTCAACGTGAGAGGGCGCTCCGACTCGGTGTGCGACAGATAACGTGGACGTTTGATCCTCTGCGGAGCCGGAATGCGCACTTGAACTTCGCAAAACTCGGGGTTCTCTGCGATACCTACAAGATCGACTTCTACGGCGAGCAATCCGGCAGCTTCCTGCACCAAAATGGCACCGATCGTCTGTGGGTGCGCTGGTACATCGACAGCAAACGCGTGCGCGAACGAACTTCGGACAACCGCGACAAAGAGCGCGCTGTCGCCCCGCCCAATGCCCCTCCAATCCTCCGGATGGGCCACGATGGTGAGCCCTGCCCTTGCACGGATGTGGGTGTATTCCAAACAGGAAGTCCGCTGATCTTAGAGATACCGATTGACCGCGGGACGGAGGAGTCTAAACACGGAAGAGAGTGGCGGAGAGAAACGCGGTACGCTTTTACTCGTGCTCTTCGTGCAGGCCTGATGATCGCAGAATTCTACCGCGTCCGCCGTGACGGACTCGACGTAGGAACCTACGTGCTATATCCCCGTTCTGGAATGCCGAGTAAGGGATGAGAGTCCGAGCTTTTTGGTTGGTTTCAGCACCACCTACTTGGGCGTTGGATCCGACATCGGTTATGTAATCAATTTCCCGTCGTTGGAGTATCGTGAACCCGTACCTATGTTGTACTTTCACGCTCACGGTTATGTGCCCATCAGTTTGTAGACTTGGACGGGATCGATCCTGCCGTATCGCGTCTCCCGATTTCGGATACGACGCGCGACGTGGATGACCACTTACAGCCCGAAAGGTTTTTTGGGGAGAGTGAACAACTCTGCACACGGCCCCCAGGCCTTTTTCCCAAAGCGATGTCGTTGTTTCGCACCTTTGCAGCCAATCGGGCGATTCCGGACGGGTTGTCGGCAAACCGGAACTTGTATGGCGTCAGCGTGCAATCCTTAGAATGAAGAGGGCGACGTTCTCCGTCGCCCTTCCATGAATGCACCAAGGGGGAGATCAACTTGGCCTTCAGAGCTTCCGTAGGAACTCCATTAGGCTCGGATCGTCTCGCCACCGTTTCTTGATTCTGCGATGCCCACTTCCTGGGTCGCAGGCGGCCAGAGCCTTTGCTTTAAGAGTCAGGTCTGTTTCCGCATAGATATTTGTCGTATCGAGTGAAACATGGCCCAGCCACGCCCTGATCGTGTTCAGATCAACACCGGCGCGAAGCAGGTGGGTTGCGGTCGTATGGCGAATGGTATGCGGGCTAATGCGCTTGGTTTTTAGCGATGGGATCTTTTCCGCCGCGGCTCCCGCATGACGCGTCACGAGCGCATGGATTCCAAAGCGCGTCATCGCGTCGCCGTATCGGTTGAGGAACAACGGATTAGCCGCATCTCGTCCACGGATGAGAGGTTGGAGTTCAGTCATCGTCTTTTTCCAGAGCGGACAAAACCGAACCTTCCGACCTTTACCGCGGATCTTCGCAGAACCAGTCCCTGTCGAGTCCCAAGTCAGGTCCTCAATCATGACTTGAGCCGCCTCGGTGGCTCGCGCCCCCGAGTTGTAGAGAAACAACAGCAAGGCGTAATCTCTTTGGCCGTGTTCACTCGTGCGATCTGGGGCCCGAAGGAGTCCGTCGATTTCGTCTTTCTCCATGTAAGGGACTGGGGTTCTCCACGCTCGTTTGAATGGAACGCTACGAATCTGTGCGCACCACTCCACATGCTCAGGGCTACGTCCCCCTGTAAACCGAGCGAAGGCGTGAAGCGTGGCAAGCCTCTGGTTTCTCGTGGCAACCGAGCAATTTCGAGACTGCTCCAAATGCGACAGAAAATCCGAAACAATGTTGGGCGAGAGGGCGTCGATTACGAGCTTGTCGACTGTTGTTTTGCGTTGAGTGGCAACAAACGGCAGGAACAAACAGAAGGTGTCGCGATAGCTCTGCTGCGTATTTCGCGATACCCCGCGCTCATGCACCAGATGCTCCGATAGAAAACGGCGGACCCAGAAGCCAACAGAGGCGTGGTCAGGCATCGTGCACCTCCGCGAAGACATAGCGCTCAAAGCAGCGGTTGGCTTCCTGGAGCAGCTCCCGTGTCATCTGAAGGTACACGGATGTTTCATCTACTCGGCAGTGCCCGAGATATGTGGACAGCAAAGGGAGCATCCTCTGTACGTCTTTCCCCTCGCGATACCAGGTCAACAGACGCGTCACGGCAAACGTGTGCCGAAAATCATGGAGTCTCGGCTGGTAGCGGGCACTGTCGAATCGCAGTATCCCGGCCTCCTTTCTCAGCCATTGGAATTGATGGTCGGCGTGATCGTTGCGGATCATCATCCCTATCTTTGTGGCGAGAACTGTCGGGGGTCGTTGGTACCCCAGACCCGGCCGATGTCGCATTCGGTAAAGTCTCAAGATGCTGACAAGATCTTCCCCAATCGGAACCAGTCGGGACTTGCCGAACTTCGTTTCCCGAATCGTCAGTGCGGCATTCCTGAAATCCGCATCCGCATGCTTCAGGCGAGTCGCCTCCCCCAATCGCAATCCTGTTCCGTAGAGCACGAGGATCAAGGTACGCATGGTGTCTGGCGACAATGGGCATGTTGGTGGGTAGTGTGAGTCAGGCACGCCCAGCAACCGACGGACATCTTCAGTTGAATAGATGTAAGGCACGAAGCGCGGCGGTCGATCAGGCATCGAGGTCGGGAGTATCTGATGTTGCATGTAACCGCGGCTAGTTGCAAAACGGAAAAAACAGCCAAGCGCCCAATACCGATGGAACCAAGCGCTCGTCACTATCCCACCCTGGACCGGTAAGAAAGCGTCGCTGTGTTGGGTCGTGAGGGCATCAAGTTCGAGATTCCCTGTCTTCCTGAGAAACGACTTCAGGATGCGGGCTGGTGTGGTGTAGGAACTGCCCAACGCCTGCTTGTATTGAATGAACTCCTCAATGGCGGGAGCGAGTTTCATTGGATGCCTCCTAACCCGACATTGGAAACCTCGCGCAGTGAGCTCAAGCGTTCCTTTGCCCAGTCTGCCGTAATTGGCTGTGTCTGGGTTCGCAGGTACTCCGTTAAACTCGATAGTTTCACGCCGGCAACCTGCTCCAATTTCCTACGCTCGACCTTGGCATAGATTTGCGCCGATCTCGGTGAGCGGTGACCAAGGTGATCACCGATCTCTTTGAGCGAAAATCCTTCGTCCAAGAGATGCGTGGCGCAGGCGTGGCGCAAACTGTGCGGTCCATAATGTGGCAGCCGGCAGCCAAGTGCTCGAATGTGAAGTGCGATAGAACAGGATGCACCGCGCGTCATCATCGGTCGATGGGGTTTTCGTAGGGAGAGGAAAACGAAGCGGGAGGAGCATTGGGGCCGCACGTTCCGCAAGTACTTCAGAATGGCATTTCCTACTTCGGCGGTGAGTGGAAATTCCTGAATTCGCTTGTTCTTCAGACGACGCACGCGGATCTTTTCATTGGCCCAGTCGAAGTCGTCCAACGTCAGGGCGCAGACCTCCCCTATGCGGAGACCGTACACCGCCAGAAGCAGAATGATTGCACGGTCGCGAATATGGCTCGGACGTTTTGTGTTGAGATTGGCAATCAAATGCTGGGTCTGTTCCCAGGTTGGACCTTCTGGGAGTCCGGCCATCGAATAGATGCTCGGACTCTCTATCGTCTCCGCCAATCCGGGCATACACCATTGGCGCTGGCTTGCGTAGCGGAAAAAGGCGCGCAGCGACTGAGCATATGCTTTGATTGTCGATTTCTTCCAGCTACGCGCCTTGTTCTGAACAAAGTAGGCGGCAATAGTCGCGGGAGATGCTTCCTTCAGAGAGATGCTCTGACTCCCGAGCCACTCGAAGAAAAGATGCAACGCTCCTGAGCGTGTCGAAAGTGTTTGCTCCGTGTATCCTCTGTCGTCTCGGAGTTCTTTGAGAAAACCATCGAGTTCTGGCTTGAACTGAGGATTGCGGTCCGGATCACGCCACTTGCCCAGGAAGCGAAACCAATTCCTGGCGACATAAACGAATCTCTTCGTTGCGGTCTCGCGCGTTTCGGTTTTGGAGTTCGGTGCGCAGGACTTGGCGACCCAGCCCTTGGCCGCTCGGACGATCTGCGTTTGCGCGATCTCCCTTGCTTGCCGCACGTTCACCCTCTCCGCAATGGCGAGCAACAGCCTGTTAACGTTTCGGAGCGTGCGCAAATCATGGCCCCGTTCGTTCAAATCACAGAGAAAAGCATGCCGCTCTTCGGCAAAGCGGCCCGTCTTGTAAATCCATACCGAATTACTGCGTTTCACTAGCTGGTCAAACATTTGGCTGACTCCTTGGAGTGAATTTGAAATCAGCCAAGTATGCAAGTTATGTGACCATCGGCACCCGCAGCGACCCGAAAGAAAGGTGTTTCCGTGAAGCACGACAACATAACTGACATCTACACATATTTGCGCTTATGTGGTCGACCACATAAACGCATGTAGTCGTAGATCGTGCAAAGTTCAGACATGGAAGTCCCCTGGTACACGGGAAGGATTGCCATAGAGAAAGATAAGGAGGAAAAAGGAGGAAGAAGGAAGAGGGGTGATGCGGAAGGCTAGTTTGCCGACAGGAAGATGTCCTGCAGACTCAAGCCCGGCCAGCGGATCGAACCAGTTTCAGCCGGAAGACTGATCGCTCCACTCTCCACGCCCCAGCTGAGCCAGGAAAGAAACTGTTCCTTCTCGCCCTTGACCAGCACCGGAGCACATCCGATACCAAGAGCCCGGATGATCGCCTGATGCGTTTCCAGTTCACCCGCAAACCAGTCAGCCCAGGCCGGCATTCCGGGGATCCCGTGAATATGGGCGAGAGAGGCCCAGATGAATCCGTTTTCCGAGCTTGCCAGCAGAGTTCGTCCCGAACCCACCGACACGTTGGAAGCGAACTCTTCCGACAACGCGATAAGGTGACGCAGGGGCCTCTTGCGCCCGGCAAGCTGTACCGATCCTTTGAAGCACTGTGCGTTTCGTTCGAGACATACTCGAATCGGCTGTACACCCGGTCCTTCCACTATGAACCTATCTCCCAGGGAGATCGCCGCGCTTACGGCTGCAACCTGTGTGTCCCCGCCAATCACCGAAATGAAATGCGCTTTAGCTTGTCGCGGAGGATCGGGCAAAACTTCCCCGATAAATCGGTCCAGGCGCAATTTGATGCTGGTGGTAGTCTTCTCCGTGCTCTTCACGTAGGTCAGCCAGCCGAATCGAAGGTGTGCATTTTTCATTCGGCCTCCTTCTTTTCGTGAGTGAGAACCTGGGTCTTTCCATTGGCAAAGACAAGTGTCAGCTCATGCGAGAACCTTTCCCGGTCATGCAGGATTCTGGTTCCGTCTTCTTCCTGCTCTTCCCAATGGTCAGTGAATTTCACAGAGCGCCAGTGGGCAATATGCCGGGCCTCGCCCTCGCCAAATACTCCATTCAGCATGCCCGCGGTACAGAGCAGGCCAACATGTCCACCGTGCAGTGGTGTGAGCGGCCGGCCTCTGACGTCATTCAGCTTGGGCAGAAGCACACGGCCCGCCTGACGATATGCGGCGGATTCCAGCAACAAGTCCTCCACTTCGTCCAATGGAATGCCCATATTGGTCAGGACAACCGGCTCGGAGGCTGGAACCTCGTACTGAACTTCAGGATTGTCGCCCAGAGGCTCAAGCTCGGCCTTCGTTGCGAGCGTTTCGAAATACCGCACGGCATCCAACAAGGCCGCATCAGTGACCTTGGAGTGCCGTTTGCGGCGTGTTGCAAGCACTACGATTTGCTTGTATTGCAGGCAAGCCGGTTCGGTGAGCCTGAACACTCGCAAATCCGTGAAATGTTCGCTCAAGAGTCTCGCGCATTTCGCCAATCGCAGCTGAGGGATGACAAATAGCAGCACACCACCGGCCTTGAGCCAGCGATAGCTGTGTTCCAGGAAGACCGATTCCAATCTCTGGTTATTGCTCTCCCCGGCCTCCCAATCGTACGGAGGGTTCAGGTAAAGCAAGGACACGGCTTCCGGCTGGCACCGGACATCCATGGCGTTGGCCTGCAAAGTCTCGATTCCCAAGGCTCTGGCCTGTTCTGCCCGATTGGCGTCGATCTCAATGCCGTAGCGATGAGCGGTTACGTCATGAAGCACGTGAGCGAACGCTACTCCGTCGCCAACGCAAGGATCGAGCGCAGAAAATCGCTCCGGGAAGGTCAGCCAATTCTTTAGACGTTTGGCCTCAACTACCGGAAGAGGGAAAAAGCCTAGTTTCAGTTGACCATGAGGACGCACGGTAAACCTCCCTCAATTGGAATGTTTTGGGAACTGTTACAGGTGGGTCTTACTGCCCGATCTGAAGACCTTCGTCCCCTTTCGCCGCGGCAAAATCGACAGAGCGCGGAGCATTCGGCCAATTTGGGAACGGATTCCGGGTCGATTGACGAAATGCACTGATTAATTTCCGCACAGTGGCCCCGCGATTGTAGAGAGTCTCTACTAACCCAAGTAGACCGTCTCGATCTCCTTCGTACCACTCTTCCGGAATGTCGGCAGCACACCGCCAGATTACATTCGCATCCATCTCTTCTGCCCTGGTCAATACTGGTTCGAATGACTCCCATCCTGTAACACTCTCGTACACACAATTGTTTGCGTATACCCCTCTTAGCGGAGAGTCCGGGAAAGTCCAATCACCGGCATTGAAGCAGTATCCCTGGTCAATGAACGTCGCGGTGTACCGCTGACTTCGCGGTGTCTTGCGCCAGAAGATTGCCTGTCGTCCATCGCTGTTGCACGTCCACTTGTCCAGGACAAGAACCCGAGGGAAGTCCTCAATATTAAGAACCCGCTCCAGCAGCTCGCGAGGCAAGTAGTCGAATGTCATGCCTGGACTCTCGCAGCCAACGTACAGCGAACCCAGTTGCTTACCGCTCCGGCACGGAACCTTGGCACCGCCAAGCTGGATTCGAAGATCTTCTGCGTGCTCAATGAGCGAGTCGGACACTTCAATCACTTCCACGCGCGGCACGGGCAGGCCGAGTGCCAACCCCAGGCGAGTAGCTAGCATTTCGTTCGCCAGCACTCTGATGTGCTGGGGATTGTTCTGGAACTTGGTCACGTAGCAAAACCCGTCAGACGCCTTGAGCAGGTGAGCCTGCGCTCCACCCCGAAGCGGTCGCAGATGTTGGATGGCGGAGATGCATGTATTCACAGCCACCTCCGTTTTTCTTAACTTGGGGGAACCAACAAAGAGCGAGTAACGAACCACAAAGAATTGGTTGGTAGGGAGGCAACACGGACCAGACGCCGGCAGGCTAAGTTTTGGAGGCGATGCCGTCGAAGTGCGCTTCCAGCCAGCGGTCGACGCCCTGGTGCTGAAATTCGGGCAACTCGTTGCGGACGCCAAGGCGCGGCTCGGCAGCCTGTTCCGGGAGGGGGATCACCCCTCATCCTGATGAGCTTCGCTCGAAGTTTTCCTTCGAAACGAAGGTGATGCCTCTGCCCGATGCAGGTGACTTCCGGGTCGCGCTCGGCGACGAGGAGAAAGAACGCGTAAAACGGGCGGTGGAGCGCATGGTGGACTGCGACCCAAGGGGCGGGATACTCGTTAAGGGGGCGCCGCGGTCAAGGTTCCGAATGCTCGGAGCCTTCGTCGGATCCGCGAATCGGTTTGAGCCTCTCCCACTGAATCACGAATGGGCGGGATGGTTGGCCGCCGTCGTACAGCTCGAATAACAATCCGTTTGACTCGTACAGAGCTATCGGCAGTGGAACGACGGGAGCGGGCTTACATTGGGCGCATCTGGTTTCAGAATCTGTGTCGGTTATCATTCGCCGCTCCTTTCCTCGCCAGAAGTCGGTCTTTCTGGTAACCGTCTTCGAAGCGAAACTCAGGGTTTAATCCCGGGGAGGGATGTGCGGACCGTCCCGACAGGGCTCGCGGTCGGCAAGAAACTCAGGTCCTCGTGGTGAAATAGCGCGCGACCTCTTAGGTGCGGTTCGCCCTGGACCCAGCTTTCGCCTCCATGGCTACCACAATCTCGTGCAGTGTTTTGAGATTGTCGACCCGCTCAAGAGAATTGAGTTTTAACGAATGCAAGATGGGAACCAGAGGCTCCGGGCCGATCTTGTCGATTGCGGTTTCCAGTCGGCGTAACCCGCGTTCCGCAGCCTGCATATGTTCCAACACCTTCTGCAACAATGCTACGTCCCGAATCTGGATGGGCTTCCAGACGCGAGCCACCGTCTTCAGCAAGCCCCGATAGAGGCCTCTGCCCAGGGGCTCGGCCATCGCCTCAATGTGAGCGATGAGGGTGGCATGGGCCGCAGCATTTCCATTTTCGCTCACGGGGTTCCCATCCGCAGCTTTCGGCTGCGGCGCAGCTTCGGACGAGGCCGCTTCGCCCTGAGGCGGGCGCATGCCATTTCGCCAACCGTCCGGCGTGGCCCAACCGAACAGTTTAGGAATGGTTTTGGGTCTCTTACGCTCATCCAAGTCCACCCAGGCCCCGGTGAAATAATAAAGATATCGGCCCAGCCCGAAACAGCAACAAGCGCGCTTGAACGCCTGTGCTTCGGCACTTGTGCCGGCGTTGTCGTCGTCCGCCCACTCTTCTCCGGTAGCGGAGTGGGAGCCCAGACCGAAGATTGTCAGCTCGCACGCTATGAGGACCTTGGCAACGACTCTCTGGTCTTTCTCTCGCTGGAAGTTGGCGCTGGTGTGGATGGCGTATTTGCGCGTCCAGCCTGCGGGAGTGACCAATAGGTTGAGGCGATCGGTGTACGCTCTCTGGTCTGCGTACGGAACCACCTGGCCACGCGGATGGCTGCCATTTTTGCTCGTGTTGGTAACCCGCCAGTCGATTTGCGAGGGATCAAATGGCACCTCTAGAGCAGCGACCATGTGCCGGATCTCTTCCGCAGTAAATTGCCTTGCTGCGCCAGCAGTCGGAGCAACAGAGGGTATAGACGGAGCCGCATCACCCGTGCGGCCCAGCGAGCCGTTTGCATGCCCGTTTGGAGCTGCCATAGGAGTTCTCCTTAATGAACACTGAGTTTAAGGACGCGTACGAACGAGACCCCAAGATTGGCCGTGTGCGGCTAACTGGAAGAAGCCGTGACTGGCCTCCGGCAGGATCGGTCGTGTTTTCGACTGGCTTTAGAAGGGGATGTCTTCTAAGGCTTCGCTGGGCGCGGTGGGAGCCGCCTCAGTTTCACCTGGAGCGCGACCAGTTGCTGCGTGGCCGTTTCTGACGTTCCCTCGCGAGTCGAGAAGCACGAGATCGCGCGCGACAACCTGGGTCCGGTACTTCCGCTCGCCGTTCTGCCGATCGTCCCAACTTGTGGTCTGGAGCTTGCCTTCGACATATACCTTGGAACCTTTGGCGACGTACTCCCCAACGATCTCCGCCAAACGCTGCCAAGCCACGATGCTGTGCCACTCGGTCCGCTCTTGCCATTCATCGTTTCGATCTTTGAACCTTTCGTTGGTAGCGAGGCTGAAGTTGGCGACCGGAGTGCCGCTCGGCGAATATCTGACCTCCGGCGCCTTACCGACGTTTCCAACGAGGATGACTTTGTTTACGCTCTTGGGCATGTTTTCACTCCACCTTCCGATATTTCTGCGGGCAGATCGGTCCAGCAGTTGTGAGGCTCTTTCTGTCCTGGAGCCGTCAAGAACTCGGTGCGAAAGATTCAGCACTGGTTACGAGCGGACTGATTGCGACTTTGAGAGCAGTGGCAGCCCGAATGTTTCTAATGTTTCGTTTTGGAAGAAGAAGATGAAGATGAACGGCACGGCCGTGTTTTGGAATCGGTCGTTGCGTCCTTGAGAGCCAGCCGCGCCTCAATGGTTTCGCGGCTTTGCTGATCTCCAAAATAGCAAAGGCCGACCAGTTCCTCGCCGGCCTCGGTAACTAGCCGGACTAGCTGTTCACAGCTGATGGAATGGACCGGACAGGACGGCCCGGCGCGGAGCCCAAAGCGCGCGGCGGAAGCGCAGGGATCATTCGGGAATTCGATCTCAATGTGCTGTCTACGGCGCCCCAGTTCGAGAAGGAAGCAGGGCACCACAACATTTGAGACCTGCACGATTTCCTCCACACTCGCATCTTCGGCTGGAATCCCCTTTAGGCCGGCAAAGACTTCAGAGATCAGACGTGCCCTGGTCCGCTCGCCCCATGAGTCTGGCTGCACCGCAAGCTCGATGATTTGCTCGTGCAGCGAGGCCAGGAATCCGGCGAAACCTACCTGCCGCAGGTTCTCAACGAAGACAGTAGAACTGTCCAGCAGGTGCTCACATTGTGCGAAGACTCGCGCCGCCTCTTTCGGTCCGATGCGGGGGATTGTCTGTCTGTTCCGTCCGCGATTTCCGGTTGTGGTATCAGGCATATTGGTGCCTCTTTCCCGGCGACCTGGGTGGTTCCGGGTTGTGCGGCCACGAGAGCTGCCCGAGTTGTGGACGGCACATTATAAAGGACAACAGATTTGTGGATTTTGTGGACCGCGCTTCGATCCCGACAATACAACCGTGCGCAGGGGCGGAACAACTCGCGAAGCCGAGACCGGCGACTCTGAAAGACTGGCAGAATGAGCGAAGCAGATGTAGTCAACTCCCAGACAGGATTTGGTCGCACCTTTCTTCCAGCAATCGGGCCAGGATCTCCGAATCGTGGGCGGCATCTACGGGGTCGCGACACAAAGCGGAACGAAGCGCCGTTTTAAGCCAAAAAGAAGCGGCAGGGTCGGCAAGAACCTCATCAATGCTGGGCAGGTCGCCTGCTGTAGGGCCGTCGCTCATCCAAGACTCCTCACGCCGCTCCGCTCGCAGTTGCATCGACGCTCGCTCTCCGCTCGTCGGTTACATCAAGAGCGTTGGGATCCTCGGTCCGGTCCGGGGCAATCGGCCTAGGTCCAAGCAAATGACAATGACGGCAGCCGAGGCAGCACACGGCAGATGTGATTCGGGTGGCAGCATCTTGGAAGCCGTTTGGCAACACCACACGTTCTCCCGCCCGGGTGTAGAAAACCGGACAAACCGTGCCGCGGAACGCGACGTCCTTTCCCCACAGCTCCATCTCCAGGCCGCCCCTGCGGCCATAAAAGAGGATCGAGCTTTCTAGCCGTGGCCTCTGGCTATCCCCCGATTTTGCCAGTTGGTGCCGAGTAATGAGCAGATCGTACGTCCGCTCTATCCGAAGCATTTGCACCCGGATCAGTACTGGCGCAACCACGATCGCGTGCACGCCGTTTACACCAATGCTGTCCACACGCTGAAGCCAGGGCAATGCGTTGCCTTGTTCATCTGCGAAGCTCGCATACGCGCCCACCTCCCCGACCGCCCCGCCTGATTCGACTCCACGAAGCACGTACTTCTTTGCCAGGTGCTGATGCTCGATTGATACCGAAGCCTGGCAGTAGATGCCGGCAGTCCGCAGACACTTCAACGTGATCGGTGGGAGCCGTAGTCCCTGCCGTGCCAGGACCTCGGTCTCCACCCGCCTATTGTGCGTCGTGAGCTGAGATTCCATATTCAACCAGCCTCCTGACTCGAATCGGGTGTCCCAAAGCCGCTCGTATCATCTCCTTGGTGCACCCTGCCCAGCACTTGTACTTGCGCGAATCCGAAACTGAAATGGCCAAATTGTCACCGCTGCGATCACGTCCTTGTTCCGCGCATGCCGGGCAACGTGCCCAGTAGTTCCCGCCACGCTTCGACGTCGACCGGACGTGATCGAGAATGCGGAATTGTGGGCGCGTGGGATCGTATGGCGGCAACTCAACTCTTTGCTTCGGACGAAATTCTTCTGGCATTTCGAGTCCATGAATAAATCCGCCCATTTCGGTCTCTGTGATCTTTCGCAGGCGCTCCAGGTAGTCGAGTTGCGCTTCGAGTCGGTAGTCTGCGCCATAGAACCAGTAGCGCCTTTCTGTAGCACGATGGATTCCGAGCGGCCCCCGGATAGCATTGCCGAATTCGTCCGGGCCGAGTTGATCCTGGCGCGGAAATACCTCAATTCCTTCCGCCAGACCAGAGCCGCCCTTTACCGGTACTTCCAAGCGACAAGCCAGATTGTAGATGTAGATCCGGCAGTGCCTTGCAAGCAATGGCCTGTCCGCGAAGATCCAGAGGTGAGCACCGCGACGGGACTTTTCGAGCGCCGCCTCAACACCATCCTGACGCAGCTCCCATTGCAACTTCAGAAGATCCTCCAGCGCATTCTCATAGTCGGCATCAATTGCCACCCACTTGGAGCGCTGCGTCTTCGGATTCAGCGCGTACAGGCCAGCGGTCAGCTGACCGTTCAAATGCTCGCGAATGGTCTGGAGCGACAATCGCCGATCCTGCTTCGGACGATAGTAGTAGTGCTTCCCGTTCGCGCCCGGTTTGTGGGATTGCAGGGTGTAGGCCAGGCGATTTATTAACAATGCAAAATACCGTTCTGCCATTTCCGCGCTCGCTTGGCCCACTCCTTTCATAAAGTCCCCTCTCTGAGATTGCCCCCCCGGTGCTTCGAAGCCCGTCGTGGTGACTGAGGCTCACGCCGTGCCAGCCTTGCTAAGGACTCTCTGAAGAAGCGCCGGATGTGCCGTCCATGACACAAGGTTGTACTCCGTGACAAGTTCGTCGAACTCTGCCGCGGTTAGGCTGTCGTCGCGCCCTTCAGCGAAGAGCACAAAATAGAAGACTTGTAGCTCGCGGTCGTACAGGTAAATGGCGCCGGACGCGGGATCGTCGGGCACGGTCTGCAGCAACAAGACGCCCTTCGGCATCTCAATCCAGCGAGAAGCCAACCCCTCGCCGAGGGTGACAAAGACTTTCATCACGTGTTCGACATTTGCCTCCTTGCGCAGGCCAATGTCCTCTGCTGTAAACAGCGGTTCAAAACTTACTGCTCCTCTGCTTTGAGACATGATGTGCTCCTCCTTATTTGATCTGACTTGCCCTGCTGTCAACGAACAGGCACGCCAGAGGGTGACAGAGCCGAAGTGCACTCCTTTCCTCGAGTTCCGCATTTGAAAGCCGGACAAAGAACTGTAGTGATCGTCGAGTGAGGTCGCGATGTGGACAGCATGTGGACCTCAACAGCCACACATACCGCTGATTTAGGGGGCAACAAAGCAGCCACCAGCTCGCGGGAATCGAGTTCAGTGTTGCCGCGCAGGTTTGTACACCGGTGTTCGACGGGATGCGCCAATTGCTCGTCGATATAAAGCCGGAACGCGCGGACCGATGCACGTACTTGTGTCAGTCCGCACGTCGATTCACTTGCCGATCGAGCGCATTCATACGAGCAGAGTTCAGTGCAGGAGCCTGTGTAAATTCTGGTCGCAACCGAGTGGTAATGCCGATCATTCTTGCGCGAATAATGCTGACTGTCGAAAGCACCATCCACCAGGAGCCGCGAAATAGACCACCACTTGGAGTCAATCAGCGGAACGGGGATCCCGCGGGCCGAGGTGAGTCCAGTTCTACAGGACTGCTTCAAAACACTCGCATACGGACGTTCTAACAAAGTGAAATTCAGGGGGGAGTCAGAACCGAAGACATTGAGCCGAGGCATCTTAGAGAGCCTCCAGAGAAGGCATACCTACGGCGGCCGGACCGCGGAAAGACTGCAAGAAAACGGCAATGACCAGCCAAAGAGAAGGCAATACAGAGGCGATCGATTGAACCTTCATTGAAGGAGCTCCCGGAATCTGGTCCCGGTCGCGTTCCCGCGGACAAAGACCCTGGTTTCAAGAAGTGTCTGCGTAAAATCCTTGGCGTTGGCAAATGCCAGCTTCTTGGACACGGATTCCAACTCATGTACGAGATGAACTAACACCTCCATTCCAGACGTCAAATACAAGATGCAACCGATTTGGCGCTCAGCCTGAAGTGCGGCTCGCACCCGTTCATATTGCTTGGAGCTCTTTAGAGTGCGCTCATATTCCAGTGCGAAGCGTGCTCTGTTATCTCCGACCCACACGTCGACTATGGCGTCATAGTCCTTCTCGTAAGGAGATCGCGAAATCGTATTGAAGGAAGCGATTTCGACTTCCGATTGCCAACTGGCAAGCTGGTTCTTGTGCGCCAAAGCGAGCTGGATTGCGTTCAATTCGAGCGCATGAAAGACCTGGGAAGCGTGAGGAAGGTGCTCGGTATTCGAGTGCAAGACGGTAGTGAACTGGCCATGATGTTCGAGCAGGACAAGGCCTTCTTTGGTGATCCGATATACCGCCGAACCTGCGCAAAAGACGCCGCCACAGATGCTGACGTGACCCGACTTAAGCAGCCGTCTGACGCGCCAGTTAAAGCTGTCTCGCGAACGATCCGAGCCGCCAAACTTCATCAACTCAAATAACTGGTTATGGCTGACGAACCGCGAGTTGCGGACCTGACGTAACAGAGGGATGTCACGTTCCGGGTTGATGACCAAGCCGCCTTTGGCGTAGCGCATAAATGGTAACCTTCAGTCGAGAACTGCGTCTTCGAGCAATTGCAGGGAAGCACCATGCACCAGATTTGGCGCAACCCTGAGTTGCCAGATGCCGAGTGTGCTTCTGACCCAATCTCCGGCTTTCATGAGCAACATTGCTTCCTGTCTTTCACCGATATGGCTCACGGCGATCGGGGTCAGAGACTCTGATTTCCAGCCAGAAGTTTCGAAGCTAAGGGCGCCGAACCTACCGCTCGATACCACCAAAAGGAAGTAATCGGGCCGGCACGATTGTGCGACTTTCCGTCGAAACAACACCCGATTGCCGCCGCGCGCGAAGACAAGATCGGTGCATTCAAACACCCCCCCGACAGCCCGGTTCGGGAACTGTGGGTTAAAGTCTCCGACTCCGTTGAACCGGATCAAGCCAGGAACGATCCAGTAGCGCCTCATCTTGCTTCCGCAGCGCACACCCGTGGAGTTGAAGTAGGCCGCATGTTTCGTGTACCGGTAACGGTCTTGCGGATCGTGGCCGAACCGAGCCCACCAGTTACTGCCGAATTCCAGGATCTTGACCAACATCATTGAGGTACTCCGTCAGTGTCCGGTTAATGTCCCTTATGGCGCGAAAGCGCTCGGTAATCGGAAGCCCCGAAAGCCGTGCAATTTGTTCGAGAACTTCGGGCGGAACGTCCATCTTTTGCTGGGAAAAGTACTGGCAGAGGTCAGCCATCCTCGCACTTTCCTGCGCGAGTTCCTTTTGCCCTGGAGGCAACGAATTCAGCCGCTGTTCGTACTCGTTACGGTCGTCAAGCGGACCCAACTCGCCGCCCGGCTCGAACTTGTCGAGTGCGCCGGATTTTGGCTTCGACCGGTTCTCTTTTTCGTCTTTCGACATCTCTTTGGGAACTCCTTCTTCATTTCTGTATGCCGAGCTACACCCCTTTCAGACTGCGGTTCCTCTGTTGCTCCTCCTGGAGCCGCCGGTCTGTCTCGTTCAGCTGGCGGCGCAATAGTTTTGCCTCATCCTGGGACCGGCCAAGCTGTTGCTCCAGCGAATTGACCTTCATGATCAGATCTACGTCCGGTTTGAACAGTCCTATCTGGTTGGCGGGACGTGTTGCGGTCGCTGCGCTCGCAGAGCGGTCGGCCGCTGATGTGGTATTGCTGCTCTTTGTTGACGCTACCTGGCTGGCCTGTATGCTGGATGTACGGCTGCGAACGGTCTGTAGTGCAGGACGGTCCTGCGCCTCCACAGGGGACACTTGGGAACGGAGCGCGGATTCTCTCAGCGCGGTTAACGCCTCCATCAAACCGCGATTCCTGTTTGTGGCCTCCTCCACCTGCGCATTTGCTCGGGAGAGGGCGTGCTCGTGTTGTCCGAGCATCTCCGCCGCGGTCCACTCCCGGCGGGTTTGCACTCTGCGCTGATACACAATGATGACGAACAGGCACGCCAGCAGCCCTAATGCAACCAAGTTCGACCAGAAGTAGCCGTTCCTCATGGTCTCTTCGAGCAGTATTTTGCGGCCCTCATCAAGACACTGCCCGTAGTCCTTGTCGGAGGGGTTGATGTGCTTCAGGGTGAAATCGACGAAGCCATCCTTTTGCCTCGAAGACTGCGCCTGACCGGAAGGATCGTAGCCCGAACGACGCACCTGGGCGAAGCAAAGGAACGGCAGCATAGCCAAGAAGAGGCCAGCAACAGCAATCCGGGATGTACGGCTCACATCCATGTCAAGCGGCCAGTACGCATGGCCAAGCGGCCATTGCGACGAACAACTTCGGGATCTTTGAAGCGCAGGTTCGCGCCTTCGACGTGAGAGGCTGCGTGGAGCCTGGGATAAATTCTCGGCTCAAGTCCCGGGAACCGGTATTGGCGCGGCACTCGGACATGCAGATGGGAATGGAGTGTCCCGAGCCGGTTGTCGGTCATCAGGATCTCCATCTGGCCGACGGGCAGGTTCTTGATGTGCTCGTCCTGCGCCCTGGTGTCCTTGATGTCGGTCTCACTGCCGAATCCAACGGGCTCGTACTTGTCTTCAAACACCCCGGTGCGCTGGACGGTCAAGGTGCGCCGCTTCTGCGGAACGCGCGCCGACGCTTTCAGGAAATACTGCGCCGTCTCCTCGTCTTTGGTGCGCAATAGCATGTTGGTATTCGGCGCCGAGGACACGTCATCCCTGAAGCCGCGGCCCACGGTTAGAAGCTGCGGCAGCGCCTGCAGGGCGAACAGGAACGCGGTGTTGGTGCCGCGCGCCGTCTGCAGGATCTGGGCAAAGTTCGAATAAGCAAATGGCGCAAACTCGTCGAGGATGACGCTGACCATCGGCCGGTTCTCTCGGCGGCGCTCCTGCTCATTTTCGTAACGCTTGCCAATCATCAATTGCATGTTCTGCAGCAGCATCCGGCCAAGGGCCGTAACCGCTTTTGAGTTCTTGTTGGTGTTCAGCGACACGAAAAGGATCAGCTCTTTGTCGATGACCTCGTCAAGCGAGAGGAGGTCGTGGTAAGCCCCGGTTACGACCGAGAGGTCATCCTCCAGGAAGGTCATCAGTTCATTCAGGAGTCCCTGGATCTTCGGAACGCGGTCGCGATCTTCAAACGACTGCTGCAGGTTGCGGACAGACATCTCAAAGTTCAAACGGCGCTGATTGCTGGCTCCTGCTTGAGCTTGAAGACAACCACGGGCAAGCGCGATTTGCTCTCTTAAGACCTGTTGGTCGAGCGCCAGTACCAGAACGTCATGGATATTGAACCGCTTGCCCGTGTGTGCCAGCACGCGCACGAGATCGCTCAGATATGTGGCCTGATGACCATGGAAGAAATCTTGCTTCAAGTCGAACGATTCAAAGACGAAGTTTGCATGCTCCTGGTACAGGCCATGCTCGCTGAAGAAGGGGTTGTAGCGCACGGAGATGTCTGGCCGCGATGGGCTGAGCACTCTCAACTGGTGCATCCGGCCCGCGGCTTCGATGGCCGGCAGAAGATCGGAGAGAAACTCCTGGTCTCCCTTGCCATCAAAGATCAACATGGGAATCCGGTGCTGGTCTTCGGGAGGTCCGAGTACTCGGAATATGTCCTGGGTGATGATGTTCTTCAGAAGCGTGGTCTTGCCGGAACCAGTTGTGCCGAAAACCACCGACTGCATCACCCGCGTCGCGTCCGGCCAGAACCAGGGCTTACCATGCACGTCATAGCCGAGGACGATCGCGTTCTGCGCGAACGCGGCTTTGACCGCCGTGCGATCCTTCGCCTGGCATATAAATAAAGGAGGATGAGGCCAGTTCGCCTCCCGCCGCCGCCGCAGGGTGAGCAGATACCAGGCGAGGGAGACGCCAGCAACGAAGGCAAAGAATGCATAGAGGCACCCTTCCACCAGTTGCGCCGAGTGCACGTGAAAACGGTTTATCAGAATGTAGGAACCGCCGGCGAGCAAGATGACTGCAACGATGGCCAAGGCAACGGCAATGCTTTCTTCCTGGTTATCGTGAAGGGCGCGGCGGCCGAGCCGATATTCATTTTCTGCGGTCATGACCGAACCAAGCTGAAAAACAGGAACGTGCCGAAGACAAGCGCAAGAACCATGGTTAGAAAGAGCAAAATCGGATTCACTCGGAAACGGCCGTGCTCGTCTCGCGGCTTCAGAGGGTCCTCCAGAAGTCTCAGCAATGCATCGCCAAGACGCTCCTTCGGGTTCTGCATATGGAAGTCAATGAGCCGATCGTGCATCTCGCCGAGTTGTGCATTCGCTTTCATCTCAGAGCACGACGGTTGCTTTTACCCCATCGCCAAACACCAGCTGCACGACTGCCGGTGATTTCAAACCCTGCCGAATGGAAACCACTCCTTGTGTAGTCTCGCCCGGGTGAAGATCGTCGGCCTCAGCTTCGGCGTGAGCGACAGGCAGGGCAAGTACCTGCGTACCGCCTAGCTCTTCGAGCATGGCTCGGTCGAGCTGGGTGTGGGCTAGGCTCGCCAACGAAACGGGCGAGTCGTCTGTCTGTAGTTGGTACGCCCCTGGCGTATTTACGCGATAGAAAAGATTGCTGTTGTTCTCAATCGTGTAATGGATATACACAGTGCTCCGCGTGCGAAACACCTGCTCCACGCGCACGCTCACCTGGTTTTTCGCTGCACGTGCGCGAGTGTGTTTGATCTCCTCGGCCCCCAGGAGCGCGCGGGTCAGCACCACGTCAGCAGACTGATTTGTCTCGGTGTCCACGACGGGCTTTGGGGCCGGAGCCGGTGGGGCATTATCAATAGCAAAATTCATGTTCTTTACTTCTTGGGTGATTTCAAGCTCGTAAGCAAAGCGCCGGGAAGCCGTCCAAACGAACAGATCCGTCGCCGCTCCCGATTTGATGGGCTTGACGAAGACCTTGTTCGACTCTCGCTCAATCTGAAAATCCGAACTGCCAGCGGCCGCCATCGTAACCGGCTCGTGAAACTCCAGAACTGTCAGGTGGTTCAGGGCGGTCGCAACGTGGACGACGGCATTCGGGCTGGGAGTGCCTGACTGCTGGGATAGTGCGGCAATGGCACAAAGGCTAGATACGACAATGAGCGAAACAGATCTTTTCATAATTCCTTTCAGGCCCTGAGCGGAATCCGAAAGGATTCCGCTCAAAGCGGTTGCTGCCTCACATGACCCAGGGCACATCACTCGCATCCTCATCGCTGAAAGTGCTGGGAAGAAACTCCACAGATTCATCGACAATTGCAGCCGGTGTCGCGGATTCAGCTGCAATGCCTGTTTTACAGGGAGATTCGCTTGATGGGCCTGTTTGGGTCTGTTCGGGTTTATCGTCATCGAGGAGGACCTTTCCATCCCTGTACTTGAACAAGAATGTGTGTTTCTGTCCTCCTCCCTTGAGTGGATCAACCAGGAAAGTTCGGCCTGAAGAGTCGGTACGAACGAGTCCCTCGTAAAGCCTGGGGACGTGCACGCGAACCGGCTTGCCTCCCGTGCGCTCCGCAAGCTTCAGGATCAGTTCCTGAGGAAAGGCAAGAAAGAGAATCGAGCCGCTTGAGCGCTCACCGTTGCACACCACGCGGTTAAGCGCCTGCAGCCAGCCCATACGGTTCTCTGCCTTGTTCTGCGCCCAGATGCGGATGTAGGCCAAGACGGCCTTCATCTCATATTTGCCACGTTCCTCGTCACAACGGCATGTGCCGTGTGCCTGGTGCATGGCGAACAGCTTCTGTCGCCGCAGTTCCTTGTCGGAGCTCTGACGTACCGTGTCCCACTCGGCCTTTGTCTTCTCCAGTTGTTGTTTGAGTTGTTCTCGCCTCGCGGCGATCTTGCCGACCATCGCGGCATAGACCCGATTGATGAATCGGCAATCCTTCAGCATCTCGCGGGTGACCTGTTCGCCCACCACGAGCGCCTTGAATGCCTCAATCGGGGCCTTGTTGATCAGCAAGTCTTCGATCTGCTTGCGAACATGGTTGTAGAGGTGGCCGACGCGGTCGGTCTTCTCCACCTCCAGATGCAGTGGTAAATCAGAGACCCGGCGTTCGTTCTTGTAACGAAGCCAAGGCGCCTGACGTATCTGCTGGCGTATTTCGGCGACCAGTTTGAGATCCGGGTGGACCTGCCACTTGAGGCTGTCGAGCGCGTTCTGAAGTTCTTTGGCCAATTGCGCAGCAAGTTCTTCCTGGCCTACTGCCCGGCAGGAGGTCATCAGATCGGTGATCGAGCCGATGTGATTTCCTCTGGCCTTCATGGCCACGTGCTCCAGATTGAACCAGGGGTCGCGGGCCTTGTTGGCCTTGTTTTTCCCCTGTTGCTGTCCGAGGCCTCTGGAGAACCGGTCTCTTACAAACCGCGCGAACCGTTCCTCCTCGACCACGCAAATCCAGTCGAAATCAAAGTCACCGCCGTTCTTCTTTGCCGTCTCAGAATGGAGAACATACGTGCCCTCCAATCGCAGTTGCTGCGTAACCAAGTCACGAAGCTCTGTCTCGATCAGAGCGCACTCCTGGCGGCAAAGATCCTTATCGAGCTGCGCGATGATCTCCTCGTCGGAGAGGTTTACGAAGGGGAGAAGATCGTCAACCATGCGTATGGGGTAGCGGACACACAAGCCGTGTTTCGAAGCCAGTGCGACGATGGCCTTGTGCTCGGCAATCCAATCGGATCCGCAAAACACTTCGCCATCTTTAAGGAAGAGATAACCGTCGTCCATCAAAGCAAATGCAGGAAGACGGAAGCCTCCTCCGGTCGCTGCCTTGAACGCCCAGCGCGCAAGCAGTTTGTTGAGTTGATTGTTGACGTAAGGATGACGGACGATTTCGCCGCTGGCATCGGCCAAGAGCAGTCCTTCAACGACCCGGAATTCTTCGTTGGTGTTCTGCTCAAGTCCATCCGCTAAAGATCTATCCGGATGGTGGCCCAGGATTTCGAGGAGATCCTCGTAGCGGCCCTCGCCTACCGCCTCACTCAGCTTGGCCACCTGCTTCATTGCCTGTGGTAAGATCTCCAGCTGAATTGAGTCTTCAGGAGCATGCTCTACCAGCGTGTAACTGGACTCAAACTCGAGCTGGCGGGAGACTTCGCGAATGCCTACCACGACATCACCGCGAAATCTTCTGCCCGGCCCGAAGACCGAATACATCACCGCCGGTATCTTCAGCCCTGGTTTGACCGCGCTCTCCGGCAGAACAAAATCTGCTTCCAGCGCGTCGGCTACATCATCCTCCATGATTTTGAATGCGCCTTTCGCTTGGGTATCGGCGAAGGCCATGCGGAACTGATAGAACCGCCCTTCCGCAAGACGTTTCCGGGCAATTTCCCGTTTCGCATCCTTGAGAAGAGTTGATTGTTGCTGCTCGTCCAGCTCTTCGCCGCTCACCTTTCCAAGCCGCTCGCGGCGAAGCCGTTCAATCTGGATCGAGAGGATTTCACCATCATGCTTTTCTTTGAGACGCTGGAACACCGATCGCCTGATCCAGCCACGGCAGTCATTGGTTCCCAGCTTCCGATCGGGGACGACGAGCACACGTGCCTCGGGTTCCTCCATCATCACCTTGCAGGGCGAGACGAGGACGCCGAAATAGACAATCGCCGCCTGCGGCCAGTGCTGAAACCGCTCGGCGATGGCCCGGCTGTGCTCATGGTCGACAAAGTAGAACTTACCCTTCTTTGCAGAGCCGCTTGCCCCGACCAGTTTGTAGTGAATCCCGTTCCAAACGAGCCGGGCAAGGGCGTTCTCGACCTGTGATTCTTCGTAATCGTCGAGAGGCTCAGCCGGCACGTTCACGCTCGCCACCTTGATTCCGGGGTAGAGCACGCTGAGCAGCGTGTTCTGGAGTGGATCAAGATCGTGCAACCGCGGAGTGACCCGTCCGTTGCGGTCGATCTCAAGGTTCTGGAGCTGATCGGCCGGGATTCTGTAGTTCTTCGTCTTGGTATTATTCGTCATTTTTATTCTCCTTAACTGTTTGTTCCGGGAGGCCGGAAAGAGTCAAGGAGTTTGCGTGACCGCAAGCTTTCTCGCTCTCGCCTGGCCCCCATTTCGGGTTCGCTTGGCCAGGCCTTGAAGTGAAAAAAGCCCCGGTCAGCACATTTCCCCGCATAAAGCCGCAGGGCGCTCAAAGGACCAACATCAACGTTTGGCCATCTGAGAACTCTTCGTGCTGATCTTTTCGAACTAACTCTGAGTCGGTTTCTGGACGACAGCCTGTTTCACGATCACAGGATTGCCGCCGCCATTTACCTCCGGCACAGATTTCCACACAGCTAACGTGAAAAACGTCTGACCACTTTTGAAGGCCTCGATCAATGCTTCACCCTCACTCGCCATCTCCTGGCCCAACTCCGGCTTGGCCGGGGAAGACCCTGGTTTGGGGAGAAAGTAACGAAGATTCGGGTCACTACCGTTACGGCGTCTGCGGCGTGTGTTTGCACCACCGACGCTTGTGGTCGCCGACTCCACAGAGTTAGTTGGTACTTTGGTTTCCATGCTTCCAACTCCTTCCGTCCGCCTTATCTCGCGCTATTGAGACCAGCCTGCTGCAGCACCCAATCGCGTTTTTCACCTTCGATGGCGCGTTCCCAATACTCTCCAAGCAGCAGACCGCTGGGGTTCTGCTCTGACCGCTTCTCGACTAGCAGCCTTACGTGGAATTCGCTGACGACCTTGTCGATGGCTTCGTTGTGGTCGTGAATGTGATGGACTTCTTTGACCCCGAATGCCGTATAGCTAAGCGGATCCTCCTTGGCGGCTTCAAGCGTGCGCAGCTGAAATTCCGAGGTCGTTTGATCGTCTTCGATCTTTCCAATGAAGTCATCCTTCTCCATGCCCGCGTATGCCGTGCGCCGCAGGTTGGCAGTCATCATGTTCAGGCTGTCGGCCCAGTTACGGCTCACATTCGACGGCGAGAAGTTCAGATAGCGTTCGAGGAAGAGGTGCACGAAAGCCCGTTTCTCAAACTCGGTCGGCTCCGATCCCGGGCCTTGCGTCACGGAAATGGCCGCTTTGTTCACGCCCAAGATTGTCGCTTGGCCGTTCGCATCTACACGAATGACTGTGGGAGGCTGTAAGCGGATATAGACTGCGAAGGCGAGCGCCAGCATCGTCGTAGGCACGCACAAGAACGCCAGCATCATCGCCCGGTTGGCGTAGGCCCGCAAGATCCCGTCATGCTCGTAATAGCGGCTATAGCGGAGCTTCTCTGGCGCATCGGTTTCTTTGGGCGCTTTGTTCTTTTTCAACCACATATTTGCTGTTCCTTTAGCGTTTGAACACCAATCAATGACGCCGGCCGAACAAACGGCCGAAGAACTTTCCGATATAGAAGAAGATCAGGGTCGTGATGCTGTGCGGCCGGAACTTCGTCCCTTGCGGTTCCCAGATCGGCGGCTGTCTCCACATACAAACCTCCCCTGCCCCTGCTAGTTGTTTTCGGCATTGCCCCTTCCTGCAGCTCTTCCGAGCGCCCTCGCCACGTTAAAGCTGATGACCTGGGTCACTGAATGGGGTCGATAACTGGACCCATGTCGGCCACCGCTGCCAGACATGGCAGCGGCAACTTCTCGGTTACCAAAACTTTCGTTGCCGCTTGCGTTGGCTGCAGGCACCACGGGACTGCTGTTGCTGTTCATCGCGCTCGCAACTCCCGAGCGAATGAAATCGGGCATCGAAGGAGCAGGCGGCGGTGTGGACGACGCCAGCGTAATGGAAGTGGACGAAGCGCCCACACCGCCCGATGCCGTAGCGCCCGTCGAAGCCGAACTCGCTCCTGCCGCAAAGCCGCTGATTCCAGCCAGGGCGGCGCCTGCCGCAACCCCGCCTGCTCTCACCAGCGCAAAGGCGGTTGACCCAACATCTCCCGAGATAATCCTTTTGGCAATGAAGGGAATCAGCGCGATAGCCAGGGCATAAAAGATACTGACCAGCCCGAGCATGACCGAGTCCCCCGCGCCCTTCAGAAAGCCAAGGAACCCATTGCCCAGGATGTTGTTGACTTGGTTGACCTGGATGGCGGTGATGAGCGCGCCGAACACGGCATAGAGAATGCCCCAGGCATTCCAGATCATCACATTGACGGCATACGACTTCCCCAACTGGCCGACCCCTGGGATGGGAATGAGAGCGAGCACGAGAGGGCCGACCACGTAGAGGATTGCGCCAAACAAGGTGTAGAAGAAGCAGAACACGATCATCGCGAGGGCGTAGAGAAGATAAGCAACCACGAGCAGGACGACCGTGATGGTGCTGGCTGCATCGCCCGTGATGATGTCCGTGAGCGTCAACGAAGGGTTGTTTGCAAACTGTTGCTGGAGCTGTCCCATCCAGCTCTGAAACATGTCTCCCGCGCCGGAACTGCTGCCGATGGAATTTGCGATCGTGTTGAAGGAGCCGTTGACGCCGCGAAACACGGTTGCCCAGTTGGAAACGATCATGGCAACGACCAGATACTTGACGGCCGTTCCTGCAAGCCCTTGCAGGTCGCCGCCACGAAACGCCGCCTGATAAAGGCCGATCAGAAAACCGATCAGCAGGATGGCGAATGCCAAGTTCGTGACCGTCGGAACAATGGCGGTGCCGTCGATCCCGGCTAGCGCCGTGTTCAACAGTTGCTGAAAATAGAACACGGCTACTGGACCCCCTGTTGCAAGACCTGGTTGCCCGTGGTGTGAAGCGTCGCCGCGTGAGAAGCGCTGAACTTGAGCTGGCCGCCCGAGTTGGCCAACTCGATCGAGCGCACTCGGACCAGTTCCGCCATCGCGGATTGCGTGTATGCGTTGGCCCTCACCAGCCACGCCGCGGTCTCCGCTTCCAAAATCGTGGCACTGCCGGGCGCGGCGCTCTGCAATTGCTGGTTGATCTGTTCCGCCGCCTGAAGCTCAAGGTTGGCCAGGGCGTCGATTTCAACCGCCTTTTTCATGGCAGCTTGTGCTTCCGCATCGGTCATATCGACCATGTTCCGGACCGACTGGGGCGCGTTCGCCGGCGGCATCACGGCCCCATATAAAGCGGAGTAGTTGCTTGTGATCTGCGGCATTGCGCCCGGGTTGCCTGAGAGCAGGCTCTGTTCGAGGAGTTGCGGTGTGCGCAGGGTCGCACTCGATATCGGCAGCTGGAATAGTTGGCGCATCTGGACGAATTGGCTTTGAAATTGAACGGCCATGCCCCTGGCTTGATTGATCGCGGCAATCGGGAACACCACCTGCTGCTCGAAGTTTGCTGAGTCTTGCTCGTTCTGCTGGATAGAACCCAGCGGTTTGGCGACAACATTCTTCAGCAGGCCAGAGATCGTGTTGAGCCCGACGGACATCATGGCGCAGCACGGATCAAGCCCAAGCTGGCTGCGAGCCTTCGTGGGCAACAGCGCAACTACGATAGCCAGACCGCATACCGCGATGACTGCGTTCCGGAAGAACTTAAAGAGACGAGAGAGTGTAGGTCGATTCATTTTCCAAACTCCTTATGGATGAGCTAGAACCTGCTGGATCTGGTTCTGCAGATTTTGCGCCGCCGTGGCGCTGTGCTTGAGCACGGTATTTTGGTGTGCCAGTTTCGTTGCTTCCTGGCGCAGTTGAGCGGCAAGCATCTTCGCGAGCTGCGCCTGAGTTTCAAGATCGGCGATGCGGGCCTGGGCGGTGACCATAGGCGCCGAGCCGGGTGCTGCGGTCATCGCTTGCTGTTCGAGAGAATCGGCCAGGGTCAGCATCCCCTGGGTGGTTTGATCGGAAACCATGGCAGTCTTCAGCGAATCCATGGCCATCGCATCGTCAATGTCCATCAGGTTGCGCTGCACCGGCTGAGCAATTCCAGCCAGCGCCACCGGCTGGTAGACCTGCGTGTATAGCGAGGGAATCTGCCCGATGGACCCCGACTGGGCGCCTCGGAACATCGACTCCAACTGCATGGGGAGAGCGAGGGTCGCGCTGTTGTTCTTGATGCCTTCAATCTGGGACATCAGGCCGGTGTAGCGCGCCCGGGTTGCGCTGACAAATGATCTCGCCTGGTTGATCAGGGCCAACGGCCAGATGATCTGCTGACGAAAATTGTTTACCGCGGCACTCACCTTCCGCATTTCGCTCAACGCTCCGCCAATCGGGCCTTGGAGAGTGCTGGTGATGGTATGAAACAGGGACAGAATGTCTCCTATTCCGTCAGCTCGCGTGTTCGAGGGAATCAAGCACAAGGTGATCACCGCTACGAACAGCCATCGCCTGCCGCGGCTCAACCGGTGTTGAAGATTGTGAAAGAGTTCCAAGGTTTTCATCTTCATATGCGTGTACCTCTTGCGACTTCTCCTGAAATTTCTTCGGGAAGTGGATCGACATCGGCCAGCCCTGCCGGGAACCTTTCGGCCAGCTCGCGATAGGCTTCAATCAAAGGCACGGCTTCCCGCTGCTCCAGCCACCGATTTAGCCACCACGACCGATACACACGTTCCCGCGCATAGGTCGTCATGATCCAGTAGTCGACCGTTGTCGGTGACATGCGGATCGTGTGCGTGGTTTCGGCTTTCTCGCCAATCACGATGAGCGCGTCCGCGCTCTTGCCCTTGATGGGAGCGCTGAAGTGCTTGATCTGGTTCAAAGCGGTCTCGTTCAGGTGCAGGTGCTCCCGCAGGGCGGTCATGTCTCCCGGCTGCTGGCCGATGATCTTGGTGGTCGAATTCTTTACGATGCCCGCCCCGTGCGGCCTGGGTTTCGATTCCGTCCCCACAAAATCTTCCGCCGTTTGGCTCATTCCCCAGACGCTGGCGTTACGTTTGCGCGCCGTACGAAACAGTTGGACCACCTCGGGCGCCAGCACCGGAGAATCCAGCAGGAACCAGCACTCATCCAGAACCGTGATGCTCCGTCTGCCGGCCTTGCCTGCTGCCCGTTGCGCAGTGGCGTGAGCAATGAGAAGGCTCATTGCCGTTTCCAGCCGCCGGTCATCGCTCAATTGCTCTACGTTGAAGAACAACCAGGGATTGTCGAGAGAAATCGTCGTTGGACGATCAAAGAGCTTCGCGTATACGCCTTTTTCGCCGGTCCAGCTGCGCAGCTTGATCGCTGCCAGGTGGGCTTCGTCCATCACACGCTGGTTCTTCTCCTCGTCACGCCACTGTGAGAGTTCGTCGCGAAGGTCGGAGAATGTTGGAATGGGAGTCGAGGGCCGGATTGCCGCCCTCTTATAAGTCCGAAGAATGGCCTCCGTGATGAGGTTGTCAAGAAGTGCCGTGTCTTCGGCCCCGCCCTCGCCGAGCATGTGGCGCGTCAGATTTTTCAGAAACGCGACTTGATCCTTGCTCGGTTCTCTCTCTCCCTCCGGCAGGTCCCAGGGATTGATCGTTTGGTCAGTGTCGAGCGACATGGTGATCATCCGTCCACCCATCAACTCAACCAGTGGACGATACGAATCGCCACGCTCAAGGATCGAAATCAGCGGGTTGCTCCTGGCGGCCATCAGAAGAAACTGCTGCACCATGAGGGTCTTTCCGCCGCCTGTCTTGGCCATCACCAGCAGATTGGCGTCGCTCAAGCCGGGATCAAAGGGCGAGAAGGGAATGAGCTGGCGGTACGGAGTTTCAAGCAGGAATAGTGGTGACCGGGGTGTGCCGCGCCAAGGTGTCTCTACCGGCACAAGATCCGCCGCATTCGAGGTGAGCAAGTCTTGGTCACGCTTGTCGGGCTCCGCCATTGCCGGAAGTGAACTAAAAAACAGGCGCTTTTTAGCCAACGACTCAGCAACAGCCTTGGCGCCGTTCATGCGGGAGATCGCATAGAGAAGCTGTTGGCGCCGGTTGTCGATGGTTCGCTCTGATTGCTCCAGTTCCGCGGTCGTTATTGCTGGGCGTGAAGTGCGCGTTCCGATGACCAGGCTCAGCTTGGCCGTCTTGACCGAACTCGAAATGATGTCCTGTTGGACCCGGACCAGTTGGGCCTCTGCAACCTGTGCCTCAACGTTGATCCGAAATCCGCCGGTGGAGTCCCGTTGCACAGCCTGCATCTTGCGCAATCGGCTCTTGTAGCCTTTGAGCACTTTCGCTTGATCGGGAATGGTGACCTGCGCATTGACAATGAGTGGGAAATCAAGACCGACCAGTTCTCTCAGGATTCCGGGGAAAGTGGCATCCGGAAGTTCTTTCAGACTTACAAAGGAATAGAGGATTCCACCGACATTCAGATATGAGTCCGTCTCATCAGCGATACTTGTGTCAACGATCTGCTCGCGGGCGCTCCTGTATTCCAGTTGCTCTTCACGCCGCCTGTACGGCCGATGATCCGGA
The DNA here is from genome assembly GCA_003131315.1 of Acidobacteriaceae bacterium. GTDB lineage: Bacteria > Acidobacteriota > Terriglobia > Terriglobales > Acidobacteriaceae > Acidiflorens. The sequence goes on from PKUV01000175.1 coordinate 48,008, forward strand.
GACAAGGGATTGAGAGCTCGTTTTGCCTCAAGAAACAAATCATCGTCGGTCAGCCGGCGCGCGCCGAGTTCTGCTGCTTCGAGCGTCGTTTCCAGCCCGCGCAGCAGACTCTCGAATTCTGCCAACAACTGCCGATGCTCCTGACAACTGCGCTCAATGCACTTCCGCGCCGATAAGCTGAGGATGTTACCGGTCGGCTTGAGCGGTTTACCGGCAATACGGCGATGAACGACCGGGTCCCAGATGAAGTACAGGTGTAAGAGGGGCCGCATGTAGTGGCCGTTCGCTTCTTTCATTCGCCATCGTTCGACGCGCAGCTCATCGAGCGCAATTACCTCTGCTCGTTCTGATTGCTGGGCTTCGGCATAGCGCTCAAGCAGGTCTCCCAGGTCCTCCACTACTTCGTAGCGGAACTGCACTCTCATGCTCTGTTCCGGCAGAGAGCGCAGGAGCGCCTCTAGCATCAACTTCCCCCGGTCTCGGCCTTCGTCGCTCGCAAAATACGAAGCCAACCCTTTCAACTCGTAGCCCGCGACAAAGGCGCCGTTGGTGCGGACGACAATGTTGTCCAGGTAGTCGCGGACCGGTAGTTGCTCGCACAATGCCGGATCGTGGAGTTTTCGCTCGTGTTGTTCAAGCGTAAGCGGCACTGCTATTCCTCCTTCAGATACGCACACCGAATTTCGCGATCGCGTGCTAACGCGCAGTAGGCATGCGGTTTCGTGTACCAGAAAGCGAGATCACGGACGTAGCCTCGCGGTTTGCCATACTTGAAGGCCATCAGCAGCGGCACTAACAGAAGTGGCACTCCGTATTGGAGGACAATACTCGTTGGCATTCCCGCGACCTCACCTCCCACGAAATGGCCAACCACGTTCATGATGGCTGCTGCGCCAAGCACGATGAACAGGTCTTCCAATTCCAGAAGCATGAATGTCACTCTGGTCTGTAAATTGCGATTCACAGGTGTTACGTGCAATGGCATTGCGTAACTCCTTCCTAGCGCACTCCGGCCGTTCCGTGTTGAATCCAGAATTCTCCTAAGCGCAACAGCCCCGACAGCCCGAAACAGCACATTGCGGCAACAAGATTTCTTACCCAGGCTTCACCGATCGTCATGCGCTCGAGCAAGCCAGAGAAGTGCACGACCACGAGTACAACCTGTCCAGCCCCGTACAGTGGCAGCAGAACGTTCCCAACCCAGTTCACCAGCGTCAGGACGGAGATCCAGTAGCGGTCTGGGTTGTTCCAGGCCGCTTGGTTGCTGAAGGACTCCATCGCGCGCAACAACCCGGAACTCATCAGAGAGGCCAGTGCCGCGTAACCGAGGTGTTGGTACGGTTGCACCTTGCTGAAGCGGTAAATCGCGGCGGCGGCGAACAAACCGGCCATGGTCGGCATGATGACGTTGCCCAGCCAGTTCGTCAGGTTGAGCAACCCGTTTGCGAGATTCACAGGATCACCTCCAATCCTCATCAGCCGGCCATGGCCTGGACCAGCTTCCAAATGGCCGAAACGCTCAAGAACGCGAGACCGGATCCAACCAGCGGCATGAATGGCCGATGGCGCGCGTAATTGAAAATCGCTCCCACAATCGCCAATCCCGCTGCTTCCGGCAGGATCGTCCCAGCGAGAAAGTTCCAGGCAGCGGTCAGCATGTCCGTAGTTGCGAACTCTGACCCGCTATTCCAACTCTGAAAAAGCTGAACTGTGCCTGACGCAGACAGCAGAAAAATGGCGACGACGATGGACCCGAGCGGGCTGTACCCCTCAGCCGCATCAAGCGCCGCCTTCAGCACGCAAAAAGCGGCGAGCACGGGAGTCAACCGGGCAACCACGACGTTCGAAACAAAACCGCTGAAGCTCGTCTGCAAGCTCGCGACCCACGGACTGCTGATGCCTCCGCCTTGCGAAGGCATGACGATACCCTGTGCCGCAAACCAGGAGAGCAACTGCGGAAGCGTCAAGAGAATTACTGACCAGAGGGCCCATCTCTGGAACCTGCCGCCCGCCTGGAAGTTCACGCCGCCTTCCTGCCGCAATGCGATTCCAGCCAGCACCATCGTGCAGATGGCAGCCGGAACTGCCATGTCGAATAGCAGTGTCATCAGATCGACGATGAGTTGGGGCAGCGTCATTGCCTGAGCACTCCGCAGTGAGCGTTCCTACTGCACGCCCGCCGTACCGTTCTGAATCCAGAACTCGATCAGGCGCGTCAGGCCGGAGACCACGAGCAGTCCGGCGGCGGTGACCGACCAGCGCATCACGCCTCGACCTTGCGAATAGGCGACAACCGCCATGACCACCGCCAGCGCCGCGCCTACAGGGGCGATCACGTTACCGACCCAGTTCACGAGGTTGAGAACCGTTCCTTCGGGTTGAGCCGCAGTTTGACCCTGAACAGCCTGCCCTGTGGCAGGCTGGGTCCCCAGGTTCTGTGCATAAGACACCAACGGAGACAACTGGAATGAACAAATCGCCAGGACACAGACGAGAGCAAAGCGACGGCGGGTGTTTCTCCAATCTGACAATCTCATATGCTCCTCTTTTGCGATCGCGTTGGAATCGCGCTTGAGTTTGATTACCGCGTTGCAGGCGAGAACATATGGGCATTTCAGATTTCGGGCAAATCAGGAAGACCGCTTGGAACTGTTTTCAGAACCGCGTCGCGAAACCTGCAGCTTGCAGAATAGCGATTCGAATCTTCGAGAGTATTGTGATGCCCATTGATTTCAAAGGCCGAGGTTCGCAGTGTGCGCGTGGGAGCAGAAGAATTATGAGATGAACAAATGTTTGAGTTTGGTGCATCTCACAAGCACGGTTGGACACCAATCAGGCAATTCAGATGAATCAACTTCTCGGTTCCTAAGACGCCAAAACTTGACCTCGATGCGGCGGGCACCAAATCGTTCTCCGGTCGGCTGACACCCATTGCGGCGGCACCGTGTTCTGGATTGAAGCTCAACTTCCGAGTCGGCGACGATTCGGGAACTGCCTCATTCTTGGACAGAAGGGCGTTTATCGGTACGAATCCCGAAAACGCAGCCAACTTCCTGTTTGCCCGTCACTCGGGCCGAACTAGCAATCACCCGCGTCGTTTGCAGGGATTATCGGGAGCATCAACGAATTGACGCTTGCGATGTCTAACGTAGACACACTTAGAGCTCTTGAACATCGCGCAAGGGGACAACCAAAGACTGGCGGTAGAAAAGCCGGAACTCCGACCAAGAGCACTGTGGAAATTCGTGCTTTGTCGCAGTCTTACACGCGAGAGTACCTTAGACGTGCGGTCGCCGCCGCCGCCGCAAGAGAATTGTTGGACAGAGGATACGGTCGTCCTACCGAGATAGTCTCCGGCGACCGAAAAGATCGCTCGCAAGAAATAGTCGGCGCGATTCAAGCCGTGGCCGTCACGTCTCCTCCACCCCAAGAGGAAGTAGTGTGATGGAGGCGGAGAAACGAAACTGCGATCCAATGCCTCCCGCCGGTACTGAGCTTCCGAAGCTACGGCACCATCACACCCGCGTTCGAATTCGGCCAGAGCACCTCTGGACCTGAAAAATCAGCCGGCCCGGCCCCGTGCTCATGAGAGCCTAACGGTTGGTTGCTTGTCGTGCAGCACTTGCTTTCCGCGCGATAAGCTCGAAACCCTTTGAACGTGCGGTTTTTGTCGTTTCCTCGAGCCGTTTGCGACCCATGTCAAGGTTTCTTCTTTGCATCTGAACCTCGCCCAAGGCGAGAGAGGCCTCGAGATGCAATCGGAGGAGTCCGAGTCTCTGGGTCTGACTGAGTACTTGTCGTGCAGCATTTTCGGCGGCCAGTATATCTTTTGGGCTCTGAACGAGAATCTG
>PKUV01000136.1 GCA_003131315.1 Acidobacteriaceae bacterium
ACTTATGCCACGGGCTGTTAGGCAACTCCTTTCGTCGAGCCTGCTGCCTCCAAGATGGCGTCCACGATGCGCGTGTGAGATCCGCAGCGGCAGAGGTTGTCGTCCATGTGCCGGATGATTTCTTCCCGGGTTGGGTGCGCTTTCTTGAGGAGGAGCGCATAGGCGTTGACAATCATCCCCGGCGTGCAGTAGCCGCACTGGAAGGCGTGGTGATTGAGGAAGGCTTCCTGGATTGGGTGCAGGTGCCCCTCCCTGCTCAAACCCTCGATGGTCAGCACGTGCTTTCCGGCAATCTCCTTGACCGCCGTTACGCACGACCGCACGGCCTCGTCGTTCACGATTACGGTACAAGATCCGCACAAGGCGGCGCCACAGCCGAACTTTGTACCGGTGAGCCCGAGGTCATAACGCAACACCCAGAGCAGCATGCGGTCGTCGTCGACGGTCAGTTGCATCGGCTTGCCATTCAGCGTGAAGGAAATGCTTCGCCGCATTGTTCTCTCCGTTCTCTGGGCGTCCTTTGCCTGGATTCGTCTATCTATAACACCAGTGTCAGTGGGACCGCTGTGACAAAAGCACCGGCGATTCGTGATCCACAATCCTCGGTCACGTCGATTGGTCCAAAGACGCCGACAGGCCACGCCTGCGCGGATGGGGAAAAAGTCTGGACGCGTGACGGAAGGAGTTCCATTATGAAAGCACTTATTTTCGGCGGCCCTGAGAATCGGGAGGATGGGGTAAAGTGAAAGCTGCCATCTTTAAATCAATACATACGGCGCCTGGATGGTTCCTTCAAATCGAGGATGTTCCCCGTCCACAGCTTGAAGCCGGACATGTTTTGCTTCGGGTCGTTGCTTGCGGGGTTTGTCGTACTGACCTGCACATCGTTGAAGGAGATCTACCGGCGGTTCGACCGCAACTCATTCCTGGTCATCAAATCGTGGGGGAAGTGGTCGAAGGCGCGACCGCGGAGTTGCCGCTCGGAACGCGTGTCGGTGTTTCCTGGATGGGCGGCGTAGATGGTGATTGCTGGTACTGTCATCACGGAATGGAAAATCTATGTGATAAGCCCACCTTTACGGGATACACGGTGGATGGAGGCTATGCCGAATATGTCCTCGTGCGCACGGACTTCACCTTTCCGTTGCCGGCTGGTTTGGATGACGTACATGTGGCTCCCCTGCTGTGTGCCGGCATCATCGGCTTTCGCAGCTTACGTGTTGCGGGTGTTGAGCATGGTGAGCGAGTTGGGCTTTTTGGCTTTGGGAGCTCCGCAAGTTTAGCGATTACCATTCTGCAATCCTGGAAATGCGAAGTCTATGTTGTGACCAGAGGCGAATCCCATCGAAACTTGGCTGTCTCCCTCGGCGCCACGTGGGTCGGCAAAGAAGATGAGAAGCCGCCCGTGGCGCTCGACCGTGCAGTCACGTTCGCTCCCAGTGGCAAGGTCGTGGTAAGTGCCCTCGCTAGTCTGCGTAAAGGTGGCGTGGTGGCAATCAATGCAATTCATCTTGACCATATGCCTATCTTTGACTACGACAAACTGCTTTGGGGCGAGCGGCAGATACGTAGTGTGGCCAATATGACTCGACAGGATGCGCGCGACTTTCTGACGATCGCTCAGACCCTCAATATTCACCCGCAAGTCACTCTATTTCCACTTAATGATGCAAACAAGGCCCTTTTAGCAGTCAAAGAGGAAACTGAGCATGGATCGGCAGTGATTGTTCCTTGAAGATAAGCAAGTGATCAATTCTGGACTCGTCTGGCCACCTCGGCCGCCCGCGTTGGAGCGGGAAAGCCCATTCATCCTTCCTCTGGAACTCGGTTGACTTAGGATGAGCAACAGACCCTCTGTCAAAATTCTAGTTCCCTCGCCGGTCAGCCGGGAGGTGTGCGGAGTCCAAGGTTCAACTGTAAATTTACAGTTGGCATGTCTTAACATTTGGCTTGCCCAAACCAGGCCGAAGAGACCTCAGGAATACACCGTAGTTGTCGAAATCGGGCGTGGGTGTTGAAAAAGTCGCTTTTTCTTCAAAACAACCGGAATTGGGGGGATCGAAAATGTCCAGGCGACCCGAGACAATCCTGTATAGGACATCCTGACGCGATTTTATTTCGGCGAATTTCTCGGGAGGAAGTTTTTCAACACCCACGCCTGGTTACGACAACAAGCCGCGCAAGGTACGCTGAAGTCCCAGTCAACTGCAAATATGCAGTTGGCATATCAGGAGTAAGCGTAGACCGATGGCCGTCTAGACAGGGCTCATCCTGACGGGCATTCTGCCTTTGTGGAGCGGCGTGATGTCGTGTCCACAAAGGGGATTCATGGACAACACCGCAGGGCCGGTTCGCAGCGCCACACGTATCCAACGACAGTACCGCACTGCCGAAGAGAAACGGCGGATGGTCGAAGAAACTCTTTTGCCTGGGGTCTCGGTGGCGGCCGTGGCTCGGGCCCATGGCGTGAACGCCAACTTGGTATTTCACTGGCGCAAGCTGTACCACGGCGGGCTTCTGGCGGACCGGCCCGCCACTTCATTGGGCAAAGCCCGGGCGAGTGGGGTGCGGTTGCTGCCGGTGAGAGTTGCCGAAGATGCGCAGAACCAGCCACTGGTTCCGGCTGCCGTGAGCACACAGCAGTACAGCGTCGATCATGAAGCTGTTGTTTTGCCGGGTTCGCCTGAACTCACTCTGGCCAAGGCACAGATTCGCATCGCGGGCACTGTAGATTATCAAGCCCTGCGGGTGGTGCTGGAGTGCTTGCTGGGATGATCGTTCTTCCGGCACACACGCGCATCTGGATTGCGGCGGGCGTGACTGACATGCGGCGCGGATTCACCGGGCTGAGCGCGCTGGTGCAAACGACGCTCGAACACGATCCGCTCTCCGGTCATGTCTTTGTTTTTCGCGGGCGACGGGGCGACCTGATCAAACTGCTTTGGTTCGATGGCGATGGGCTTTGTTTGTTCGCGAAACGTTTGGACCGTGGACGATTCATCTGGCCGAAGGCGGAGAGCGGGACGGTGTCACTAACTCGCGCGCAACTGTCG
>PKUV01000139.1:0-180 GCA_003131315.1 Acidobacteriaceae bacterium
CGTCGTTCGTAAGGTTTCCGGCACTTTGCTGAACCTTTTGGATTTTCCGGCTAATTGGCTCCATGGTTTGCTGAATCTTCGAGGTGTACACTGGAAGTTCTTCCGCAAAGGTCATCGCCCTTCCGTAAAGCTCGTGACCCAGCAGCCCGATTAGACCCATGCCTGCGAGCACAATGCCCG
>PKUV01000139.1:237-4127 GCA_003131315.1 Acidobacteriaceae bacterium
CGTAGACGGCAGCGCCATTTCCGCCACGCGCACCTGACTTTGTTCGGCAACCGCGCTCTTATCTGTAACCTGATCAGACATACGTTTTCTGCGCGCAGATACGTCGTTGGCTGGGACAGGAAATATTGACCGGAACTTCCGTTTTTAACTTTCCGGCCAACTGATGAATGTACTTTACTGCCTGTCTTCTTTAGCTTCGGCGACACGTGCCTGTCGGCCTGCTTCTGATAAAGCGTTCATGAATGGCATTGCGCTTTTGGAAGTCGAGGCACGGCCGTCGCTATTTTGGAGACTGCGGCAACTCGATGACTTCTTTTTGGAAGATGACTTCTTTTTGGAAACGGAGAACGAGTTAACGATACCGAGAACAAGTTAACGGTAATGACCCGCGGATTGAGCTGTCTGTTCAAAAACGCTCACATCAAATAACCTTCTGGGCGATCGAGGATCGCCGTGATTGCAGCCGTACGATGCCTGCCTTCGAACGCCGCCTGCCGCACGCGAGGGGTTAAGCAAGCAGTCCCTTCGGATCTGTCGAGGGAGCGTTGAGCTCAGCCAATCCGGGCTTACATCTACTCACTCCCTGCACCGCCCAACCCTCCGGAAAATCCGGACGTTCCGGTGCGCGAGCCCGACCCCGACGACCTCGCACAAATCTGATTGGAGAGTGTTCCAACTCCTTTCCCCCTCCTGGGGCCCTGTCGTTTCCGCGATGTACGGCCGCCGCAACTTGTCGCCCGTGCTCGATCGTCGCGACTGATCATGAACACGATCACTGCGGCGGAAGGCCGCGCTGATTTCTGGACGCCTTACGCGGCGGCCGCGGGCCGAGCTGCACCGTTCTTGACCGTCGTTGCCAAGAGCTATGTGTGCGCAAGCGGTAAAGGTGGCTGACTGTTCTTTTTTGAACAGTTTTATCGTGGATCCTCTTGGTACGGTGAGAGCGTTAATCCGGTAGTACACATAAGAAACCGGAAGGTCAGTCCGAAACAAGATCGATCCCAACACTCTATCCTGGAGGAAAGCGCCTTGAAAAATGAAACGGCTTCTGGAGGTGTTAAGAAAGTGTCTCGCGCTGAACTGATCGAGTTGCTGAACCAGGACCTGTCGCGCGAATACCAGGCGATCATCGGGTACATCGTCTATTCACAGGTCTTGAAGGGTGCTGAGTTCATGAACATCGCAGGCGAACTTGAAAAGCACGCTGCACAAGAACTGAGCCACGCCCTAATCATCGCCAAGCAGATTGATTATCTCGGCGGTATGCCGACGGTTGAAGCCAAGACCGTCCGAACATCGGAAAAAGCCACCGAGATGTTGCAGTTCGATCTCGACAACGAAACGGAAACGATTCGAAATTATCGCGAGCGAGTCCGCCAATGCGAGGACTTGGCTGAATATGCCATGGGCGAACAAATTCGCGAGATCCTGATCGACGAACAAGACCACCAAATTGCTCTGGCGACGGCTCTGGGCGAGAGCGTGCCAGCTCCGCGTAGCGCCAAATAGGAAAGGGGGCAGTCACAGAAGCCGATGACCTGGTGTCCTCTTTAATGAAAACTCGCGGCTATCCCGTATCCGATTTCGATCAACGTGCCGCCGACATTTCTGTCGACCATCCCCGAGTGGTGGAGAACTACCGGTCTGCGCATGAGATTGCGCTGCGGGTGGGGAAAAACGAAGCAACTACCGAAGAGCTGAGAACGGCGATGATTCACTACCGCTCTCTGTTTGAGGAACTGGTGCAGGTGCCAGCGACTGTTGAAAGCAAAGAGGTGGCGTAATGGCTGAAGTGAAGAAAAAAGAAGAAGAGCTTACGACGGCCGACCTGGCGAGTTACGGCATTCCGCCAGAGCAGACCGAAGGACTCAAGCTGGTGAAAGGCCAAGAGCCGGAAACTCTGGATAGAGTGGCTGCAGTCTCAGAGCCGCTGCCCTTGTTTTCTGAATCTGAGATGGGAGATTTCCGATCGCAGTGGAGCAGCCTACAGACTGGTTTCGTGGACGAGCCGCGCCGGGCGGTCGAAGAGGTAGACAAGCTGGTAGCTTCGGTGATGCAGCGACTCGCGGAAGGTTTTGCCAACGAGCGATCGGGCTTGGAAAAGCAGTGGGACCGCGGCGACAACGTGTCCACTGAGGACCTGCGGCTTACCCTACAGCGTTATCGTTCCTTTTTTGACAGATTGCTGACACTGTAAGGACGAACACGCTTTCGACGGCGCGCGTGGATGATGAAACGAAGGTAGATCAGACCAATTGAGTTGATATACCCTCGGGCAGTCTAAGGAATTAATAGCGAAAACAAGACGGTTTTCCACGATTGCCGGCACGAAGAACCTGGCACGTCGCAACCAAGAACGGCATGGTCCACCTCGCGCACCGGCAGAGTGTGCCGTGAGGCGCGGCTGACGGAGGTCTGCAATCATGATTGCGCAACTTGCTACAGGAGACGACCGCATTTTGGCTGGTGTGGAAGAAGCTGACGCTATCCGCGACGGGAGCATCATTCCCCGCAAGGCCAGCGACAAACCGCAGGTTGGGGGCATGCAATTCGACTGCGGATACCTCTCACCCTACTTCGTCACTGACCCCGAACGCATGGAAGTTGCCTTCGAGAACGTCTACATTCTCATTCACGAAAAGAGAATCAGTTCCAAGAAGGAGCTGCTCCCACTACTTGAACAGATCACAAAGAGTGGCAAGCCGCTGCTCATCATCGCAGAGGATGTTGGGGGCGAGGCGCTGGCTACTCTCGTCGTGAACAAGCTGCGTGGCCCGCTGCAACTTGCTGCCGTCAGGGCACCCGGCTTCGGGGATCAGCGCAAGAGTATGTTGCGGGACATCGCCCTCCTCACCGGTGGCAAGGCCATCACCGAAGACCTCGACATCCAGCTGAAAAACATACAGATTTCCGACCTCGGTCAGGCCAAGAAGATCACCATCGACAAGAACAACACGGTGGTCGAAGGCAGGGCCAATTACGACCAGCCTTCCTTTGAGCCCGAGCCCTGCGCCCACTCAAATCAGCTAACTACTAGGCCGAACTTTCCCGCTACGCTTTGGCTTCTTTCGGAGACGGGACCATCGGGGTCCCTGTCCGTCAGATACTCGCTGGCGTGCGAACGATTTCTACGGAGCATTTGGCATGGCGAGCGACGAATTCGGCCACGCTGCCAAGCAAGAAACGCTTGATGCCTCTCTGTCCATGCGAACCAACGACGATCAGATCGGCACCCCACTCGGCTGCGGAATCCATGATTCTCTCTCTGATGTCACCTACCTCGACGGCAGCGTCCACCTTGAATCCTGCGCTACGCAGTTCCTTCGCAATTCGCTCGACCAACTCACGGGCTGGCTTTTTCTGATCTTCCAACTCGGGAGCATAACCTGGCGCCATTTGCGGGGGAGCCGGCGCAATCGGCTGCAACACATGCAAAACCCGGACCTCTGTATGCTCAGTCCGAAACTGCGCGACAACAGCCCGTAACACATCCCCGGAGACCTTCGAATCGTCAATTCCTATTAGGATTTTCATGACTCCTCGTCCTCAAGAAGCAATTAGGGTATCCACCGCCATGCCGCCCGGAGCAAACTTGGTGGCAACTTTAGCTCTACACGTGACCGTACTACCTGCAGCACGAGACACAATGCCTTCAACCCGTCCGTCCGACATGACCGGCAGTTGATTGACGTTTTCGCGCCCCATGGTCTCTAAGGCCAGCATCGCCGGCTCAATATTGTTCACAGCATCGAATTCAAATCGGAAGCCCATTTGGACGGTAGTCTGGTCTCGTGTTCGCAGACGGAGTCATTCTACATCCGCCTCGCCATTCCCACTCCCAAGTGGGTCAATGAGTGCTAACGCCTGGTCTATATAAGGGCATGTCAAGA
>PKUV01000133.1 GCA_003131315.1 Acidobacteriaceae bacterium
CTCTCCCCCCTATGCCGATTCGAGCTTGACTTCAGCGCGGCTTGCGGATAGGTGGGATTGGTTCGCTTCCCTTTCGGGCAGCGGTTTCGGGCGGCGGCGGGGCGCTGACAGCCAGATCGGCGGACCAGCAGTCGGCAAGAATCTTCCATGTGCCGGCGGGCTGGCGTGCGAGGACGACCAGGTATTTTCCGCGCTCTTCGCGGCGCTTCCCCATGGCGACGGGCACGAGCATTTTGCAACGGCCGAGATCGAGAGCAATCTCACCCAGCACTTCGAGGCGCAGCGATTCCATCTCGACGTCGCCCAATCCGGCTTCGAGCAGCGAGATAAGAAATTCCCGGATCGCAGGCAGGCTGCGAACCGGCGGAACGCTGGAGCGGATGAGAGTAGCGTCGGCGGCGTAGAGTTCGAGCAGGTCGTCGATGTGCCTGGTGTTGCAGGCCTGCGCCCAGTCCTGGACAACCTGGCGGGCGCCTGCTTCGGCGCGGCCGCCGGTCGATGTTCCCAAAGAACCGGTGCCCGCAGAACCGGGAGCACGGCCGCGAGGAGCAGAGGGCTCGGACTCGGCAGAGGGCGCGCCGGATGCCGTTCCCTGGCCGGGAACGAGATGATGATAGTGGTGGTGAAAGTGATGTTGGCCGGCGCCGGCTCGAGATTGAGCAGTGGCATCGCCGGCGACAGGCTGGGTGGGGATTCCGCACCAGACACAAAAGCGAGCGCCCGTGGGCAGCGCACCTCCGCAGGCTGAGCAGGCGTTGCCAGGTTCCTCCGCTTCACCGGCCGCCGCCAGGTCCTGCGCGGCCGCGCTGCCCGACATGCGATGGATCGCTTCCACCGCCGCAGCCACGGCCTCGGCATTCGGCTTCGGCCAGCGAAAGTTGCCGGGGAGCCGGTGAAAAAACTCTTCGATCTCTTTGCCTTCGACGGGGCCTTCGACGGGCTGGTCCTTCCGCTCGTCCTGCTCTGGATCGGGAGGATTCGGATTGTCTGCGGTCACGGCAACCTCATCGCTGACATTGTAGGAGAATTCGCGCGCTAGCGGATGCTGAATCTTACCAGCGCTTCGGAATCGGTGGGAACGCCGTTGCAGAGTGCGGGACGATAGCGCCAGAAGCGGACTGCGCGCAGCACAATCTGGTCCTCGTCGGGGCCGCCGCTGTCCAGGACGAAGGCGCTATGCACGTGTCCATCGGATCCAACAATGAAGCTGACGCGCACGTGGAGATCGTCATCTTGAACGTGCAGCAGCGGGTCGGGGGTGAGCAAGGCTTCGGGCGGAAGGACGTTTCCACATTTTGGCAGGGCCAGAGGCTCCGACACGGGAGAGAACTCGGAGATGTGCGCGGGCACACGGCGCAGGGTCTTTTCGAATTGCGTGAGCGGGATCCGATGCGGAATGACGCGCGATGGAGAAGGGGACGTCACTGCACACCAGGCGAGGACGCCGCTGAGGCTGGCTAGCGACACGGCCGCCGCGAGCGCCTTCCCGATCGTCGCCTTGGTGCTCGGCCAGAGACACTTCATCAAGGTCGTAGTGGGCAATTCGCCTTCCAGCCTTAGCGAAAGTTAACGTCTTTACCATCAGTAGCTTAACCACACTTCCCTGCCAAACTTCTCACCCCGTGTGCAATCCGTTGCAAATGAGTCGAACAGAATCGCACCCAGCGGAAGGACGGCAAGTCTGGTGCTTCATAAGTGCCTGCGAAGACTTTTGGGGGCCGGCGCCGGGTTTCGATAAGGAATCTCGTACCCACTAGACTCGACGATTGTGGCGGGATTTTGAAAGGGGGTGCTCCCGCAATGTTGCAGGAGTTGCAGGAGGGTCAAAGCACAATTCAATTCTCACAACTACATCGAGCGCCACTTTCAGGCCCGGCGTTTTGTGTGGCGCGGACACTCCTGTCCGCGAAAGCGCGCGGCGAATGCAACTCCCGCGGACAAGAGTGTCCGCGCCACATTCCTCAGCCTGCAACCAGGGCTTTGGCGCTCTGAAGACTTCTATTGCAGGCCGTTCTGGGTAAATTTATACGCGGTTTGCAGGTTCTCGGCGGTGAAATAGATGCTGGAAGCCTGCCCGAGGGTGCTGTAGTTATCGACGATAATCCCACTGGGGCCGGCGGCCACAGTCGCCTTGGTGATCGTGGCATTACCGGTGAGCGCCACCACACAACCATCGGCTAAGCCCCCGCCCGGCACGGTACAGTCCTGGGTCAGCCCGAAGAAGAAGAAATCGGTTCCGGTGCTGACACCGACATTGGGATTGAAGAACTCCGTCCATTCCGTGCAGCGGGCGGCGGTGGAAGTGAGAAGTTGGGAGGACGAAGCGGCGGTCGTATTCATGGTGCGCCCGGTGAACCCGAAGGCGTACTGCCAGGGGGTGGTATCGGCGGCGCCCGTTCCGCAAAGACGGATTACTCCACTCGATGGATTGTTGAAGTAATAGTTGCTGAAAGCGGGCTCGTGGAGGGTGAGCGGGGGCGTGGTGGCGCCGCCGTGGGTGCCTAGGCCGATGCGGGCTTTCGACATCAGAGTCATAGAGGCGGTATCGGCTTCGACAAGAACGGCGGAAGTGCCATCATTGGCGCTGACGACGAAGGTTGTGCCGTTGGTGACATCGACAATCGGCGGGGCCACGATACCGTGGCCGGGGCCGCTTCCAACCGGAAGCGTTGCGAGTGCGCCTGTCGCGGTGTTGATCTGGTACAGGTTTCCGTTCGCGCTCCCGACCATTAGCATGCCCAGAGCCGAGTCCAGAACGGGAGGAGTCAGGAGGGAGCCGGTGCTGACGACCGTGACGGGCCAGGGAGCTCCAGCAAGCGTGGGCGTTCCCTTGAAGACACCTGTAATTTGGTAAACAACGCCGTTGTCCGCGCCCAGGTAGGCAGTATCCGCGCCGTAATCTATCCACGGCGATGACGTGGTGTTATTGGCGGACGGGGAAAAGGTCAGTGAAGTCATAGACGTGGGCACTGCGGCGACCGCGAGTGTGCCCTGTCCAGCGGTCCAAGTCAAGACATGGAAAATGGCGGAGGCGGGGGATCCGACAATGCTTTCCACGAAGGCGATCTTCTTTCCATCCTCGGAAAGAACAGGGGAAGTCATGATCTTGCCTCCAGTGACAGTGGTGATGTTATAGGCAAACAGCACCGACAGACCCGGACCGTACGGCGGGTCACACGACCCGCCGCCGTTGACGGGATCGGAATAGAGATTGTTGAAGGCGACAAGATTGGGATGGCCGCCGCCGCCGGCGGCTAACAGTCCGAACACGACGTAGTCATTGGTGCAATCGGGCAGAGCGCCAGGATCGAAGGAAAACTTGGCCGGAAACATATTTGCGTCAAGGTGGCCCGCCAACTTCACGCTCCAATCGCGGTGGACGCCGGATTTGTTTACGGAAGTCGGGAGAGGCTCGGCACCCTGGAAGACACCAAAATTCGGAGCCTGCCAACGCTGCATCGCCTGATACAGAATGCGCGGTTCCCGGTAAATCAGATCCGGGTGCCGGGCGAGCGCATCGCGGCTGAACACGATATGGTGCTGGGACCAGTCTTGCGGAACTCCGGTGTGCCTGGGAGCAGCCGCTTCCTGAGCGCACATACTCGGCACGAATGCGAAAAACACCACACACCACACTGCGACAGCACCATAAGGATACGTTGGCTTCACAGCTACCTCCGATTGCGATTGGATTGACGCTATTGTAGCCGCTTTTCGGTCCAGAGGGGATAACTGATTTTAGACGGCTTGACACTCCCATGCAGGGATTTTTCGAATCCGGCGTGCTACGCCGGCAACCTTCCTCAAATCACTAAGGTTAGGTACAGCGGGCTTGGCGATTGGGCGGCAGTTCGCCGTCAATTCCGTCAGCGCCGATGGCTTCTATTTCCGGGGCGGATTTCGGATTCTTGACGACGTGTGGAACAATGAGAGGGCTCCGATCTGGGCCCCACATGCATCCATGACCTTCACGCCGAACAGCCTTCAACTTGCGCTCCTATCGGCGGCGATCCTTGGGTTCCGTCATGGGTTCGACTACGACCACATTGCTGCCATCTCCGACATCACCAGTGTGCAGACCAGTCGCTGGCGCGGTATGCGGCTTGGTTTGCTCTACGCCCTGGGACACGCAGCCATGGTTGCCGTACTGGGCAGCGCCGTCATCGTGTTTCAGCTCTCGCTGCCCCATGGCATCGATCGGATCGCCGAGCGGTTGGTGGGACTGACATTGCTGGTTCTGGGGGTCTATGTTCTGGGATCGCTTTTCAAAGGGAACCCGGCGCCGCGCAGCCGCTTTCACCTTATGGCCGGGGCAGCACGCTGGCTCCATTGGAAAATGAAGAGCTACTGGCACGATCACGATGTCCCGCGCCCGACGGACAAGACGTGGAATTACAGTTCGAAATCCGTACTCATGATCGGCGTTGTGCATGGGCTCGGCGCGGAAACGCCCAGCCAACTGATGATCTTCTTACTGGCGGCCAATCTTGGCGGAATCGGCAAGGGCTTTATCGGCCTGGCGATGTTTATCGCGGGACTGCTGGTGATGAACACGGCGATGACGGCGTCGGCAGTAGGACTTTTCGGCTTCAGTTCGCGGCTGCCGCGCTTTCAGTTTGTAGTCACCGCGCTGACGGCGATCTATAGCCTGGCGGTTGGCGCCTTCTTCCTGTTCGGGTCGTCGGGACTGCTACCACCCCTGGGATGAGGCTGTGGGCGGGCCTTCTGGACGCAGGAATAGCGATCCCCGGGTCATCATCCCCGGGTCATCATCCCCGGGTCATCGACCTTGTGTCATCATCTTCATGTCACCCAGGTTCCATGTAATCCCCATTCGGCTAAATAAATCCTGACAGAAACGGCGAGTTAGTAATACAATGGCCGACGGTAGTTACCCGAGGGGGTATTTGATGACAAATATTGCTAAGGCAATCGACCGGCTCCGCGAGGAACGCCGGGATGCGCAGAACCAAGTCCAAAAGCTTGGGGAAGCTATTTCGGTTCTCGAAAAGCTTACCCGAGGCACGGGCTCAACAGTGCGCGCTGGGGCGCCACATCGCGCCAAGCGCGTTCTCTCCGCGGCAGGGCGCCGGAGAATTTCTCTGGCCCAGAAAGCACGTTGGGCCAAGATCAGACAAATAAAGAAAGCAGCTTAAACGGCGGGCGGGCTGCAGGCTACGCGAAGCTCTCGCACGAGACTGAAGCCCGCCGGATTTTTGCCTGGCAACCTGGCCTTACACTGCGTTTGATCTTGTTTTCTTTTTTGGCTTTGTCTTCCTTCGGACGCTTCGGCCCGCGGACAACCCCAGTGCTTATCCTCCTATAGCGTTTTCATAGTTGGTGTAAACTTCGCCGTCGGCAATCCCTCAGGGGCTAAAGCCCGCATTTCTGGCGGGCGTTAGCGGCACGGCTGAAGCCGTGCCCTACCCAGAACCCGATCGCCGCCTACGGTAACCATGAAAACGGCCTAGCCGTGTCCTCCGCTGAGTTCGCGCACGATGCTGCCCACAAATGCCTTGGCGTCTCCAAACAGCATCAGGGTGTTATCGAGATAGTAGAGCGGGTTATCAATGCCAGCGAAGCCAGGGTTCATGCTGCGCTTGATGACCATCGCGGTATGGGCTTTGTCAACGTCGAGGATAGGCATCCCGTAGATGGGGCTGGAAGCATCGGAGCGGGCGGCAGGGTTGGTGACGTCGTTGGCTCCAATCACCAGGGCGACATCGGTCTGAGGAAAGTCGCCGTTGATCTCTTCCATCTCAATCAGGCGGTCGTAGGGAATATCCGCTTCCGCCAGCAGCACATTCATGTGGCCCGGCATGCGTCCGGCAACGGGGTGAATAGCGAAGCGCACGTCCACGCCGCGCTTGCTCAGACTATCGTAAAGTTCGCGCACTTTGTGCTGCGCCTGGGCCACGGCCATGCCGTATCCGGGAACCACGATGACCCGGTTCGCGGCAGAAAGGATGGCCGCGGCTTCTTCCGGGGTCGCGCTGCGAACGGGTCGGGCTTCTTCTCCCGCAGCGTGCGAAGTTTGCACCTGACCAAAGGCTCCGAACAAAACGTTGGTGAACGAGCGGTTCATGGCCTTCGACATGATGATGGAGAGGATGAGGCCCGACGATCCGTCGAGCGCGCCGGCGATGATGAGCAGTTTGCTATCGAGGACGAAGCCCATGGCCGCCGCCGACAAACCGGCATAACCGTTCAACAACGAAATGACGGTCGGCATGTCCGCGCCGCCGATGGGGATGATCAACAACACGCCGAACGCCAGCGCGATCAGGATCATGAACGGAAACAGTGACCGGGCTTCCGGATGCAGCACCAGAGATACGGCGATCACCAGGGCGCCGACGAGCAGCACCAGGTTGACGAGATTTTGGCCTTTGTAAGTCAGCGGCCGCTGCGGCAGAATTTCCTGCAGCTTGCCGGCAGCCATCAAGCTCCCGGTAACGGTCAACCCGCCGAGAATGACCTCGAGCGACAGCACCGACATCATGAAGCGCGAGATATTGGGTGCGCGCAGGTAAAATTCGGCCGAGCCGACCAGCGTCACGCAGAGTGCGCCAAAGGCATGACTGAGCGCGGTTCGCTGCGGAACCGCTGTCATTGCCACTCGCCCGAGCGGAACGCCGATGATGGTGCCGAGCACAAGCCCAATGGCGATCAGCCGGTAATCCACAATGCCGTGGTGCAGCAGCGTGCCGCAGATCGCCAGCAGCATGCCAACTTCGCCCGCCCAGATGCCGTGGCGGGCCGTGGTCGGCGAGCTCATCCACTTCAGCGAGAGGATGAACAGCACGCTCGCGATGAGATATACAAGCTCGATGATGACTTGGGATCCTGCGAGTTCGGCTGTCATCATTTGGCCGCCGGTTTGGCCGCGGGACGGCTGGATTTGAACATCTTCAACATGCGGTCCGTGATCAGGAAGCCGCCGACGATGTTGCTGGTGGCGGCGACCACGGCGATGAATCCGAAAACGGCGGAGAGCGTGCTCTTGTGCTCGCCCACAAGCACGATCGCACCCACAACCGCGATCGCATCCAATGCGTTGGTGAGCGACATCAACGGAGTGTGCAGCAGGGGCGAGACCCGCCGGATCACTTCAAATCCGATGAATCCAGCGAGCACAAAAATAAAGAGTGCATTGATCAGGTTCGAACTACTATTCATCTTTCCTCCGTCCGATCTTCTTAGTCCGAAACGCAGGTCAGCCCAGTGGAGTGCCGGGCGTCCCCGCCCAGCTGGACGGGCGAGACGCCCGTCCCTCCACCATGTGACTCATCACGCGGTCACGGTGCTAGCGCGGGCAAAGTAAAAAACTCGCGGACTCGGGCGTTCACAATCTCGCCACCGCGAGTGAGCAGAGTCTCGCGAACAATTTCATCTTCCAAGTTTAGATTCAACTTTTGATCTTTGATCAGGTAAGTCAGGAAAGCAGTGATGTTGCGGGCGTACATCATGCTCGCGTGATAAGGCACGCCGGAGGCCAGGTTGATCGCTCCGATGATGGTCACACCATGCTTTACGACGGTCTTGCCAGCTTCGGTGATCTCGCAGTTGCCGCCACGTTCGGAGGCCAGATCGACGACCACCGAACCGGGCGCCATTCCCTTCACCATGTCTTCGGTTACCAGGACCGGCGATTTTTTTCCCGGAATCACAGCCGCGGTAATCACCACATCGCTTTCCTGCACCACTTTTCCGAGCAACTCACGCTGACGGCGGTAGAAGTCTTCATCCTGCGCACGGGCATATCCGCGAGCGTCCTGCGCGTCTTTTGCCTCGATGGGAAGCTCGACAAAACGTCCGCCGAGACTCTGCACCTGCTCCTTCGCTGCGGGCCTTAGATCGTAAGCCGAAATCACCGCCCCCAAGCGGCGCGCGGTAGCGATCGCCTGCAGTCCGGCAACACCGGCGCCGATCACGAACACGCGGGCCGGGGTGACGGTTCCCGCCGCGGTGGTGAGCATGGGAAAAATGCGCGGGTGGGAATCGGCTGCCACCAGCACCGCCTTGTATCCGCCGGCTGTTCCCATCGAGGAAAGCGCGTCCATGCTTTGGGCGCGGGTGGTGCGCGGCATCAACTCCACGGAAAACGCGGTGACCCCAGCGTGCGCGATCTCCTGCACGATGTCCGCTGAACCGAACGGACGCAGAAATCCGACGAGAATCTGGTCGCGGCGAAAAAGCGGCACATCCTGCTTCCCCGTCAAGTCGTTGGAACCGTAGCAAAGAATCTGCACGACAACGTCAGCGGCAGCAAACACCGCAGCCCGGTCGGCGACGATCTTCGCGCCCTTGTCCACATACTGGGAATCGGGATATCCGGCCTCGATTCCAGCGCCGGACTGTATGTGGACTTCGAACCCTGCTTTGGTCAACGTCGGGAGGACTGCCGGCACGAGCGCAACCCGCCGCTCGCCCGGATAACTTTCTTTCGGCACACCGATGATCACGAGGCCCTGCCTGTATTCTCTGTATCGCGATTGAGAAGATTCGGAGTCGCCCGGCTCGCATCAATCCTGCTCTTGCGGGCAACTTCCAAGGAAGGAAGGATTCTAGTTGAGCGGATGGTTGCGCGCAATTGCCTTCTTGTGAAAAGTTCAGACTTCAAAGCGAGAGGCTCAACCGCAGGCCGTCGTCATCATTGGATGCGGCATTGGATGCCGCGATGTCAGCGCAGTTTTGAACGATCCAATCGGCGCCGGCGTCATCGAGGTCGCGGCGGATCATGGTCGTGAGGAATGCAATCACTTTGGCGCCAGCGGCCTTTCCCGCGCGAATTCCAGCAGGCGCATCTTCTACCACGATGCAATCCGAGGCGGCAAACCCGAGCTTCGCCGCCGCCTTCAGGTAAGGCTCGGGATCCGGCTTGCCGATCTTCACGTCGCTCGACGTAATCATGGTCTTTGGGATGGGCAGGCCCGCGGCCCGCAAACGCACCTCGGCCAGCGGCCGCGTACATGAGGTCGCAACGGTCCAGCGTTCCGGAGGCAGGATGTTCAGGAGTTGCCGGGCGCCCGGCAGCAGGACCACACCATCGAGGTCCTCCATTTCCCGGCGTTCGACTTCGCGATCTTCGCGGTCAATGTCGGCGTTGGGCAGAAGCTCGCGGATTGTGGTTCGACTCGGGCGCCCGTGCGCCATGCGGACCACGGTCTCTGGATCAAGGCCATGCTCAACCGCCCACCGATGCCACACGCGCGCGACCGCGGGAGTGGAATCGATGAGCACGCCGTCCATGTCAAACAGCAGGGCACTGCAACGAATCGCAACCATTTCATCTAATCCACAGGGTCGGCGCGGCTTCCGAGACCGGCTGGCGAATGCGGCCGGGCGGGACTGGTGAGCGCGGCAGGAATCGAACCTGCGACCCACGCCTTAAAAGGGCGTTGCTCTACCGACTGAGCTACGCGCCCCACCAATTTCAATCTAACATATTTTCTGCGTGCATTTGCTCGCCAGGCGTTTCTCAGAAGAGATTGCGCTCGGGATGGATCGCATCCTCGCCCGACTCGATGCGGCCTCTATCCTGCGCCCAGTGTGCCGTGACGTTGTGAGCGCAAAAGCGATACACTCTGCATTTATGCCGCGTTCCCGCTTCTTCTGGGCAAAACTTGCGTCCCCTGTTTGCGCGATTCTGTCTTGCGCGATTCTGTCACCGACGCTGAGCCAGGCGTCGAAAAAGAAGGAGTTGCCCGCCGTGCGCTGGACCGCGGGCGCGCCCGGTTGCACATTCGAACGCGGCGATGACGGGCGCTACCGCTGGACCATGGCCGGGAAAGACCTCACCGTCACGCTCCTTGTGGATTCGCAGGAACTGGCAAAAAGCCGTCACCGCTTCTATCACCTCCTCGGCGTGTACATAAGTGTGACGTACACCGGTCAGGACAAATTTGAGTTTCCGGCGGACGTGCGGATGGACTTCGTTCGTCATCACGACGTTCTTGAGGGCTTCATGGATCCCACGGAACTCTCCAACAAATTGCAGAACGACGTGGATACGCTGGTTTTCGAAACCGAGCGCCAGATCAAGAAGAATCCCAAAATCACCGAAGAAAAAACGGCTCACTTGAGGGAGTACGAAAAGGAAGCTGCCGAGTTCATCGAGTTTCTGAGCATGCAAAGCCTCGAACCCGCCACGCTGAACCCGGGCAATCCCGAAGCCCACGGCTGGGTCTTCTTCGCGACCAGCAACAAGTGGATCGGCCCGTGGAAGGACCGGGAGGATTTTATTCTCGGCGTCTGGATGAAAAACAAGGTCTGGCAATTTCCCTTCTCGCTGCCGCCGACGGGAGGCGACCTGATCCTGCGGAAGCCGCCCGAGTGAGACACCTTGATCACCGGCAACCCTGTTCCAGAATCACGTAGGCCCGGACGCCCTCGTCCGGGCGGGCGAGCCAAGCTTGCCGATTGCGCCAGAAAATTGTGTTACAGTTTCGTGCTCATGGAGATCGCTCCGAAAGCAGCGCCAGCCAAGCAACCTGCAGCGGTGTTCTACTGCCCGGTCTGCGCCGCGGAAGTCAGCGATCCGCTGACCTGCGGCGATTGCTCGTCCGTCATCTGCCGCCGCTGCGGAACGCCGCTTGAATCTTCCGATGAACTGGGCATGGGATGAAGCAGTCGTTGGTCGCTGGTCGTTGGTCGTTGGCAACACCCAGAGGCATCTGCCTTTGGCGAGCGACGACGAATGGCGATCGGCGATTAGCGAAGAGCGAACAGCGAACGACGGATCGCGAACGACCAACGACTTGATCTGCGGATAAAGAACTGACCGACTACTTGATGAACCCCACTCCCGCTTCCCTGGCTCCCGAAGCCGAAACGTCCGGTCAACAGCCGAGTCTCGTCCGTGGGCTTAGTTTGCTCGACTCCGTGCTGCTGCTGGTGAGCGGCATCATCGGCTCTTCTATTTTTCTTACCGCCAAAGATATTGCCGGACCTTTGCCGAATCCGAAGTTGTTTTTCCTGGTGTGGGTTCTCGGTGGAGTGATTTCGCTGTGCGCCTGCGTCGCCTTCGCCGAACTCGGCTCCATGTTCCCCGACTCCGGCGGACAATACATCTACCTCCGCGAAGCGTACGGCGACCTGGTTGCGTTTCTATACGGCTGGATGTTGTTCGCAGTAGCGAATGGCGGCACCATCGCCGCACTCTCCGTCGCGTCCGCGGCCTACATGGGAAATATCATTCCTGCCATTTCGCAGCAGCATGTGATTTTCTCATTGCTAGGCATGCCGTTTACGCGCGCGCATGCCGTCGGACTGCTGCTGATCGCCATCCTCACTTACGTCAACGTTGTCGGACTGCGCTGGGGAGCGCTTCTGCAAAACGTCTCCACCTGGACCAAGTTCACTGCCATGGCCGTCTTCGTTGTCCTCGGATTCGCCCTCGGCAAAGGACACTGGTCGAACTTCAGCGCGCAGGCGCCGGGCGGATTAAGTATGGGACTGAGCCCAGGACAATTGATCTCCGCTCTCGGCGTCGGCTTGATCGCCGTTTTCTGGGCCTACGACGGCTGGGTTTACATCACGTGGGTCGCCGGCGAAGTCAAAGACCCGCGGCGCAATGTGCCGCTGGCCATGGTTTTAGGTGTGCTCGCGGTAGGCGCGATTTATCTCGCCATGAACATGACCTACGTTTACGCCCTGCCGCTGAATGAGGTCGCAAAGTACGAAACCATTGCCCACGCCGCCGCGACAAAACTTTTCTCGCCCGGGGCCGCAGTGTGGTTGTCGGCGATGATCGCGGTCTCGTGTTTCAGCGCGGCCGCGACCTGCACCCTGTCGGGCGCGCGCGTCTACCTCGCCATGGCACGGGACGGCGTGTTCTTCCGCCGCATGGCCGTCATCCATCCCAAATGGCGCACGCCCGCCTTCAGCCTGATCGGCCAAGGCATCTGGGCCGCGGTGCTCACCATGAGCGGACGCTACGACCAGCTTTACACCTACGTCATCTTCGGCATGGTGCTCTCCTACACGCTGACCGTCATCGGCCTGTTCGTTTTGCGCTGGAAAAAACCCGACATTCCCCGCCCCTATCGCTGCACCGGATACCCATGGCTGCCTGCGATCTACGTTCTGGTCGGCGTCGCCTGGACGCTCAACACAATCATCCAGCGGCCGACGGAGGCCTTCTGGGGCGCCGCGATTGTGCTCGTCGGCGTGCCGGGATATTTGTATTGGAAGCGCAAGAGCCGCGAAAATGCGGCCTAGTGGAGTGGCGCGATAAGGGGCGTGTCTGGCCGCAGCGTTCTTGTGTGGACGACAGAACTCAGGCAGAATATTGTCTTACACAGGGGGTAGTTCATCATGGCAACCGTCTCAGTTGGCCACTCCGCGAAGGGGCTAGACAAGAATAAGAGCGAAGAACTGATCGGCTTCGAGGAGGCGATGGAAAGATTGTCTCGCGAGGACCGGTTTAGGGCTACCGTTTACGCCATGAACACCCTTCTCGTACAGAAGGGAATCTACTCGCCAGAAGAGTTCGAATTCCAGTTTCGTCAGTTCGCACAGAAGAACCTGAAGTAGGATTCAGTTACTTCCCACCAGTTTTTCGTTCGCCCTTTCTATCCGTCCATTTTGGCATGTGGCACTTCGGAAACGAGCATCGCTCATGCGCGCCAATGTCGCAATTAGCACACTCACATTCACACCAGTGCTCCCCGATAGGCGTACGTTCTTGTTTCTTTGTTTCCTTCGCCATCCTTCATCTCATGGGGAAAAAATCTCTACACCGGCACCGCCGTCTTCCGCTTCGGATTAAAGAACGGTAACGGCACCACCGTCGCTGTCGTCTTCATCCGTTGTGCTTCGATCGTCAACTCCATTTGCAGCTTGGTGCCGGGCTTGGAATACTCGGTGCCCACGCTGGCCAGCGCAATCAGCTTCTTCAGGAGCGGAGAGAATGCGGTCGTCGTCGCCTTGCCCACGTGCTTGTCGTTGGAATTGGCATAGACGGGCACCGCAACGCGCGATGCCTGGCTGGGCGCTGCCGGAGAAAGTCCGAACTTGTCGAACTGCTCTTCCACTTCCACCCAATCCACTTCCAGTCCAACCAACTGTCGCGCCACGCCCTGCTTTTTATCTCGCGCCAGCGCGCGCTTGCCGATGAAGTTCTCTTTGTCGAGATGCACCATCTTCCCGAATCCCAGCTCGAACGGCGAATATTTCTGCGACGGAATCAGCGCCTTCTTCGAGCTCGTGTAATCGACCTCGATCAGCAGCAGTCCCGCCTCCACGCGCGACACATCGAGCGCCAGCATTCCGGCGGCGTGAATGTCAAACTGCTTGCCCTTGTCCATCAGCGCGTCCCAAACTTTGACGGCGTCATGTTCGTCATTCAGTGGTATCCAAATTTCGTAGCCGAGGTCGCCGGTGTATCCGGTGCGCGAAATATCCACCGGCACGCCGGCAATCTTGCCCGTCGTTTTTCGGAAATACTTCAGATTAGTGATGTCGGCTTCCGCAACCGTCTTCAAAAGTTTCGCGGAGGCCGGCCCCTGCAGCGCCAGAGCCGCCGTTTGCTCGGAGATGTCCTCAATCTGAACGTCCATGTTCAGACCGTTCTGCCGGAACCAGCGCAGGCTCGGATCCGCGGCCGTCCAGCGATACTTATTTTCTTCGAGGCGCGTGATCGTGCCATCGTCGATGACCTTGCCGTCTTCATCGCACCAGCAGGCGTAAATCACCTGCCCCACGGCGACTTTGTTGATGTCACGCGTGATCACGCGGTTCACCAGCTTGGTCGCATCCTTGCCGGTGATCAGATACTTATAGAGCGGCGAAATATCAATCAACGCGCACGCATTACGGATCGCGTTGTACTCGTGCTCGTGATGCACTTCGTACACACTGACCGTGTAGTATCCCGACCACTCGCGGTAATTCAGACTGTGGCAGAGGGCGAAAGTTCTCTCGTGAAATGCAGTTCCAATGGGCAAGGCGACCTCGCGCTGGTTTCCCCTGTGATCCTCTGTGTCCTCTGTGGTAGAGGGATTTTCTTAACCACAGAGGACACAGGGTTTCACAGGGGGGAAATCTAAACAAACCCTGACGCCGGATTATATGCACCGCGCCGCTCCCTCGGCAAGCGCCGAAATGCGTTGACCGTGAGTCAGCAATCGCGCGTAAGTAGAGACAAAACGATACTTTCTCGATAGAATGGCGAGTCATTTTCTCCTGAAGTCACCGGTCAATCTGGATCAGTCTTTCTAGGTCAATTTATGCCTGCTGTTTCGAGCGGTACGAAGTACGACGTAATCGTGGTTGGCGGAGGCCACAACGGCCTCACCAACGCCGCCTATCTGGCGAAAGCGGGGAAAAAAGTGCTCGTGCTCGAGCGCCGCCACGTCCTCGGCGGCTCGGCTTGCACGGAAGAAGTTTTTCCCGGCTTCAAGTTTTCCGTGTGCTCTTATGTCGTCTCGCTGCTGCGGCCCGAGATCATTCGCGACCTCGATCTTCCCCGCCACGGACTTGAGATCCTGCCGCTGGACGGCACTTTCACCCCCATGCCGAACGGCGACCATCTGTGGCGCGTGAACGATCACGGCAAAACTCATCGCGAAATTGCCCGCCACTCCCGCGTTGACGCCGAAGCCTACGATGAATTTGGCAAGGCCATGCAGGCGATGTGCCGCTTTGTGAAGCCGATCCTCAGCATGATCCCGCCCGATCCGGCGACGCTGAATCCGCGCGAACTGATGAAGCTGCTCTTCATCGGACGCCGCTTCCAGGGCATGTCGAGCGAGGATAAGTACAACCAGGTCCAGCTCATGACCATGAGCGCCGCCGACTTTCTCGACCAGTGGTTTGAGACGGATGTGCTCAAGGCCACCATGTCGGCCTCGGGCATTATCGGAACTTTTCTCGGCGTGCGCTCACCCGGCACCGCCTACGTTCTGCTGCACCACTACATGGGCGAGATCGACGGCGCTTTCCGCGCCTGGGGATTCGCTCGCGGTGGCACCGGCGCGATTTCGAATGCGATTGCCGACGCGGCGCGCGAGGCCGGAGCCGAAATCCGCACCGAAGCCCCGATTGCCCGCATCATGATCAAGAACGGACGCGCCACCGGCGTTGTGCTCGCAAACGGCGACGAGATTTATGCCGACGTTGTTTCCTCCAGCGTCGATCCGCGGCTGACGTTTGTGAAAATGATCGAGCCCGGCAATCTGCCCGATGAATTCATGGAAGGCGTGAATCGCTTCAAGTTCCGCGGGTCTTCGGGCAAGGTGAACATGGCGCTCGACGGCTTGCCGAATTTCAAGTCCATGCCGGGAGTCGGCGCGCACCTGCGCGGCGCCATGTCGATCTCGCCCAGCGTCGAGTACATGGAGAAAGCATACGACGACGCGAAATACGGGCATTGGTCTTCGCACCCGTACATCGACATGGTGATTCCGACCCTCACCGATACGTCGCTCGCGCCACCGGGCAAACACATCCTCTCCTGCTTCGTGCAGTATGCGCCGTACAAGCTGGCGCCCGGCCTCGACTGGGACACGGAAAAAGAAAAATTCGGCGACAACGTAGTTAACACCATCGCCGAATACGCGCCGAACATAAAAGACATCATCCTGCACCGCCAGGTCGTCACCCCGCTCGACCTCGAACGCGAGTGGGGACTGACCGAAGGCAACATCTTCCAGGGCGAACTCTCACTCGAACAATTGTTTTTCCTGCGTCCGGTTGCCGGATGGGCGCAATTCCGCTCGCCGATCAAGAACTTATATATGTGCGGATCGGCGACGCATCCCGGCGGCGGCATCATGGGCGCGCCCGGACGTCTGGCGGCGCTCGAAATTCTGAAAGACGGGAAAGGGGTATAGACCAATGGCCGAAACGCGCGATGTCATCATCGTCGGTGGCGGACACAACGGTCTGGTCGCCGCTTTCTACCTAGCCAAAGCCGGATTCAAACCGCTCGTGCTCGAACGCCGCGCCCAGGTGGGCGGCGCGGCCATCACGGAAGAATTTCATCCCGGCTTCCGTTGCTCCACTCTGGCGCATAACACCGGGCCGCTCCGCGCGGACATCGTGCGCGACATGCAATTGGAGAAGCACGGCCTCAAGCTGACGACTCCCGATGTGAGCACCGTCTCCCTGCTTCCCGATGGCCGGTCGCTCGTCCTCTACTCCGACGCAAAAAAAGCCGCGCAGGAGATCGCGCAGTGGTCGCAGAAAGACGCTACTTCCTACGCGGACTTCGGCGCCGCGCTCGGCAAGATCGGCAAGGTCATCGGCGAAGCACTCCTGCTCACGCCGCCGAACATTGACAGCCCCAGCAGTGGCGATCTCTGGGGGATGCTGAAGACTGGCCGCTCCATCCGGAATCTCGGCAAGAAAGATATGTACCGGGCGCTGCGTTGGGGACCGATGGCCGTCGCCGATCTGGTATCTGAGTTCTTCGACACCGAACCGCTGCGCGCCACCATCGCCGCCCGCGGCATCTTCGGAACATTTCTGGGCCCGTGGTCGGCGGGCAGTGCGCTCGTGTTGCTGTTGCGCGCCGCTGCCGATCCATCTCCCAATCCCACTCCCGCCGGAAGCGTTCAGTTCCCTGCCGGTGGCGCCGGCGCCATCACTCTAGCCATGGCTGCCGCGGCGAAACAGGCGGGCGCGGAAATTCGCACCGGCGCTGACATCGCCGAGATTCGCGTGAAGGATGGCGTCGCCATTGGCGTCGTGCTCACCTCTGGCGAAGAAATTTCCGCGCGAGCCGTCGTCTCGAACGCCGATCCCAAGCGCACGCTCATGCGCCTGGTCGATCCCGCGCACCTCACCCCAGACTTCTTACAGAAAATCAAGAACTACCGCTCCATGGGGACAGTCGCGAAAATCAATCTCGCGATTTCCGCGCTCCCGGAATTTATCGCGCTTAAGGCCAATGGTAACGGCAACTTGCTCCAGGGCCGCATCCAGATCAGCCCCGAGATCGATTACATCGAGCGCGCCTTCGACGAATCGAAGTACGGCAACTTCTCGCGTCAGCCGTACATTGAAATTACGTTTCCGTCTCTTTCGGATCCGTCGCTCGCCCCGTCCGGCCAGCACGTGATGTCCATCTATATGCAATACGCGCCGTACAAGTTGAAAAACAGCGACTGGGAAAGCCAGCGTACCGCGCTCGGCGAAACCGTGGTCAAGACGATCGCGCAGTACGCACCGAATCTGCCGCAGACCATCCTCCGCCACCAGATCATCACGCCCAAGGATCTTGACGAAACGTACGGCCTCACCGGAGGCCACATCTTTCACGGTGAACTTGCGCTCGATCAGTTCTTCACCATGCGCCCTCTGCTCGACTGGGCGCGCTATCGGACGCCGATCGAACGCCTGTATTTGTGCGGCAGTGGAACGCATCCCGGGACCGGGCTAACCGGTGGCTCCGGCGCCAACGCCGCGCGCGAGATTGCAAAGGCGCTGAAGAAGTAGTCGCCAGCGCTAACCCGACTTTTCCCTCTGTGTCCTCTGTGGTCAAGAACTTTTGAACCACAGGGGACACAGAGGATCACAGGGGCGCTGATAAAATCCGAAGTGTCTATGCACACTTCCGCCATCCTTCTCGTCTCCTGCCCCGACCGCAAGGGCGTCGTTGCCTCGATTGCCGAATTCATCTTTCGCCACAACGGCAACATTCTGTTCAATGACGAGCACGGCGACGAGGAATCCAATCTCTTTCTTACGCGAGTCGAGTTCGATCCCGCGGATTTTGATTTTGACCTTGCCCAGTTTCCCGAGCGATTTGCTCCCATCGCCCGCGACTTCCAGATGGACTGGCGACTTGCCCACTCCACCGACCGCCCCCGCATTGCCATCTTCGTTTCGAAGTATGACCATTGCCTGCAGGATCTGCTCTACCGCCACCAGAGCGGCGAACTCCGCTGCGAAATCCCGCTGATCGTTTCCAACCACCCCGATAACCAGCGTATCGCCGACTTCTACCGCGTCCCCTACTTCGTCGTGCCGGTCACGAAAGAAAGCAAGCGGGAAGCGGAACAAAAGCAAATCGAACTCGTCCGCGAACACAAATGCAGTCTCGTCGTCCTCGCCCGCTACATGCAGGTGCTCTCGAACGAGTTTATCGCCACCCTGGGCTCGCAGAACCTCATCAACATTCACCATTCTTTTTTGCCCGCATTCGTCGGCTCCAAGCCCTACCACCAGGCATTTCAGCGCGGCGTCAAGCTGATCGGCGCCACTGCTCACTACGTTACTCAAGTACTCGACGATGGCCCCATCATCGAACAGGATGTCGTCCGCATCTACCACCGCGACACCATCGACGATCTGGTCCAGAAGGGCCGCGACATCGAAAAAGTCGTCCTGTCGCGCGCCGTCCGCTGGCACGTGGAAAACCGCATCCTGTTGTATGGAAACAAAACCGTGGTCTTCCAATAGCCCCGCTCACGAAGCCCCAGCCCGATGCCCCCAGGGGCTAAAGCCCGCATTGTTTGTGGCCCTGAGCGGCACGGCTGAAGCCGTGCCCTTCCCACGAACCTACCCGGAGCCGTTTACAAGCGTTTCTAACCGCGCAGGGCTGTCCACATCCGTACCGAGTGCTGGGAACTGAGAACTACGCACTGGCCACTGGGTAATGGTGCAGTCACTTCCGTAACCAGGTAACCAATTGCGCTGCCGTTCCCTTTCGGTTTTACTAAAGGACGGACCTCATTTGGACACATTACTGCGCGATCGCGAAGGAGCTGACATTGGTTGAGGATCCCAAATGGGAACTCGCGTTGCTGGCCACCGTGCAGAGCTTTTACCAGCGGCTGCTGAGTGACCAACTCGGCGGAGAGCTGCCTGCGCCCGCCGAACTCGCCCCTGACGTCATCAGCCACACCGACGACGTGCGCTCCACCCTCGATCGAATGCAACTCTGGATCCAGCTCCTCGACATGGCGATCACTCCCGCCATGCTGCGACTTGGAGTGCAATCCGACCTTGATCCCGAGGTTGCCGAAGCGCTGCTGCGCTACTTCGCGCGCCACCGCGACGATTCCGGCGCCAATCGTGACAAAACCGATCTGGTCGCAACCTTTCTGTTTCGCCATCCCCGCGTGGCTGGCCAGTGGGAGCAGCGCGGCTACGGCCTCGACGGATCGATTCCTCTGTCTCCGTTTGAAATTGCGCTGCTTGAAATCCTGTCTGAGTCCGACGTACCTGTACTCTCGGATGCCGATGTGCAACTGCTGCGCGAATTCGGCCCCTTGCTCGACCAGGCGAATCGCTTTCAGGACTTCAGCGCGCTCATGGACTCCGGCATCATCCAGCGGGTTCGGCAGTTGAAATCCTCGCTCGGCGAATCGATTTATCACCCCGGAGTGCTGGCCACTCTCGCGCCTTACAATGCCGCATTCGGCGATCGTTTCCATGCGCTGTTCGCCGCCGCCACACAAGAAATCAAGGATTTCGCCAGCCGCCTTGAAGAACTCGGCGGCAGCATCCTCAGCACAGTCGACGGCGTCGAAGTCACCGTCGAGCATGTCGCCGCCCTGAACCAGGAAGCCTTGTTGAAAATTGACTACAGCGCGGCCCTGGAAAAATTCCGCCGCGTCTCCCGGCTGAAAAAAGAATTGGAGCGCAGACCGCCTATCCGGCGCGCCCATCCAGACTCCACGCCTTCGGCTCACGCAGTGGGCGCTGGTGGCGCAGCTGCCGCTCCGGCGCTCGCTCCCAAGTATGTTCCCGCCGCCATCACACCGCAGGCGCTCTCGGTCGAAGAAGCGAAGTTGCGGAGAGTGGAAGAATCGATCCGCGTCTTTGTGCGCGTCGCCGATCCCAAGTTCCGCCAGATCGTGCCCATGCGCTATTTCAACCTGATGCTCAGTCCCGCCGAGGTTGAGGCCTACACCGCCGACTATCTCGAACAAGCGGGCCCACGGGCGGACGCTGCCCGAATGCTGCTCCGCGTCGTCGCTGTAACCGCGCGCACCACCACCGAGATGGAGGAGTTCAAGCGCTGCCAAAATTCCCGCTCCGTCTGGAAGCTGCACGCCGATTCTTTGGTAATCCTGATCGACCTTGCCAAGCGTCTCGCGGAAGCTGTAGACCGGCTTGCCTTGATCATCGGCCAGCAGCCGGAGATGCAGACAAACAGTGAGCCTCTTCGCAGCTCGCTCGAAAAGCTGCGCGAGCGCACCGCCGAGGCCGCAAAGCTCATCGCCGAAGCGTAAGGACAAAATAAAAAGGGACAGGCTGTCCACCCGTCCCTCATTCTCGAAACCCAGCTCAAAGCTGCCGCTAGCGCCTAGTGAATATCGAACTGCTCCTGGTGCAGCGCCGGATCCGACTTCACGATGATCGTCTTCTTCGTGAGCTCTTCCATTTCATTCAGCAGCCGCGCGTTGTTCGCCTTCAGCGCTTTCGCAACCTCCGGGTTCACTCGCAACATCACGTCGCTGTGCTCCAGATGGCTTGAGATCTTGCGCATCTCGACATACACCTCGTTGCAGATCGTATTCACCGCCTTCACGAAGCCCGTGGCCTGGCAATAAGGACACGGCGATCCAATCGTCCGTTCCAGCGACTGCTTCACCCGTTTGCGCGTGATCGCCACCAGACCGAAATCGTTGAACTGCAGCACCTTCGACGGCGCCCGATCAAGGCGCAACGCCTCTTCCAGCGCCTGCATCACTTTCTGCCGGTTGCGCCGCTCGTCCATGTCGATGAAGTCGATGATGATGATGCCGCCCAGATCCCGCAGCCGCACCTGCCGCACGATTTCTTTGATCGCATCCACGTTCGTCTTCACGATCGTATCTTCAAGACGAGCCGTCTTGCCGACGTACTTGCCGGTGTTCACGTCGATCGCGACCAGCGCCTCGGTCTGATTGATCACGATGTACCCACCGCTCTTCAGCCAGACTTTCGACTTCAGTGCCTTGTTGATTTCCTCGTTCAGCCCGAATTGATCGTAGAGCGGCGTCTCCTTCGTGTAGAGCTTGACGCGCTTGACCAGACCCGGCTGGAAGCGATTCGCAAACCGCAGAATGCGCTCGTATTCCTGCTCCGTGTCCACCCAGATGACCGAAAACTCCGAGCTTACCTGATCGCGCAGCACCCGCTCCACCACATTCAGGTCGTGATAGATCAGTGCCGGAGGCTTGCTGCTATCGGAGCGCGACTTGATCTCGCTCCAAAGGTTTTTCAGAAAGCGGATATCCGCTCGCAGTTCCTCGTCCGAAGCGCCCGCCGCCGCGGTCCGCACAATGAAACCGCCGCCGCCGTTTTCGCGCTCGCTCTGGATGATCCGCTTCAGTCGCTGCCGCTCTTCTTCCGACGCGATCTTGCGCGATACGCCCGTGTGATTCACCGTCGGCATGAAGACCAGGAAGCGTCCAGGAAGCGCAATGTGACTGGTGATGCGCGCTCCCTTCTTCCCGATCGGCTCCTTCGCAATCTGGATCAGCACTTCCTGCCCTTCCTTGAGCAGTTCGCTGATCTGCGGCACCACCGTGTTTTCGCGGCTGCGGAAGCGCCGTCCACCGCGCCGTCCGCGCCCTCGATCGGACCCGCGCTCCGGCCCGCGACGCTGCGTTCGCTGCAACAACCTGGCCTCGGGTGCGGGACCGCGAACTTCCGCGCTCGCATCCACTGTACCGTCGCCAATCGCTTCGGCTTCCAGCAGCGCCTCAGCTTCCGCCTGTGCCTCTTCGAGTTCCAACTCCTCCGCTTCTCGCTCTTCGGCTTCCAGCACGGCTTCGGGAACTGCTTCGCCGTTCGCTGCCGCCTCGCCGCCCGCTGCCACGCCCGGAGCGGCCTCTCCAGCTATGGATTCCGACAACTCTCCACCCGCCGCCCGCGTCTCTTCTTCCAGTTCCTCGAAGCCCTCGTCGTCTCCCGGTTCTTCCCCGTAGGACACGAGGTCGGCTTCTTCTTCCTCGATCTCCTGCTCCTCCATGTCGCCGTGCGTGACATCGTGCTTAACATCGTGTGTAACCTGCGGAGCTGCCACGAACTCCGCTTCATGCGCCACGATTTGCACAGTCGTCTCCGGCGCCGAGTAAGTCTTCTCCGCCGACCGCGCATCGTTCCCGGCTTCCGCTATTTCCGGCGCGGCGCTGGCAACGGTCCCGCGCCCCTCTTCATAAACTTCCGCGTCCGGCACATGCTCATGCTGTTCGTGAAGCGGCTCGGCAACCTCCGCCGCGAAGATAGGCTCATCTTCAGGAAAGTTCGATATGATCGACGCCGGCGCTGGCCGCTCCGCCGCTGCAGTCTCCATCGGCAAAGCCGCACTCTGACCCTGACCCTGTCGCTGGTACTTCGAGATCGATTCGCCGGGAAGCATGATCGGTTGATATCCCGGAGGCGGTCCGTAGTCGTAGTCGCGACCAGCACGAGCGGTCGGCGCCGGCCGCTGGAATCGCGAGTCCGACCCGCTACGGTCATTCCGTTGTTCTCCGCGCTGATCGCTGCGTCCCGGACGGTCGCCGCGGTTACCGCGTTCGTTCCGTGGTTCACTCCGTGTTTCGCTGCCGGTCTCACTGCGTACTTCGCTTCGAATTTCGCTGCGCTCCGGACGCTCGCCGCGGTCCGCACTCGGCCCACGCCCGCCCCGGTCTCCGGTTTCTCCACGACGTCCGCGACGACGACGACGTCCGCGAAAGTCGCGCGAAGTGTCCGTGGCGTTGCCTGTCGCTTCCGAAGAAGCCGCTTCCGGCTCCTCCCCCTCGCCCGCTTCGCTTCCGGCTTCGGCAAGCTGCCCTTCAATCGCTGGACCACCCGCTTCCAAACCGGGGCGCGGACGCGCCTCCGTCACCGGACGATTCGCCGGGATCGCTTCATCCAGGTCCTCGTCCTGCTGTTCCAGGTCCATGAAATCGGAGACGTATAGAAACGCGTCGCGTTCCAACCCAATGTCCACGAAGGCCGACTGCATGCCTGGCAGCACGCGCGTCACTCGGCCCTTATAAATCGAGCCCGCTAAGGTGTATTCGTTTTCTCGTTCGAGGTAAATCTCCGCTAGCTGATCGTCTTCCGTGATCCCCACTTTGGTTTCGTGGGGCGTGGCCGATACAAACAATTCCTTGTTCATCGCTACTCCGGTTTTTCTTCACCGGACCAGAAGCGCAAGGCGGACCAACGGATCGATAGCGTTCAGCGCCGCTCCGGGTAGGAGCGGGCGCGGTCCCCGGAGTTCTTCCCGGGGCCTACACTGCAGTGAATTGTTCGTGCTCGTCTGCACTGATCGCGTTAAGCCTTCTGTCAGGTCTGTGACCACTCTCTCGCGTTCCGCTGAGGGGGCCGTTCCCCGCCTGACTGGCTTCAATCCTGTCCGGCTTCCACTTCGCCGGCATTCTGCCCTCCTTTTTCGCGAGGGCCTTCGTAATCTTGTTTCGTGCCTATATCTTGTTGCGTGGCGCCGTTCTCAAGGACGCCCTAACTTCTGCCGACCGTCTCAGTTCACGAAGCGGCGCATCCTGACGTTCATTACCATCCCCAGCGCCAAAAACATGAAAAGAACGGAAGACCCACCGTAACTCATGAGCGGTAGAGGTATTCCCGTGACTGGCATAAAGCCAACCACCATGCCGACGTTGACTAGAATGTGAAAGCTAAGCACAGCCACCACACCCATCACCAGAAATGCCCCAGCGCGGTCAGGCGCCGTTTGTGCATTTTGGGTCAACCGCATCAGCACTATAAAGTATAACAGCAGAACCGCCAGAGCTCCTACAAACCCGTGCTCCTCGGCAAACGCCGCAAAAATGAAGTCGGTCTGCGGCACCGGCAGAAACGCCAGATGCGTCTGCGATCCCTGACTGCTCCCCCAGATCCCGCCCGACCCAACCGCAATCAGCGATTGATTCACTTGATACCCGGAGCCCTGCCGATCCGCATCCGGGTTGATAAAACTCGTCAACCGTTCCTTCTGATACGGCTTCAACACCTTCATCCAGGCCACCGGAACCAGCAGCCCCATGATCATCACCACGATCAGCGCCTGCTTCCATCGCAGCCCGCCCAGAAACAAGCCCATGATCGCCACTGGCAGATACGTCAGCGCCGTCCCCAGGTCCGGTTGCGCCAACACCATCAGCATCGGAAAACCGACGATCGCGCCCGCCTTCAGAAAGTCCGGCCACGACAGTTCCCGCTCATGCAAATCCGCAAAGTACTTCGCCACCGCCAGAATCAGGATCAGCTTCACCCACTCCGACGGCTGAAAATGCCCGCCCCCCGGCATCTTGATCCAGCGCCGCGCGCCCAGATATTTCTGCCCGAATAGAATCACCGCGATCAGCGACGCCAGCGCTGCGATATACATCCAGTGGATTTGTTCGAGCAGGGCTTGATAGTTGAGCAGGCTGACCAGGAACATCGCTCCCACGCCCGTCAGAATCCAGTAGATTTGCTTGATGTGGGATCCGGCAAATTTCGTGTGCTCGGTCGCGCTGTGAATCTGCAGCACGCCCAGTGCGCAGATCGCCAGCACGAAGCCCATCAGGACCCAGTCGAAATCTCGGTAGGAAACGTAGCGCGACATGAATTCAGTCGCCCACCCCAGAGCGCGTTGGACGGAACTCAGGGCAAGAACTCGCTCGCAACAAAATCACTGGCAGGGATTCGTCGGGCACGCCGGACTCACCGGGGGTTCCGGCCGCAGCCACACCCATACTCCAACCGCGCCCACGGCAGCCAATCCGCCGTAGACCACCGGCGTCGAACTCATGATTCCTCCACCCGCCGCCGTCGCTGCCCCAGCTCCGCGCCGGCGCTTTTTCTTCTTTTTCTCGGTATCGGTCGTGTCGTCGTGTGTGGTCTGCTGCCCTTGCGTCACGGTTGTCGTTCCCTTGTCGTCTTGCACCGTCAGGTCGCCCTTGTTGGCCGCGATCTGCACGCGCCCATCCACGTCCGTCACCTGAAACTCGGTCCACGAATTGCTCGCTGGCTTCACCGTCACATCGCCGGCGCGCGCCGCCAGTCCACGCGAAGTCGTCACGCGCACTGAGCCATGCTCAAGCTCCACCGCCGGCCCCTCAAATTTCACCAGCGAGTCGGCCAGCACCATGACGTTCGATCCGTTCGATTGAATACTGGCCGTCGAATCGGGTCGTGTCTGCAACATGTCTCCCGAGAACACCGCTGCCGACTTCGGCACCTCGCTCCCGTTTAACCAGGCCGCACCGTTCGTGTACAACATGGCCGACGCCGTCTCTCCCGCCAGCATCATTTGTGCCGGAAACAGGATCGCCAGCAAACAGCACACAGTAGACCGAAACGCTGACTGTGACATGGGGTCGGATCACTCCTGCATTTCTGGGTTTTTCCTATGGTAAGCCTGTAAAGGGTTACAGGTCAATGCGCTTGTTCACTTCTGTACACTCCTGAATCACTACCGCCGGCGGGGCGGTATCCACGGAGTCCCACATCTGCTCGCTCAAAGCAGGCTCCAGAGCCGGGTCCACCACAGGATTCCCCAGGAGCATCTCGCCATTCACCCCTTCGACTTTCACATCCATCCAGCGGTTCGCCTCATGATGCCCGGAAATTTTCATCTTCAGGTAATTGTCCGTCAGCGCCTCGGTGAATTCCGCTCCCCCCGATTGCAACGTGATCGCCTCGACCACCGTCCCCACCAGCGACCGCATAAACGCCGCTTTCTTCCCTGATGCAATCTCCCGCAGCACGCGGTTTCTTTCCCGAGCCACTGCTACCGGAACCTGCCCAGTCTGCTCCGCCGCCGGCGTTCCCGGACGCGCCGAATATGTGAACACGTGCAAATAGGTAAACGGCAGCTCTTCGATCATGCGCCGCGTCTCGCCAAACTCCGCTTCCGTCTCGCCCGGAAATCCCACCATCACGTCGGCGCCAATCGCCGCAGTGGGCATGGCCGCTCGAATCTTCAGGATCTTTTCCCGGTAATGCCACGGCCGGTACTTGCGATGCATGCGCCGCAACACCGCATCGCTCCCCGACTGCATCGGCACGTGCGCATGTTTTGCGATCCGCCCAGATGCCGCCACCAGCCCGATCAGTTCATCGCTCCAATCCATAGGCTCGACCGAACTGATCCGCAATTTCTCAAGAGACGTCTGATCCAGAATGGCGCGAATCAGAACTTCCAGTCGCTGGGAGTTGGTCGTTGGCTTTAACTGAGAGCTGAAAGCTGAGAGCTGAGAGCTGCTCTCCAGGTCCCGCCCCCACCGTCCCAAATTAATCCCCGAAATCACCACTTCGCGATAGCCCGCCTCGACCAGCGTCCGCACTTCCGCGATGACGCGCTCCTTCGGCAGCGAACGGCTCTGTCCCCGAACATACGGAATCACGCAGAACGAGCAGCGGTTGTCGCATCCATCCTGCACCTTCAGGTTCGGACGCGTCCGCTCGTTGGCCGCTTCAAATACCGGAGCCGCCAGCAGTTCGGTATGCGCAAAAATGTCCCCCACCACAACGTTACCCGGGTGCCCCACTCTTTCGCGTTCTGTGCGAAAGAGTGGGTTTCGCTGCTCGCCTGAAAGCTGCGCTAGTGAAACAAATCCGTCCGATGAGGAAGTCGCAATCTCCGCCGCCTGGTGTTTGTGCGAATTACCCACGACCCACGTCACACCCGGCAGCGCTGCCAGCTCTTCCGGCGCCCGCTGCGCGTAGCAGCCTGTCACCAGAATGCGGCAATCCGGATTCACCCGCTGCAGTCGCCGTATCGATGCGCGCGCGTCTTTATCCGCGCCCTCGGTCACGGTGCAGGTATTCAGCACAACAATTTCCGCGTCGCGAGCCGCCCCGGCGCGCTCCAGTCCGCGCTCCAGAAACTGCCGTTCCAGTGCCGCCCCATCCGCTTGCGTGGCGCGGCAGCCAAAATTCTCTATGTAGAAGCGAGCCACACTTCTATACTAAACGAGTGGATGCTGCGACTGAAGCCTCCGTGATCGCCACATGAAGATCGCTGCGCGCCGATTCCGCAGTGCACTGCATCTCCAACTCCCCCTTAAGAGGTGCACATGAAACGCCGCATTCTTCTTGTCGACGACGATCTCGCCGTCCTGCTGACCCTCAAAGCTGTTCTCGAACTCCACGGATTTGAAGTTGAAACTGCCGGCAGTTCCGCTGAGGCCTTTGCCCGCATGAAGTCCAGCGTTTACCAGATGGTCATCAGCGACTTGCGCATGGAAACCGAAGAGGCTGGCCTGGAAGTCATCCGCACCGCGCGTTGCCAGGCTTATGATCCCGCGACCGCCCTGCTCACCGCCTATCCACCATCCGGAGAACATTGGGACGGGAAACATCGGAACGGAGAAGATTGGACCGGAGAAAACTCGGACTCGTTGCTCATCAAACCGCTCGGCACCGGCGACCTTCTGCGTCAGGTGGAAGCCCTGCTCATCCGCCAAGCTGACAAGCAACTCCGCCAGCGCAACTCCGCCTCCAAAGCGCAAGAAACCAACCGCCACGCGGGATGAGCATCCCACTGGCCCCGCTTCCCTCAACGTTCAAAGAATCATCAGGCGCTTGCGACCTGCCGCCCGTGCTGAAAACACTCGCGGCACAGCACCGGACGCCCTTGCGTCGGCCGGAACGGCACCGTGGTCTCTTTCCCGCACTGCGAGCAGTTCGTCCGGGTCTCCGTCTTCGTGTACGAATGCCCGCGCGACGGTCCGTGTGACGTGGCCCCAACCACTGCTACTCGCTTGCCCTTGCAGTTCTTGCAGCGTTTGGGTTCGTTCTTGAACTGCTTGTCGTGGAAGAACAGCTGTTCACCCGCTGTGAACACGAAATCCGTGCCACAATCGATGCACTTCAAAACCTTGTCCTGGTATTCCATTGGAGAGGCGCTCCCATTCCGCGTCCCTGCTCTGCACGGGAGACCCGAATAGGGAAGGATCCGGTTCACATCGTGGGCAGGAGATTTACATCCCCCTCATGCTTACCCCTGGATTCGGCCCGCCATGCGGTGTGCTCCGCATGGTTACTGATTTACTGATCAAGACAATTACCGGGGAAACTCAATCAATCTTAGATCTGAACAATCCGTAGAGACGCGGCTTGCCGCGTCTCCCTCCAACTTTCGAGTGCGAGGAACGGGCCGTCCCCCATTCAGCGAACGGCCCGTTTTTTCTTAGTCCTGTTCCTTGCGTGCTTTCTTGCGGCTGCGTTTGCGAGCCAGTGCTTCCTTTACTCGCTTCCTCTCGCCGGGCTTCAGGTAAAACGAGTGACGCTTTACTTCTTTGATAATGTCCTCGGTTTGTACCTTCCGCTTGAACCGCCGCAGCGCGTTTTCGAGGGATTCACCCTCTTGAAGTCGAACTTCCGCCAACGGACAACACCCCCCCGCTCGTCCTAACTGGACTTGTTAGTTATGGCAAGTATTGCCCTCCTAAGTCAAGTGGAATGTGCGGAAATCTTCACCCCGCCTTAGAAATTCAACCGCATCGACAATTGCATCTGTCGCGGAGCATACGCGCTCATCGGCTGCATAAGACTTGTAGGTTGCTGATAATAAGCCGGATAGTGAGTTCCGGGTTGCGTGTACTTTATGAACTGTCCCGCCGAATTATAGTAGCCGTTGTCGCTCAGTTCGTCCCTCTTATTGTCGCGATTGAACAAATTGAACGACTCCGCGGTCAGCTCCAGATGATACCGTCCGCCCAAATTCATCTTCCTTGTCACCCTCAGATCCATGCTCGCGTAGTCC
This sequence comes from Acidobacteriaceae bacterium, assembly GCA_003131315.1. GTDB lineage: Bacteria > Acidobacteriota > Terriglobia > Terriglobales > Acidobacteriaceae > Acidiflorens. The sequence goes on from PKUV01000133.1 coordinate 28,649, forward strand.
GGACCGATAAATGCATTGCGTCCATATTTCGACAACCGGTCGTTGCTCGTGTTCCCGTCCTGATTCGGATCGCCCGACACCGTCGCGTTCGCCGGGCGTCCGCTGCCATAGGTCATAATCCCCGAGATTTTCCAGTGATTAAACATCGCCGCCAGAACTTTCTGTCCCGCCGCAAACGGATTCGGCTCCTCGATCGCGGAGATTGACAGCCGCTGCCGCTGATCCGTCACACTCGACGCCTTCTCACTCTTCGTTGAGTACGAGTTCTGCACGGTTGCCGGCGCTCCCGCCACCAGCGCATCCTGCCCGTTGTCGATCGCGTGCGCCCACGTATACGCCAACCGGAAATACATCCCCCCCGACATCCGCTTGTGCAGCGACACCGTCATTCCGTGATACACGCTCGATGCCGCACTCTCAAACTGGTCGATTGCCCCCAGTTGCGAGATCGGGCGATCCAATGTGTTGATACACGGCGGATACGGACAACTGATGCTATAAGTCGTCTGCCAAGTCGCAAACGACTCCACGTTATAAAACGCATTCTGAAAATTGCCGGTCGGGTCGTAGATCGGATAGCTGTAATAAGTCGGCGGCGGCAGATTCACATCTCGCGCCCGGATCATATCCACCCCATGCACAAACAGATAAGACAATGTCCCCGTGAACCCGTCCACCAGTTCCCGCTCCAAGCTCAGACTTCCCTGCTGCACCCGCGGCGTCTTAAAGGCCGGCGCAAATGCTGCAATCTCGCTGGTCGCATACTGCTGCAACGAAGCGGGCAGCGTGCATGAGACCGGACCCCGCAGGCAGCTAAACGCCGCATTCGGATAAGAAGGAAATACCTGCCCCTGGTAGAAATTCGTATTATCCAGGGAGAGAAAGTTATCGCTCAGCCCATTGTTATTGATCACCGCCGACTGATAAATCTGCGGAATGCGGGTATAGAAAATTCCAAATCCCGCCCGCACCATCACCGGCCGGTCGTTGCCGAACGCATACCCAATTCCCACCCGCGGCGCAAAATTCGTCCCTTTCAACGGCATCTTCCCCGCCCCCGGCCACAGCGGATTACTCGCCATTCCCGTCTTCGAAAACGTCTGCAGGTCGTAGCGCGCTCCCAGGCTCAAGGTGAAATGCGGCGTCAGCCGCACCGTGTCCTGCACGAACCCCGCGTAGTCGTTGCTGTTCGGATGCGACACCGGATTCCCGAAATTCTGTATGTAATATCGCGGCACATTGTGCGCCCACGCCCGCAGCGGCGTTAACCTCAGCCCCCCATGCATCGGCACAAACGTAAACGGATTCACCACAACGTTGTCGTACAAATACTCCCCCCCGTACAGCGACGGAAAGTAGTTGTAGTCCCAGGTCAACATCGCGTCGCCGCCGAACTTCCACTCGTTCCGCCCGCGGCTCAGACTCAAAGTCTCCGCTATATGCAACCGGTGTTCCCGCGTCTGCCGCGGCAATATCGACGATTGCCCAAAATCTTCCATCCAACTGTAGATGCTCGTGCGCGTCCCGGTCGTATTTGGAAACGACTGTTGCAAATCGCGCGAAAACTGCACCCGCAGATGGCTCGTCAGCCTCGGCGTAATGCCACTCGACAAACTCAGCGACGCGCTTTCCGTCGCCACGTCCTCTTCCCCATTTCCGCTCATCGCATAATTCGTAATCGGACTCCCCGGATCAAAGAAGACATTGTTCGTCCCGTAATACCGCGACGTATTCAGCCGCGCCGAAAGATGCTGATGCGGCGTCAGCACCTGATCCAGCTTCACAAATCCCGTGTCCCCCAGCAACTTCGCATGAAACGTCCCGCCCATGGTCGAAAGCTGCGCCGCCGACGCTTTCACCAGCGCCTCATCACAGGCCTGCCCACCGATAGCCGGATCGCAGATCTCGTAGTCCCCTGAAGGATTCAAGATCGTGACCGGTTGCGGCACCACCACGCTCGAGCCGTTGTCGAACTCCACCACCCTGGGCACATCAAAAATTTGCTGATCATATCCCGCAAACAAGAACGTCTTGCTGCGCTGGATCGGCCCTCCGACCGTCGCTCCAAACTGATGCTGCACATTGCTGGGATTGAAAGTCATAAATGGAGGCGCAGCTCCCCCCAGCGAACTGTCGCGCAAGTAATAGAAAGTGCTCCCGTGCCACTGGTTCGTGCCCGACTTGGTCACAACATTCACCACCGCGCCCCCAGCCCGACCCGACTCCGCCCCATACCCGCTCGACTGCACGCGGAACTCCTGCACCACCTCGTTCGAAAACTGGTAAGGCGCGCGATACCGTCCCGTCGCCTGCGCAAAGAACCCGTTATTGTTGTCCCCTCCATCCACCAGAAAGCTCGTGTTGTATCCCCGAATCCCGCCATAGGAAAGGTCCCCGTTCGATCCCGACGTCAACCCTCGCGGATCCTGCGTTACCCCTGGCATCAACAACAACAGATCCGTGAACCTGCGCCCGTTCAACGGCAGATCCTTAATCGCCCGCTCATCCACCAGCGCCGATACCGAACTCGGATTCATATCCACCATCCGCGGCGCATCCGACACCGTGATCGATTCCTTCGGTCCCGCCACCTTCAGCTTGAACGTCAACAGCGCCGCCGCTCCTATCTCCACCCGAATCACCGGCGAAATCTCCGGCGACATCCCTTCCACCTCCGCCCGCGTCGAGTACTGCCCCGGCGGCAGCAGGTCCACCGCGAATCGTCCCGCCGAATCCGTGGCGGAGTGGTAGCGGATCCCCGTCTCCACCCGGATCGCCACAATGTCCGCGTTCGTAATCGCCGCTCCCTGCGCGTCCAACACAACGCCCCGCAACGCGCCCGTGGACGCGTCCTGCCCCCAAGCCCCGGAAGCACCAGGAATAAGTTGAAAGAGGAAGACCAGGAAGACAACTACACGAACAACATTGCGAATCGTAGCCAGAAATGGCTCGCAGCGGCGAAACATACCAATCCCCTCGTGTCCGAGACTTCGGAATCGGAGGGGATTCCAGAAACCCTGCCAATCTATATACCAAAGTGCGTCTCGCCAGAATGTGACGCACGCACCGGCAATATGTTCAGTTTTTGCTTTTGGGTGGCGCAGCGGTTTACCGCTGCGATGCCGTGGTCATTTAGAGCCGGCTTTAGCCACTGAGGTCGTCGATGGCTGCTCTCCGCAGAGGCAACACTGGATCCGGCACTTACTTCATCACTAGCTCAGCAAGGTCTGGATTGGCGCTGGATGCGGTCCCTCAGCGGCTAAAGCCGTCGGAATTGAGCGCCTGAATCGCAGCGGTAAACCGCTGCGCCACCCCAAACCTTCCCAGCGATTCATGGGACCGTTAGACAGCTTGCGGCTACTCAATGTGCCGGGGCCGCTGCCGGAGCCGCCGGCTTCGTGCCAAAGTCCACCTTCGGCGTCGCTCGCGAAGCTTCCGAAGCCTGGAAGTACGCCGGGTTCTGCTTGTAGCCCGCAAACCCCGCATACAGACTGTTCGGGAACTGCAACACATAAGTGTTGTAATCCTGCAACGTGTCGTTATACCGCTTGCGCTCGACGGCGATCCGGTTCTCCGTCCCCGCCAGCTCATCCTGCAAGCGCAGAAAATTCTCATTCGACTTCAGCTGCGGATAATTCTCCACAATCAGCAGCAGCCGCCCCAGCGCGCCATCCAACTGCCCGTTCGCGGCCATCTTATCGGACGGCGTCCCCGCCGAAAGCAGCGCCGACCGCGCCTTGGCGATGTCGCCAAACACGGTCACTTCCTGCTGCGCATATCCTTTGACCGTCTCCACCAGGTTCGGAATCAAATCCGCGCGCCGCTCCAGCACGATGTCCACCTGCGACCACGCCGCCTTCACCGCCTGATCCTTCGCCACCAGTTGATTGCGCACTCCCACGTACTGTCCAAACAGCGCCAGCACGATCACCACCAGCACCGCCAGTACAATCAAGCCCTTGCTCATGTCACTCTCCTGAATACAAAATTAATCGCCACAAGATACCTTTTATAAACTGTCATCCTGAGCGAAGCGAAGGATCTGCTGTCTCGTGCACCGGCAAAAAAGACGATCCCTCGCTTCGCTCGGGATGACAAAATCCGTTGCGCTAAGCGTTAAAAAGCGCGCTCTCACTGTCGCCAGGGGCTGCTAATCGCAACCCTACGCCGCTGGATCCAACATCTTGTCCACCGCCGCCGTCACCCCTTCCACCAACTTCAGATAGCGCGCAAACACTTCATCCACCTGCGCCGTCTTCCGATCTTTCTTCCGCTCCCGTATATCCAGCAGCTCACCAAACACGCTCGCATCAATCCCCAGCTTACCTGCCAGCGCAGCCGCCGCTTCCCGCTTCGATCCCGCTCCCGCATCTCCCAGCGCAATCAGCGCATGACGGAACAGCGTCCCAAACGCCGGCAGCGACCGCAGCAGCAGCTCCCACTTCGCCTCGTCCTTCCCCGACACCATCAGCAACCGCTGCCGCAGCAGGATGGTCTTCTCCCGCAGCTCATACTCCACCTGCGCCCGATGTAACCGCATCGGGATCTCCAGCGTCTTCAGAACGTCTTCTCCCCACAGCACTCGATAGTGCCGCCGCATGTCCAAAAATTCGATGGAGAAAACGTCCGCCGACCGCCGCATCTCTTTCGCACTCATCAGCAGCGGCACCCGATGCTTCTGCTTCCCCCACCATTCAATCGCCGGAGCCAGCGCCTCAATCGAAGCGAAAGAAGTCTCGCCGAGCACGCATAGCAGATTCACGTCCGAGTAGTCGGCAACATAATCTCCCGCCGCCGCCGACCCATAGAGAATCGCCGCCAGCAGATTCGTCCCCGCCGCTCCGCGCATCCGTTCGACAAACTCGTTAATCAGTTTTTCCGGAACCATTCCGCGCCTCTCACTCTCTGGCCGGTGCCCAGCAAATTCGCGACATGAGTTCGCGTTGTCATCCTGAGCGAAGCGAAGGACCTGCTGTCTTTTACGGTGAAAACAAACAGGTCCTTCGCTTCGCTCAGGATGACAACCAATATTTGCGTATGTCGAATTTGGGCACTACCCTACCAACTGCCGCCCGCCCCACCACCGCCAGTACTCCCACCGCCAAACCCACCAAATCCGCCTCCACCAAATCCGCCTCCACCAAATCCACCACCGCCACCGCCGCCGAACCCTCCGCCGCCTGATCCCAACAGCAACCCGAGCAAAAATCCCAGACCCCCACCACCCCGTCCACCGCCGCCTCCCCGAAATATCGCTCGCAAAATAGGAATCACAATAAAAAAAAGAAGGAAGATTACAAAAATCGCCGCTCCTGCTCCACCGCCAGGCGCAGGTCGCTGGCGAATCGCGGCCAGAGGAGGCTGATTGTCCAACGTGACGCCCGCATCCTGCGCAATCACCGAGGCCACGCGCACAGTCAACAGCGTGACCGCTCCCGCATAATCCCCGCTGCGCAGCACGGGCACCATTTCCCGTCCGAACCCGCCCACCTTCCCGTCCGGAAGAATCGGCTCCAGCCCATATCCCACCGTGGTCCAATACTTGCGATCCGCCGTCGCCAGCAGGATCAGCACCCCGCGATCCTTCCCTTTCGCCCCGATGCCCCACTTCTGATACAGCGCCACCGCGTAACTCACCACGTCCTGCCCATCCACCGACTTCACCGTAACCACGGCAATCTGCGCCTGCGCCTTTTGATCCACCTGCCGGCAAAGATCGTCCAAGCGCGCCTGCGTAGGAGCATCCAGAACCCCGGCAAAATCGTTGACGTAGTTCGTGGCGCGCAGAGAAGCAATGGGCTCGGCCGGAACCCACACCGCCGCCCCCAGCACGATCCAGAAGATCGCCGAAACTCTCGCCAGCCGCTTCATTCGGAAAAATTGTACAGGAGTGCACTCCGCAAAGGGTTGAACACTACAACGTAGGTGCCGCTAGCGCGTGATTATTACTGTTGTCAATCCAAGCTTGCGGGTGGAGAGCCGGGCGTCCCCGCCCGGCTGGACGGGCGAGACGCCCGTCCCTCCACCGTATGACTCATCACGCGGTCACGGTACTAGATCCCATTCCCGCGTGCCCCGAACGCGGGCGCCGTCTGCGGAGAGAATAATCCGGACTTTAGCATGAGCATGAGCAGCGAGAAGTCTCCCGTTAATTCACATCCGGCGATCACCAGCGACAGCCCTCGCGCCTGCCACTGCGGTTGAACCAATGAGAGCATTAAGGTCGCAATCAATCCGACCGCGACGATCAGTCCGAAGAAAACGCGGGCATATCTGCCCTTCACCCACATGCGAACGGTTTCCTGGGCGGCCGGCGTCAAGCGCGACATGCGCAACAGATACAGGCAGAGCAACAAGAAGTTCGCGATCAGTAGATAAGGCTCGGCTTTTTCCAACCATGCGATTTTCCGGCTCTCATAGTCCTGCAGAGCGCCCAACGTGATGGTGAGCGTGGCGCCGCCCAGAGTGGCGTACATCAGGATCAACAACGGCAGAAGCTGCGTATTCCAGAAGGGGATGGCAGCCGAGTGGTTCATCACGAAGCCGTCGTAGAACATAATGAAAAGGCCGGAGACGATGGCGATCGCCTTCGCCGCGGTCGCTATGCTTGCACTAGCTTGCCACTCCGAACCCAGGATCGTGGGCAACAGCAGGATTCCACCGCTTAACGCAAACAACCCGCTTGCCCAGATTCCGCGCGCGATCCAGGAGCGGTCCGGACGCATGGCGGCGCGCCAAAAACGCTCCGGGCGGCCAAGATACATCAAGTGCGCGCCGTTCTTGCCGAGGACCACAACCAGGTATCCCACTATCATTCCGAGCCGCTGCCCGGTGGCCAGCGATATCAGGAAAAGGCCGGCTCCAAGGCCTCCGCAGAAAAATGCCGTACCGATCAGCCAGTTCCACCAGGCCTGGCGATAGTAACCATATGCAAACCGGTGCGGAGCGACTGTAATGGATGATGTCGTCATCGTTGAAACCTCAGGGATCCGAGCCCTTTTCTCTAATACCGCCGGTCTATGAATCGGGAACCGGGAACCGGCCGCAGCCTGCTAGTCGTCCAGATAGAACACGCTCGGTTTCGTGTTGCACTCGGGCAGAAGCGTCCATCCCTTGCGTTCGCGGATCAGCTTCTGCAGCTTGCCATCTTCCGGCTCCAGATCGCCAAAGATTCTGGCGTCGGTGGGACACGTGATGACGCACGCCGGCTCCAACCCTTGATCCACACGATGCCCGCACAAAGTGCATTTCGTCATCGTGCCCTCTTCGAACTCGGCGAACTTGATGGCTTCGTATGGACTCAGGCCATCGGTGCTGTACCCATGTTCGAGCAATCCCTTCTCCATGAAATGGCGGTTCATATAGGGACATGCGACCGCGCAGGCGCGGCAGCCGATGCACTTCTCGCGCTCCACCATGACCAAGCCGTCGTTGCGAATCCAGGTGGCTCCTGAAGGGCACGCCTGCGCGCAGGGCGCGTCGTCGCAGTGATTGCATAGCACGGGCAGGAAAGTGCGCCTGGTCTTGGGATAGGTGCCGACCTCGCGCGTGATCACGCGCGCGTAATGCACACCTTCGGGCGTGCCGTTCTCCTGTTTGCAGGCGAGCGTGCAGGCGTTGCATCCGATGCAGCGCTTCAGATCGATCACCATTCCGAGTCTTGCCATGAGTGCTCCGCTAACCTCCGTGCAGATGGCGCAGGATCGCCATCGTGACGACCTCTTCCCCGCCCTGCAGCGGCTTGTTCAATTGATCGGACTTGAGACTCAGACCGTTCACAACAATCGCAAAATCGCCGCGCAGCCTGCCCTCGCACACCAGGTTGTCGTAGAGGCTGCGGCCGTCCACGGTTCCGAGTGAGCGCAACAGCTCGGCAACCGTCGCGCGCTCGAATTCCACTCTGCGCCGGCTGAAGCCCAGCATCTTGCGTGTCGCACCGAGGGCGGAAATGTTGGCGGCCGGCATCAGATTTTCTCCACCCGAACGCGCGCGCTCGATTCCAATCCTCCCGTGGCGCTGTCGGTGTAGCGCATCGAACCGGTCAACAACCGGTTGAAATGGCTTCCCCTTTGCTTCTGACGGTCGTTGGTAACGAAATGGCGCGTAATCGCGTTGCTCACGCCGAACACTTCCGGATGAATCCCTTCCACCACCTGAGCCTGCCCCTCGATACTGCCTGCCGGCGATGTCAACCGGATTCGGCTCCCCGTCTGGATTCCGAGGTTCTCCGCCGTAATCGGGTTTACCAGGATTCCACCGTGGATCGCATCTTTCTCGCTCACTTCCGACAGCCACGGCATGACCACGGTATCCGCAAACGTGTGCAAGCTCTCTTTGAAGGTGATGGCATAAAACCGGTATCCGGCCTTGCCGTCCTCGATCACCTGCGAGTTTTTCCAAAAAGGCAGCGGCTGGTAGTTGTCGAGCGGCCAGTCCTTCATCCCCACCTGCTCGAACTTCTGTTGCATCTCGTCGCCGAGCCGTTTGATGAACTCGAAGTAGAACGGAATGCGCAGCTTGCCATAAGGCATGTAGGTTTCTTCCGGCGTCCGGTAGCGAACGGCGTGGCCGTGCTCTTTGAACCAGTCCAGCCCCTTGTCGTCGCCGTAGATCGAGCGCGCATAGCGGTCCCAGAGTTCTTCCACGCCGTAACGCTTCTCGGGATCGAGCAGGTATTTCGGATTGGCGGTGAAGCCGGTGACCACGTTGAGCAGATCGTTCCAGTCGTCACGGAAGCCCAGACGCTCGGCAATCTCCGTCAGGATCTCGTACGCGTCCTTGGTGTCTCCGACCGGCTCAACCACCGGCTGCCGCAGGGAGTGCCCGGTCACCGCCGGCGGCTCCAGACAGTTCAGCAGGTACGATTCGAGATACGTATGGTCCGGCAGGAAGACATCCGCCCACTCGGTGGACTCTGTCCGCTGGATGTCAATCGCGACGACGAACTTCATCCGCGCCATGATCTTCTCGACCTTGTCCGTCTCCGGCAAATTCCAAAGCGGATTCGAGTGATACATGAGCATGACTTCGGGCGAGTAATTCAGACCGAACCGTTCCGGCTCGAGCAGCGTCTCGGTGTTGAGCTGGCCGGCGTCGAAGCCGATCGGGAACCACTCCATCAGGTGGGTCGAATCCGGCGGATACTTGAACGGAGGCGCGGGATGCAACTGGTGCGGCTCGGGCTTCAGCACTCCATCTTCGCCCTCATGAATGAAGAACCCGCGGTGGTCGAGCGGCACGCCCAAGTGCCCTCCGGGGACATCAATGTTGCCCACCAGCATGTTGAACATCTTGTAGGTGAGGTTGTCGAAAAGCCCGTTGGCGTGCGACTGCGAGCCGCGATAGTAGTTGAGCGCCGCCGGACGGAAGGGGTAGGTTTTGCCTTCGATCTCGACGGTCGCGCCAATCTGCGCCGCCTCCACAAACTCGCGGGCAATTCGCCGGATGGTCTCCGCCGAAACCGTGCAGATCTCCGACATGCGTTCCGGGGTGTGGTCCCGCAGCTGATCCGCCCAAACTTGAAACCCGGTGCGCACGCGCATGCCGGCAAATTCGTACGCGCCTTCAAGCGCCATATCGGCGGGGGCGGCTGCATTCCATGGTTGAGGGGCTGCGAGTTGCATGTCCCAGACCATGGCGCGTCCCTCGTCGTCGCGCAGCAAGTATCCGTCCTCTTTCACCAGGTAAGGCGCGTTGGTGCGGTCGCGCAGGAATTCGCGGTCATACTGCTTCAGTTCGTGGATGAGCACATGAGCCATGCCCAGAACGAATGCGCGGTCGGTGCCCGGCAGGGTCGGAATCCACTCGTCCGCCTTGGCGGCGGCAACCGACATCCGCGGGTCGAGCGTCACCACCCTCATTCCCCGCATGCGAGCGTCGGCCATTCGTTTTGCGCTCCCCGAAAGATGCAGGTGCGAGGAAAAGCCGTCTCCGGAACCGATCTGGATCCAGTAATTGCAGCGATCGTAGTCGTTGATCGCCGCAAACGAGCCGTCCACTGAGCCGTTCACGGGGTGGTAGGACCCGCCGCAGTAGTTCCCCAGCGAAGTGAAGAAGTTCGGCGAGCCGAACACTGCCGGCCATCCCCAGAGCAGAATGCGCTGGAAGTCGCCGATGGCGCACAGCAGTTTGCGTGGATCGTCGGCCCGCACCTTGCCCAGTTCGCGGGCAACGGTGCCGTAGGCTTCGTCCCACGAAATCTCCACCCATTTCGGATCTATGCCGGGCCCTTTCCGCGGGTTGGTCCGCTTCATGGGTTTGAGCACGCGCGTGGAATCGTACAAGCGCGACAGCCCGGCATTGCCCTTGGGACACAGCTTGCCTAGATTGTCGGGATTGGTCGGATCGCCCTCGATCTTGAGCGCGACCCCATCACGAACCTGTACCCGGATCCCGCAGCCATGCAGGCACATGCCGCACGTGCTTGGTATCCAGTTGGATTCGGCCGGGACCGATTGCGCCACTGCCATGGGACCCCCCACGTGATCTGGGGAGTTTCGCTTGGATGGTCACATCCATTCTGTGATGTTGCTCACATATCCGTGTGATTTGCGCCCGCGGCCTCCTTCCCCCAACCATTTGTGAGACAGCTCTCACTAAACGCCAGACCACACGCATCGCCCAACCATGCTTGCCAGCTGCCGATGCGTTGGGTGTAAGATTCCGACCATCTGATCAGGAGCATCCAATGAGAATCCATCCCAAACTGATTTGCTGTTTTCTTCCGGTTGTATTCCTATGCGGCTGCAAGAAGAGCGGCAGCACGCAGGAGACCTCCACGACCAAGCCGGCTGCAAGCACGAACGCCGCCCCGGCAACCACGACGCCAACTGCAAGCACTCCTGCTGCTGCACCCGGCAGCGCGGACACTGGCGCATCCGCTGAAACAAGCGCCAGGATGGCTGCCGCCGACTGGGCATTGAAACAAGATGAGATCAAGAGAGATCCCAACGGCCAGTGGGCGATTCAGGCCACCGCGTCCTCAACCTACAATGACGCCCAAGGCGCAGCGGACTGGTCGGCCAATCAGGCGACCGGGGCTCCTAATGTTGATAAGTACGGAGATAATGGAGCGGCCTGGACATCGAAAACCCCGGATGGCGGTATTGAGTGGCTGGACTTGAAATATCCCAAACCCGTGTACGCCACGGAGGTGCGTGTTCGCGAGTCCTGTGGCTCGGGGGCGGTGATCAAAATTGAAGTCTACGATGAGCAGGGCGGATCCCACGCCGTCTGGCAAGGCAACGATCCGACCACCGAATTGAACTATCTCATGGTCAAATTCCCCAAGACCACGTTCAAGACCGCCCGCGTCAAGATCACGCTCGCGACCAATGTCGTCCCGGGATGGAATGAGATTGACGCGGTTCAACTCGTGGGCGCCGATCAATAGCAGCTGACTAGAACTGGTTTAGCAGCCCGTGGTGCAATGCGACCCGGCTTTTCAACTCGCGATTCGCCAGATTTTGTCATCCCAAGCGAAGCGAGGGATAACAATTCATGCGGCACACTCTGCGAAAGGGTGGAATACGGCGAACCATCGCAGCTCAGCTTTCCCCTGTGCCCCCCTGTGCCCTCTGTGGTTAAGCCTTTTGCTCCTGCAATCTGCAATCTGACTTAGGCAATCGCTCCATGATATGTTGACTGTTCGCTGCTCAAGCCCACGCAGCTCAAGCCCATGATCCGCTCCTACAAAGGCGTCACCCCCCAGTTCCCCGACACCTGCTACGTCGACGACTCCGCCCAGCTCATCGGCGACGTCATTCTCGGCGAGCACTCCAGCGTCTGGATGAACGCCGTCCTCCGCGGCGACGTCCACCAGATCCGCGTCGGCCACTACTCCAACATTCAGGACAACTGCGTCCTCCACGGCATGAAAGAACAATATGGCGTCTACCTTGGCGACTACGTCAGCGTAGGCCACAACGCCATCCTTCACGGCTGCAAGATCGAAGCCCGCTGCCTCATCGGCATGGGCTCCATCATCCTCAACGGCGCCGTCATCGGATCCGGCTCCATCATCGCCGCCGGTACCCTGATCCCCGAGAAGACGATCGTAGAACCGAATTCCCTCTGGATGGGTTCCCCAGGAAAATTTCGCCGCCGCCTGGATGAAAAAGACCAGGAAACAATCCTCCGCTACGCCGATAATTACCTCGGCTACAAGGAGTCGTACTTGATGGAGAGAAAAAACTCTTAGCTCTTAGCTGTTGGCTGTCAGCTCTCAGCTGTCAGTCCTCAGCTCTTCGCAGCCTGCGGCGGAAGTGATGCTCCCTATCGCCGGAATCCAGCCCCGGCAGGGGCGAACCAGCTTAGCCCAGCGCTTCAGCGCTGGGAAAAGTGCAAGAAATGATTTCAAGTCCCGGAGGGACGACCCAGTTCTCACGCACACTTTAGGGGCTGCGGGTCGATTCCAAAGCCGCGAAGCGCCGCAAGAATACAACCCACGGCGCAAGACGCGGGTCCTCCCTCACCAATTCGCTACCCGATGTTTGAAGCTGGACGCCGCTCCCAGCCCATTCACAGTCGTGCCCACAACCAGGACTGCACGCCCCATGTTGTCGTGGTGTCTTCTGTGCAACATATAAGCGGTCGCGATTTCAGCACCGAACAGCGCCGCTGTAGCCGCCACCTGCACCAGAGGTGTATGCACAAATGGACGGGCCAATGGATTGTATTCTTCGCCGCCACCATCCATGTTCCGGCGCGTTACAAAGCTGTCGGCAGCCTTGGCGGCTCCGTCGAGCGTGACCAGCGCAATTGTGGACGACGTCCAGAATCGTGAAGCCGCCAGATCTCCGCGCGTCCAGATCTCCGCGCGTTATGTATGGATGCATCGCAAAAGCGTAATGCGCCTCTTGAGCGCGCAGAATGCCAGCCATCCCCGCCAGCACTAGAATCACCATGAGCATTTTCATTGCAAACACGGGTCGCGCACACGGACCCTCACATGCCCATCGGAATAAAAGTAAAATTTTTGAAGGTTAACCGAATTTAAGAAACGGAAGGAACCGCAGCGCCGTTCAAGGACCAACTGCTTTGAGAAGGAAACCGCGCCCCGATATTCGTGCGAATTTTCTCGGTTGATATTGCCCGGCCCGCCGCTTGGGTGCGGCTATGTGGGGTCGTGGGGTGAGGCCGGGCAATTCTTTGCTTTCCATTCAGGATTGCAGTTGACTATTTTGTACCGCACGAGGCCCTACTCTGCCTGTGACGCTGATCACCATTGTGTGTGACTGCGCCACGCCAGGCTGTGATCGAGGTCACCGCCAAGACAGACCCCACTCGCTAAAGTAAAAAAGCGAAAACTGTTCCAGCAGGCTGCGGAAACAGTTCCGTTTCGTATCAGGGCACCATTGTTTCGTATCGGGGCACTGCTTTAGCGGTGCCATAAACCCGCCATCAACGGCCCCTTTAGGGGCTGAAGGGCGAAACAGACTCTTTCCGCGGCCTCGCGGAAACAACTCAGGAGAAGCACTCATGGCGTATGTGATCACTGACAGCTGCATCAAGGACGAGCTTTGCGTGGACGTCTGCCCGACCGACTGCATCCATCCCAAGAAAGACGAGCCGCAGTTTGAGGCGGCGACTCAGCTTTATGTCGACCCCGTTGGTTGCATCGATTGCGGCGCCTGCGTTCCGGTTTGCACCTCGGATTCGCTCTTCGCCGCAGAGGATCTCCCCGAGGACAAGAAAGAGTTTCTGGAAAAGAACGCTGCGTATTACGTGAACGCGTAGCGTTCCTGTTGCGACTGTCTGGCGGGTGCCCCGTCCAAGCTCCGCTTGGGCGGGGGTATTCGTCGATCACTGACTCGGCTGCACACTTCGGAGTAACTTCCCCTCATTCCTCGGGGACTGAAGCGCTTCCACGAATCTCGTCTAATCGTTTGCTTCCATATCCGGTGATCTATATCCTTTGCACGAACGGAAAACTCGTGCATACTTCAAACGCTCTTCCATACAGGAGGCTCTTGCCGGCCATGGCTTCTCGTATCTTGTTAGCCGCGACCATTCTGCTTGCCTCGTTTCTTCCTCTTTACGCTGCCGACAATCCCTCCGCTGGCCCTAACTCCGACCCTGCTTACCAGCAACTTCGCAACCTGACGCTGGGAGGCGGGGCGGTGAGCGTCACTAACTTTAACTTGAAGCGCGATGCTGGCACTTTCCATCTGCGCTCGGGAACGGTGTGCTTTGTTGCTCCAGTGCAGGGCAAGGTCACGGGCGCAGTGTTCACGGGGGACGGCAACTTTGTCCTCGACCCGCCGCTCGAATCCGAGCGCAAGAGCTTAAAGCTGCTCACGAAAGAGGACGAGTTCAGCGAGAACTTCACTCAGGCGGTCCTGCGCTTTACCGATTCGACGTATGACGACATCAAGAAAGGCGGCAGCCCAGCATCCGGCGGTTGCGACGCGGGTCTGCTGAAAGATAGCCAGAATACGACGCGCCACAAATTCAAAAACAACCTGGAAGCGCGCATTCTCCAGGATGTGCTGAGCCCGGAGCCGGGAGGTCTGTTCGTCGCCTTCATCCACGGCAAGCGCTACAGCGGCAAGGAACTTTACGAGATCGATCCGGACTCCGGTTCGGAGCAGGTTAGCTTCATAACCTACGACGACAACAAGTCGGGCAACTGGGCGTCTTTCAATATTTCCGGCGATCATTCACAAGGCCCCATTGGCAAGCCAATCCACATTGAGCACCAGCAACTGGAAGCGACCTTCGAAAAGAGCGGCAAGTTACTGGGCAAAGCCACTACAGACATGGTTGCGCGGCGCAAAGGATTGCGGGTCGTGGGTTTCGACTTGTTCCGGTCCCTGCGCGTGCAGAGTGTGACCGCGAACGGGCAGGCCCTGTCCTTTATTCAGGAGGACAAGAACGAGGATGCCAACTTCACCGTCATCTTGCCCAAGGCTCTTGCTGCAGGAGAGAAGTTCTCGGTTACGACGACCTACGAAGGCAAAGACGCAGTCATTAACGAGGGCGGTGGAAACTATTTTCCTGTCGCGCGCGATGATTGGTATCCAAACGATCCGGATGGCGGTTTGGGAGAGTATGCGCTCTATGACATGACTTTCCGCATTCCGAAGGGAATGAAGATGGCGGCCACCGGCGTACTTGTCTCCGAGAGCAATGAGGGCGGCCAGAACGTAACTGTGTGGAAGAGCGAAACTCCGCAGACTGTGGCGGGGTTCAGCTTCGGCAAGTTCAAGGAAGAGGAAGTCAAGCTCACGAAGCCCGAATACTTCATCCAGTCCTATGCCAACGAGGAGTCTCCGGACTGGGTGAATTCACTGCAGCATGCCGTCAACGATGATCTACCCTCGCAAGGCTCCCACATGGGAGCGGGGGTGGCGCTGGGCACGATGAGCACCACTTCGCTGAATAAGAAAGCGCTGGCGGAAGGCGAAATGGCGGTGCAACTCTACACCGATTATTTCGGCCCTTCGCTGTTCAAACACATGCAACTCACGCAGCAGACGGCGTGCAACTTTGGCCAGTCATGGCCGGAACTCGTGTGGATTCCGATCTGCTACTACTTTGACGACACCGTTCGCCATTCCCTTGGGATGGACTGGGGTAGCCGCGGATATTGGAAAGTGGTTACGCCGCACGAAGTAGCTCACCAATGGTGGGGGCACACGGTCGGTTTCGCTTCCGGCCGCGACCAGTGGATGAGCGAAGGGTTCTCTGACATGTCCGCGTCCCTCTACGTCAGCATGATTGAGAAGAATCCGAAGAAATTTATCGAGTTCTGGAACGACGAGCGCACATTGTTGCTGGAACGAAACGCCCAAGGTTTTCGCGCCATTGACGTGGGACCCTTAACCATGGGATACCGGGCCGATAACTCGCGGACGGGATTCGACATAACTCGGCGCCTCATCTATCCCAAGGGCGCATACATTCTGCACATGATCCGCATGATGATGTGGGACCGCAAAACCGGCGACCAGAATTTCAAAGCCGCCATGCGGGATTTTGTGAAGACTTATTCCGGCAAGGCGGCCACGACCGAAGATTTCAAGGCAATGATGGAGAAACACATGACTCCGGAGATGGATCTGGAGGGCAATCATCGCCTGGACTGGTTCTTTAACGAGTATGTCTACGGCACCGCGCTGCCCACGTACAAAATCGACTACACGTTCGACAAGGACGCAAGCGGCGACGTTGTGTTTGGCTTCAAGGTCACGCAGTCTGGCGTGGATGACAAGTTCCGCATGATCGTCCCCATTTACCTGGAGTTCACCGATGGCCGCACCGTAAATCTCGGCCGAGCGCGCCTGGTCGGAAACACTTCGGTGGATCAGAAAGTCCCCCTAAAGGGATTGAAAGACGCACCCAAACGCGCGCTCGTGAATTACAACGACGATGTGCTGGCTTCCAATTAGAGTGCGCGGGTGCCCCACTTCTCGCGCTTTTCGAGAAGTGGGGCTTTTCGCCGCGACCGCCAGGTTCGTTGTTCGACACTTGTTTCATCACCCACATCCGCAAAATGCCAATTCAACGTTAAACTAATGAAGCACGACTGTGGATCACAGGGTTCACGTCGAGCGCTTGGCGAACAGCGAACGACGAAAAGCGAACGACGTAATGATCAAATCCCCCCGAGGAACTCGCGACCTTCTCCCGCCCGACACGGCGCTCTGGAACTTCGTCGAAGCCGCCGTCCGCGACGTCTTCCGTGCCTACAACTTCCACGAAATCCGCACCCCCATCTTCGAGTCCACCGAACTCTTCGCCCGAGGCGTAGGCGAAGACACAGACATTGTCAGCAAGGAAATGTTTACCTGGGAAGATCGCGGTCGGGCCGAAAGCGATAAAGGACAATCCCTGACCCTTCGCCCCGAAAACACCGCCGGCGTAGTCCGCGCCTACATCGAGCACAAACTCTGGGACCGCGGCCTCAACAAGCTCTTCTATATCGGCCCGCAATTCCGCCGCGAGCGTCCGCAAAAAGGCCGCTACCGCCAGTTCTATCAAATCGGAGCGGAAATCATCGGCCCCGCCGCCGCCGGCAGCCAGTCTCCCGCCAGAGACGCGGAAATCCTCGAGCTTCTCGCCACGCTGCTCGACCGAGTAGGCATCACCGACTGGATGCTGGAACTGAACTCCGTAGGCTGCCCCGCCGACCGAGCAAAATTCGACGAAGCCCTCCGCCAAGCGCTCGCACCCGTAGTAGGAAAGATGTGCACCGACTGCCAGCGCCGCGCCGTAACCAATCCGCTAAGAGTCTTCGACTGCAAAGTTCCCGAAGACCAACCCATCATCGACACTCTCCCCACCATCAACCAATTCCTCGACGAAGCCTGCCGCACCCACTACGAAGAAGTGAAAAACATCCTGAACGCAGTCGGGGTCCCCTTCGTCGAGAACCCGCGCCTGGTGCGGGGCCTGGATTACTACAGACTCACTACGTTTGAATTTACGCATGGGGCGCTCGGCGCGCAGAATGCGATTCTCGGCGGCGGAAGATACGACGGCCTGTCCGAAGCGCTCGGCGGGCCGGCGGCTCCGGGGATCGGATTTGCCATCGGAGAAGATCGGCTGGTGCTTTCGCTGGCCGCCTCGGCGGAGTCGGTTGTGCGCAAGCCCGACGTTTACATTGCTCCGCTCGGCGCCGGGATGAATCGCGAAGCCGCCCGCCTGGCTCGCGAACTCCGCCGCCACGATCTGGTCGTCGATCTCGGCGACGAGTCGTTTCGTTTAAAAAAGTCGTTCGAGGCCGCCGACAAGATGGGATCGCGATACATCCTCATCGTCGGCGAAAACGAAGTGGCGGCCGATGCATTCGCGCTCAAGCATCTAGCCTCCGGCGAACAAGTCACAGTTCCGCGCGGCGAGTTGGCGCAGCGGATTTTGCCGAAGTAGCTGTCAGCCGTCAGCTCTCGGCTTTCGGCTTTTAGCTCTTGGCTTTTGGCCCTGCAAACGAAGTAACGCCAACGCCGCGCTTTATATCAGGCCATCGCTTCAGCCAACGCCGAGCTTCGTATCAGGGCATCGCTTCAGCGATGCCGAAAATTCTGCGAACTCAGATGCCCCTTTAGGGGCTGGGCAAATAAAACCGCGAACAGATTGCATCCCGAAGTAAAATCGTGCCGTAGGAGACAAACGATGCGAACCTCTTCCCTGCTGTGTGCAACTATTCTCACTGCCACTCTGGCCCTTGCGCAGACTTCCAAGCCGGTCTCCGCCTTCGACCAGCAACTCATCGATCAGCAGAAGCAGTTCCTGCAGGCGGCCCAGAGCAAGAACCCAACCGCGGTCGACCGCGCCATCGCGGACGATTTCCAGGGCATCGGAACCAACGGCGACTTCTACGACAAAAGTGAAGTCGTCGAATCCGCGCAGGCGGGAATGCCCAAGGACACGCGCGCCTACGATTTCCACGTCGTCAAACTGAACGATGACTCCGCCGTCGTCGCCTACAACCTGGTCGTCCCCGGAGAACATCCACGCTATCGCCACATGGCCGACACCTGGGCAAAAATCGACGGCCAATGGAAACTAAAATTCCGCCAGATCACGCCCAACCTCTGGAGCGCAAACGATCTGGACTAACGGGCCGTGCCAGAAGTGATAGGGACGGGGGCCACCCGGCCTGAATCTTTCCGCTCAGAACGTCAGACGCAGTCCGAATTCAATCTGCCGGGGCGCTCCCAGCCCGTAGACACCCGTCCCAACGCCGACGCGGTTCACGTTGTGATCGGGACGTGTGGTGCCGTTGATCTGGCCGGCACCTCCCGTCAACAATCCATTCAAGGCACTCCCTGGAAGATCAAAGTTGGCGAAGTTGAAGAAATTGTAGAGTCCCATGCCGGGTGCCCCGGCCCTTGGTCGGGAAGTATATCTCGAAGAACCTCTCCTAAGTTAACTTGGGGGTGCCCCGCTCCTTGCGCCTTCTGCAAGGGGCGGGTGTGAGCGCCATCACATCTTTCGCGGGCATTCGCATTTATACTTTCCGAATGCCCAAAGGTCTCAAGCTGACACGGACGTCATGAAGATGGCGGGTGGCAACCCTATCGCGATCGTCTGAATTCTCGAGGGTGCCCCGTCCAAGCTCCGCTTGGGCGGGGTTTTTCGTCAGCGAGTGCAAATGCAGTTTCGGACTACACTCCATCAAGTGCTGATGAACTTGCGCTGCTCATCTCCCAACTCACGAAGCCCCAACCCTCGTTCCATTTATAATCTTGGATTCGGCTCACCACCGTAATCTCAGCTACACAAGGCGAAAACGTGCTCGATTTTTTAGGCGATCTCAGACGAACTCATATGTGCGGGGCGCTTCGGCTCTCCGATGCGGGCAAAAAAGTTGTGCTCATGGGATGGTGCAACCGGCGGCGCGATCTTGGCCAGATCATCTTTGTCGATCTGCGCGACCGCACCGGCGTGACGCAAGTCGTGTTCAACTACGAACTGAATGCCGCCGTTCACGAGAAAGCGGAAGCGCTGCGCAACGAGTTCGTGATCGCGGCGATCGGAACGGTCAAGCGCCGCGATGCCGACACCATCAATCCCAATATCCCAACCGGCGAGGTCGAGCTGGTGGTGGAAGAGCTGCGCATTCTGAACGTGTCGAAGCCGCTGCCTTTTCTGCCCTCGGACACGGTGCTGGCAAACGAAGAGATGCGGTTGAAATATCGCTACATCGACCTGCGCCGCGACGCCATGCAGTTCAACATCGAGCTGCGGCACAAAGTGGCGCTCGCGATTCGCGACTACCTTTCTTCGGCGGGCTTCTTCGAAATCGAAACGCCGTTCATGACGCGCTCCACGCCCGAAGGCGCGCGCGATTATCTCGTCCCCAGCCGCGTGCAGCCGGGATCGTTTTACGCGCTGCCGCAATCGCCGCAACTGTTCAAGCAGATATTGATGATCTCGGGCTTCGACAAATATTTCCAGATCGTGCGCTGCTTCCGCGACGAAGACCTGCGCTCCGACCGCCAGCCCGAATTCACCCAGATCGATCTCGAAATGTCGTACCCGCAACCGGAGCGGGTTTGGGAAGTGGTCGAAGGCTTCTTGACCGCCGCCTTCAGAGCCGCGGGCCACGAGATCAAGACGCCTTTTCCGCGCATGGACTTCGACGATGCCATCCGGCAGTACGGCATCGACAAGCCGGACCTGCGCGTGCCGGCCTTCACCGACGTGGGCGATTGTTTTGCGCCCGCCGATCTGGAACAGCTGGCGATCAACAAAGATTTGCCGGTGATTGCCATCCGCATTCCGCGCGTGGGCGAGCTTTCGCGCAAGGAGCGCGACGACATCAAGCCGCTGTTTGTCTCGAAGGGCGGAGCGCGCGTGTTCGAAGACTTCAAGCGCATCGAGACGAAGTTCCCCGAGGCGGGGGCAAGAGTTCGAGAGAAGGTGCGCGCGAAAACGGGCGCGGCCGCGGCGGACGATCTGCTGGTGCTGGTGGTGGGCTCGGTGCAGTCGGGCGCAACCGGAGACGCGCATCCGGCCAGCAAGCGCAAAGTGACGCCCGCGGAACTGGCGATCTATGCCTCGGCGGGACTGCTGCGGGTGGCGCTGGCGCAGAAATATTCCGACCGGCACAAGCTTTTCCAGAAAGGCGACTACCGTTTTCTGTGGGTGACGAACTTTCCCATGTTCGAGTACGACGAAGCCAACAAGCGCTGGGTCGCAGCGCATCATCCGTTCACCTCGCCGCACGATGAAGACATGGACAAGCTGGAAACTGATCCGGCCATGGTGCGCGCTCTCGCCTACGACGTCGTGCTGAATGGCACGGAGTTGGGATCGGGATCGATCCGTATTCACCGGCAGGATGTGCAGAGCAGAATCTTTCACGCGCTCGGCATGACGGACGAAGAAGCGCGCTCGCGCTTCGGCTTCTTCCTGGAAGCACTCGAATACGGGACGCCCCCGCACGGCGGAATCGCGCTCGGCCTCGATCGCATCGTGATGATTCTGGCGGGAGCGGATAGTTTGCGCGAAGTAATTCCCTTCCCCAAAACCGCCGCCGCGAAAGATCTAATGATGGAAGCGCCCACCCCAGTAGCAGAGGGCCAGTTGCGGGAGTTGGGGATACAGGTGAAGAAGTAGGCCCAGCAGCAGTGAATCCCACTCATCGCAAAAGGCGCGATGAGTGGCGCACCCGGCCCGCTGCATTCTCAATCACTTTCACCCGCTGGAACTCTTTCTGACTCATCGTCACCATCCTTCTAGGGTGACAAAGTCTCGTTGGCGGGTGGGCCACTTCAACGGGAAGTATAACGCGGGTTTGTCTTTTAACATTGTCCGAAATAACCGGGGGTGCGCCACTTCTCGCGCTTTTCGAGAAGTGGCCTGCCGAACCGCCGACACCGTCCGGCTCCGCTTTACGCGGACGGAGGTCGGATCTTCATCTTAAGCACTTCCCACTCATTCACTCTTACCAGACCTGCGGGTGCCCCACTCATCGCGTCCTCTGCGATGAGTGGGATGCCGCGAGCATTCGCCATTTCTGCAATCTGTCGCCTGACCTTTTTTCATCACAAACCATCTGTGTGCACCATCACAGACTTCCAACACGCCGTGCGCGATAATGAAGACCTGATTGGCGCAGCCAGACCTGTGCCGGTCTCTCAAGACGGCCATTGAAGCCGCCCCAAACCCATTTTGGGACACTCTTTGACAACCAAGCGAAGCAAAATCGCCGCTAAGTCGTTGGTTCTGGAAGACTTTACCCGCAAGTCCTTTAAACCCAAAGATCTAGCGGGAATTTCCTCCTAACCCAATGATTCTAATAGACAGGGGGGAGGGGGGGTACCCGTAAAATTGGCAATCTTTGCCAACTTCTCGCGAAAAGAACCGACCCGAGTTCGTCGGCGGATTTCTGACTCAGGACACTAGACTCGCGCCCTTAGCGCCTCGCCGCCAGTTGCTGCTCCACCAACTCCTCGATTCGATTGACGACATCATCCTCGCTCATATTCGTCGAGTCGAGCACCACGGCATCCTCGGCGGCCACCAGAGGAGAGGCCGCGCGGGTGCGGTCCCGCCGGTCGCGCTCACGAAGTTCCGCGGCCATCGCCTGGGCCGATGGGCCCTTCACCTGCTGCTGGTCCAGCCGCCGCTGCTCGCGAATCACGGGATCGGCGTCGAGAAAAATCTTTAGATCCGCATCGGGAAAAACTTTTGTCCCAATGTCGCGGCCCTCCATCACGACGCCGCCGCCGATGCCCATCTCGCGCTGCCGCGCCACCATCCACTCGCGCACCTTGGGATGCACCGAGACGCGCGACGCCGCCTCGGTCACATCGCGCTCGCGGATGCGCGCTGAAATGTCTTTGCCGTTGAGCAGGACACGATTGCCGCCGATGGTGGGCTCGAGAGTGATGCGCGAATCCTGCGCCATTTTCAGCAGCGCATCCTCGTCATCAAATGACGCGTCCCACTCGATCGCCCTGAGCGCCAGCGCGCGGTACATCGCCCCGCTCTCCAGGTTCACATAACCGAGTTTGCGCGCCAGGCGGGACGCGATGGTGCTCTTGCCCGCTCCGGCTGGGCCGTCGATGGCGATAATGAGTTTGCGTGGGGAAGAATCGGTCATTGGGCGAACTGAGCATTGTACACGGAGCGCGAGAGAGCTTCACCACAGGGGACACAGAGGAACACAGGGGTCCGGTGTCGGAACCCAGCCCCTAAAGGGGCATCTGACATCGAAGAAATTGCGGCATCGCTAAAGCGATGCCCTGATACGAAACCCGAGTTTTTTCGCAGCCTGCTAGCTCACCCGCTCTGGGCGCGGCTTGGGAACGTACGCTTGTTTTGGCGGAGTTACCTGCAGCAGCGATTTGCTCCCGACATGCACAAAGCTCAATTCGCGCGCCGAAAGCAAGGCATGGATGGCTTCTTTGACCCGCGTCCGCGAAACGAAGTTCGCGAGGAAGTTTTCGACCTCTCCTTCATCCACCGCCACCACGCAGTCCAGATATTTCGAGACCAGCGCCGAGAGCGCTTCGGGCACCGAAATTCCGACGCCCTCACGCACTACATCCGGCGCCCAGCGGGACAATTCGTCCCACACCGAGCCTTCCTCCGCCGTGTAGTCCACGCGCGTGATGCGCAGTTTGGCCCACAGTTCGGTCAGCCCGCGATCCAGCCCGGCGTTCGAAACCGACCCGCCCAGCATCTCGCCCAGTTTCGATTTCGAAATCGGTCCACGCCGCCGGATGATTTCGAAAGCGTCACAGGCCAGCGGGGAATAGGGAGACCGCGGTCCGGTGGCAGGCGGCTGCTTCGGGTTGCGCTCCCCCACGAGCGAATAGAAATAAGGAAACACCGAGGGCGCCAGCAAGAATGCGTTGTTCTCATCGAACAGCGGAGCCTCGTAGGCTGCCTTGTCGCGCAGCGCGCGCACCATCAGTTCGGTCGCCTCTTTCGCCCGCGGATCGGCATAAGCGTGCTGGCGCGTAGGCAACTTGTCATCTGCCCCCACCCAGGCTCCCATGAACGTCGGCAGCAGAATCGCAGGCCGCATCGGATACATCAGACAAAATCCCACCGACTCGATGAAGGTGCGCGCCTCATCAAGAGTGCGCACGGGCTGGTAGTCGAGGCGCCACTTTTGCGTGCGAGCTTGCAGAAGTTCCGGGTCGGTCATTGCTTCCGATTAGAACACAGTTGAAAGCAGCATTCAGCATTTAGCATTTAGCGCTTAGCACTTAGCAATCAGCCGGTTCGCATTGGGTTACGTCAAGGCCGCCCTGCCGACGAGAGCCAGAAGTCAGCCAGGTGTCGAGACTAAATGCTAAGTGCTAAATGCTAGGTGCTGAATGCCGCTTTCAGATCCGTTTAAACGCTTTCTGAATATCCTGCATGGAATAGCGCAGAACCACCGGCCTGCCGTGGGGGCAGGTCATTGGATGCTCGGTTTTCGCCAGTTCCGCGAGCAGCCACTCCATCTTGTTTTGTTCGAGCGGCATATTGACTTTGATGGCGGCGTGGCACGCAATCGATGCCGCGATGCGCGTCCGCACCGTTTCCAGATTGATGGCCTGGTCTTCGCGCGTGAGCTGCTCGAAGATTTCGTTCAGCATGTGCTCGATCTGCGCCGCGTCCACGCCCGCCGGCGCGATCTTCACCGCTACGCTGCGCGCGCCGAAGGGTTCCGCCTCAAAACCGTTGTGCGCAAGTTCTTCGGCAATGTCGCTGAAGATCGCTTGCTGTGCCGGAGTCAACTCGATGACCAGGGGCATGAGCAAACGCTGGCTCTCCACCTGCTGCGCGGAGCGTTGCCGCAGGACTTTCTCGAACAGCACGCGCTCGTGGGCCACATGCTGATCGATGATCCAGAGCCCGTCTTCATTGACCGCAAGAATGAATGAATTTCGAATCTGGCCTAACGGATGCAGCGTCCGCAGCGACTCGAGAGTCGGCGCAGCTTGCGGCTCTTGCGGAATCGGCGGCGCGCAGCCGTGATCGGGAATTGTCTGCCGAGAGATCGTCGCCTCCGGCGCGCGCGCCAGCGACACCGCCGCGTTGGCCTCGACCGCAATTCCTCCTTCAAATTCCAGCCGCGCCGTCGTCGCGGGAACTGCCGGTGCCTGCAGCGCGAACCCTCCCGCCGCCGCTGGTTCGTACAAGTCGCGCCATGGGGCTCGCTGCAACCCATCGCCGCCGCTCGGGCCCTGGCTGATCGAAGGATTGGTGAGGCGGGGGCTGGTGAGGCCAGCACTCGCCGTTGGCTGCGCGCCGATCTCCGTCAGGAACTGCGGTACCGGCCGCGCCTTCATCAGCGCCGCCCGTACCGACTCGCGCACAAAATCGTGAATCACCGTTTGCTGGCGGAAACGCACCTCGGTCTTTGACGGGTGCACATTCACATCCACTTCGGCAGTCGGCATCTCGATAAAAAGCAGAACCACTGGATACACCGTCGGCGGCAGAATGTTGCGATATGCCTCGGTGATGGCATGTTGAATGAAGCGGTCGCGAATCAGCCGCCCATTCACGAAAATAAAAATCGAATTGCGATTGAGTTTCTGAATCTCCGGCTTCGAAACAAACCCGTGCAGCCGCACCTCGCCGAAATCGTGGGGCGCGGGCATTCCTACCCGTGAAGCCTCATCCTCCACTTCAGCGGACTCGCGCGCAGAAGTCTCCGCGCTACGCCGCCATGGCGGGAGCTGCGGCAGGCCGATACGCTCCAGTGGTTGCACCGCCGCTAGCGGAATCAACTGGTCAAGGGTCTCGCGTCCGAACACTTGGTACACGCGCTCGCGATGATCGGCCACAGGCGGCGCCACCAGCAAGGCATTCGTCGCCGAGTGCAACTCAAAATGCTTCTCCGGATGCGCCAGCGCATAGTGCGTTACCAGCGAAGCGATATGGGAGAGCTCGGTGGATTCCGATCTTAAAAACTTCTTACGCGCCGGCGTATTAAAGAAGAGATCGCGAATCGTGACCGAAGTCCCCAGCGGCAGACCCGCCTCTTCCACGCGGATGATCTTGCCGCCGTTAATTTCGAGGACGGTCCCGGCCGCTTCCTCTTCCGCGCGGGTTTCCAGATGCAGCCGCGCCACCGAAGCGATGGAAGGCAGCGCCTCGCCGCGAAATCCGAGCGTCGAAATTCTCAGCAGATCGTCGGTGTCTTTTATCTTTGAGGTAGCGTGGCGCTCGAAGGCCAGCATGGCATCGTCGCGCACCATGCCGCAGCCGTTGTCGGTGATCTGGATCAGCTTCTTCCCGCCCGCCTCCACCTGAATGCGAATACGCGTGGAACCGGCGTCCAGCGCGTTCTCGAGCAACTCTTTCACCACCGACGCGGGACGCTCGACCACCTCGCCGGCAGCGATCTGGTTGGCAACTCTCTCGGGAAGAACGTGAATCTTGCCCATAAAATCAGTGGTCAGTGGTCAGTGGCCAGTGTGACAGACCCGACGGCGCGGCGTAAAGGCGGGGCGCGCTCGGTCGAAGTTCGGCAGCGGCGTGGAGGCTGCGCGAAAAGTCGATTTCCGATGCCCAGCCCCTAGAGGGGTGCCTGATTTCCCGTAGAGACGGGGNNAAGCGATGCCCCGATACGAATCCCGAGTTCTTGCGCAGCCTGCGAGTTCTTCAGCCGAATGCACGGGCTCACTTCCCAGATTTCGGGTCGGGACCGGAGTTTCCGATGTCGACGACCACCTTCCACTGGCCGTCCTTCTGCTTTTTCCAGATCGAGGTGTACTTGCCGTAATTGGCGACGAGCTTGCCGTCTTTATTTTTGGCGGTGTAAACGTAATTGCCGTAGGTGTAGCCGAGATCGCCGGATGCGGCCATTTCGGCGTGGACGGGCGTCCAGGTGAGGGACGTGCCTTCGGGCCAGGGGGGTTGCTTGCGCATGGCGTCCTTGGTGTTGATGCCACCACCGTCCACGAGTTCGACGCCATCTTCGGCGAAGTGGGTGATAAAGGCATCATGGCCGTGCTGGGCGACATCCGCAGCGAAATTGGCTTCGAGTTGGAATAGGAGGTCGGAACCCGTAGGAGATTTCTGTTTTGTGGCGAAGGAAGTGGCGGCGAAAAGAAGCAGAAGTGCTACGGTGATTCTGTTCATCGAAATTTCTCGAGCCGCAGGGGCGGCGGATTGTTGGGGCATGCCCGACGATAAAGTTAACATGCGGGGAGTTCGGGCGTCGCGTGGGGTGAATCGGCGGTGTGGTTTACCGCACTTTGAGCCCTCGGGAGTCCGTGTCGTAGCGCGAGTGCCGTCCCTTGCGGGACTCGNNTGAAGCCGTGCCCTTCCCGAAAACCTACGCAGAACCATTTGTGAGACCAGTTCTAGCGGTTTGCCTGCTACACTTTTTGTCCAATGAAGAATCTAAGACTGCTCTTGAACGTGGCGTTCCTCGCCAGCTTGTTGGCGGCGCGGATGGCTTGTGCGCAGGCGGCGTCCCAACCGGCTACATCCCAACTGGCGACGCCCGAAGAAAAACATCTGCGGAATGTGCGGCAGCTTACTTTTGGCGGGTCGAACGCGGAAGCTTATTTTTCGGAAGACAGCAAGCGGCTGATTTTTCAATCGACGCGCGACAACCTGCAGTGCGATCAGATCTTCACGATGAATGTGGACGGGACGGAGCAGAAGATGGTCTCGACCGGCAAGGGGCGAACGACTTGCGGCTACATCTTTCCGCACAAGGACAAGATCCTGTACTCCTCGACGCATCTGGCCGATGCGGCTTGCCCGCCGCGTCCGGACTATTCGAAGGGTTATGTGTGGGCGGTGTATCCGGCGTTTGATATTTTCACGGCGAAGCTGGATGGGTCGGACTTGAAGCAGCTTACGACGACGCCGGGCTACGACGCGGAGGCGACGATTTCACGCGATGGGAAGAAGATCGTTTTCACATCGCTGCGAAATGGCGATCTCGATATCTACTCGATGGACGCGAACGGCAAGCATGTGAAGCAGCTTACGCATGAGCTGGGATATGACGGCGGTCCGTTTTTTTCGGCGGACCGGAAATGGATTGTTTATCGCGCCTACCATCCGAAGACGGAGCGGGAGATTGCGGAATATAAGGAGCTGCTGAAGCAGAATACGATTCGTCCGACCACGCTTGAGATCTGGATCATGAAGGCCGATGGGAGTGGGGAGCGGCAGCTTACGAATTTGAACGCGGCGAGTTTTGCGCCATCGTTTTTTCCGGATGGGAAGCGGATTATTTTCGCGACGAACCTGGGCTCCACGGGCGGGATGGGGAACTTCGAGCTGTACGCGATCAACGTGGACGGGACGGGGCTGGAGCGGATCACGTTTAGCGACGGATTTGATGGGTTCCCGATGTTTAGCCCGGATGGAAAGCAGCTGGTTTGGATTTCGCATCGCAACGGGAAGGCGCAGCGGGAGACGAATGTGTTTATCGCGGATTGGGTGCCGTGATTTGGGTGCGTGATTTCCGTGCATGATGAGGCGCTGCCGAGCTTCGCTCGNNGGGCGTCCGTCCCTACACAATCTGCGTATCGGGTGATTCGATGAAATGGTTGCGATGGGGAATCACGGGAGCTTTGGTGGCGCTGGTCCTCGGGACCGGCGCCGCCTACATTGCCACGCGCGAGAGCAGTCGCCCTCGCGCCAAAACCACGGCCGCCGCCGAGGCTCCCTTGGTCGACGAGCGCCCACTCCCGACTGCCCGCGCACTGACTGCTCTGGCAATCACTCCTGAAGAGCAACGATTCGCCCAGGAAGCGGCGCGAATCGCGGACCACGAAGTGGACCTGGCTTTTGCAGACGCGCTGCGCCAAGCCGCCGAACACCGTCCCGCTCAGGATCCCAAGAATCGGGACCTATACCTGAAAATGCAGCAGGCGCAGGCGGCTCTGGCGGGGGCACTATCGCGGATCGAGCAGGTCAAGGCGCAGATCTCCTCAGGCAAGCCCAGCGAAAAGGAGGCGCTCCAGCAGCAGAAGGATCTGTTGGATGCGGAACAGGCGCTGGATGAAGACGAAATCGAAGACGCGCAGCAGGAATTGATCCGGGCGGGAGGCGATCAGGAGGGCGCGGTTCAGCGGCAGCGGGATCAACACGAAGCGCGGGAGCACGACTTCGAGCAACACCAGGGTCAGAACCCATCGGGGACTTCGCCGGTTGCGCCGGCCGATCTCGGCGCCAGCAATCTGGCGGGCCAGGTGCGTTCCTGGACGTGGCTGCGAGACAAGCGCGCGCACATCGAGTCGGCGCAGCGCGAGGCACAGGAGATTGGAAACGGCCTACTCGCGCAACACGAAACCCTGCAACGCCGCGTTCACGAGGAAAAGCCCCAAAGAGAAGAGACGAAGCAGCAAGCGGCAGAGCTTCGAAAAGGAGCCGCGGCTGGGGCAGGTTCGAAAGAAACTACCGCGACAGCCGTCAACTCCCTTAAACATTTTTCCAACGACCAGAAGCTGCTCTCCGACTTCAACAAGCGCATTCAAGACCAGCGGGAGCTACAGGAGATCTACGGCAACTGGCTCGATGTGACGGGAAACCAGGAGCGCGCAGTCCTGCACGGCATGCTGCGATCCGTCCTTTGGATCCTGTTGGTGGTTGTCCTGGTGTATTTCGGGAGCCTCCTGGCGGACCGGCTTTACAGCCAGGCCGCTCCGGAGAAGAAGTACCTTCTCACCCTGCGTGGAGTGTTTCGATTTGGTTTGCAAGCGGTGGGCGTTCTGCTGATCGCATTCGTGATTCTTGGGGTGCCGAACCAGATGCCGACCATCCTCGGACTCGCGGGCGCCGGGCTGACGGTGGCGCTGAAGGATTTTATCGTCGGATTCTTTGGCTGGTTCGTGCTCATGGGACGGAACGGGATTCGGGTCGGCGATTGGGTGGAGATCAACGGCGTGGTGGGCGAAGTGATCGAGATCGGATTGCTGCGCACGGTGTTGCTCGAAACCGGCAATTGGACCGATACGGGGCATCCGACGGGACGCAAGGTCGCGTTCGTGAACAGCTTTGCGATCGAGGGACACTTCTTTAATTTTTCGACTGCCGGGCAGTGGTTGTGGGATGAACTGCAGGTGGAGGTTGGGCAGGGGGAGAATCCTTATCCGCTGGTGGAGGCGATCCAGCGCCTGGTGGAGGAAGAGACGCGGGCGAGCGCGGCGCAGGCCGAGCGGGAATGGCAGAAAGCCGCTGGGTATCGGAAGTCGCTGACCGTGGCGCCGGCGATTCATCTGCGGCCGACCGCGGCGGGAGTGGAGATGCAGATCCGGTATATCACGAGCGCCAACGAGCGGTATGTAACGCGGTCGAGGCTGTACGAGAAGATTGTGGGATTGCTGCGCGGGGAAAAGAAGACGCCGGAGGGGGCTGTGCCAGTTCAGCAAAAGTGAGCGGAGTGCTTCATCGACTCTGACAAACTGCAGATCCCT
>PKUV01000134.1 GCA_003131315.1 Acidobacteriaceae bacterium
GAATTTTGCATTCTCTGCTTCAAGCCGGTTTATCCCGGCGCACTGCAATGGCGATATTGCGACAGCTACCGCTTTCAGTCTTCGAAAATGGGGGCCATGCCACATAAAAACCCCGCCCAAGCGAAGTTGGACGGGGCACCGTGAAGAGCAAGAACTGAGAATTACTGCTTTGGCCCCAGCGAGCAATTGGGGTTCACGTTCTGAATGTAGATCGAATTGTTGCCAATGCGGTCGTCCGTCCACGCTACAGCCGTCAGGCCCGTGCGGGCAGTGGCGACCGACAGCCCATACTTATTCGCCGGAGCCGAAGACACCGCGAACGGCGCGCACAGTACATTGCCTTTCCCGTCCAGCTTGGCCGCCTGCATCGTGGACAATCCGTATCCTGGCGAATCCACCCACAGCACCATCGCTCCCGTGCCAATCTGCACGTTCTCAACAAACGTCTGCGTGTCCGATCCGAGCGGAATAAGCACCAAGCCAGTCGCGCTCCACTCCGATGCACCTGCTCCGTTGAACTTCTGACCGTACACTCCGTTTACGAATTGGTTGCTGTCTTCCTCAGTCCAGAACAGGAATGTTTCGTCCGTCGCTGCCCGGTAGGATACGGATGGCTCTACCCTCACATTAAACGTGTCCGTCGAACCGGCGGAGCCGTTGTGCGGAAAAGCTTCGCTTCCGTCAGCCCGTATATGTTGCGCAAAGCATTGCAGAGCCGGACTGCTCGTGTACCACGCAAACATAGCGCCACCGCTGCCATCCAGAATGAACTTCGGGAAGTTGCCAAATTGCAGCGAACCCTGATCAAAGATCACCACGTTACTTTTTCCCCACAATTTTTTCTCACTGGCCGAGACCTTGTTCGCGCGCAGCTGCTTGTCGCTGAAGAACCCATTTTCCCTTACCCAGGAAACAATCACGCTCCCGTTGTCGGCCGCGTGCAGATCCGCCAGGAAATACTGATAGCCGGACTCATGAAACACGATCGGTGCGCTCCATACGGGATGCCCGTTCTTGTCGAGTTTCTGAAGCTTCACGTTGCTGGTATTTCCAAAAGCCGCCGTCCAAGCCACCACGACCCCGCCATCGCTCGTGCCGGCAATTTTCGGAGCGTAATGCTGGCTGCTATCGCTGGTGAGCTGCACCCCGTCGACTCCCCACACAGGCTTACCGGCCTTGTTCATCTTGGCGGCGGTCACTTGCTGATTCGAGCCTTCACGGGTATCCAGGAACGCCAGCAGCGCATTGCCTGCTGTATCGATATCAAGGCCGTAGTCCTCGGTCGAACCGTTGCTCAGATCGGCGACCATGGTGCCATCATGCGGGAATTGTTCTACGCCGGTAGCATCCAGCCGCTGTAGATACACGTCGTAGCCGACCGGCGGCGGGCTGTTCGGATCCGCGTCAAACCAGCTTACGTACCATTGGTTATTTGGCAGAGGTCTCACTTTTGGTTGAACCTGGTCATTGTTAACTTTGTCCGCCAGAGCGAGGTTCGTCGACGGATCTGACGACCATTGTCCCCAAGCAGCCTGCACAACCGTAAGACACATGATTAGCACTGTAGCCAAAGCCAACTTGTTCTTCATAGACTCCTCCTGACCCGACTTCCCTTAAGAACGGCAAAGGTCACGACCCGAAATCGTACTCTGGGCGCGGCTTTTGGTCAATTTGGCTCACGGTCATACGACATTCGCGCGTTTACGCTCAAAACTCGGCAGCCTATCAGATCACGTTCCGCTCTCCTACCGACAGTTACGAGTTGAACACAACCGCTGAAAAGTTGGGCCGTGGTGTCACCAACTGAGAATTGTTGGTGCGATTTTTCAACAGCTACCGACTCGCAAACCACTTTTCCGCGACAACAAGGTGGTGAAAACAGCATGGCGATAGGTCAGCCATTGCTGGTTCGCCCTTGCGCCGAATCACTTCGTTTCCCGCTGATGATCGGGCCACGCAAGTTGACCCTGTGGACCTGAGCGCAGTTCATCCGGGTTGACGGGCGATCCGTAGAGAATTTCTCTAACTAAATCGCGGTATCGGTCCTCATACAGATATGGGTGGAAATCCTCGTACTGCATCTTCCCGGCGATAACACGAAAGTCTTCAATGTCCCGTATCTTCACGGAACTCGGCACAAAGAGCAGAAGGCATGTGCGAGGCGAGGACTTTTCCTGCTGCCGGAGATAGTCGATCGTTGTTACGTCCCCAGGCACCCTCATGCCATCGACATATTCGACATCGCCACTCTTGATTGCGATCACGTCAACGATTCTGCAAGATGTTCCCTTGGCATGCGGCATCGCCTGACCAAGTGCCTGAAGCGCCACTTTGTCGTGGCCAGCCAGCGCGGCCTTCAAACACCACGGCACCAGACAAAGCAACGCAATGGTAAAAAGCACGCTCGAAATGAAGAGTGAATCGCGGCGGATTCTCATTGCTTGTCCTCCCGACGAGGAGCCTACAGCCCTATTTTCTACACCAAGGAGTCAAAACTTGCCATAGTTGACGAAACCAGGCGATTACACTCAGAACCCGGATTGTGAGTGTAATGGGGATTGTTCGCCAACTGAGAAGAATTTCCGAGCTAAATGTTGCCGTATACTCTGGCGAGCTTGTGTCTTGACACGGACCGCCATATGTGCAACAACATGACCGAGTTGCCGTATGGCAGCCGTTCCGAGCGCTAGACACGCTAAACTGGAACCTCTATGAATCGCTGGCTGTTCTGGACAACCGTTTCCGTTGGAGTGTTTCTGGTTATTGCGTTTGTCGGATTGAGTTTTATGGCGGGCGGCCCGAAGGATGCCATAGAGATGGTGCGGTTCGCCTTGCCGCATATGCACGTGGGAACCTTAAAGGCAGGTGACACTGCGCCGGATGTGCGACTGGTGGCGCTGGATGGCAAGACGCGCTTCCATCTTCATGAACGCACCAGCGGGCGGCCACTGGTGCTGATCTTCGGCAGTTTTACTTGACCGCCCTTCCGTCGCCAGTTGGGCGATATTGTGCAGATCTATAACGATTACAAGGATCACGCCGATTTTCTGACGATCTACATTCGTGAAGCGCATCCCACGGATGAATGGCAAATGAAGTCGAATGAAAAAGATAAAGACGACGTCTGCTACGTGCAACCCAAGACACTCGAGCAGCGAATTGTTATCGCCAACGATTTCACCAAGCGGTTCAAGTTCCCATTGCCCTTCGGCGTTGATGAAATGAACAATTCAGCGAACAACGCTTACGCGGCTTGGCCGGAGCGCCTATACATCATTGACGAGAGCGGCCGCATTTCCTACAAGGGCGGCAACGGTCCCTTCAAATATGACCCGAAAGAAGTGCGAGCCTGGCTGGCACAGCGCTACGGCGACGTGAAGCATGCAGGAACGGCTCAGGTAAAGAAGAGCTAAACGCAAACGGCGCTAAGGCCTTCAAGGATGCGTCGAGCGACTATGCTAAGAACGTGATTGGATACTACGGCATTGCTAGCGACAACGCCATAAACTCTGGCGTGTGGCGGGACCGTCAATGCATTATGAAAGAGCG
>PKUV01000036.1 GCA_003131315.1 Acidobacteriaceae bacterium
TGGCAATCGAGTCGCACCGACAAGTTGCCATCTGTGGCAGCGACGTAGCCATGTTCGTGCAAGAGCTTTCCGAAGTGGACGATGTCCTGTCTATATTTGACGTCCTCTTTCATGACGCACCTCTAGCCGCTCCTTATGCTGTACCTGCACTCATGATCATCTCGACTTGCCAGTGCGTCAGAAAATAGCTTCGAGTCCTGCCATTCCGCCCACTTCTTTCTGGGGGTGGTTGTTATAGCTCAGCGCCTCCCAAGCAGTTGAACAAACTCGTCCGGACTGAGCTGGAGCTTACGAAGAGAGTCGTGCAGGGTCGCTTTGTGCAGTGTGTCGCCTGAGTGGGGCTCGTGAAAGGAGGCCACGTTTGGGCTGCGCGTGGGGTTAAAGAACTGCCTCACTGACCCCCGATGCGACTTCAGCGGACGATAGCCGAGGTCACGAAGAAGGCCGACAAAACGCCTCCGCGGAAGCTGCATGGGAAATCCCGACATTCTTACAACTCCGTTGAGACATACATGAACCCGCGAGCGAGCTCTGTCCTTTACCTCGCCGACCGGACGAGCATCAACACGATCAGTACCGCTAACGCGAAGCTCGCTATAAGCGAGAACACCGCGTGCGACGGATGCAGGTGGAAATAGCTGCCCCCGTGTCTCTTATGATGTATTGGGGCCTTCATAAAAGCCCTGTCGCCGACAGCGGCGCATCAAGGCGCCCCCGCCACCGTGCAAAATCTCCTCTCCTCTTTTATTAGGCTCCTTTTCTCCATGAAATTGCAATGATGGCTGCAGGTCACTGATTTTCTTGCGTGAACTACTACACTTAAGAGTGTGAAGACGGGCCCAAACAAGATTTTCTTCGGCCGATCAAAGCGCAGCTCATCACCAACGCGATATAACATTTCGTGATGGGCGGTCAGCCTGGTCCTGAGGTTCTGTGGCAAGCTGACCTTTGCTCCAGACGGACTCGTCCGAGTTCTGCGATCACGCGAGTTGGTCGTATGCGCCCCGAGTGGGCAACGCGAATCTCCCTCCAGAACCTCCGCCCTCTAGCCCGTTTGTTTTCCGAGGACTTGGCTATTGACTTGGGAACGGTCAATACGCGTGTCTATGCCCGAGGTCGGGGCATCGTTGTCAACGAGCCCTCAGCCGTTGCTCTGGACGACAGCACTGGGGAAGTGCAGGCGGTGGTCAGAGAGGCCAAAGAAATGCTGGGGCGCACGCCAGGCAAGATCAGAGTGATAAAGCCATTGAAAGACGGGGTGATCGCCGACTTCAAAGTGACCGAGAAGATGCTTAGCTATTTTATCCAAAAGGCGCATCAGCGCAGGGCGCTTGTGCATCCACGGGTTATCATCAGCATCCCCTCGGAAATCACGCAGGTGGAGAAGCGCGCTGTCACGGACTCGGCCTACCGAGCCAGGGCTGCAGAAGTACATCTCGTCGAGCAGGCCATGATGGCCGCCATTGGCGCCGGTCTGCCTGTCACCAAGCCTGGCGGCAATCTGGTAGTGGACATCGGTGGTGGCACCACTGACGTCGCTCTCATTTCCATGTCTGGCATGGTGTATTCGCGTTCACTGCGTACCGCTGGCAACCACATGGATGAATCCATCATGAATTATCTCAAGCGGAAACATAACCTGCTGATCGGGGAGCGTATGGCCGAGCAGATCAAGATCGAGATTGGTTCGGCATACGCACTCGACAAACCACTGACTATGGAAGTCAAGGGAAGAAGTCTCATAGAGGGCGTGCCCAAGGCGATCACCGTCGATGACAGCGAGATCCGTGAAGCATTGGCCGAGTGCGTTTCAGCGGTCGTAAGCGCCATACGCATGGCCTTGGAGCGCACTCCGCCAGAACTCTCCGCTGACATCGGCGACCGCGGCATTGTGCTCGCTGGAGGAGGTGCTTTGCTGAGAAACCTCGACATGAGAATCCGGGAAGAAACCGGCCTCCCGGTATGCACCGCTGACAATCCCTTGTGCAGCGTGGTGCTGGGCACGGCGAAGGTTCTCGACGACTTCAGGCTCTTGCGTCGCATCGCGGTGGATTAGGTTTTGCCCAGGTGAAATCCCTGGCTGAGGGAAGAGATGACCGTCGTGCACAACGAGGCAATTCTGGACTTACGCTTCGTCAACCCGAGAGACATCGGGCGGCAGTTTCCGGGGGCACCGGGTTGTAGGAGAACCAGGAAGCCCGCTCGAAGCCGGTCAGTCCGATGAGTTGTGGAAGGATTTCTAGATGCCAGTGAAAGTCCTCTTCGATCGTCTTCCAGTAGCCCTCGCGTGGGCGAAGGAAAGGTCTGTCCTGTAGCGAGAGGTTATAGGGCGGACCACCTAATGTGTGGTCCAATCTCTGCAGGACATCGCGGAGGATTTTTGCGAGATTCTCAATCTGCACGACATTGATCCGGCTGAAAGCGCTGCTGTGGACTTTCGGGAACACGCAGGCTTCGAACGGATAGCCTGAGGCAAACGGCGCCAGGCATGCAAAATCATCATTTTCCGCAATCAGACGTCGCCGCTCCCTGAGTTCCTGGTGCAAAACGTCGCAGTATATGCAGCGGTCCTTCAAAGCAAAGTAGTCGCGCGCGGCCATGAGTTTCGCCTTAATGAGACGCGGCGTCACGGGTAGGGCCATCAATTCCGAAATCGAATGCGTAATGGTGTGTCCCCCGGCTTCCACGCCGTGGTTCTTGAATATCAGGACGTACCGAATCCGCTTGTCCCGCTCCAGGTCGAGGATGCGGGCCACATAGGTCCGGATGACATCCGCGATCTCGTTCACCTCCAACTCATGGAGGCTGCGGTCGTGCCGGGGTGTCTCTGCGACGATCTCGTCGGCACCCACGCCGTTCATCAGGTCGTGGAATCCCTCAGGGCGCCGTCTCAGTTCACCTTCAACCCTCAACCGCAGTTGCGAATTCGGGACCACGCGGACCACCCATCCCGGCCCGTCCGCCGGTGAACCCGTCCGCCGGATAGCGAATATCTCTGGCGGTGTGGAAGCCTCATGGGTCTCACAGAATGGACAGAAAGTGGTCCCCCGCACGAATTTCTTGAAGTGGAAATCCGATGGCCGTACCACGTCGGCTTCGGCCACGATTACCCAGCGTCCGGTGAAGACATCTTTGCGAAACTGAGACATTTGGGTCCCTCGACACTGACTTCGGTCACGAGGGAAAGGCGCTCCCGCGATCGAGGACTTCTGTTGTGATCGTCAATGACGCGTCGCCCCAAGGTATGCACGACGGTTGAGAGCGCACGAGTCCGGACTCAGTATCACCCACGCACCACGAGCACAGGGCAGTGCGCACGGCAGATCACTTGACCAGATGGGCGAGAGCACCTGCAGCAACTGCGTAGGGTAAAGCCTCCACGGGGCCAGTCGAGAAATCGGTGACGTAAACAATCCGCTCAAGCACATTCTTCGCCAGACTGCGTGTACGCAACCTCGGGGCCAAAGATCAGCACGAGACCATCGGATTGAACCGTCATGGCACGACAGCATGAGGAGCACAACCAGAAATATTGGGGACTGTGTGATCTGCCCGTGTATTTCAGATCAGCAGGCGGTCCCCTCCTTGGCCAATCAATCCTCGACTCAATTGCGAATAGCTTTCCTTCATGGAAATAATGGAATGTAGCGCAACACGCTTGATTGGCGCATTTGGCGAGCATGGCGTCCTCAACATTATGTTGGTTGAAGGGGTAGAAGGCTGCGCCCGTGAGTCTCACGGGTATCCAGCGTTTGCGATGTGTTCCCCGGAATTACTGGCGAGATGCAATTCTCGGAAACTGACTTTGTTTATTTATACTCTCGTCTGAACTAAAACTTCAGTGACGCTGATCACAGATCCGTTGCTCACCCCGCTGACGAGATGTCCTGACGATTTGCCTCAGTTGATGCGGTAATGGCAGCCGCGGCTTTCGCGGGATTGTTGAGCGGCTTCCAGTATCAGAAGCGCTGTGAGGATGCCGTTGCGCAGGCCGATGATGGAATCGCTGACTTCGCACTTTTCGTAGAAACGCGCGATCTCAAGGTCGAGTTCGCGCAAGATCCGCATGGCTCGGTTCAGACGTCTCTCGCTTCGGATCAGTCCGACATAATTCCACATCGTGTGCTGGATCGTCAGCCAATCCTGAGTGATGAGGGCGGGATCTGCTGGTTCGTGTTCGTACCGCCAGTCAGCCACCTTGGGAAAGTAGAAATCGTCTCCTCGCGTGATGCCTTGCGCGGCTTGCGCCCCGGTCCGCGTTCCCCAAACCAGGCATTCGAGCAGGGATGTGCTCGCCAGGCGGTTGGCGCCGTGCAATCCGGTGCATGCGACTTCGCCCGCCGCCCGCAGCCGTTCCACAGTCGTTCGGCCGCAATCGTCGGTAGCGATGCCGCCGCAGCTATAGTGCGCTGCGGGGACCACCGGGATGGGTTCGTGCGTGAGGTCGATGCCGCGCTCGATGCACACAGCATAGATGCCGGGAAAACGTTCGCGAAGCTGATCGGCGGGCTTGTGTGTGATGTCCAGGTAAACACAAGGCTCGCCCGACTCGAGCATCATCTGGTAGATCGCGCGCGCGGCGATGTCGCGCGGCGCAAGCGAGCCGGCGGGATGGAACCGTTGCATAAATTCCTTCCCGTGACGATCCACCAGACGGCCTCCCTCTCCGCGTACCGTCTCGGAAATCAAAAAGCAGCCGTCGGGCGCCAGCAGCGCGGTCGGGTGGAACTGGATGTACTGCATGTTAATGCAGCGAGCTCCAGCGCGGTAGGCCATGGCGATGCCATCGCCGCGCGCCCCGGAGGCATTCGTCGTATGCAGGAAGACGCTGCCCACGCCGCCCGTGGCAAGAATGGTTTCCTTGGCCAGGAGAGAGAAGATTTTCCCCGTCGTCTGATCGAGCACGTAGGCCCCGACGCAAGTCAGTGGGCGGTAGACGTCGGTGGGCTCAAGGGAGTGGTGCGAGACGGTCAGCAAGTCCACGACGGTCGCAGCGGAAATCAGCTTCACGTTGGGGTGCGAGCAGACCCGGTCCAGGAACGCTCGCTCAATCGCGCAGCCGGATTGATCCTTGTAGTGAACGATGCGCGGCAGGGAATGTCCCGCCTCGCGGGTCAGGTCAAGCTGTTGGGGATCTTCCGTGGAGGAATCAAAGCGAACGCCCAGCTCGTCGATCAGAATTTCCTTCACCAGACGCGGGCCTTCGCGGCTCAGCAGGCGGGCGGCGTCGAGGGAGCTCAGGCCGCCGCCAACCGAGAGGATGTCGGCAACAAGTTGTTCTGGGGATTCCCCTTGCGCGCGATAGATGATTCCGCCCTGCGCCCGATCGGTATTGCTTTCCTCGGGGTTTGAGGCGCGCGTCAGCAGAGTGACCTTGCAGCCCCGTTTGGCGGCGTCCCACGCGGCCGCCAGCCCTGCCAAGCCGCTGCCGATGACGAGAATATCGGTCTGTAAGGTGTCCTGCATCACGCGGGTTCAATCTCGAAGCTAAAGTCCACTGCCGGGGCAGAGTGGGTCAGCGCGCCGACCGAAATCCAGTCCACGCCGGTCTCCGCGAACTCCCTCACGTTCACGAGCGTAATTCCGCCGGAGGCCTCGATGCGAATCTTTCGCGCCGGATCGTGTGCGGGTTCGCGCCGAGCGCCTTCCGTGAAGCGCACCTGTTCGATCGCCTGGCGCACCTGCGCGGGTTGCATGTTATCAAGAAGGATGACATCTGGGCTGTGTTCGAGCGCGTCGCGCAACTCGTCGAAATTCGTTACTTCGATTTCGGTCCACGCCACGTGGCCTTTGGCAGGTTGCGCTGCCTGGAGCGCCGAGGAGACTCCGCCCGCCATTCGGATATGATTCTCCTTGATCAGGACGGCTTCCGCCAGGTCCTTGCGGTGATTGCGGCCTCCGCCGATGCGGACCGCATATTTTTCAAGCGCGCGCAGCCCCGGAGTGGTCTTCCTTGTATCTAGGATTTGCACGCCCGTGCCCGCCACCTCGCGCACAAAGCAGCGCGTGAGCGTGGCGATGCCGGAGAGCCGCTGAAGCAGGTTCAAGGCCACGCGTTCTCCGGAAAGCAACGTGCGCGCCAAGGCACACACCTGCACAGGACTCTCGCCCGGGCGGAGTTCCTCCCCGTCCTTGCGTCGGATCTCCGCTACCGCTGAGGGGTCCAGAAGCCGGAAGACCTCGATGAACGGATCGAGCCCGGCGAGGACAAGCGGGGCCTTGGCGATCAGTTTCCCGCGGGCGCGCCGCCCGGCGGGCACGACCGTGTCGGTGGTAATATCCCCGGCTCCCAAATCTTCTTCGAGGAATCTGCGCAAGAGTTCGCGGTAACTGGAGGGCTCAAGAGATTCGGACATAGAAACCAATGTGGGGAACTTCTAGCTCATCTCCAACATGCGAAGGATGGGGCGCAGGGCGCGCTGGCGCAACTCTTCGTCCAGAGTGATTTCCGGCGTGCAATCCCTCATGCAAAGGTAGAGCTTCTCCATCGTGTTGAGCTTCATGTGCGGGCATTCGCTGCACGAGCAGCCACCCTCGCCGGGAGCCGAAATGAACTTTTTCTCCGGGCAAGCCTTCTCCATCTGGTGGAGGATGCCTTTTTCAGTGGCGACAATGAACTCGGTCGCCGGGCTCTGTTGGGCGTAATTAAGAATTCCAGTTGTCGAGCCGACGTAATCCGCATGGCGCAGCACCGCTTCCGGGCACTCGGGATGCGCCATGACCTTTGCGTGGGGGTGGCGCTCCTTCAGTTGCACCAGGCTGCGCTCAGAAAACATTTCGTGGACAATACAGCTTCCCGGCCAAAGCCGCAGTTCTCGTCCGGTCTTCTTTATGAGGTAGCGGCCCAGATGCTGGTCAGGAGCGAACACGATGGGCTGCTCGGGCGGAATCTGCCCGATGACTTTCTCCGCGTTACTGGACGTGCAGATGATATCGCTGAGCGCCTTGACCTCAGCGCTGCAGTTGATATAGGTGATCGCTACATGATCATGGTAGCGCTCGCGAAACGCCCGGAACTGAATCGCCGGACAGCCGTCGGCCAACGAACAGCCCGCCTTCAAGTCGGGGAGCAGGACCAGCTTGCCGGGGTTGAGGATCTTGGCCGTCTCGGCCATGAAGAGCACGCCACAGAAAACGATCACATCCGCCGAGGTAGCCGCGGCTTTCTGAGACAGTTGCAGGCTGTCCCCGACAAAATCGGCCAGGTCCTGGATTTCCGATTCCTGATAGAAGTGCGCCAGGATGACGGCATTCATCTGGCGCTTGAGCCGCACGATCTCCTTCTCGAGATCGAGGTGCGCCAGAGGCTCGTGGTTCTGGGTTTGTGCCGGAGCTATCATCGGACCTATCTGCGCCTATTAATCGGTAAAAGCAATCTGCGATGCAAAAGGTACTGCACTTAATTTTAGCGTAGCGCTGCCTTCACTGCTGGAATCGCGAGCCGCCGAAAGAGTGTGTTTACCTCCTCCACTGACAGCCTCATTTTTCCAGCCAACCACCACATCAGCCGTCCGAAGAGGCCGCCCGCGTCGCCGCGCGGGACCTGACAACGCCGACGGGCCGTGCCATGGCTGGTCTTCTGGCCGTGATCGCTGAGTTTGAGCATGAGTCCTGAGAGAACGTGTCCAGGCTGGACTGACCGAGGCGCGGCTGAGGGGAAAGCGATCGGGAGGGCCTCGGACAAGGGCAAAGGGAGACAGTCACATCCGCGAACTCTATCGCCCTGGCGTCAGCAAGGCGGAGATCGCCCGCCGGCCGCAGATCGGCCGTACCTCCGGGCGCCGGATCCTGACAGACAAGAGTTTGGGGGAAGGACCATCTGTGCTTTGAAACAACATTTTAGGGGTCAACTTCGGTAGAAGTGAATCGTAGTATCAAAGAAACGCAGAACTGCAATCGCCACCAAGCAGTCCACCGCCGGCCCACTGGAAATCGGCTCGCCAATTCGGCCGCCGGGCGATGACGAACAAAATCACCAATCCAAACAAAGAGAAACCGCTGGCCAAACCCGCCATGATCCTGACCACGGGCCGGAGGGTGCTCAGAACAAAGAACTAGACCTGCTTTAGGGCCCAGCTGCTCATGACACTACAACCTGGCATCCAAAATTTGGAGACATTGTCTCAGGCGTGTTTACGCCCGTGCTTGCGAAACACTCAAAATCGTTCTCGCTCATCGACTGCATCTCGGTGGGAGTGGATCGGATGCAGCGAAACTTCGAGCCGATGCGAAGGCAGGTGGAAGCATGGCAGAGAAGCGAACTGACGGACGTCACCGCGAAGGTGGTCATCTACGAGGCATTCGTCGAGGGGCAACTGGAAGCTCCCAAGCACCTCGCCCGCAGCGTACATGACCTCTACTTCGAGCCGAAATACGAGGACTTCCGGCCGCGAACGATCTGGAGTCTCTCGAATGCATTCACGTCGGCGTTCAAGGAACTGGACCCCATCCCGCAATTCAAGGCTACAGCGAAGCTGGGCGAATTCCTCGAAGCCCGGCTCTTTCAATCGTTCTAGCTTGCGGGGCGGTGTCAGCCGGCCACCCCTTCCCAACAAGTAATTCCACTTTGCTCTAACGACCCATGCGGGCGAGGCTCGCCCGCATGGGCTGAAGAAGAGAGGAGTCACCGTTATGTTTCCATTGTTCCCACTTGGGCAGATTGTGGCCACGCCCGGGGCGCTAGCTGCACTCGAGAGAGCGAAGCAGCCGCCTGCCTGTTTCTTGGCCCGTCATGCAGTCGGAGACTGGGGCGAACTGGAGCCAACCGATGTCGCGGAGAATGAGTACAGCGTGGCTTATGGGTTTCGATTACTGAGCAACTACCAGACAGACGCCGGGGAGAGGCTGTGGATAATCACCGAAGCAGACCGGTCCGCAACCACGCTACTCTTGCCAGAAGAGTACTGACGAGTTGCATGAATCTGATCATTGGTAGGCGAAGGCCTTTGGGGGGAGTACATCGTCTCACTTCTGCGAGGATCAGCATGCTACCATCAGCGCCGCACAATGGCGGCCCCAGCTTCCATGAAGCCTCAACCACTGCGTCTCTTCAGCAGCATCCCGCATTACGCGCTGCTATCGAAAGAAGGTGTCTGCGCCCGCCATTACGGTTTCCCACTGTTTTTGAGGATCAGTTTCGTCAGCGATTGATACAAGTAAGTGCCAAAGAGTTAGAATCTGTGGCTGGTTGTTTGCGTCAAAGACTCCGTGGCCAGCCCATGTCGTGATCGCCGAACCCCAGTTGACCGTGAAAGCAATCAGGTCACCCGTCACCGTTCCCCGCAGATCCGTTGACGGTGTCGGACCACCAGTTCCGCTGACTGCACTCACATACTTGCCAGTGACGTTATTGCTTCCGTCCACTGTCAGATCCATATAGGAACCGAGCTCATTTTTCCAGTGTCCCCCAAAATCAAACACTGCTGGCGTAAGATTCTTCGTTTTTTGCAGAGTTATTTCAGCGTGCTGTTTCATAAGACCTCGGTCAACTGATCTTAACAACAAGTATTGAGTTTATACCTCGAACAAGACTGCTGCGAGGGCACGACGAGGGCCTGTAGATGCTCCAAGATAATGTCACCCCTTAACTGCAACGAGACTTTGTCACCCTAGAAGGATGGTGACGATGAGTCAGAAAGAGTTCCAGCGGGTGAAAGTGATTGAGAATGCAGCGGGCGGGAGGCTGAGCGTACGCGAAGCCTCCCGCCTGCTGCAACTGAGCGAACGCCAGGTGCAGCGCCTCAAACGCCGCTATCGGCCCGATTCCGTCGGCTGGGTACAGCATGGCAATCGCGGACGCTCCATGCCTTGGGCCTTGCCCCTTCCCCAGAAGCAGTTGATCTTAAGCCTGGCCCGCGGCAAGTACCAGGGCTTCAACGATTCTCATCTGGCGGAAAAACTTCGCTTCGAGGAGAACCTCTCCGTCAGCCGCGAGACCGTGCGCCGCATCTTGCGGGCCGCGAAACTGGCGTCTCCGCAGAAGCGTCGGCCTCGCAAATATCGCTCCCGCCGGCCGCCCCGCCCACGCTTCGGCATGATGGCGCTCACCGATGCCAGCCGTCATGACTGGCTCGAAGGCCGCGGCCCCGAGCTCACTCTCATCGGCTTTCAGGATGACGCCACCGGTCAGATTCTCGCCGCTCACTTCCAACTCGAAGCCGAAAACACTCTCGGCTATCTTCGCGCACTCCACGCCATGATTACCGCTCACGGTATTCCGCTGAGTCTCTACCGCGACCGGCACAGCATCTTCCAGCGCAACGATTCGCACTGGACTCTCGCCGAACAACTCGCCGGAAAACAATCTCCTACCCAACTCGGACGCGCTCTCGACGAACTCGGCATCGAGCAGATCCCCGCCTACTCTCCCCAAGCTAAGGGCCGCATCGAGCGCGCCTGGCGCACTTGCCAGGACCGTCTGGTCAGCGAACTCCGCCTCGCTCACGTCACCACCTTGCCGCAAGCTAACGCCGTGCTCGCCCGCTTCTGCGCCAATTACAACCGGCGCTTCGCCCGCCCCGCCCCCGGTGCCGCTTGCGACTTCCGCTCCTTGCCGCGCCGCTTCGATCTGGCTCGCTGCCTGGCTCTGCACTATCAACGCGTCGTCGCAGCCGATCACGTCATCACCTTAGGCGCGCATTCCATCGCCCTGCCGCCCTTGCCGGGCCATCGCGGCTATGCCGGAGAAACCGTCGAACTCGCGCACCAACTCGATGGCACGCTGCGCGTCTATCGCGGGGACGTTCTACTGCTCGCTCTGCCCCTGCCGCTAGAAGAACACGCCGAACGCCGCCCTGCGCCCATCACCACCGCGCAGAAAAGAAAAACCCCGATGCCCCGCATCTACAACCTCTCCGGCCGCCCTGCCTTAGCGGCCGTTACTTAAACGACAAGGGGGTGACAGAGTCTCGTT
The DNA here is from genome assembly GCA_003131315.1 of Acidobacteriaceae bacterium. Lineage (GTDB taxonomy): Bacteria > Acidobacteriota > Terriglobia > Terriglobales > Acidobacteriaceae > Acidiflorens. The sequence continues at coordinate 10,913 of PKUV01000036.1, forward strand.
GCAGTTAATACGACATTTTCTGGTTGCAACAACAGGGCACGACGAGGGCCAAGCTGGGCGAATTCCTGGGAACTCGGTTCTCACAATCGTTCTAGCTTGCGGGGCGGTGTCGGCCGGCCGGCCCTTCCCGACTAATAATTCCAGTTCGCTGCAAACGTCTTACGCGGGCGAGGTGCAAAAGCGCCCAAACGCTAACTGACGACCTTCGGAAACCTGGGTTCTGAAGTGACGCACGAGGAGCTTCGGCGGCTGTTCGAAGCCTACGGAGAGGTGGCGCAGGTTCATATCATCGTGGATCGCGACACTGGGCTGCCGCGGGTTTGCATTCGTGGAGATGGCTAACGACGCTGAAGCCGAGAAAGCAATCAAAGCTCTGAATGGCAGCATGCTAAGAGATCGTACCCTGGACGTGAATTACGCTCGCCCTAGACCAGGACGCCCAGCAGCTTAGGTGAGCGCGCACCGCAACGCCGCGGACTTCGTGGCCGTGTTGGCGAATGTTTCTAGCCCTGCACCGGGATCCAGGGTCTTCTGAGCCAAATGTGGACGATCACTTTCTTTCTCCATAGATCGGTGGCGAGGATGGTGTTGCGCCGTAATCCAGGTCGAAGCCAAGCTGGAGCTTGGCCGCATCCGACATGAGGCCGGGGTGCCATGGCGGATCGAACACGACTTCAACATGAACTTCCTTGACACCGGGCAACCGCGAGAGCTTGCTGTCCACATCGGCCTTCAGCACGTTGCCCATCCCGCAACCGGGGGCGGTCATGGACATCTTGATATGAACTCTGTTCCCGCCTACTTCCAGGGGCGCAATCACGCACGAGTACACCAGACCCAGATCCACAATATTGACCGGAATCTCCGGGTCGTACACGGTCTTCAACTGATCCCAGACCATCTGATCGCTGAAGGACCCTTCTTGGACTGCAGGTGTTTGCGCCGTCGCCGCGTTGGAGAGGCCCAGGGCATCTGTATCCTTGGCATCGACACGGTACATGTGGCCGCGATCGGTAGCCACCGTGTAGCCGCTGCCCAGGGACTGCATGATCCTTACGACGGCACCGGCCGGGAGGGTGGCGCGAATCCCACTGGGGATCTCGATGACTTCACAAGCCCGACTCAGCGTGATCGGTTCACTCGCGCCCATATAGAACTCCCCGCGTAGCTGTTTTTCCTTCTTCTCCGCGTCGCGTGCTACTCCGTCGACACCGTTTGCTGGTTTCCTTGGAGCGAAGCGTGCAACGTGTGCCAGGCAAGCGTGGCGCACTTGACCCGCACAGGAAACTGGGAGACGCCGGAAAAAACGGCCAGCTTGCCGAGTTCAGCCCGATTCCCGTTCGCCGACCACTCGCCCGTCACCAGCTTGTGGAACTGGTCGAAGAGTCTTGCCGCTTCCGCCCTGGTCTTACCCTTCACGCTTTGCGTCATCAGGGATGCTGACGCCTTAGAAATCGCGCATCCTGAGCCTTGGAAGCTGATGTCGCGAATCGAGCCGCCCTCCAAGTCCAGGTAGACGGTGAAGTGGTCGCCGCAGAGCGGGTTATATCCTTCCGCCCTGTGGTTCGCCGTCGCCAGCTCGCGATAGTTGCGAGGCGCCTTGCTGTGCTCCAGGATCACTTCCTGGTAAAGCTCGCGTAGATCAGGCATCAGGCGAACACCTCCCGTACCTTCTGGATGCCCTCGACCAGAGCGTCCACTTCTTCTCTGGTGTTGTAGAGAGCGAACGAAGCACGCGCCGTGGCCGCGATGCCGAAGCGCTGCATTACGGGCTGGGCGCAGTGATGTCCTGTTCGGATAGCAATTCCCGCCTGGTCGACGATGGTCCCGATGTCGTGCGGGTGGATACTGTCCAACAGGAACGAGAGCACCCCCGCCTTTTCTTTTGCGGCGCCGATCAGACGAATACCGGGAATTACTGAAACGGCTTCAGTGGCATAGGCCAGCAACCCGTGCTCATACGCAGCTATGTTGTCCATCCCGAGGCCATTCACATACTCGATGGCTGCGCCCAGGCCGATGGCGCCCGCCACATGGGGCGTGCCGGCTTCAAATTTGTAGGGCAGCTTGTTGTAGATCGTTTTCTCGAAGGTTACCGAACTGATCATGTCGCCACCGCCCTGGTACGGAGGCATGGCATCCAGCAAAGCGTGCTTGCCATACAAAACGCCGATGCCGGTGGGACCATATACCTTGTGACCGGAGAAGACGTAAAAGTCGCAATCCAGAGCCTGGACGTCCACCTTGAGATGAGGCACGGCCTGGGCTCCATCGACCAGCACCGGGACGTTCTCTCGATGTGCCGTTTCGATGATCCGCTGAACAGGATTGATCGTGCCCAGCGCGTTGGAGACGTGCGTTACGGCGACGATCTTGGTTCGCGGTCCCAGTAGCCTCTCAAACTCCTCGAGCATCAGCTCGCCGCTGTCGCTGATTGGCGCAACCCGCAGCCTTGCGCCCTTCTCTTCGCACAGGATCTGCCAGGGCACGATGTTGGAGTGATGCTCCATGGCGGTGATGAGCACTTCGTCGCCGGCATGAACATTAGTGCGGCCGTAGGTCTGCGCCACGAGGTTGATGGCTTCCGTGGCGCCGCGAACAAAGATGATCTCGCTCGCATCGGCGGCGTTGAGGAAACCTTGCACCGTCCTCCGCGCCGCTTCGTACTCTTCCGTCGCATGTTCGGAAAGAAAATGCACGCCACGATGGATGTTGGCGTTGTCCCGCTCGTAGTACTGACGGATCGCATCAATGACCACCTGCGGCTTCTGGGATGTTGCTGCATTGTCCAGGTAAACCAGCGCCCTGCCGCGAACCCTCTGCCGGAGGATAGGAAAGTCACGGCGGACCTTCTGCACATCGAAATCCGCACCGGCGTCGCGCACCTGAGGTGGATGGGACTCTGTGGGCAATCTCTTGGCGGCGGTGGTCATCCGATTTCCCCCCAGTTTCTTCCGGTGTCCTCGCGGCGGTCCCCTGTCGGAACATCAGGCACAGAGTCGGCCATCTGGAACAGACAGCGGTTGATCAGCCCTTCCACGTGCCTGCGGACCGGCCCCTGTTTCATGCGGTCGAGACATTCGCTGGCGAAGGCGAAGAGCAGGAGTTTGCGCGCGGACACCTCGTCGATTCCGCGAGAGCGCAGGTAGAACAGAGCGTCCCCCTCGATCTGGCCGATGGTGGCTCCGTGCGTGCACTTCACGTCGTCGGCGTAGATCTCCAGTTGCGGCTTGGTGTCGATCTGCGCGTCATCGGAAAGCAGCAGGTTGCGGTTGGTCTGCTTGGCATCGGTTTTCTGGGCGTTCTTGTGCACGATAATGCGGCCGTGAAAAACGCCGTGTGCGTGGCCATCGAGGATCCCGTTGTAGAATTGCCGGCTGCCACAGTGCGGGCTGGCATGTTCTACCAGCATGTAGTTGTCGAGGTGCTGGTGACCGTCGCCGGCGAAGAGGCCGTTAATCACACACTCTCCCCCTTCGCCTGCCAGCACCGGGTGTATGTTGTTGCGCACCAGCGCGCCGCCCAGCAGTACTGAGTGCGATACGACATTGGCGCTTCTTCCCTGCTGGATACGCAGCGTTGAGACGTTGAAAGCCTGCTTGTGCTCGCGCTCGAGCATGTAGTGCGAAAGCACAGCGTGGTCGCTGGCGACCAGTTCCGTGGCCGCGTTGCAGAACACCGCACCGCCGTCGAGCGACACATAGTCCTCAACGAATGTGGCCTGGCTGTCTTCCTCCGCCACAATGAGGTTGCGAGGATGGCTCATTGAAGGGGCATCGTCCGCGGTCGAGACGAACAACAGGTAGATGGGCTCTTCCACCAGCGTGCCTCTGGGGATGTGTACAAACGCTCCATCTTCCACGAAAGCCGTGTTCAGTGCACCGAAGGCATCGCGGCGGATATCGAGGTAGCGGCCGAGGTGCGGTTCAATCGCTTCGGGATTGCTGGAAATCTCCCCAGCAAGACTGTTGACCTTCACCCCATCGGGCAGTTTGCCCAGCGAGGACAGCTCGCGCGCAAAGTGCCCGTTCACAAACACGAGTTGACAGGCAACGCCGGCAACCCGGTACGGCTCCAGTTCCTGTTGGGACAGCCGGACGCGGCGGTTGCGGGTGAGACGGAAAGCAGTCTGCGCGATAGCAGAGACGTTAGTGGACCGCCAGTCTTCGTCGTGAGTGGTTGGGAACCCGACTTCGCAAAAGCGGGCAAACGCATCCTGGCGCAGCTTCCGCAACCATGGCAGGGCATGGCCGGCGGCAAGCTTCTCGAACTCGCTGAAGCTTTCCAGGTAACTTTCTAACTGCTGAGTTAACGTGATCACCTTGCTCTTCCCCGTTTCTCGCTTCAGGCAGGAGTAGCGCTGCGCGCCTCGGCTTCCATTGCGCTATAGCCTTTCTCTTCCAGTTCCAGGGCCAGTTCGGGGCCACCCGAACGCACGATGCGTCCATCCACCAGCACGTGGACAAAGTCAGGAACGATATAGTTCAGCAGGCGCTGGTAGTGAGTTACCACGAGGATGGCACGCTCCGGGTTACGCATGGCATCGACGCCCTGGGCCACGATCCTCAGCGCATCAATGTCCAGGCCGGAATCGGTCTCGTCCAGGATGGCGAGCTTTGGCTCCAGCACCGCCATCTGCAGGATCTCGTTGCGCTTCTTCTCGCCACCGGAGAAGCCTTCGTTCACGGAGCGATTCATCAGCTTCTCGTCCATGTCCAGCAGCTTCAGCTTCTCCCGGAACATGGGCAGGAAGTCCATGGCATCTACCTCATCCAGCCCGCGGTGCTTGCGGATGGCATTGAGCGCAGACCGGAGGAAGTAAGCGTTGCTGATACCGGGAATCTCCACCGGGTATTGGAAGGCCATGAAGATGCCTTCACAGGCGGCCTCCTCCGGTTTCATGGCCAGGAGGTCCTTGCCGTTGTAGGACACTTCGCCCGAGGTGACGTTGTAGGTCTCTCGGCGGGCCAACGCCTGCGCCAGCGTGCTCTTGCCCGAGCCGTTCGGTCCCATGATGGAGTGCACCTCACCGGCATTCACTGTCAGGTTAATGCCCTTGAGGATTTCGTGCTTGTCCACACTGACGTGCAGATTCTTGATTTCCAGCAAGCTCATTCCCGTTCCTCTCATTGGCTGCGTCGTTGGTACTTCCTTGCAGGAGCTCAGTCTTACCCGACGCTGCCTTCCAGACTGACGTTTAGCAGCTTCTGCGCCTCCACCGCGAACTCCATGGGTAGCTCGCGAAAGACGCGCTTGCAGAAACCGTTTACGATCATGGAAACGGCGTCTTCCGCCTTCAGCCCGCGCTGCCGCAGGTAGAAGAGCTGGTCTTCGCCGATCTTCGAGGTGGAAGCCTCATGTTCCATGCGGGCGGTTGAGTTCCTCACCTCGATGTACGGGAAGGTGTGGGCACCGCACTTGTCGCCAATCAGAAGCGAGTCGCACTGCGTGTAGTTGCGTGCCCCAGTGGCGCCCTTCATGATTTTCACTTGGCCTCGATAGGTGTTCTGGCCGTGGCCAGCGGAGATGCCCTTGGCGACGATGGTGCTGCGCGTGTTCTTGCCGATGTGGATCATCTTGGTCCCGGTGTCGGCTTGCTGGTAATTATTGGTGAGGGCAACCGAGTAGAACTCGCCCACCGAGTTCTCACCCTGCAGGATGCAGCTCGGATACTTCCAGGTAATGGCCGAGCCGGTCTCCACTTGCGTCCAGGAGATCTTCGAGTTCACGCCCAGGCACTTGCCCCGCTTGGTCACGAAGTTGTAGATCCCGCCTTTGCCCTCTTTGTCGCCCGGGTACCAGTTCTGCACGGTCGAGTACTTGATCTGCGCGTTGTCGAGCGCGATCAACTCGACCACGGCGGCGTGCAACTGGTTTTCGTCGCGGATGGGTGCAGTGCAGCCTTCGAGGTAACTGACGAAGGAGCCCTCGTCGGTGACGATCAACGTGCGTTCGAACTGGCCGGTGTTCGCCGCGTTAATACGGAAGTAGGTGGAAAGTTCCATCGGGCAGCGAACTCCCTTTGGCACATAGACGAAAGACCCGTCAGTGAACACGGCCGCGTTCAGGGTGGCGAAGAAGTTGTCGGTATAAGGCACCACTGAGCCAAGGTACTTCTGCACCAGGTCCGGATGCTTCTGCACCGCTTCCGAGAAGGAGCAGAAGACAATTCCCAGATCAGCCAGCTTCTCCTTGAACGTAGTAGCCACGGAGACGCTGTCGAACACCGCATCCACCGCCACGCCTGCCAGGTGCTTCTGCTCTTCGAGTGGAATGCCCAGCTTCTCGTAGGTGCGTAGGATCTCTGGATCCAGCTCCTCTAGGCTCGTGAGGCCGGGTTTCTGTTTGGGAGCCGAGTAATAAACGATTTCCTGGTAGTCGATTGGCCCGTACTTGACATTGGCCCACTTCGGTTCCGCTTGCGCCTTCTCAAGCGACGCCCAGTGGTGATATGCCTTCAGCCTCCACTGGAGCATGAACTCCGGTTCATTCTTCTTGGTCGAGATCAGGCGAATAATGTCCTCGTTGAGTCCCTTTGGGACTCTCTCTTCCTCGACAGAAGTGACGAAGCCCCACTTGTATTCCCGCTCCGCCAAGTCTCGGATCGTGTTTAGGTTCGTGCTCATTGCATTCTCCCGGATACAAAACCAATAGCTGGCACTAGATTTCCGCGGGCATTCCTGATGGTGGTCAGATGCAAAGGTTGGTTCAGATCGGAAAGCATCACCTTATCCAGTGCCCCGCTCACTGCCTGGCTGATGATCCGCTGATTGTTCTTGATGGGACAGCAGGGCTCCAAGTCGCACAGCCCGGAGATGTCAGTGCTGCATTCAGTGAGCGCGATTGGACCCTCGAGTACAGCAATGATTTCAGCCACCGAGATCTCTCGCGGCTTCCTGGCCAGACTGTACCCACCCTTGATGCCACGGTGCGAAACCAGTAATCCACCCTGCAGGAGCTCCTTCAAGAGCTTGCTCACGGTTGGTAGGGGCAGCCGCGACTCTAGCGCCAAGTCACGCGCTGTGTGCAGCAACCGATCGTGGTTCCGCGCAATGTGAGTCATCAGGACCAACCCGTAGTCCGCCAATTTTCCTAGTCGGATCATCAGTCAATGCCCCTGTCTCAGAGGTTTCCGAAGGGCCCACATGAGCAGCCTTAAATAGTACTAATTTGGTACACTTTAATTGTATCGCGCCGATAGAACGGCTGACAAGGCCCGGCAACCGTCCCCCAGGAGGGCGGCTTCTGACGCAATCGCACGTCGGCTTGGGGCCCAGCGGCGTGTCAGTCGGAATCGGCCGGATCAACGGGAACAACACGGTAAGCCAGAATGTGTCTCAGTGTGGAAGGTGCTGGGACCCCCGTGCTAGCATCCCTTTAGTTTTGGATTCTCGCACTTTCAGTCGCGGTTGCCGCTGCAGATCAACAAAAGCACCCTTTGCCCATGCAGGACAGCGCTGAAAAGGATTCGGCTTGGCTCTTGGCGACATTGCGAAACTCATTGATGCAGGAAAGGAAAAGGGCTATCTCACCTACAACGAGGTGAATGACCTGATTCCGCACGACGTCCATTCCCCAGAGGATCTGGACGACCTGCTCGCCACCATCGGCACGCGGGGGATTGATGTGTTTGAGGGGCAGCCCAAGCTTCGTTTCTCGGCCTTCGAAAAAAAGCTTGATAAGGAAGTGGAGGGTGGCAGCGAAGTCGAACTCGACCCCACCGGTGGTGCCCTTGAAAAGACCAACGATCCGGTGCGGATATACCTGCGCGAGATGGGCGCGGTGCCTCTGCTCACCCGAGAAGGGGAAGTGGACATTGCCAAGCGCATCGAGCGAGGACAGCTGCGCACATTGAAGGCGCTCTCCCGCTCGCCTATTGTGATCCGACAGGTCCTGGCCATTGGCGAGGATTTGAAGCGCGGCGTGCGCTCGATCAAAGAAACTGTCATCTTCGATGAGGAAGAGATCACCGAGGAGATCCTGCAGAACCGCGTCGAAGAAGTCACCCGCCGCATCGACGAGTTGCAAAAGCGTTACAAACGAGTGGGCCAACTGGCCGAACGGTTACCGACCATCCCCTCACAAAAGAAAGCACACCAATACAGTCGCTGCCGATGCGGGCTGGGCCGCGAGATTGTTCGGATTTCGCTCATCATCCGCAACCTCGGTCTTACGAATTTCGGGCGCAAACGCCTGATCGGTCAGATGAATAAAACCATGGAAATTATGCGCTCGCTCGACCGCCAGGTCAGCAACCTGGAAAAGAAGATTGAGAGCACGCACAGCGAAGAACTCAAGAAAGATTACCGCAAGACGCAGCGACACCATCGCGCCGACCTGGAAAGACTGGAAAGCGATGCCGACGTGAAGTTCCAGCAGTTGCAGCGCACGCAGCGTGAAATCATCCGGGGCGAGATGGACGCGGAGCAGGCCAAGCACGAGCTCATTGAAGCCAACCTGCGCCTCGTGGTTTCCATCGCCAACAAGTATGGCAACCGCGGACTGCAGTTCCTTGATCTGATCCAGGAGGGAAACGTCGGCCTGATGAAGGCGGTGGACAAGTTCGAGTATCGCCGAGGCTACAAGTTTTCCACCTATGCTACGTGGTGGATTCGCCAGGCAGTCACCCGAGCCATTGCCGATCAGGCGCGCACCATCCGACTCCCAGTGCACATGATTGAGATCGTCAACAAGCTCATTCGCGTCTCGCGGCAACTGGTCCAGGAGTTGGGCCGCGAACCTACCTCGTTAGAGATTGCCAAACGCATGGACATTCCCGCAGCCAAGCTGCGCAAAGTGCGCAAGATCATGCAGGTACCGATCTCGCTAGAGACGCCAATTGGTGAGGAGGGGGATTCCCATCTCGGCGACTTCATCAAAGACAGCGCTGTGCTCGCACCGGACGAGGCTGCCATCAACGTGAACCTGAAGGAGCAAACCGGGCAGGTGCTGCGCACTCTGACTCCGCGCGAGGAGAAGATCATGAGGATGCGCTTTGGTCTGGAGGACGATTCGGAGCACACGCTCGAGGAGGTTGGCCGGGCGTTCGCCGTCACCCGCGAGCGCATTCGCCAGATCGAAGCCAAGGCTCTACGCAAGCTGCGCCAGCCTTCACGCTCCGGCAAGCTCAGGTTATTTCTCGACGACGTGCACGAATAACCCCGCGGGTGAGACGTGCACGCAGGGAGAGCCCCGGAAAGGGATGGCTCAGCATCTGCGAGTTGACCTAGGCAGCCTCACTGCGAGGCGGCATACAGTGGCTAGTTTGCGATGTGTTCCGCAGAGCATGCAAGGCGTACATCGTGTCATCCAGAGCTTGTTCCTCTTCGATGTTGTCTCCGGCTATGTGAAACAACTCCCGTGCCCTTGCCACAAGTGCTTCCTCTGCTTCCGCAATGCGGTCTGGGAGTCTGGTCTTATCAACCTCAAAGAGTGCGGCCTTGTACAAATCCCGCCACGCTCTGCTGTTTAGAGATATAGAGACGCCTGTATTCATGATTCCCCCGGGTTTCGCTTCCGAAGCAGGTCTGAAAGTGGCTCCAATGGCACGTCAATAATTATTAGACACGATGGCGCCGGTGATCCCCCCCAGTAGGTGACTCGTGTTCACCACTGCGGTAGAGTTTGGGGCGAGCTTCATTGACAATCAGGGCGCGCCCGCCGTGGACTGAACCGTTCAGGGCATGAATAGCATCTCGCGCCTCCCCAGCACTAGTCATCTCCACGACACGAAGGATTCGGGCGGTAGCCCAGTCGGCATCCACTACGGCTCGACCCGTTCGGCAGGCGCTTGTAGAAATGGGCTCTTCTGGATATGCCGTGAGTGCGCCGAGACGTGTACGTAGGGAAAGCCGAGGAATTGTTTTGCGGAGATTTTCGTTATTTCCAAGCAATTAAATTTCGATCGTTCCGCTTTCGCCAGCACTCGCTTTATTGCTCTCCGTACGGTTCTCTCTCTCCAATAACCCAAGGCGGTCGCCTGAATGCTGGCAGCCAGAAAAAAGAAGTTCCAGTCAGCTCGTCGGATGTCTCGATCGAGGGCGTAGGCGTCGGAATTCTTGATGATTTCCCAGCCATGTGAATATAGTTCCGTTTCTACTCGCAAGGATTGGGGAATGATCGTGCCCACCTTCATTATGATGGTGCCCGCTTTTATGGTGCCTGACAATCGAGTCTCCCCTTATGTCGAAGATCCAGCGGTCAATGAAAAAAGCGCGCAAAAGAAAAGGCCTCGCCCTGCGACGAGGCTTCCGTAGTTTTCGCGCCAATCTGATTAGACGTTGAACGACGACCCGCAGCCGCAGGTGCTCTTCACATTCGGGTTCTCGAACTTGAAACCGGCACCCTCCAGCGTCTCGACGTAATCCACGCGGCAGCCGTTCAGGTACATGATCGAGGTGGCGTCCACGAACACTTTAAGGCCGTCCATATCGAACACTTTGTCCATCATTCCCGCGCTGGTGTCGAACTGCAGGGAGTAGGAGAAGCCCGAGCACCCGCCTCCCACCACCCCAACGCGCAGGCCAGCCGGTGCGGGATTCTGTTGCGCCATGATTCCCTTTACCTTGGCAATGGCATTTGGTGTCAGGCTAATGGGTGCCGCTTTTACTTCCGGCGGAGTCGGGGTCGTCGGGGTAGTTGTTGTGGTCGACATATGTATCTCCTCGAGCCTACGAACGTAAATTGTAGCAAACGCACACGGGGCGATTCAGACAAAATCTTTGCTGCGTATCCCGGGCAACTCACTGTCTACTAGACCCGGTCTCATAGTGCGTACTCGGTCAGAATTGGGCGGCACACTTTTTTAGCGGTGCCATAATCCGCTTTCCCTTGGAACGAAGACCCCCAGGGTGGCGTGGTCGCAAACCGTTCGCGCCAAACCCTAGCTAAAGCTAGTAATGGATCATCAAGTGAGTGCCCGCTCAAGCCGCGGTTGCGGCACCGGCCGGCTGCTGCCGCATCTGCTCCATCATTTTCTTTTTCATTTCCTGCGACGTGGGTTCAGCCTTGTGCGTGCCCACCATCCAAGTGTATCCCTCTGGGTCCACTACCGTCCCGCAACGATCGCCCCAAAACATGTCCATTACCTGGCCTTGGGCTGTTGCTGCGAGACTCAGAGCCTTGGCTACCACTTTGTCCACGTTTTCCACGTAGAGAAATAAACCAGCCGGCGAAGCGCCAACTGTCTTAGCGGTGCGCTTACCAAGCGCTGGATTTTCTGGCCCCAGCATCAAAGTCGTGCCGCGAAGTGTCAACTCAGCGTGAATCGGTTTGCCATCGGGGCCGTTCATTATGCCACGCTTGGCAAAGCCAAAAGCCTTCTGATAAAAGGCTACGGCAGCCGTTATATCGGAGACTGTAAGCATGGCCGATACGGCACCGTACTGTTTCTTGTTGAGGGGATCAATCTTCTTTGCCATGGTGCTCCTTTCAAGTGAAATGTCCGCTTTTCAGGCGGTGAGAGTAGGAGACCATGGCAGGCATGGTTTCTTATTCGAAGGCCGCGATGGAGCGGGCGATGAAAGTACAGGAAGTAATTTTGCGAGCCGTGGCGAAGAAGACCACGGCGGTGACGCGGAGTTGTTGCTGCGAGAATCTGGGTCCGATTAGGGTCCAATAGCAGTTCCTGAGAGTTCCTTACAACGCCAAAGGTGGCTGCCAGTGCCGTTGAATGTCAATCAGTTACCGTTGAACGGGACCTTGACACGGCAGAGGTCACGTTGCAGGTTTTCGATGGTCGAAGAAAGGGACATTGTTTCCGGTTTGACCGTGACACAACCAGAAATCCGGACCACCCCCTCCTCGTCGTGAGTGCTATGGCCTAGTTGCGACAATTACCGCTCCCACCTTCCGCGTGATGCGAAGGAAAAGCCGCCCAGACATCGGGCGGCGTTTCTGTGCTTTCCGTTTGCTACAAATTCTCTAGCGCACTTCAGTTCCGTTCGTCACAGCCACTGTGGCCCCTTAGGGCTGGGCTTCCGGCACACGTACCGTTCATGGCTCGATGCTGTGGGAACGCCGATTGCCGTGCAACAGAAGCTCATGCGGCACGCGGACATCCGCACAACGATGAACACATACGGTGATGTGGTGACCGATGAACTGGAGCAGGCCAGCGCTAAAATTGTGGGGCTTGCTCTGAAGACTGATTCCAACGTGATTTCAGCGGCTGTAAGCCATTGCAAGAATGGCTCCTCAGGTAGGACTCGAATCCGCACGATAACGTAAATTCAACGACATGCAGGGCCACGGATGGCATTTAAGTACACGGAAAGCAGTGGTAGAACGACAAACGGATTGCCGATTCCGGGGCAGCCTGATATTCAGCGGTGCGGTTGTTTCTGATGCGTGGCCAGTTCTTCCCGCGCATCATCAAAGGTTTTTTCTAGAGCTTTGAGTTTTTCTCGTTTTGTTCCTAGTGGAAGATCATGGAGAACGCTCACACAAACGGCGTGGAACCGGAGCAGATATTAAACTAACAGTGTATCGTCGTCAAATATGTGTACTCGAACCCTCGTCGTGGGCTTCCTTGCGATGGCGCAGTCGCTTTTCCCTGCCACGCTTTTCGCACAGTCCTCTCCCGCGACTAACGAAGTCCCCATCGAACGCTGCGACCGCCTCCCCGTCGTCAAAGTCCGCATCGGCTCCAGCGAGATGCGTTTTCTCGTCGATACTGCCTCCACCACCATACTCAATCTCAAATCTTTCAACAGCGGTCGCTGCAAAGAGATTCAGATTTATTCCTGGTCTGGCACTGCCACCACCAGTGCGCGCGAGGTCTCCATCTCCGAACTCACTCTCGGCAGTCATCATCTACGCGACCTGAGACTACCCGCCGTTGACCTCAGCCCCATCGGCAATGCCTGCGGTGGTCCCATCGACGGCATCCTCGGCGTGGACCTACTCGACAAAATGGCGGTCACCATCGACCTCAAGCGCCAGGTCGCGTCGCTTGGCGAGGATTCTGCCGATCCGAAGATCGCATACGCGGAACTGGAAAACTCGATGCGTTCCTGTGGCACGGCGTTCAATGAGGGCAAAGTGGCAGAGTTCGGGGACTGTGTTGACCAGGAAGCTGTTCTGTACACCCCGGACGGAGAATTCGTCGGTCGCGCGCAAGTCCTAGAATACTTACGCCGGCGATTTTTCAAGTACGCTCCCGATCTCTGTTACAAAATGAAAATGCACGAGGTGCAGGCATTCGGCAACGCGCTCTGGTATTCCTACGACTATTCGATTGACACGCCCAAAGAGCATCTCGCCGGACATGGCTTCGCCATGTGTCGCAAAAGCGGGACGCGCTGGCGCATCCTCAACATGCACAACTCGCCGCACTGACGGGAAGCGCCGTCTCAATGCCGCCGTACTGCGAGTTCACTCTATCGGTATCCGGACAGGTGTATAGCAACGGCCAGTTCTTCGTCGAAACGGCTGACAACACAACGGCATCATTTGCCGGAACCCTGAGCAACGGAAATAAAACGGTGAGTGATTCAGGCCCCGAGGGACCTGCTCGACTCAGCAAGCATTAGGAAGTCAGAAAATTCGCATGGGAACCCGGCTACGGTCAACCCAGAGATTGGCCGCTCATCGGTATGCGCTGCCGCTTAACGTAGTGTCCCCATGGCGCTCACGATCCGCGTTCCGACGACCGGATAACTGTTGATCACGGTAGGGACAACCATTACTGGTTGCCCCCCGTACAGACCCGGACGGGCGCTCATTAGCGCATCCGGTTCTTATCTCGGATGGATAGCGGCCAAGCGTACATCTTGTCCGCACACTCGCCCACCCGTGGGACACGCGCAGACCCGCTCAGTGTCGGGTACGTGTCAAATGGAAGAGTGTTCTCCTTGATCCGCAGCCTTCCCTCCTCACTCTCCGCCGACGATGTCCCGTCGTTGTTCGAATGATTCATCGGGACTATGCCGCAGTGTGACTCCTCGTAGACGTACTCGCGGGCCGTGTGGCCTGAGCCTTCTCCCGCCGTCCTGCGACTGACTTTCGTCGCAGGCATCTCCGAGGTCTCCC
>PKUV01000039.1 GCA_003131315.1 Acidobacteriaceae bacterium
TTTTGAAGTGATCACCGAGGGCATGAGGTTGGCGCGGAGGTTGTGCCCCCGCGACAGTACGGTTTTCTGGGTGGAAGGCTACGGGCTGCGAGCCGCGAGCTAAAAGCTAAGAGCTGTTCTTGGTGCGGATGAGAGGACTTGAACCTCCACGACCTTGCGGCCACTAGGTCCTGAACCTAGCGCGTCTGCCAGTTCCGCCAAATCCGCATAAAAAAGAAAAAATCGGCAGGGCCCTTTTTTAAGGGCGACTACACTAATATCTACTGGTCTGCGTCTGGCTGTCAAACGAGCGCAACGTCGTAACCTTCGCTGCGCTCCGTGTTTGCAAGGCGCCAAGCTGCCAAGACCATGGGAAACGCCTCCGATAAAATCCCCGCAGAACTGGCGAAGGAACTCCGCACACTGGCGCACGATCTCAGCAATGCGCTCGAAACCATCGTGCAAGCAACCTACCTGATTTCGCAGGCAGGCCCGCCCGAAAACTCACGCCGCTGGATCGAACTGATCGATCAGGCCTCGCAGGAAGCGGTAAGAATCAATCACAAGCTGCGCCAAGTCTTGCGCTCGCAAAGTTAGGCGTCCCTTTCATGAATTGTCATCCCGAGCGAATCGAGAGTTAAAGAGCGGGGTCTCACTTTCGCCACGGGCGGCTACCCCAGCTTCGCATCCATCGTAACCTTCGCGTTCAGCACCTTCGATACCGGGCAGCCCGCTTTTGCATTTTGCGCCGCCGTGCTGAAGACTTCCGCGCTCGCGCCCGGCACTTTCGCGACCACATCCAGATGCACAGCCGTGATGGTCCAGCCCGCATCAAGTTTTTCCATGGTGAGCGTAGCTGCCGTACTAACGCTCTCCGGTGTCAGGTTCGCGCCTCCCAGTTGCGCCGACAGCGCCATCGAAAAGCACGCCGCATGCGCCGCCGCAATCAGTTCTTCCGGATTCGTCCCCGGAGCGTTTTCAAACCGCGTCGTAAACGAATACGGAGTATTCGAGAGAACCCCGCTGGTGGACGAAACCGTCCCTTTCCCGTCTTTAAGACCACCCTTCCACACTGCACTCGCTTTCCGTTGCATTCCAATCTCCTAATGTGAGGATTAAAACGAAGTCCCACTCCATTGTAGAAGCTCGAAGAGGAAATCGCGTGCACGACTCGCGCGCAGACTCGCACAAATCCGTCTCCCCAGACAATCGGGGACCGTTGCCTACCTCAGTAAAAATCAGAGCAGCTCAAATAGAAGCCGCATTTCTTACAAACCACCTTGCGGCGGTGTCCGCGCAACTCGGTCCAGCAGTTGGGACAGATCGAGGACGCATCCTTCTTCAGATTCGCAGGCTCGAGATTCGCAGGCACGCCAGTCGCTGTCTCAACCGCCCTCAGCGCAGTCGTGGAACCGGACGAAGTTCCAGTTGAATTCAGAGTCGAACTCATGTCCGGTGTTGTAGCACAGATCCAGTCGCGAGAAAATATGAACGTTCCCTGACATCAGTGTGAACCAAGGTGCGAGTCGTGGATCAGTCCCGGAATGAGCGCTCCGAAGGCCGTGAGGGTTAGGGATCTCTTGGCGTTCTTTGGCCAGTTCTTCGCGTCCTTGGCGGTAAGAATGTCGACCGCAATAATCGCGAGCCCGCAAAGCGAACCGCTGACAATCCCCCAAGACGTTCTAGACAAACCCACGCCCGAGGCTCTACTGTGAAGTAA
Organism: Acidobacteriaceae bacterium; assembly: GCA_003131315.1. Classification (GTDB taxonomy): domain Bacteria; phylum Acidobacteriota; class Terriglobia; order Terriglobales; family Acidobacteriaceae; genus Acidiflorens. The sequence goes on from PKUV01000039.1 coordinate 1,700, forward strand.
CCGGGCGCGGTACCCAAGTGGTAAGGGAGAGGTCTGCAAAACCTTTATACGTCGGTTCGATTCCGACCCGCGCCTCCAGCCTTCTACCCGCATAAACACTAGCTGATTACTGACGTGCCCTTGACTTGTGCTTATTCTGTGCTACGCTGGGCGCATGAAGACGCTAATACAACTCGGAATGCTAATCGCAGTAGTCATGGGCGCGGCATTCGCCCAAGAAAGCGAACACTGTTACAAAACAGACGAATACACCGACGTTTGCGAATTTGGCGGAGGTACCGTGCACGTGCAAACAAACGTCGGCGATCAATCCTGGTCCGAATGGTACACCGCAGCACAATGGGCGGCTAAGGAAGCTAAGGAGGCTCGGGTCGCGCGGGCACAAACCAAAGCAGAAGCCCAAAAATATGCCGCCTGGGCGGCCCAGAATAACAATGGCGAGAAGGCAGCCCAATCCTGGCACGGCCAAGAGGGCTGCGAAAACGATGGTTTTATTTGGGTAGACGCGGGGCTAAATAAAGGGTGTCACTACCCCGCGCCACACAAAAGGAATCCCGCCGAAGGTGCCAAGTGAGCGCGTCTCGGAAGGCGCTACTCGCCACACTGCGCGAACTCTGCAAAGAAACCTGCCGCCACACAGCCTTGCTGCGTCGGTGCGTCAAGCTGAGGGAAAAGAGGGAAAAAACCGGGAGACTCACCAAAGCCGAGCAAGCGGAATGGGCGGCAATAAGAAAGGGCGATAGGTGACGACGCCCCTGATCACCATTTTCGTGCGCCACTCGCCGGGCTGCAAATATGCCGGTGAGGAATTTGCCAAGCAGTGCCGGTGCCGGAAACATCTGCGTTGGAGCCAAGACGGCAAGCAGCAACGCCACTCCGCCGGTACGCGGTCCTGGACCGAAGCCGAAGAGGTAAAGCGTAGCCTGGAGGATCAGTTAGCGGGCCGCGTAGCCCCAGACGCCAAGGGCAAGACGATTGACGCGGCCGTAGCACTGTTCAAGACCCATCAGCTTAACCAAGGCTGGACAGCCGATGTACTGGGCAAATACTCACGCGAGTTAGGCCGCCTGCAATCCTGGGCCGAAGGCCGCTCGGTCTTCACCGTGGCTGGTCTCACGGGCGAGCGGCTGATCGGATATCAAGGGACATGGGCCGGGCTGTACCCCTCGACACAGACGCGCAGCATGGTTAACGCCCGGCTGCGAAACTTCCTTCGCTTCTGCTATGACAACAAATGGCTAGACCGGGTGCCCAAGACCTCACGCATTAAGGTTGAGGAAGCGCCCACAATGCCACTCAGCGTGGAAGAGTACGAGCACCTGCTACAGACAATCCCGCGTAGCTTCACCAACAACGGAAGGGCCACGCGGATACGCGCAATCGTACAGCTCATGCGGTGGTCGGGGCTTGCAATCACGGACGCGGCTTGCCTGCGCTCAGATGCGCTGTTGTACAGCTCACAGAAGACGTACCACGTCACCACGTCGCGGCAGAAGACCGGCACGCACGTTAGTGTGCCCATCCCGCCCGACGTGGCTCAGGACATCTTGGCCGGGGCCAACAAGGGCGCGGCGCATCTATTCTGGACTGGCAACGGCAAAGAGTCGAGCTTTGTGACCAACGTCCAGCACGAATTCCGCAAGCTCTTCAAAGATGCCGGAATCAAGGCGGCGGGGAACATGCTTTCACATCGGTTGCGGGACACCTTCGCGGTGGATCTGCTCAGCAAGGGCGTGCCGCTGGAGGAGGTATCCAAACTGCTGGGCCACGAATCCATTAAGACCACCGAGCGCAGCTATGCGCGCTGGGTTAAGGGCCGCCAGGACCGGCTCAACCGCTTGGTTATCGCGACTTGGGCCAAACAGTAACGCCTCTTTGTGCTAGAAAAAAGACCAAATTATGCTTTCGATTTTCTGGGAATCCTTCGCACCCGCATAAACACAGGCATTGCGCGGCATCTCCAAAATTGTAAAGGTACTTTCCATAGCGTGTTTTTCTTGTTTTTCAGTGAGTTACAGCCCTTTTACTAACACAAAGTACCACAGGTTAAATTTGACATGATCTCTCTGGTAACTCATGCTTCAATGGTGCAAACAGAAATGACCGGAAGTTTTCGTGGACCGTTCGAGGCTGATGCCGCATGTCTGGTTTATTTCATCGTATCCCGCGCGGAAAAATCGAACAATCAACAGGCGGTTATCGCAACGTTGTTGGACGTGGTGCGCGATGAGCACGCGGACGTTCCCAAGTTCGTGACGATGGTCATTGAAAACACGCTGGCCCGCGCTGCGCGTCTGGGATTGCTGGGCGAATCCACGGAGGGCACCAAATGATGACAGCACGCAGGCGAGCGATTCTCAATGCCCGATTAGATAGAGCACGCGGGACCACCCGCCCGGTCCTAATGCGGATTTCCGAGTTGGAAGAGTTGATGCCTGAGTTTCGGCCGCGTCCGAAGCGCCCGTCCCCATGGTCAAAGTTTATGGGCACGCTGTACGCGCTGGAGGATGCGCGTCCGGCGTAATAAGTTTGCCGCGCGACCTCTTGATCGGGGCGCGGTCCAGGCGGGGCCGCCCACTTTGATTTTGAAAAGTTTGTGAAGCGGTGATTAAACCCACTGCTTTTCATCAAGGGGGGCATGAGGTCCGACCGAGCAATCGGCGGATTCTCAGTTGCGGGTCTTCAGCGACCCCGCCCAAATAGCTGGCGCCGGGAACGGTTCCCCTGGGCCGTCTTAAAAAACGGCCCTGCCAAATTTTAGAGTGCGAAAGAAAGGGTAAATATGCTCATTGAACTAAGCGATGGACGGCCGCGACGGCGCGGGAAGGAACCGGCAGAAAAAATAATCGTGGACATGCCCGGCACCATCGGTAAACGATTTCAGCGCCATCTTGACCGCGTACGTGATGCGCAAACCGAGCGCGGGCGCAAGCTACGCACTGCTGAAATCGAGAACACACTTTAAGTAAGCAGCAAGACGGCGCATCCCGAGTGGATGTTTGCTGACACCGGGTCCGGCGGACCCACAATATCAACGTTCCATCTATTCCTGACCCGACGGGCAGGCCGTCTGAGTCCCCCAAGCGCCGAGGGCGCTGGGTGCCGCGACTCCGGCAAACAAAACCCCAAAATCATAGCCTCGCCTGCGGGCGGGGCAGAAGGAATAACAATGTCAGACAACTTGCAATTAAGGCGAGATCGGCATTCTTTGGTTCAAGAGATGCGCGAACTCAGTAATAAAACAGACGCGGTAAGCGCTCAACGCTGGAAAGAGTTGGACGCCAAACAGGAATTGCTACGCGGGCAGATCGAAGCCAGCGAACGCACTTCACAGCTCGAAACTGAACTCAACCAGGTCCGCAATTCCGAGCGCCCGAATATTTCCTATCCGGGCGAACGCAGTGGAAAACCGGGCAGCCAACTTCTGGCGATTCGCTCTTCGGAGTCCTACAAACAGGATTTCGAGACGTACATCCGCACCGGAAGGCAAAGCGCGCAGATGGAAGAGGCCAGCCAGCTCTCCGAACAGCGCGACCTCGCCGCCGCCAGTTCCACGATTATTCCGCAGGGGTTTGAAGCGGAACTGATCATTAAATTAAAAGCCTACGGCGGAATGACGCGCTTGTGCCGCACCCTCACCACAAGCACGGGCAATCCACTTCCCTGGCCGAACCTCGATGATACCAGCAATACGGGCGAGTGGTTGGCAGAAGCCGGAGCCGGAACCTCGGCAGATCCGACCTTCAGCAACGTTACGCTGGGCGCGAATCTGCTGTCCTCCAAACTCGTTAAAATAAGCGTGCAGCTCGAACAGGACTCGGCCTTTGACATCGTGGGCCTGTTGTCTCAGGCATTTGCCGTTCGCCTGGGGCGCACGAGTAACAAGGCATTCACCGTTGGAGATGGTACCGCAACTTATGGCACCATCACCGGCCTGATTAACGCCCTGGTTACCGCAACCGGCCGCTCTGTTTTGGCCGTGGGCGGAAATGCCAACAGCGGAAACAGCGCCGATAACGACTTGAACACGGTCGGTACCGATGACCTGCAAAACCTCATTGCGAAAGTTGACCCGGCTTACAGGAATCAACTTAGCTCGTGTTACTTCGCGGCTAACATGTCAACTTGGGACACACTCAAGAAGTTAAAGGACAAGTACGGCCGTCCCGAGTGGGCTGTACAACTGGCAGCATTTCAGCCCGATACAATCGCGGGTTACAAATACGATTGGAACCAGGACATGGCCGCCATTGGCGCGGGGAATATCTCCGTTGTCTTCGGGGATTTCAACAATTTCGTTGTGCGCAACGTCCTGGGATTCACTCTCGTGCGTTTCAACGAGCTGTTCATGGTCAACTACCAACGCGCCTATCAGGCTTTCATGCGCACCGATGGCAAGTTGCTCCAGGCTGCGGCCTTCAGCTATTTGATCCATCCCGCTTCGTAAGAGGCGTGACTAACTCGGGGGCTGGGCAACCGGCCCCCACTTTTAACACAGGCATGGCATGGCGAGGCCGGGCCGGGCAGGGCAAGGCAGGGCGGGGCTTGGCAAGGCCGGGCAGGGCAGGCACGGCTACTACATTTGAAAGGATATTTTCCATGATAGAACGAAGATCCACAAACTCACCTGTGCAAGTGCTCCAGCACCGCAGGGGAACGCCCAACGGCCTGGACCAGATTGCGGGCTATGCAGCGGTCTTCAACGAAGAGTTTGTCCTGTTCGAAGATGAAGGATACCGCGTGGTAGAAATCATTGCGCCGGACGCTTTCTCCGATGTTATGGGGGACGACGTGCGGTGCCTGTTCAACCATGACGCAGATAACGTCCTGGGGCGCACGACAAACCGCACGTTATCCATGCGGCAAGATCCAACCGGGCTGCGTTTCCAAAACACGCTGAACCGGCAGACACCCATAGGCCAATCCGTGTTCGAGTTTGTGAAGCGCGGGGACGTGTCCGGCTGTAGTT
>PKUV01000029.1 GCA_003131315.1 Acidobacteriaceae bacterium
TCAGATTCCTGCACAGAGCCCTATTTTCAAGATCCCATGCGTTCAAGGACCGCAGGATGCGACAATTGAATCAATGAACCTCACGATCAATGGCGAGACTCAGGTCTCGTCCGCAGAAACTCTGGGCGTGCTCGTCGAGCAACTCAGCATGAAGCCCGACCGAGTGGCGATCGAGCTGAACCGCGAGATCGTGCCCCGCGACCAATGGCCGCAGACTCCATTGCACGATGGAGATCGGCTGGAGATCGTGCACTTCGTCGGCGGCGGATCGGGGTACGCTCGGCTTGCGCCTGGATAGATTCGTAGGTGCTCGGCCAGACTTACCGCGGGGTTTGGCAGCCCGTTTCGCAACCTGCTAACCTGATTTCTCGCGGCCCCGTCGTTCAACGGATAGGACTTCAGTTTCCTAAACTGACTATGCAGGTTCGATTCCTGCCGGGGCTACCATTCCTTCGCGACCGTCTGCTGGCGCGACTTGTCTGAAGGCACGGCCGAAGTCCCATCCCGCCGAAGTCGTGCCCCACACAAGTCACTTCGAAACCAGCGCTCCGTTGCCGTATAATAAAAAGCTGTGCTCAAGTACTCAATCGTAGTTCCTCTTCACAACGAGCAGGAGAACGTCACCGACCTGTACGCGCGGCTTAAGTCCGTGATGGAGGCCAGCGGCGAGACGTTCGAGATGGTGCTGGTCGATGACGGCTCAACCGACGGCACATTCCCGCTGCTGCGTGAGATTGCCGCCGTTGACAGCCGCGTGACCGTCGTCAAGCTGCGCCGTAATTTTGGCCAGACTGCCGGCCTCGCCGCTGGATTTGACCATGCCCGCGGCGAATACATCATCGCTATGGACGGCGACTTGCAGCACGATCCTGCCGACATCCCTTTGTTCCTCGAAAAAATTGCCGAGGGCTACGACATCGTCAGCGGCTGGCGCAAGAATCGCGTCGACAATTTCTGGCTGCGCCGCGTCCCATCGCGTTGCGCCAACTGGCTCATGGCCAAGTTGAGCGGCGTGGACATCCACGACTTTGGCACCACTTTTAAAGCCTACCGCCGCGAAATCCTGGGGCAGGTTCCGCTCTATGGAGAGCTCCACCGCTTCATCCCCGCGCTGGCCTCGTGGTACGGCGCGTCGATCGTCGAAGTTCCCATCAAAAACGTGAACCGGGAACGCGGAGTTTCGCATTACGGAATCTCTCGCACCTTCCGCGTCTTCTTCGACCTCATCACCATCCGCTTCCTGCTCAAATATCTTTCCCGGCCCTTACACTTCTTCGGCACGGTTGGGATGTTTAGCATTCTGGCGGGCTGCGGAATCTCCGGCTGGCTTATTTTGCAGAAGCTCCTGCACCACACCGATGTCATGTATCAGCACGGCCCGCTGATGATGTTCTCAGCCGTCCTGTTGCTGGCGGGCCTGAACATGCTCGCCGTCGGTCTGCTCGGAGAAATGCAGGTGCGCCATTACCACGAGCCCTCCCAGCGCGCCCCGTACTCCGTCGATCGCGTCCTGCGGGCGCAGAGCGAAGAGAGCACCATCTCGGAATAAAGCCTTTCCTCTGTGACCCCTGTGCCCTCTGTGGTTAAGCCTTAACGCCCATCACCACAGAGGACACAGGGGTTCACAGAGGCTTTCTCATCGCCAAAGCGCTATAATTCTTCCGCCGCTATGCCAACCACAACCCAGCTCGAATTGCGTCTTGCCAGCCGGATGTCGCGGCTCGGCACCGAAACCGCTTTTGAAGTCCTGAACCGCGCCCGCGCGCTCGAAAAACAGGGCAAAGAGATCATTCACCTCGAAATTGGCGAGCCCGACTTCGACACGCCGGCCAACGTCATCCAGGCCGGTGTCGACGCGCTCCACAAGGGATGGACCCACTACGGCCCCGCCGCCGGCCTGCCCGACCTGCGCCAGACTATTGCCGAGTACGTCAGCCGTACCCGCAAGGTGCCGGTTTCGAGCGATGAGGTCGTTGTTGTTCCGGGCGGCAAGCCGATTATTTTCTTTACGATCCTGGCGTTAATTGATGAGGGAGATGAAGTCATCTATCCCAATCCCGGCTTCCCCATCTACGAATCCATGATCAACTATGTCGGCGGACGCGCGGTCGCAATTCCGCTCCGCGAAGAGCGCGATTTTTCGGTCGACGTTAAAGAACTGGCATCGCTGATTTCCGACCGCACCAAGTTGATCATCCTGAACTCGCCGCACAACCCGACCGGCGGCGTGCTCACAAAAAAAGATGTTCTCGCCATCGCCGAGGCCATCGGCGACCGCAACATCATGGTTCTCTCGGACGAAATCTACAGCCGCCTCATCTATGAAGGCGAAGACTTCTCCATCATGAGCGTCCCCGGCTTCAAGGAGCGAACCATTCTGCTCGACGGCTTCTCCAAAACCTACGCCATGACCGGATGGCGCATGGGCTACGGCGTAATGCGCCCTGGTCTCGCCCTGCACATCGCGCGCCTCATGACCAACTCGAATTCCTGTACCGCCAGCTTCACCCAGGTTGCCGGAATTGAAGCGCTGCGCGGCGACCAGTCGTCCGTGGACAAAATGAGCGCTGAGTTCAAGCGTCGCCGCGATGTCTTCGTTGCTGGCCTGAACAAGATCAAAGGCTTCTCCTGCCGGCTGCCCAAGGGCGCGTTCTACGCCTTCCCCAACATCACGAAGACCGGCTGGCCTTCGAAGAAGCTGGCCGACGCGCTGCTCGAACAAGCCGGTGTCGCCTGCCTCTCCGGCACCGCCTTCGGCGCATACGGAGAAGGCTATCTCCGCTTCAGCGTAGCCAACTCGCTGGAGAACCTGAACAAGGCCCTGGCGAAAATTGAGGGCTGGGTAGGGAAGAACCTGCGCTGAACTTGCGGAGCGACATGATCCTCACGACAAATCAAGAGAGGCGATGTTTATGTCACGCATCGATGGGGTATGCTTGGACGGTTTCTCCGAGCCAATCACGATAGATGATCTCCATCGGAATCGCTGCTCCGGCATACCAAAGAGTCCAGGTATCTATTTGATTGTGCGAGCCTCGGATAGTAGACCGCGCTTTCCTGCCAAGAGTGCGGGTGGCTGGTTCAAGGGTAAGGACCCTAGCTACCCGCTCAAAGTGGTGCATGAGAATTGGGTCGAGGGTGCTCACATCATGTATGTCGGGAAGGCAGCAGGACAAAAAGGTCTCAAAGGCCGCCTCTGCCAGTTGATCGATTTCGGTTTTGGTAAATGCGTCGGTCACAGAGGCGGGCGGCTTCTGTGGCATTTGGAGGATAGCGAAAAACTATTGGTCCGATGGCGGACATGCTCCGCAGTCGAAGCGGATCAGGATGAGACTAATGCCATCGCCAGTTTCAAGAAGGTTTACGGCACACGTCCTTATGCCAATAGGAACAAGTGACCGGCAATAAGGGTTTTTAGGCCGCGCGGATCTCCCCGGTTCGATGCTTTCGCTTTCACTTCCCGTTGACAATCCGCCGGCCAGAATTGGTGTACACTTCTGCGCCTATGGCAAACATCGATCAGCACCCCGCCGGCTCCTTCTGCTGGATTGAACTCCACACCACCGACCAGCCTGCCGCCAAGACTTTCTACAGCGCGCTCTTCGGCTGGAATATCCACGACAACCCGATGGGTCCTAACGATTCTTACACCGAGTTCAAACTCCAGGGCCGCGAAGCCGCCGCCGCGTGCACGCTGCGTCCCGACGAGCGTTCGCAGGGCGTTCCTCCGTACTGGATGATTTACGTCACAGTCGAAAACGCCGATGCAGCCGCCGCCAAAGCTCAGCAACTCGGCGGCAAAGTCCTTGCCCCAGCTTTCGACGTCATGGATGCCGGCCGCATGGCGGTCGTCCAGGATCCCACGGGTGCGGTTTTCTGCGTCTGGCAGGCAAAGAAGAACGCCGGAATCGGAATCGCCCAAGTCGCCGGCACGCTTTGCTGGGCCGATCTGAGCACGCCCGACGCAAAACGCGCCTCCAACTTTTACTCCGGCCTTTTCGGATGGCAGCTGATCACGGACCCCAAAGATCCTTCCGGCTACGTGCACATCAAGAACGGCGAGCATTTCATCGGAGGCATTCCTCCCGCAGCCCATCGCCAGCCCGGAGTGCCTCCGCACTGGCTAGCCTACTTCCAGGTCGATGACGTGGATGCTTCCGCATCCAAGGCCAAACAGATGGGCGCCAATCTCTATCTCCCGCCCATGACGATGGAAGGAGTCGGCCGCATGTCGGTAATCGCCGATCCGCAAGGCGCGGTCTTCGCGATCTTCAAATCGGAGCGCTAGGCTCTATCATTAAGTGCCGAGCATAAACCCGCTTTGTCATCCTGAGCGAAGCGAAGGATCTGCTGTCTTATGCGTTGAGAAAAAAACAGGTCCTTCGCTTCGCTCAGGATGACAACCTGTTTTCGTGGCATGCGTCACCCCCACCTGTGACCCCGCTCACTGAACCCTGCAACAGGCCCGCTTACGCTCATCCTGCAAGCCTATGCGCCGTTTCCCGCCCTGCCCAATGCCCGGCGTAAGCGAAGGAGCAACCCCATGTCTATTCAGAATTCGACCACCGGCGAAGTTCTGCGTACCTACAGCATTGACGAACTGAAACAGCAGGCTACATTGATGCGCGGCTACGACCTCGCCGCCTTGTGCGCGGCCACGTCCGGGCACGCCGGCGGCACGCTCTCCATCATGGACATCACCGCCGCGCTCTACCTTCGCGTCGCCGACCACGATCCCAAAAATCCCAACTGGCCCGACCGCGATCGCATCATTTGGTCCACGGGCCATAAGGCGCCCAGTCTTTATCTAGGCCTCGCCTTCGCCGGTTTTTGCCCGAAAGAGGACGTCGCTCTCCTGCGGAAACTCTACTCGCCTTATCAGGGACATCCGCACTGGCTCAAGCTGCCCGGCGTTGAAGTCTCCACCGGATCGCTTGGCCAGGGCCTGAGCATAGCCGTCGGCATCGCGCTCGCCGGCAAGTTGGACAAGAAGAATCACCGCGTCTTCTGCATCATGGGCGACGGTGAGCAGCAGGAAGGCCAAATCTGGGAAGCCGCGATGGAAGCGGGCCACTTCAAGCTCGATAACCTCGTCGGCATCATCGACCGCAATCGCCTGCAGATCGATGGCTGGGTGAAAGACGTGATGAACGTCGAGCCGCTCGAAGAAAAATATCGCAGCTTCGGATGGGAAGTCCTCACCATCGACGGCCACGACATGAAGCAGGTCGTCGAAGCGCTCGAAAAAGCGAAAGCCGGCTCCGGCAAGCCCACCGTCATCATCGCCGACACCGTCAAAGGCAAAGGCGTCAGCTTCATGGAGAATGTTGCCGGATGGCACGGCAAAGCGCCCAACCGCGAAGAGCTAGACAAAGCCCTGAAGGAACTCGGACTCGACGGCCAGATTCCCGTCGAGCAACTTCTCGCCCACGCCCGGCAATATCAAGCCGAGGTCGAGCGCAAACTCGACGCCAAGATGCCCAAGTTTCACCGCAACTACTGGTGGAATGCCGCCGAAACCATGAAAGCCCAGATGAAGCCCACCCGCCTCGGCTTCGGCCAGTCGCTCGCCGCCAATGGCGACGATCCGCGCATCGTCTGTTTCGGACTCGACATTTCCGGCTCCATCACCATCAGCGAGTTCTATGCCGGTAAGCCCGAGCGCAAATCGCGCTGGATCAGCATGGGCATCGCCGAACAGTCCGCCACGTCCGCCGCCGCCGGACTCGCCAAAGAAGGGAAGCTGCCCGTCTTCGGCACCTATGCGACCTTTGCCGCTGCCCGCAATCTCGACCAGATACGCACCTCCATCTGCTACGGCAACTTCAACGTCCTGATCGCCGGCGCTCACGGCGGCGTCAGCGTAGGACCCGACGGCGCAACCCACCAGGCGCTCGAAGATTTGTTCGCCATGTGCGGACTGCCCAACATGAGCGTGGTTGTCCCCTGCGACATGGTCGAAACCCGCAAAGCCACCGACTACCTGCTGCTCAAGCATGTTGGCCCGAAGTACATCCGCTTCGCGCGCGAAGCGACGCCGATCGTCACCGACGAGAAGACGCCGTTCGTCTTCGGCAAGGCCAACGTGATTCGCCTGCGCAAAGAGGCCGCCAACTTCATCGAAGGCTTCGAGACCAAACTCGAATCCGAATACCGCGACGAGTGCGAAGACCTCACCATCATCGCCTGCGGTCCCATGGTGCCCGAAGCTATGCGAGCCGCCTGGATCTTGAAGTCCGATTTCGGCTACGAAACCCGCGTCCTCAACCTGCACACCCTCAAGCCGCTCGACACCGAAGCCATCGTCCGCGCCGCTCGCGACACCAGCGTCGTCCTGACCGCCGAAGAGCATCAGATTGGCGCGCTGGCGTGGCCAGTCGCAAGCGCCATCACCCAGTCGCCCGCGCTCTACGGCATTCCAATCATCACCGGCGCCATCGGAGTAAAAGACCGCTTCGGAGACTCCGGCGCTCCCTGGGAGTTAATCAAAGAGTTCGAAGTCTCCGCCGAACACATCGCCGCGAAGGCAGTGGAGTTGATCGGTGTGAAGAAGCTGCGGAGTGGAGAGCCGGTTGCCGAGGTGCACCTGGTGGCGACGAAGTAAGAACTTCCGATCAACGCGTCCGAGTCCATCTGGTTTACATCCCAGTTCGCAGGTCGACCCGCCACCGAAACATCGGCGAGGTCATGGACTAGCGACTTGCGACCAGCAACGAGCGCCCGATCTTGAGTTTGCCTGTCCTACATCCCGGATGGTACAACCCTTCCGAGGCCACCGCTCGTGAAAAAGATCGCTGTTGTCTCCTTCCTCGCCCTCTCCACGCTGCTTGTCGTGTTCGTGGTCGCACGCGCCGCCGACCGCTCGCGCCGAATCAATCTTCCGACGAGCAAGAACCTCACGCTCCCGGTGCCCGGATATCTGGCCCGCACCAACAGCTTTCCCGCGACCATCGCCCTCAGCCCCGACGGCCGTTACGCCGCGCTGCTCAATCAGGGCTACGGAACGCAGGAAGCGGGTGCGCGCCAGTCGATCGCCATTCTCGATCTCAGCAACAATCAACTGCACGATTTTCCCGACGACCGCCTGAGCGACGACTATTCCACCCGCCAAAGCTATTTCATCGGCCTCGCTTTTTCGAGCGACGGCAAGCATCTCTACGCGTCAATGGGCTCGATTACCGATCCCACCGGCGAGAAGCCAACCAGCACCGGCAACGGCATCGCCGTGTACAAATTCGCAGCCGGACAAGTCACTCCCGAGCGCTTCATCAAGATCGCGCCCCAGCCCATCGCCGAAGGGAAAGAAGTCGCGTTCGGCGTCCGCAAAACTCCCGCCGGAACCGCGTTGCCATATCCCGCAGGACTCGCCGTTCTTCCAGGCCCCAAGGGCGACCGCCTGCTCGTCGCCAATAATCTTTCCGACAATGTGGTGCTTCTCGACGTCATCTCCGGAAAGATTGAAAAATCATTCGACTTGAGCCGCGGCCACTACATACCAAGCGGATATCCATACACGGCAATCGCAAACAAATCCGGAACCAAAGCCTGGGTCAGCCTGTGGAACGGCTCCGCAATTGCGGAATTGAATCTTGAATCCGGCAAGGTTGCGCGCTGGATCGAACTCGCGAAACCTGCCGATCCCACCGCACCGAGTTCGCATCCGACAGCGATGGTTTTGAGCCCCCATGAGGTTTTGCTCTATGTCGCGCTAAGCAACGCTGACTCTGTGATCGGACTGAATCTGGATGACGGGACGGTCAGTCGCGTCTATAGCACAAAGATGCTCGGGGCAATTCCACAAGCCATCGCCGTCTCGAAAGATGACGAGCGTCTGTTCGTCGCAAGTAGTGCACTCGACGCCGTTGCCGTCTTTGGGGTCGGCAGCCTCGCCCACGGTTTTGAAGGTGGAATAGAACTGCGTCCCCTCGGTTTCATCCCCACCGAGTGGTATCCCAGCGCCCTCGCCATCGTCGGCAACGACTTGCTCATCGCCACCGCCAAAGGAGAAAGCAGCGGCCCCAACAACATGCAGGGCAAGCTGAAAGGCGAGCGCAAAAGAAAAGAGCACCCGTACATTCCAACCCTGATCGGCGGCTCCATCCAACGCCTCAGCCTCGCCGACATCGACAAGAATCTAGCCGCCTACACTCACCAAGTCGAAGAAGACAATCTCATCCGCTCCGATGGCGGCAAACTTACATTCGCCGCCGGAAGCAATCCCATCCGCCACGTGATCTACGTTCTAAAGGAAAATCGCACCTACGATCAAATCTTCGGTGACCTGCCCGTCGGCGACGGCGACCCGTCGCTCACCATGTACGGCGCTGACATCACGCCCAACCAGCACAAGCTCGCGCTGCAGTTCGGAGTGCTCGACAATTTCTACGACAGCGGCGAAGTTTCCGGCGACGGCCACCTCTGGTCCACCGCCTCCACCACCTCCGACTACAACGAGAAGACGTGGCCCATCGGCTATCGCAGCAAGGAGCGCACCTACGACTCCGGCGGCAGCGTGGCCGAAGAATTTCCGCTCGAGCAGGGAATCCCCGACATCGACGACCCCGCCACCGGCTTCCTCTGGGACAACCTCGCCCGCCGCAGCCTAACCTATCGCATCTACGGAGAATTTATCGCCGCCGTGTGGTGCAAAAGTGAAAAAGTGAAATCACCGAAGCAGGGCACGCCGTCTCCCTCGTCTGCGACCTGTCCAGTGGCCGAAATTAAAAAAGGCGATCGCTTACCCGCGAACGTCGGCAACCCGCGCGGTGGGCCGAGTCCGTGGCCTTGGGCGATTCCGCAGATGAAGCGCATGCGCCCCACCAAAGCCGCATTGCGCGATCACTACGACCCGCTCTTTCCGGATTTCGAAACCGATTACCCCGACCAACTCCGCGCTGACGAATTCCTTCGCGAATTCGGTGAGTTTGTGAAAGCGAAGGGAACCGCCAAAGAACTTCCACAGTTCACGCTGCTCTACCTGCCCGATGACCACACCGGAGGTACGCGTCCGGGCAAGCCAACTCCGCAGGCCTCGGTCGCCGACAACGATCTCGCGGTGGGCCGCGTCGTCGATGCCGTTTCCCACAGCCCTTACTGGGACGACACCGCCATCTTCGTGGTCGAAGACGACGCGCAGGACGGCGCCGATCACATCGATGCCCATCGATCTACCGCCTTAGTCATCAGCAAGTATTCGCCGCACACGCCGCAAGCGTTTGTCGATCATCGCTTCTACACCACCGTGAGCATGGTTCACACCATGGAAGCTCTACTCGGCCTGCCGCCGATGAACCTGTTCGACGCGCACGCCCCGCTCATGACGCCGCTGTTCTCCGGCCCGGGAACGCAGCCGCCCTACCAGGCCGACGACAAGAATCTGCGCAGCGGCCTCATCTACAAAGTGAACGAAAAGAAAGCGGCGGGCGCGAAGGAATCGTCGCAGATGAATTTCTCGAGACCTGACGCGGTCGACACAAAGAAGCTGAATGCAATCTTGTGGCAGGATGCAAAAGGCAACGTCCCGATACCAGTGAGATAGAACTCGCCAAACCCCATCAACCACTAAGTCCACCAGGATCGCAACGGAATATCCAGTCCAGCAGGGTTTCCTCCGTGAACCTCTGTGTCCTCCGTGGTTCCCGCTTTTTGCTGGCGTTGAAAAAGGGGATTGGAGCCTTGCCAAACATGACTGCGCTAGAATGCCATCGTGGGGTCTTCGATCGAGTGCACCAACCTGCGCAAGACCTACGACGGCAAAGTCGAAGCTGTCCGCGGCCTCAGCCTGCAAATCGAGGCCGGCGAGTGCTTCGGCCTCCTCGGTCCCAACGGAGCAGGGAAGACCACCACGATCGAAATCCTCGAAGGCCTGCTCGCACCCACTTCCGGAGAAGTCCGCATCTTCGGACACACCTGGAACGACAACCCGCGCCAGTTGCGCGAGTGGATCGGCATCTCGCTCCAGGAAACGCGTCTGTCGGAAAAACTAAGCGTCCGCGAAACCATCGAACTCTTCGCCAGCTTCTACCGCGAACCGCGCCCCGCCGCCGACATCCTGGAAGAACTCCAGCTCACCGAAAAAGCCGACGCCTGGGTCGGCAAACTTTCCGGCGGCCAGAAGCAGCGCCTGGCCGTTGCCACCGCTCTGGTCGGCAATCCGCGCATCCTTTTTCTCGACGAGCCCACCACCGGACTCGATCCCCAAAGCCGCCGCCAGCTCTGGGACATCGTCCGCGCCTTCCAGCAAAAGGGTGGCACCGTCCTGCTCACCACTCACTACATGGATGAAGCCGAGCGCCTCTGCGATCGCCTCGCCATCGTCGATCACGGTCAGATCATCGCCGAAGGCACTCCCTCCGACCTTATCGACCGCATGGGCGGCCATCACGTGGTCGAATTCCAAGTTAGTAAGACCGCCAACGGAAACGCCGACCACGATAACCGCGACAAAGACAACCTCGACCGCTGGCGCTCTCTGCCCAGCGTGGAGTCCGTCCGTCGCGAGGATTCGACCGTTTGCCTAAGTGTCCGCGAGCCGCACCTCACTATCCCCGCTCTTCTGGACGCGGTAACAAACGACGGCCATCAACTCGAACACCTCAGCACGCGCCAGGCCAGCCTCGAAGACGTCTTCGTGCTCCTCACCGGCCGTCACCTGCGAGAGGACTGAATGGCAACCACAGAAACCAACACGCCCACGCTCCACGCTGATAAGAATCAGCAGCCGCAGCCCATCCGCCCCGCACGCCGCAACGGCCGCTGGTCTGGCTACACGCACCTGCTCTGGGCGCGCATACTCGAACTCAAACGCGAGCCGGAAGTCGTATTCTGGGTCTTCATCTTTCCGCTGCTGCTGGCGGCAGGTTTGGGCATCGCCTTTCGCAACAAGCCCGCGGACATCACGTCGGTCGTCGTGATCGCGGGCGAGGGCGCGCAGAAAACGCTGGCCATGCTCCAGAGTTCAGCCGCTCATTCCACCGTCCGAGCCACCGTGCTCGATCGCGATGCCGCGCTCAAGGGCTTCCACTTCGGCAAGTTCGATCTGGCGATCGAAGCCAATCCCGACGCCAGCTACACTTACTATTACGATCCCGCTCGCCCGGAGAGCGTGCTCTCCCGCGCCGAAATTGACGCTGCGCTCCAATCCGCCGCCGGACGCAAAGATACGCTCACCACTTCCGCCCAATCCTCCAGCGAACCCGGCTCCCGCTACATCGACTTCCTCATCCCCGGACTGCTAGGCATGAACCTCATGAACTCCGGCATGTGGGGAGTAGGCTTCGCGCTGGTGGAAATGCGCCAGCGCAAACTACTGAAGCGCTTCGTAGCCACGCCCATGCGCCGCAGCGATTTCCTTCTAGCCTTAACCAGCAGCCGCCTGGTCCTGATGGTGATTGAAGTAGGACTGCTCCTAGGCTTCGGCGTGCTGGTGTTTCACATGCGAGTGCAAGGATGGAGATCGATCCTCTCGGTCATCCTGCTCGCATCGCTGGGAGCGGTGACCTTCGGCGGCGTAGGCCTGCTAACCGCTTGCCGCGCGCAGAAAATCGAAACCGTTTCCGGCCTCATCAACCTGGTCATGATGCCGATGTGGATCTTCTCCGGCGTCTTCTTTTCCTACGACAAATTTCCCGCCATCGCCCACCCCTTCATCAAAGCCCTCCCGCTAACCGCGCTCAACGATGCGCTGCGAGCCACGATATTAGAAGGCGCCTCGCTGGGCTCACAATCGGGGCGACTCGTTGTGCTCGCAGTCTGGGGCGGCGTTTCGTTTATTCTCGCGCTGCGCTGGTTCCGGTGGACGTAGAGAAGCCTTTGGCCGTCAGCTCTCAGTTCTTAGGAGGACGCGATATAATTTGCCCTTCGCGGGAATGCGTTTGATTTCCGGGACAGGAGAGTCATGGGTCTGAGGACTGAAATCGAAGCAAGGAGAAAAGAGATCAGGACCGATGCTTATCTAATGTCCATCGGTGAGTGGATCAGTTTATATGAGAGGGACGAGATTGACATCCATCCCGAATTCCAACGGTTCTTTCGTTGGACAGAAGAACAAAAAACCAACCTGATCGAATCAATCTTGTTGGGAATACCGATTCCCCCAGTCTTCGTAAGCCAAAGAGAGAACGGCGTCTGGGATGTCGTGGATGGACTTCAACGGCTCTCAACCATTTACCAGTTGCTCGGAATGCTCAAAGACGAAAAGGGAAAGCCGGTCGACGCCCTCGTCCTGCGGGGGACGAAGTACCTCCCTTCTCTGAAGGGCAAGATGTGGGAAAACCCAAATGATGAAGGCAAGTCTCTTCCCACCGAAGCTCGGCTCCTGATTAAACGATCAAAACTTGCCGCAAGCATCATTCTCAGAGAAAGCGACGAGACCGCGAAATATGATCTATTCCAGAGACTAAATACGGGCGGCTCCCAGCTAAGCCCACAAGAAGTTCGAAACTGTATTCTGGTCATGTTAAACCGCGATCTTTACTTTTGGTTGCGGGAACTGGCCGACCATCAAGCATTCAAGGACTGCGTTGCGCTTAGCGAGAGACCGGTGGAGGAGGCTTATGATATAGAACTGGTTTTGCGGTTTGTCCTGTTTTCGCGGATACCCGTCGCTGACTTGAAAGAAGTCGGTGATGTCGGGGTGTTTCTCACGGACCGGATGAGGCAAATCGCAACAAGTCCCAGCTTCGACAAGTCGCTGTACGAGAAGTCGTTTCGCGAAACGTTCGATACCTTGTCTCGTAGCGTAGGAAGCGATGCGTTCAAGCGTTTCAACAAGAAGAAGCGGAAGCATGAAGGCGGCTTTTTGCTCTCGCAGTATGAGGTAGTTGCCCTCGGGCTTGGATATGACATCAACAAACCTGTCGCCGACGGCGAGATTCCCGGAATTATCCAATCGATATGGTCTAATGCTCACTATACCGACTGGGCGGGATCGGGAATAACCGCAACGCGCAGGCTCCCGCAACTGATTCCCCTTGGGCGCAAACTCTTTAAGCGATGAAGATAAGAACAACAGAGCAGCTCATTGATAAGGTCGCCGCTGAAATAAGCTGGCGCCGCAAAGAGCTAACGGATCTACGAAATATTGTTCAAAGCTCGGTCGTTAGCCGGACCCGCAGGGAGGCGATGACAAGGGCCGCTGTTGCCTTGCTGTACGCTCACTGGGAAGGATTTGTGAAGGCGGTTGCAGAGGACTATCTCGAATTTGTGGCAATGCAGCGGTGCAAGCATTCCGAGCTATCAGGCAACATGCTGGCGATTGTCTTGCGGTCGAAGCTGAACGCCGCCCAAATCTCCAAGAAGATTAAGACCCACCTCGATGTGGTAGATTTTTTTCGTGATGAGATGGAGGGTAGATGTGTTTTACCCTATAAGAGCGCCGTTCGGACCGAGGCAAACCTTTCCTCCACTGTCTTAAGTGAGATCCTTCGGACGCTTGGGTTTGACATAACCGAGTACGAGCCGAAGTATCATCTGATCGACCACAAACTTGTGGAAAGGCGAAACCATATAGCCCACGGCCTCGCCCTCGATGTGAGTGTGGACGACTACCTTGAGCTTCAGGATGAAGTCTTGTCCTTAATGAATCTGTTTCGCAATCAGATAGAAAATTATGCGGTCGCCGGTCACCACCTGGAATCAAGCGAAACGGCGGCACCTACCTCTGGCGTCTGAGGGGGCAGGCAGGGGGCCCGCATTTCCTGGTTCCTGTGGTGTCCAATGGTGCGCACTCACCCCACCTTGTAGCGGAGTTTCCCGATGCTTTCAGAGCTGCACAACGGAAAGACCCGGGACACGCTGGAAGTCGCGAAGATTGCCTGTCAGCACCTGATAGCCGAGTGACAATGCCGTAGCTCCAATCAGCAGGTCTCCGAATGGGATTACCACGCCCCGGCTCTGCTGCTCGCCGTCGATCTTACCGGCGAGGAGCGCGGTCTCTTTCGTGTACGGGTACACCGTCAGGTCGGCCAGCAGTTCGTTCAGGAACGATTCGCGGCGCAGGCGCACTTCCGGCGTCCGGGCACGATAGATGCCGTGGATGAGTTCGGTCAAACCAATTGCCGAGAGCGCAGATTCCTGGTCGCCAATGCGGTTTACGATTTGCTCGATCAACTGCTCGACCGTATCGCCGCGGCGCTCGGCGGCGATCACCACGCTGGAGTCGAGGATCACTCCCATGCGGACGGGTTCAGCGGTTCACGATGGCTGTTGATGGCTTCTTCGAGATCGCGCGCAAAGTCCGCGTCAAGCGTTGCATTGGAGGCGTGTTCTTTGGCCAGCCTTAGAGACTCCGAGAGCAAGCGAACATGGGGCTCGGCGGGTCGAACCACGGCCACAGGGCATGCATCGTCACCGATGACGATCTCGCCCCCGGCGCGTACTCGCGCCAGCAGTCCGGCGAAGTCGCGGGCCGCTTCCGCTTCCGAGATGTGAATGACGTTCTTCGCCATAGACGGCATTATATCGCTACCGCTCGATGGAACGTCGTCCATCCAAGTTACCCGCTTGAACGAAACCCGATCTTTTTCATCACAAATGCCCTGTACACGCGTCACAGACTTCCAACCCGCCGTGCGCGATAATAGAGATCTGATTGGGGCAGCCAGAAGTGCGCCGGTCTCCCAAGACGGCCCTCGAAGCTGCCCCAAACCCATTTTCAGCNNATAGATCAAAAAATAGGGGGGGAGGGGGGGCAGTTGGAAATAGGCGCAAGTGCGACGCAACTTGCCCCGGAAGAATCCTGATCGTCGTCAGTTGGGATGGTGCTAGACGGGGGAGCCGAGCTGCGCTCGGCTTGGNNGACGGGCGAGGACGCCCGTCCCCACACAACCTGTCCCCACACGAGCTAAGCTTTCGACTTCTTGAACTCGTCGAACGCATCCAGGAACCGGTCAATGTCTTGCTTCGACAGGGCGGGTGGCCCGTCCAAGCTCCGCTTGAGCGGGGCCTTTGACTTCTCGCACCGCCGCCAGCTATCCCACGCCGCTCTCGACCGTCCAAGAGTCTCGGCTACCATTCCGGCGCAGCGAACTTGAGAAAAGTCCGCATCGGAGTATTCTAGTAATCATGGCTGGAAAGTGGCTGGAGATCGCGCAGAAGATGGCCCAGGCCGCCCGCGCTGGTCTGGCTATCGAAAGAAGGCGGCTGCAAGAAATTCTCGCAGAGCGGCAACGGAAGCAACTTCCACCGTCCAGCCAATCGTCGCGTTGAGCCCTCCAACGCTTACTTTTGTCGCTGGAGCGAACGGCTCTGGAAAAAGCACCCTGACGCGCTGGAATTCTGAGCTTTTCCGCGAGATTCCAGTCCTCGATCCCGACGCGATTGCAAGGACGCTCCAGCCAACAGCGGCTGCGGCGTTTCCGATTGCTGGCGTCCGACAGGTTCTGAAGTCTGCGCACGAGCATTTAAGAAGAGCCGAAAGCTTTGCTATCGAGACCACACTCGCTGGGAAAAACTACCTGCAAATGATGATCGACGCGCGACTGCTCGGCTTCGAGATCGTGCTCGTTTACATCGGAACAGAGAACGTTGAAATCAATCTGGCGCGAATCAGAAATCGGGTGCTCGCGGGCGGTCACGATGTCCCGGAAGATGACGTGCGACGCCGCTACAAACGGAGCCTCGCAAATCTACCGGTTGCCATAAAACGCGCAGACCATACCATCCTGTTCGATAACTCGGCAGAAAGCGGATATCGTCTGATTGTGATTCTCAGTTCCACTGAAAATGAGTGGCTGGAAGCGCCACCAGCTTGGGCTGCGGCAGTAAAGCCCCAGATCTGAGAAACGTGCCGACGATATTTTTGACAGCTATAGGAGATAGATCCGGGCCACTTCACTTTATTCCGGAATTTATTGCCCACCCAAAACCGAGCTACACCTTCGACTTCTTGTATTCGTCCAAGGCATCCAGGAACCGGTCAATGTCTTGCTTCGACAGGTAGTAGGGCGTGGAGAGGCGCAGCTTGTGCGGGTCGGCTCCGCGGATGCGAATTTTCTTTTCCTTCCATAGCCAGTGCTCCAGATCCATCCGGACGATCGGCGGCACGTTCACGGTTGCAATTGCGCAGCGCATCGAGGCATCCGGAGAAGTCCATGACACGGCGCCGCGCTTGATCATGGCCGCTAGAATGTAGTCGCAGAGCTGGCGGTGACGGCGTTCGATCCGGTCCATGCCGATGTCGTTAGCCAGTTGAATCGAGGCGCGCAATCCCCACAGGGCGGGGACGTTTGAACTGCCGATGCGCTGGAATCGTTCGGCGCGGATCTTCACGTCGTCCCAGCCTTCGGTGGCGATCGTGTTCCATATGCGGTCGATCATTTCGTCGCGGACGTAGAGAAAGCCCGAGCCTTTGGGCGATTGCAGCCACTTGTGCGGACTCGATGAATACAGGTCGCAGCCCAAGTCGTGCAGGTTCAGCCGCATCATTCCCGGAACGTGGGCTCCATCCACTGCGGAAATAATCCCTTTGCCGCGGGCCAGGGCACAAAGTTCCTTGGCCGGCAGCACCACTCCGGAAAATGTGCTGATGTGGCTAAAGAACAAAACTCGGGTGCGCGCGGTAATGGCGTCGCTGAACAGATTCAACACCTGCGCAGGATTTTCGACCGGCCTCGGCAGCGTGATCTTCTTCACCACGATTCCGTAGCGCTTGGCGCGCAGATTCCACGGGTGCTCGCCTCCGGGATGCTCCTGGTCGGTCATCAGCACTTCGTTGCCGGGCTTCAGATCGACGCCGTTCGCGATGTAGCTGTTGGCCTCGGTGGCATTTCTTAGCAGCGCGATCTCGTCGCGGTTGCAGCCTACAAAGGCGGCCAGTGGATCGCGAAACTGGTTCCACGAGGCATATCCCCAGATCGGATAGTCCTCGGGATCGGACTCGTTCAGCTTCTCGCACGCCTCATAGCCTTCAAACACCGCGCGCAGCACGGGTGCCGGGCTCGATCCGACGGTGCCGTTATTGAGGTAGATCTCATCCGCGGGAATAAGGAACTGCTTGCGGAGTTCGCGCCAGTAGGCGTCTTCGTTCGAGTCGAAAAGGGAGTGCTCCGGCAGCTTTGAGGGCAGCGACTCAAGTTGCGCCCATAAATTTCCGCGCCAGGCCAAGCCGGCGCCTACGACGAGGGATGAAGCGAAAGACGACGAGAGAAAGCTGCGACGGTTCAACATGCACGGTTCCGCCTTTCGAAAACGCTTTCCAAAATCGCGCCATAGTACACCGGCGGCGAGGGAAACGGAAAGGGAACTCGCGCGGGCGGTTCCGAGAAGAACCTCAGGGCTCGTGATGAAACTCCGGTCTCCAGCCCTCAGCGCCTGAAGGCGCTCTCATAACCCAGCATTTTCCGCATGCCTGAAGGCATGCCCTGATACGAACCGTACTCGGACCGCGGGCCGCTATGCACAGACGCATGCGAAAAAGAACCTCAGCCGCTACTTTCTGTGAAAATAACGGGTAACTTTCCGGCGCGAGCCGGCGTCCAACTAGGTGGGAAACTCCGTTCGGTCTCGACTTGCTGTCGGGGGTATAATCGTGTCAGCCGACCGGGTTCCCACGGGGTGTCCAAATGAAGTTCCATAAATTGTTGATTTCCTTGAGTTTACTGGCGTTGATGGCGTTGCCGGCGCTGGCGCAGGATCAAACTTCCCAGACTCCAAACGCGCAGCCGCAAGCCTCGCAGCCGCAGACATCAAAGGATCAGACCGCGCAGCCTCCGAGCACTCAGCCTTCAAGTGGCTCAACGACTGGCTCAACGCCGCCAGCCCCACCGCAGGATCCCTCGGCAACCCCCAGCTCGACTCCGACTCCGCCCGCGGACTCTTCGTCGAGCAGCAGCGACTCGGCCCCTAGTGGGCCGCCTCCCATCCAGGAGCCCG
This sequence comes from Acidobacteriaceae bacterium, assembly GCA_003131315.1. Classification (GTDB taxonomy): domain Bacteria; phylum Acidobacteriota; class Terriglobia; order Terriglobales; family Acidobacteriaceae; genus Acidiflorens. The sequence goes on from PKUV01000029.1 coordinate 17,872, forward strand.
ACGACAGCAAGGTCAAGCACAACGGTACCAAGAGCGATGTGGACGCCATCGGCAACCGCAAGGTTGGCGGACGCGGCATGGGCAACTGGTACTCGCTCGAAACCGAAATCAGGATGGGCAAGCAATACGCGATGCAGGTCGAGCAAGGCGTGAAGCTCGTTCAGGACCCGGTCGTTACCGAGTACATCAACCGCATTGGCCAGAATCTGGTGCGCAATTCCGACGCGCAGGTGCCGTTCAGCATCAAGGTCATCGACTCCGACGAAGTGAACGCGTTCGCGCTTCCTGGCGGATTTTTCTATGTGAACTCCGGCCTGATTCTGGCGGCTGACGAAGAGGCCGAATTAGCCGGCGTGATGGCGCATGAGATCGCGCACGTTGCCGCCCGCCACATGACTCGTCAGATGACGCGCGCGCAGTGGGCGAACATCGGCACCATTCCTCTGATCTTCATCGGGGGTGGCTTGGGCTACGGAATATACGAAGCTGCCGGCTTGGGCTTGCCGCTTACGTTCATGAAGTTCCAGCGTAATTTCGAAGCGGAAGCGGACTATCTGGGCCTGCAATACATGTATAAGACCGGATACGATCCGCAGGCTTTCATCAGCTTCTTTGAGAAAATTCAGGCGAAAGAAAAGAAGAAACCGGGCACGCTCGCCAAGGCCTTCGCTTCGCACCCGCAGACGCCCGACCGCATTGAGAAGTCGCAACAGGAGATCGCGACCATTCTTCCGGCGCGCGCGCAATACGTCGTTTCCACTTCGGAGTTTGACGACGTAAAATCGCGGCTCTCCACCATCGAGAACCGGCACAAGGTCATCGAAGAGAAGGATGGGAGCCGTCCCAGCCTGCGCCGCACTTCAACCAGTGATAAGTCCGCCGGCACGGACAAGAGCGGCGACGACGATCGCCCGACGCTGAAGCGCCGGGACGATAATCCGAACCAGAATTAGCACCAACGGCAGATTGGGGAGATGATAAAAAACCGGCGGACAGCCCGCCGGTTTCTTATTGGAGTCGTCATGCCAGTGTCGTGTCCCGTAAATCCGCGCCCTGAGTTTGGGCTGTCATCTTGAGCGAAGCGAAAGACCTGTGTATTACGAATTCAAGTACATAGGTCCTTCGCTTCGCTCAGGATGACAGTGTGGATTTATGCCTCGAACTTGCGGGACACTATACTAGTCACCGCTGACGTTACGATCCCGCGGCCACCGACTTTACCGCGATCGTGGTGCCGTCCACTTCTCCGGTCACCTTTGCCTTCGCTCCCGCCAGATCGTTCAGCTTATCGAGCGCAGACTTATCCGAGGTCTCCAGGGTGTAGACTTTGTCCCCGACCACGAGCGCGTACTTCGATCCGTGCTTCATGCACGCGCGCGTACAATCCGCGGCCTTGCCGGCCATTTCATGTTTCGCCCCGCACATGGCGTCGCTCACTTCGCCGGTCAAGGTCTGGCTCTTACCGGCAGCCAGCGCTGGAACCGCCGCCAGCCCGACCAACATCTGCATTCCAAGAACCGCAGTCGCAATTCGATTAATTTTCATGGTGCTTTCTTCTCCTGTGAAACGGGGTAAGTTCAAAAAGTGATAGCCGCAAAGTGGACACTGCACGATCCCACGATCATCGTGTCAATATACAGATTCGCACGCAAGGCTCGGGTTACAAATATATTTTGTCCTTTCGGCCCCGCAGCGTTTAGCGCTACTGCTGCTTGAAACGGATCTCCACGTCCACGGTCTTGGCTTTCGCGTCCGGGGTTTCATGAATGCTCACGGCCCACCGCACGCCGCGGGGAACGAGTTGTCCGGTATCGTCCAAAAACTTCTTGGGATAGTCGGCGTTATAGGGCTGACCTTCGCGCAGGGTCCACGCGGCTCGCATGCGCGCTGTGGCCTGCGTGTCGAGTCCCAGGATCTCCAACTCTCCCATCCTGTAAAGGTCGCCTTCGACGACGTTCAGGTCGTAGTGCACGGTACTTTTCTCGTCGTCGAACTGGGTGTCGGGCTTGATCTGAACCGTCATGTAGCCGCGGCTGCGGTAAAGCTTGCTTACGTTTTCGATGTCGCGGAGAAGGCGCACGGCGTCGGCGGGCTGGCCGGGCGGCAAGTGGATGAGGGGCGCGACTTCGCTGGTGGTGATGGCGGAGGTGCCCTTCCAGTCGACGCTGGAAGTTGAATATATCTTACCCGGCCTTACAGGGACGATCGCATCCACCTTAAGTTCGGCGGGACCTTGCGCATCAGCCGCAGGAGAAGGTTGGGGCACCACACTCGCGTCTGACGACCCAAACGCGGCCTTCAAATATCCGCGCTGCAGATACACCGGCAGCAGGTCAAACTTAGCGAGGGCGCCGAGAGAAGAGCGCCCGTATTCTGCTCCCGTGATGCGGCGGGCTGCGGTTGTGAGTAGAGCCGTCTGCTCGGGCGAAGCTCCCGGGAATTCGAGGTCGCGAATCTGGATACTGACTTCCTCGACCCGATAAACGACTGCGGTCAGGGCGCCGCCCAATTCGTCTTCATTGCGCAGGAAATCTACCCGCCCTGGAAATTGCTTTTCGGTGAGGATGGCTTGCAGCGCCTCGGAAACCCGGTCTGGAAGATTGCCTGCAAGCGGCAGCAACTGCTTGAATAGCGGAACGCGGCGTTGCAAGGCGGTGCGGAGTTCGTCGTCGGTGAACCAGACGAAGTTTTCGAAGTGCGCGGGAACCAGCTTGCTCTTGTCGGTATCCGCGAGCTGCAGTTCGAGTCTTACGCCCGTATCTGAAGAAGAATACGAATAGACAACGTTGCTGAACAGGCCGGAATCGCCCAGGCGCTGCACCGCCTCTTCGAAATCTCCGTCGGCGGCGTTCTGGCCGATCTGCAGGCCGCTCGCGGCGAGAATTTCTTTGTCGGTGTAGCGCGCCGTTCCCGTGACTTTCAGCGCGATGAGCTTGGAGGCGGCGCCGGAGGAAGCTTTGCCGCTGGTGGACTGCCTCTGGGCTGCGGCAGCCGAAAGAAGCAAGAACAAGAAGAGCACGAAACGCGTAACCCTGTTCATTTGAATCGCTTCCCAGCCCCGGCCGTGGAAAAATTCTTTTGCTTTACCGCGATGTCCATAAAAGCCTTGGCGGCGCGGCTGAGCGACTTGTCTTTGCGGAACACGATTGCGAGGTCGCGCCGGATTTGCGCGTCGGCGAACGCGATCGCAACCAGGACCTTGGCCCGAATGTCTTCCTCGATATTGGAGCGCGCGATAAATCCGACGCCAACATCGGCCGCCACAAAACGCTTCAGCAGTTCGCTCGAATCGAGTTCCATGGCGAAGTTCGGCTTCAAGTGGTGGTCATAGAACAGCGCATCGAGTGCGTCGCGGGTGTGGCCCAGTTTGGGCACGACCAGCGGATAGGTCGAGACTTCGGCCACGGTGACGCTCTTCTTCGCCGCCAGTGGATGACAGGGGGCTATGATCACGACGAGTTCGTCGCGATGAATCATCTGCGCTTCGAGCCGGTTGTCGGTTACGGGCAGCGAGACCACGCCAAAGTCCACCACGTTCTCGATGACCGACTCGAGAATCTTGGCGTAGTCGGAGCGCTTGATGCTCACGGCGACGTTCGGATAGTCGCGTTTGAATTGCGCGAACACCTCAGGCAGGATGTGCAGGCAGGTGCCTTCATTTGCTCCCACGACAATTTCGCCGCGGGGCACGCGCTCGGTCTCGGCAATTTCGTTGAGGATTATCTTGCGCCGCTCCAGCGTCTCCTCGGAATACTTGAAAAACAATTTGCCGGACGCGGTGAGCGAAACGCGGCCTCCGGAGCGGTCGAGCAGGCGAGCGCCCACTTCTTCTTCAAGCGCCCGAATCTGGGAGGAGATGGCGGGCTGGGTGCGAAAACGCTTCTCCGCCGCGCGCGAGAAGCTGGAGAGGCGCGCCACTTCCAGGAAGATTTCGAGCTGATCGAAGTCCATCGTGTCGTCGGTTCATCACACTATCACGAGGGTGGCAGGATCGCCAAAGGCTCGGTCTTGGCTCTCAGCTCTTAAGAAAACAGATCACGCGTCGCAGGTTTTATGAAACCTCGACGCCGATTCGGAGAACGTCCTAGCCGTGGGGTGGCAGGGTGGGTAACCCCACCCCTCCCCCTTACCCCGGTCTATTGAAATCAATGCTTTAGCGGCATTTTCTTCGCAAAGTCTTGAGCGGTAAGATCTTACAGTCAAAGTCTTGAGCGCGTGGGACTTAGCCTCACGAAATCGTTGATTCTTTGGTCTCTCATTCGCAAAGTATTACGGATAAATGACTTATTTGCAAAGTATTCGGGAATAAGGGGTTAGGCGATAGCTGCGAGCTTCGGGCACCATATCCCTCTCTGCGATCACGGCCACGAAACGGCTACCGGAACCCGCTTCAAATTTTCAAAGAACGAGTCCTCTTGGAGCAACCCTTTGTCTGCTATGAATCTAGTTTAGCAGGCGGTGTCAAGACGTTAGGTTCTTGCGGGGGTGGAGGTCGGAGTCTAAACTGTGGGAGAGAGTATGGGGACCAAGATCATAGAGGAACGGCAACAGGCGCACGCGCTGCTCGACATGCTGCCGCAGGAAAAGCTCACGGTTGTGCGCAGCTTGCTCGAAGTGATGGTGGAGCCGCTTTCACGCTCGCTGGCATCCGCACCCGTGGAAGAGGAAGAAGTCACGCCCGAAACAGCTGCCGCGCTTGACCGCGCCCGCGCTTCGCTGGCTCGCGGAGAGGGTATTGCGCACGAAGAAATCCTGCGCGAATTTGGCCTCGGTAAATGACCCAACCGCAAGCGCCGGAGCGGATCGCCGTAGTGTGGTCCCCCGAAGCTCGCGCTGACCTTCGCGCAATAGTCCGCGACACCGCGATGCAAATTCTCCACTGTGTGGGTCGCTACCTGGCTAACCGCACGGGCGATGTGAAGAAGCTCAAGCCGCCGCTCAACGGTTTTCGGCTTCGCTGCGGCGACTATCGGGTGTTTTTCGACCAAAGGGACGAGCGCACAATCGACGTCACCGCTGTTCGCAACCGCCGCGAAGCTTACCGGTAAGCACTACTAAACGCTTCTCCGCTGCGCGGGAAAGGCTGGAGAGGCGCGCCACTTCCAGGAGGATTTTCGAGCTGATCGAAGTCCATCGTGTGCTGACCTCAGACACTATAGCGAGCCTGGGGCGATCACGAAAGGGAAATCAGAAGCAGGTAGGGGCCGCTTTGAATTTCGTGAGCGCTCCCACGAGCTTATGTCATAATTGGGCCGTCGGAGCAGCCGCGTGATACACAGGATTCTTGCAGCGATTTTGGGAACTCTGTCATTGTGCGCAGGAATAGTCGCACTTGTGGGATATGCCTATCCAGCGCTGCAAGACTTACTGCCTCTGCCTCCTGGAGTGGTGAGCTACGATGGTCCTAGTCTGCCTCAGAGATTGTTTGCAGCGTTAGTCGTCTGGAGTTTGACGATGGCAGCGTTCTATATGGGGTTCCGTCTCTTGCGATACCTCATTGTTCCGCGAAAGCCCTGAATTCCAAAACAACCCACTCCCCAGAGACGCGCCAAGCTGCGTCTCTGCCCATGCCGTTTCCAGGCGTCTAGTGCCTTCACTTAGACGTTGATTACCGCGATGAGTTCTTTCACGGCGGCGGCGCTTTTGTCGAGAGCGGCCTTCTCTTCCGGCGTCAGTTTGATCTCGATGATCTGCTCGATCCCCTTGGCACCGAGTTTCACGGGAACGCCGACAAAAAGTCCGTGGATGCCGTACTCTCCGTTGAGATAAGCGGCGCACGGGAGGATCTTTTTCTTGTCTTTGAGGATGGCCTCGACCATCTCGGTGGCGGCGGCCGACGGGGCGTAATAAGCCGATCCGGTCTTGAGATATTTGACGATCTCGGCGCCGCCGTCGCGGGTGCGCTGGACGATGCGATCGAGAGTGGCCTTGTCCATGAGTTCGGTGATGGGAATGCCGGCGACCGTGGAATAGCGGGGAAGCGGAACCATGGTGTCGCCGTGTCCACCGAGGACGAAGGCGGTTACGTTCTCGACGCTGACTTTGAGTTCCTGAGCGATAAAGGCGCGGAAGCGGGCGGAGTCGAGAATGCCAGCCATGCCGATGACGCGCTCGCGCGGAAAGCCGCTGAGCTTGTAAGCGGCCTGCGCCATGGCGTCGAGGGGATTGGAGACGATGATGAGGATGCAGTTTGGCGAGTGGTGCACGACCTTGCCGACTACATCGCTCATGATTTTGTAGTTGGTATTCAGGAGGTCATCGCGGCTCATGCCGGGCTTGCGCGGGATTCCGGCCGTGATGACGACAATGTCGGAGTTGGCGGTGTCGGCGTAGTCGTTCGTCCCGAGAATTGCGGAATCGCGCTTCTCGATTGGCATGGCCTCGAGCAGGTCGAGACCTTTTCCTTGCGGGACGCCTTCTATGATGTCGATGAGGACGACATCCGCTAGTTCTTTCGATGCGATCCAGTGAGCGGCGGTGGCGCCTACGTTTCCGGAACCGACTATCGTTACTTTATTGCGCATAAAAGTTCCTTTCCTCAGGGGCTAAAGCCCGCATTGTTTGATGCTCCGGGCGGCACGGCTGAAGCCGTGCCCTTCCCAAAACCTAACCAGAGTCATTTATGAGACCAGTTCTACCGTACAAGCAGCAAAGTCAAAGTCGTCTCAGTCAGCTGCGACTGCGACCCTCATGTTGTCGATCATACAAGTGGCAAACTCGCTGGTTTTTACTTTGGTGGCGCCTTCCATCAGGCGCTCGAAATCGTAGGTTACTTTTTTCTGTTCGATGGTACGCTCCAGGCTCCGCTCGATCAGATCGGCGGCTTCGGTCCATCCCAGGAAGCGGAACATCATGACGCCGGAGAGAATGAGGGAGCCGGGATTGATGACGTCTTTGTCGGCGTATTTTGGGGCGGTGCCGTGGGTGGCTTCGAAGATGGCGTAGCCGTCGCCGATGTTCGCTCCGGGAGCGATGCCGAGGCCGCCAACCTGCGCGGCGCAGGCGTCCGAGATGTAGTCGCCGTTCAGGTTGGGCGTGGCCAGAACGCTGTATTCGTCGGCCCGCGTGACAACCTGCTGGAAGATGGAGTCGGCGATGCGGTCGTTGATCATCAGCTTCTTCTTCCACGCGCCTTTTCCGTGCGTGGCGTAGATGGAATCGAGACAGCCTTTTACTTCTTTGTAGATGGCCTGGCGGAAGTCGTCTTGGGCAAACTCAAGGCCGGGTTCGACGAGGTTCGCGTTCTCTTCGACAGTGAGATTGGGATTCTTGTCCTTGTTGTCGAGGATCCAGCTCTCGCGCTCAGTGACGACCTTGTCGCGGAACTCCTCGGTGGCGAGTTCGTATCCCCACTTGCGGAACGCGCCTTCGGTGAACTTCTGGATGTTGCCTTTATGGACGAGAGTGACCGCTTTGTTTTTGTGTTCGAGAGCATGCAGAATGGCCATGCGCACCAGACGTTTGGTACCGGTGACGGACATGGGCTTGATGCCGATGCCGGAATCGAGGCGGATTTGCTTCTTGCCGCCTTTCAACATGTCTTTGTTGAGGAATTCGATCAGCCGGGCGGCATCGGGCGTGCCTTCTTCCCATTCGATGCCGGCGTAAACGTCTTCCGTGTTTTCGCGGAAGATGACGATGTTCATGCGCTCGGGATGCTTCACCGGCGACGGCACACCGGCGTAGTACTTCACGGGACGCACGCAGCAGTAGAGATCGAGGATCTGGCGCAGGGCGACGTTGAGGGAGCGGATGCCGCCTCCGACCGGCGTGGTCAGCGGACCTTTGATGGCGACGCGAAATTCGCGCATCGCGTTGACGGTGTCGTCGGGGAGCCAGTTCTGAAAGCGAGCTTTGGCTTTCTCGCCGGCAAAGACTTCGTACCAGGCTACGGCGCGTTTACCTTGGTACGCCTTTTCGACAGCGGCGTCGAAGACGCGGACGGAGGCTTTCCAGATGTCGCGGCCGGTGCCGTCGCCTTCAATGAAAGGGACGATCGGGCGATCGGGAACGCGGTACTTGCCGTTGCTGTATTCGATCTTCTGCCCATTGGATGGGACAGGGACTCCGTTGAACGACGCCATGACACTCGCCTCCAGAAGCGGGGAAGGAACCAATCATTATAAAGAATATTGAGGGAAGGGAAAGGATTGGTTGAATCGCTGCCCGTCGTATTGCGCGCCTGTGGAGCACCGGGCGTCCCCGCCCGGTTGGACGGGCGAGGGCGCCCGTCCCTCCACCGAATTGCATTAGCGCTCGATTTTTACTGACTTCACTGCTACGTCTTTGTTGGGGCGGTCCTGACGGTTGCGCGCGACTTTCGAGATTATTTCTACGACATCGTATCCCTCGACTACTTCGCCGAAAATTGTGTGTTTGCCGGTGAGCCAGTCGGTGTTGCCGACGGTGATGAAAAACTGCGATCCATTGGTATTGGGGCCGGAGTTGGCCATCGCCAGCTTTCCCGTCTTGTCGAAACGATGCGGCGAACCTTTGGTTTCGTCTTCGAACTGGTAGCCGGGACCGCCGAAACCGGTGCCCATCGGGTCGCCGCCCTGGATCATAAAGTCGGGGATTACGCGATGGAAAATGGTTCCGTGGTACAGGGGATCGGAGGTCTTCTTGCGGGTGGTGGGATGCGTCCACTCGCGCTTGCCTTCGCTGAGGTCGACGAAGTTGGCGACAGTCTTGGGGGCGTCCTTTTCAAACAGGCGGCAAACGATGGTGCCCTCGCTGGTTTCGAACACGGCATAGATTCCGGGTGTGCGGGTCATAGTCTCCCTTCGAATTCTTAAGTTGATCTTCTTACTCTTGCTGTAGAGACGAGGCTTGCCTTGTCTCTACGATCTAGACTTCATTTCGTAAACTTGATGATGGCTGCAACAGCATTGGTTTGCTACATAGGTTTCTTCACGCCCGCCGATGGTTTGGGAGCTGCCGGCTTAGCGGTGGATGCACCGGCGCGATGGATGTCGATGTGCGTGATCTTGACGGGCCGAAGCGGGCGCTCGCCGTTCGTAGCCGTGCGAGCGATTTTCTTAACCAGTTCGACGGCGGCGTCATCGCACTGGCCGAAGATGGTGTATCCGCCATTGAGGCTGGGGTAGGGAACCTCAGTGATGAAAAACTGCGAGCCGTTGGTGCCGGGTCCGGCGTTAGCGTACGCGAGACGGCCGGGGCGATCGAAGGTGACAGTAGGCGAAGTCTCATTCTTGAATTTGTAGCCGGGATCGCCGGTGCCGTTTCCGGCGGGATCTCCACCTTGAATCATGAAACTGGGAATCACGCGATGGAAGATCGTGTCGTCATAAAGCGGGACGCCGTGCTTCTTGCCGTGAGACACGGGGTTGGTCCAGTCTTTGGCGCCGCTGGCAAGGCCGATGAAGTTCTCAACTCCGATTGGGGCTACCTTCGGAAACAGCGTGCAATGGAGGTCGCCGGCACTGGTGTGGATGATGGCGGTGGGCTCGGCGGCAGCAACTGGGGCTGAAGTGGCGGGCTTGCGGACGGGCGGCATTATCGCCGGTTGCGGAGTTGAGGCTGCCTGTGCGGCGGCGAGCAGGGACGTGGAGATTATCAGGACAAGCGTATGCATTAGAGTTCGCATGGATGCTCCTGTAGGGTGTTTTTGCAATCTTTGATTGTACGACAGTCGATCCTAGCTTGCTGGTGGAGATTCGGGCATCCCCGCCCGGCGGGACGGGCGAGACGCCCGTCGCTCCACCAGGACTCATCACTCGGTCGCGCTACCGATCATTTCATTTGCTGGCTTGCATTTCGCGGCTGACTCGTTCGGCTTCGCGGAAGACGCGGAGCAGGTTGCCGCCCAGAATCTTGCGGATATCGTCGGCGCTGTAGCCGCGGTCGAGCAGGGCTTGCGTGATTTTTGGCAGGTCGGCGGCGGAGTCGATGCCTTCGGGAGTAGCGCCGCTGACTCCGTCAAAATCCGAGCCCAGGCCAACGTGATCAACGCCAGCGACTTTGGCGATATGGTCGATGTGGTCGATCAGCGACTTCAAGGGCGGGCGCGGAATCTTGGCGGCCCACTCGCGCTCGATGCGGTCGGCATCGACGTAGGTAACGGTCCTTCCAGCAGCCTTGAGCTGGTCGGTGTAGGCCTTGACGGCGGCGTCGCGGTCTTTGGCTTGCGCTTCGGCGGCCTCGCGGTAGTTTTCGTCGATGAAGGCGTTGTAGAAATTTGCCTGGACGACGCCACCGTTCTTGGCGACGGCGCGGAGCATGTCGTCGGTCATGTTGCGGGGATGGTTGGTGAGGGCGCGCGCGCAAGAGTGCGAGGCGATGAGCGGTGCTTTGGTGACGGCGATCGTGTCGTAGAAGGTCTTGTCGGCAACGTGGGAGATATCGACCAGCATGCCGAGCCGGTTCATCTCGATGACGATCTGCTTACCACCATCGGTGAGGCCGTTGTGGTGCTCGACTTTGGGATTATTGATGTCTCCGGAAGAGTCGGCCCACTCGTTGGTGTTCGACCAACTCAGGGTCATGTAGCGCACGCCGAGGCGGTAAAAGTCGCGAAGCAGGCGGACGTCGTTTTCGATGGAGTGGCCGCCTTCAATGCCGAGCAGGGCGGCGAGCTTGTGCTCGTGGTGGGCGCGCTCGATGTCGCTGACACTGAAGGCCATCATCATGCGGTCGGGATGGCGGGCAGCCTGCTCGTAGACCGAATCGATGAGATCGAGCGTGTGGCGGGCGAAGTGGCCCTGGTTGGTTTCCGGTTCCACCCAGATGGAAAAGAACTCAGCGCCCAGGTTTCCGGCCTTAGCCTTGTCGAGACTGATGTGGCCGTGATCTTTGGGATCGGTCGATCCGAGGTCGTAGTTTTCGTCGAGGAAGCGCTGCGGGGTATCGGCGTGCGTGTCGATGACGATGGCGGAGTTGTGGATCTCGCGGGCATTCTCGCTGACGGCGGTCTGCGCGTAGACGGGAACGGCAAAGGCGAGGGAGAGTGCGACGGCAAAAATTCGCTTGTTCATGGTTGAACAAGGATTCTATACGAGACCGGCGGTTTCGCTCAGCACAAGGCGGCGAGTGCCTGCTTCGTGCACTGCTCAAGCGGCTGATCAGTGGTGATTGTCGTTTTGGGATACGTGATCGGTTCGAAGCGGGCTTTCACTTCGAGGTAAAGTGCGAACGTTCGATTGTGCGCTGGGTGCGAGGGGTCGGGTTCGAGGTCGAGACGCCGGCGAGCGGATTCATCGGAACAGGTGCACTCGATCATCGTCCAGGGCTGAGCGAGTTCGCGGGCGAACTTGAGAACGCGGTCGATCTGGTAGCAGCGGGAGAAGGTGCGGCCGTCGAGGAAGATTTTGCGATTAGGAGTATTTAGCAGCAGGAAGCGGGCAGTGTCGAGCATGACCTCCATCACGAAGTCGTCTTGCTGGACGGAGTATTCGATATCTTCCGGCGAGAATAGGGCGGCGCGGATCTCGTCTTTGCCGAGGAGCGCGCCTTGAGTGCGGTGAGCCAGTTCGCGAGCGAGCGTGGTTTTACCGGTTCCGGGAAGGCCTGCCATCAGGACGATCATTTTCTGGGGTGACGATTTAGGGTGACGATGCGGGAAGGATGGTTCACTTGGAGCGGATCGTTCAGTTGGAGGCGCCCATGGCGGTGAAAGATTCTTCCGCTGGCGGACGCGGGAAAATCGTCTGGGTCTGGCGCCAATCACTATAGCGCTCGGAGACCATGATGTGGAAGCACCAGTGGCGGCGCTCTTCTTCGGGCTCGACCAACCCGAGGGCGTTCAAATAGAACAAGTAGCGCTCGACGAAGCGGATCTCGTCTTTCGTCAGGCCGCGGCGCTGCAGATCGACCGTGACGCCGGCGAGATGAGACGACGCGGTGTCGCCATCCGCGGGCGCCGCGTTGCGATTGTGGCGGCGAAGTTTTTTCTGCACCTTGACGGTGCGGACAGCGGAGTTCACCTGGATTTGATCGTGAAACTGCCGGTAATAAACTTCGGAAAGGTCCTGCACAAAATCGCGGGTCCAGGGGCGGCAATAGCGGCGCGAGGGATCAAGTCCACGCTCAATCTTTAGAGACTCGCTCTCCTCGATGGGCACCAGATCGCCCGAGGCTTTTAACGCTTCCAGTTCGTCGTCATCTTGAATGCGTGGCAGATCGAGGCGGTCGATTTCTTCGTTTTGCCGGAGCAGGGAATCGTGCGACGGACGAAACATTGGGTTCCAGAGCAAGCGGCGAATACCGCTCAAGTGCAATGCGTGGAGGATCCGGTGGTGGTGATGGTCGACGCGGTGCAGGGCAAAGGCGGTTCCTGGCGCCGCGACCGTCACAAGCATGATCAGCGCAACCACCAGCGCCCGCGGCGGTTTGGAGCTGTTCAGGCTTCGCGTTATGAATCTCGGCGTTGTGAATCTTCGCGTCATTGCGATGGCATCATTGCGTCACTTGAAACAACCCCCGGGGCTGTGGAAAAGTCTCCATTTTCCAAAGAGGTTCTGTGATTGTAAACCACGGATGAACAATTCTGTGAAGCAATCCGGGTAAGCCCCATTACTTAAGGGAGTTAGGGGTGGTTACCGGATGGTAATCCGCTGATTTCAGGTGCCCGTATTGGGAAAAACACCGTTTGGGGAATGGCAAAGTTGTGCTCTGACAGATTGCGGAAAAAGTCGGGTTTCGTATCAGGGAGCTTCATATCAGGGCATCGCTTTAGCGATGCCTCAAGTTCTCCGTAATCAGGCCCCTTTAGGGGCTGGGCACCGGGAGTCGCAAACCGCCGTCACTTGCGCAATAGGTCGCCGAGCGCTTGCTTCATGACTTGGCCACCGACTTCGGCAATCGACGTGGTCAGTGGGATTTCCTTCGGACAAATCTCGACGCAGTTTTGCGCGTAGCCACATTCCTGGATGCCGCCGTCGCCCATGAGTGCGGACAGACGCTCGCGCTTCAGAGCCTGGCCGGTGGGATGTGTGTTGAACAGGCGCACTTGCGAAATGGTGGCCGCGCCGACGAATCCTGTGTCCTCATTGAACTGCGGGCAGGCTTCCATGCAGCAGCAGCACGAGATGCAGTGCGATAGCGGATAGGTTTTTTCCTGGTCCTCCATGGTCATGCGCGGCCCCGGACCGAGGTCGTAAGTGCCGTCAACCGGCACCCAGGCTTTCACTTTCTTCAGGTTCTCGAAGAGCACGCTGCGATCGACGGAGAGGTCGCGCACGACGGGAAATTTCGAGAGCGGCTCGAGCTTGATCGGCTGATCGAGGTTGTCGAGCAGGGAAGAGCAGGCCATGCGGGCGCGTCCATTGATCAGCATGGCGCAGGAGCCGCAGATTTCTTCGAGACAATTCGAGGTGTAGGTGATGGGCGTGGTCTGCTTGCCGTCGCGAGTGACGGGGTTGGCCGCGATCTCCATCAGCGCCGAAGTGACGTTCATGTTCGGCTTGTAAGGAATCTCGAACTCTTCCCACGACGGCTTGGCGTCGGGGGTGAGTTGGCGTTTGATCTTGATGATTACGGACTTGCTGTTAGCCATTAGCTCTTAGCCTTTAGCGATCGGTTTGCGATTTGAGTGGCGCATCAGTACTTCCTCGGCCGTGGCTGAATCAGCGATGCATCTACCGGCTCGAACTCGAACTTTGGCTCATCCAACTCGGGCGCATAGACTGCCTTCGTGGTCTTCATCCAGTTCTTGTCGTCGCGGTCAGGAAAGTCTGGCTTGTAGTGCGAGCCGCGAGATTCGTCGCGCATGGCCGCTCCCTGCGCGATTACTCGCGACAACTGCAGCATGTTGTAAAGCTGACGCGTGAAAGCGATGGTGGTGTTGGCCCACTGCGAGCGATCGCTCAGATTGACCTTCTGGTAGCGCTGCAGCAGTTCCACCACCTTGGCGTCCGCTGCCTCACACTTCTTGTTGTAGCGGATGACCGTGCAGTTTGCAGTCATGGTTTCGCCGAGTTCGCGCCAGAGCAGGAACGGGTTCTCGTTGCCGTCGGCGCTCATGAGGCGAGCGTTGATTTCCTGCTGGCGTTTGCGCTCGGCGTCGAAGTGGCCGTTGCTGGGCGCGGCTTGCAGATTCTTGGCGTACTCCACTGCATTCGGACCGGAGACGAAGCCTCCGTAGATGCACGACAGCAGCGAGTTCGCGCCCAGCCGGTTGGCGCCATGGTATTGGTATTCAGCTTCTCCTGCCGCGAAGATTCCAGGAATGTTCGTGGACTGTTTGTAATCCACCCAGAGTCCGCCCATGGTGTAGTGCATGCCGGGGAAAATCTTCATGGGCACGTCGCGCGGATCGTCGCCGACAAACTTCTCGTAGATTTCGAGAATGCCTTCCAGCTTGCGGTCGAGGGTCTTGCGGTCGATGTGGGTGAGGTCGAGGTAAACCATCGGCTTGCCGTCGATGCCGAGGTTGTGCTCGTACACCACCTTGAAAATCGCACGAGTGGCCACATCGCGCGGGACGAGGTTGCCGTATTTCGGATACCACTCTTCGAGGAAGTACCAGCGTTCTTTCTCAGGAATGGATTTGGGATCGCGCTTGTCGCCCTGCGTCCTGGGAACCCAGACGCGTCCGCCTTCGCCGCGGGCCGATTCCGACATGAGGCGCAGCTTGTCTTCGCCGGGGATGCAGGTGGGATGCACCTGGATGAGCTCGCCGTTCGCGTAATAGCAGCCCTGTTGGTAGAGCGCGGACTGCGCCGACCCGGTACAAACAACCGAGTTCGTGGACTTGCCGAAGATGGCGCCAACACCGCCGGTTGCAATGATGATGGCGTCGGCAGGGAAGGTTCGCACTTCCATTGTCCGCAGGTCCATCGCACAGATGCCGCGGCAAACGCGGTTTCCGTCGAGCACGGCCGAGAGAAATTCCCAGTGCTCGTACTTCTTCACCTTGCCTTCGGACTCGTAGCGGCGGACCTGCTCGTCGAGTGCGTAGAGAAGCTGCTGGCCGGTAGTTGCTCCGGCGAACGCGGTGCGGTTATAGAGCGTGCCGCCGAAGCGGCGGAAATCGAGCAGACCTTCGGGAGTGCGATTGAACGGAACGCCCATGCGGTCGAGCAGATCGATGATGCCGGGAGCGGCCTCGCACATAGCCTTGACCGGCGGCTGGTTGGCGAGGAAGTCGCCACCGTAGATGGTGTCGTCGAAATGGATCCAGGTGGAATCGCCTTCGCCCTTCAGGTTCTTGGCGGCGTTGATGCCACCTTGCGCGCAAACCGAGTGTGAGCGTTTTACGGGGACGATGGAGAACAGGTCAACCTCACCGCCCATCTCAGCGATCTTAATGACGGCGGCGAGGCCTGCCAGTCCGCCGCCCACTACGATGATTTTCGGAGTTGCTGCCATGCTGTATGAATCCGATCTGCCGGGCTGGGCCCGGGCCTGCTCGTGACCTCAGCGGCTAAAGCCGCATTCAAGATATTGCAGTTACCGCAGCGCTAAAGCGCTGCGCCACCCAAAAACTGCGCCACCCAAAAAACTGTGCTACCCAAAAAAAGCACAACATCGAGTTTTTCCAACCCGCTAGCGCATCACTATATTTTCCGAAGCATTCGAATCCAAAGGCTGGTACGGCGTCCTCAGGAATCCGTACATGCTGGCCGCGCCGATCGAAACCAGGCCGAGAGCGAGCGCGAGGCAGAGGTAGCCAAAGCGGCGGCGCGCCGTTTCTCCGGTCGTAATACCCCACTTGGCGGCGAACAACCACAGGCCGTAGCTGAAATGCCAGGAAGCGGCAACGATGCCGACGGCATAGAAGGCGACCATCCAGGGATTCTGAAATTCTCCCTGGACCTTGGCGAACGACTGCATGGGATGTGTCGGCAGGTGCACGCCGGTGAAGCGCAGGTAATAAGTGTGCTGCACCATGTAGACGAGCGCGATGATGCCGGTCCAGCGCTGCGAGGTGTAGAGCCAGTTGCCGGTCCAGGGATAATCGCCGACGTTGGTGTCGCCTTGATACCAGATGTAGATGCCGTAAAGGCCGTGGTAGAGAATCGGAATCCAAATGAAGAACAGCTCCAGCAGAAAAACGAAGGGCAGGCTGTTCAGAAACTCGACTTGCTTTCCGTAGGCGAGTGGGCCTTTGAAGGCTTCGGCGTTCGAGATGAAGTGTTCGAGAAGGAAGGCTCCGATGGGGACGACGCCGCTGAGGGAATGCAGACGGCGCAGCAGGAACGAGGTTCCCTCGCCAGCGCGCAGTGGAGCGACGCCCGATTTGATTCTGGGAGCGACCGGATTGGCAGTTGACGCCACGATGACTACTCCTTACGTGGTCCGATGTGCAAACTGGCTATTATCGTTTTGCGGGGGAAGGGAAGTCAAGGAAAGCTTGAAAGATTGAACCGCAGAGGTCGCGGAGTTCGCAGAGGAAAACTAGAAATTAACGCCCGAGCTGCGGAGTTCGCCGCAAACAAGTGGCTGTGCTTAATTCCTCTGCGATCTCTGCGTACTCCGCGGTTAAAGCTCTCGACCGTTGGCTCCCCGATACCATTCCAGGAATGCGCGAAAGGCTGCGCCACGATGGCTGTACTGCGCTTTTTCTACCGCGCTCAGTTCGGCAAAGGTCTTGCCGCTTTGCGGGAAATAGAACAGTGGATCGTATCCGAATCCGTGCTGGCCCCGGGGCGTGTCCAGAATGACGCCTTCAGCGGTGCCGCGGAAGGTGTGCAGCGTCTGGCCGTCACGGGCGACGGCCAGGACGCAGACGAATCGCGCGGCGCGTTTTTTTTCTTCAACGCCGTTTAGTTCGCGCAGCACTCTCGCGTTGTTGGCTTCGTCATCCGTGTTGCACTCTGCCGTGTGCGGTTCGTCGGCAGCGTAGCGCGCGGAATGAACGCCGGGTGCTCCACCGAGAGCATCAATCTCCAGGCCGGAGTCGTCGGCTAGAACCAGTTCGCCGGGAACGGTGAGACTGTAGGACTCAGCTTTCTTGCGCGCGTTCTCCTCGAAAGTGGCTCCGTCTTCGATAACCTCGGGCAGAGAAGAAAAGTGCGGTATGTTGGCGATCGTGATGCCGTAGGGCGCGGCGGCTCCGGCGAAGTCGCGAAGTTTGCCGGGATTTGAGGTTGCCAGCAGTACGCGACGTTGCATCTCGTGTGCTCTCCGATAGCTTTTCCCTGTGTTCCCCTGTGTCCTCTGTGGTTAAGCCAAAAAGCCGATAACCACAGAGGACACAGGGGAACACAGGGATTACATATTCTGCCCTAGCGGGGGCTTTGGCTGCGTCATGATCCACGCGGCGATCAGTAGACTGAAGCTGACCAGCGAGACGATGTTTCCGATGAGACGATCGATCGTCCGGCGGAAATGGATGTGTACATCGCTGTTTCCGGCAGCAATGGGAATGACGATCAGCCCGGTGACATCGGTTGTCCGCGTTTCGGTGGGCTTGCCGTTCACGACGACGTCCCACGCCGGGTAGCTGAAGACGCGAACGGTTAAATCTTGCGGTGCGGCAGCGTGCACCGTGAAGTGTTTTTCCGTTTGCTCCCACGCCAGCATCTCGCTGCGCACCGGTGCTCCCGTGTCGTCGCTGACGCGGGGCAGACTTTTGTTCAACTCGTAGGCGTCGGCTCCGGCTGGGACGTATTCGTCGGTGCCCTCATAGCCGGTGCCATCGGCGACGGCATCGCTCATCTCACGGATATCGACGGCCGTGTCCCACCAAGGGGCCTGGATGCGATAGCCGGCGACGATAACCGTGGCCAGCAGAACGGCAGACGCCAGCAAGCGCGAGGTCCAGCGTTTGGCGGCCAGGGTTAGAAGCATCGCTAAAGCGGCGTTCATGCAGAGCAACCAGCGGAAGGGAAGTTGCACGAAGCGGAATTTGGGCAAGTGTTGCCAGAGCAAATTGCTCGCGGGAAGCATGAGGAGCACACTGACCGCACCCCAGGCGGAGAGCAGCATCCACGGGCTTTGGCAGGTCGCCGCTCCGGTCGCGCTGCGCGCGACTGGACAGCCGAGGGCGGCTGTCCCTACGCGCTGCTTCCGCCAGTTGCGCGAAAAGCAGATCGCTAATGCGAGGACGCCAATTTCGGCCAGGGCTACGGTCGAGACCAGAAGATTGAAGCGGTTGTGATCGGGATCGGCAATGGTGGTGAAAAGAAAATTCTCCTGCGGCCGGACGCCCGGCGACAGCACTTGGCTGAGGTTGATCCATCCTTGTTCGTAAATTGCCGGTAGCAGATAAAACGAAGCGAGGCCGGCTCCCATGAGCATCGCCAGTGCCGTCCGGATGAGAGGACGCCAGATCTGTGGACCCCACGATCGTGTACGGGCGGCCTCACGCGCGGCAAAAACCAACGCCAGCCCGGCCGTTGAGTAATGGATCATCACGGCGGCGGGTACGTTTGTCAGCCAGGCTGCGGCCAGCGTGAGACTCAACCACAGCGTCGGGCGAAAGCTATGGTGGCTAGACAGATTGCAGTTGCCCTCAGCGGCTAAAGCCGATGCTTTTGCCGGACTTATGGCACGACTGAAGTCGTGCCCTTCCCCAAACCCGCGTGACTTGCGAGTCTCTCCGCAGTCTGCGGAATCAGGCTGGCCCAAAGCGGGCTCCTTGAGCCGCAGGAGACAAAGCAGCACAAGCGGCAGCAAGGGAGCGGCCAGTAGTTCGGCGTATGCGCTGCGCCAGTAAACGATCAACAAGTGGTAGGGATTCAGCGCATAGAACATGGCCGCAAACAACGCATCCGGAGCCGCGAGCCAGTCGCGGGCGAGCCGGTACATGGCCGCCCCGGAAAGCGTGAGCACGATCCAGCAATACGCGCCCGGCACCATCTTCCAGGGCAAAATAGAACCGAGCGCGGCGCCCAGAGTCCAGGAAGCGGGGGGATAAAACAGGAATCGAGCCTCGCCGTATCCCCAGTGCGCCAGCGCCGCCCAGCGCGGATATGCGATGCCATCCTTCCATTGGCCGAGAACTTCCATCCACGAAAACATGTGGAACTCGAAATCATGCCCGGAGGGACTGCCCCACCAGAAAAACGGAGTGATGGCCACGAGACAGGCGCCAGCCAGCACCAACGCACGCGAGATCGGAGTTCTGAGCAAATGACCTTTAGCTTACCTTGAAGTAGCAGCCTGCGGAAAAAGTCCGATGTCGATGCCCAGCCCCTAAAGGGGCAGCTGATTTCGAAAACCGGCGGCACCGCTGAAGCGGTGCCCTGATACGAAACCCGAATTTTTCCGCAGCCTGCTGGGGCGCGTCGCGCTGCCTCGATCGGACTGCCACGGCGTCGGCGGCGCGCAGAGCAATTCTATTGCATCGGAAAATTCTCGGAAAATTAACCGAACCGAAATCATTCAGGAGGGGGTGTCGAGGTAGTCTGCGATCAACGAGGTGGAACAGACCACCGGGGACTGGGCCGACACCAAAGACGGGGTGTCGATCTGGTTCCCGGTTTTTGCTGGGATCAGGACACTATTGGGCGAACGCCGATTGGCTGGCTTCTATTGGCTAACAGCCGCCGGAGTTCGCTGGCGGTGCAGTTCTGCGAGAAACGCTTCTTCCTCCAGCGCATTGCCGGTCCGGAGCAATTCCAGGAGTGGATCCTCCGCGTCGGTCGCGGCGCTGCTGGTGTGGCTCAAGTCGACCACGTTGGCGACGAGAGAACGAGGAGAAGTTTCCAGTTCCGGAGTCGCGCCGGGCTGGCCGGTGAGGAACTCGATGAACTCGCCGACGCTTTTGCGCTGTTCCTCTGTGCGGGCAGGGAATTCAATCCCCATGCCATGTCCGGGATGCATGATCCGGACCAAACCTTCGGTGTGAATCTCCATTCCGGCGGCGCGCAGGCACAGGTCGACGGCTGAGGACTGAGGGAAGGGAGATTCGGTCTGCACATAGCAGCCGCCCAGACTAAGGTCCGTCAGTTTACATTGGCTGACCGCGTCGGGTTCTTCGGGCAAGGCATCGTGCGAACGGGCAGCCAGCCACTCGCTCATTTCCTCGCGCATCTTGGCGTCCATGTCGAGAAAGCGCAGGCCGGTTTGACCGTTGGCGGTACTCCAGGCAACTTCCGCCTCACCTTCAATGCCAGCAGCGCCGTCGGGGAGCTCGAAGGAGACGCGAACGAGAGCCGCGGATGGAAGCGGCTTCGCCGCCAGCACATCCATGCCGCCGGTGCTCAGGTCGAGCAGGATGCCTTCCACAGTATTGCTCTCGTCGATACGAATCGAAACCGCCGCCTGGACAGCAACCCGCAACGATTGCCGCCTTTCGCGCTTCAGCAGCGCCGTGGCGGCGCGCAAGGTGTTTTGAGCCTGCTCGGGAGTGATCGGCTTGGTAAGGATGAAATGAGCTCCCGCGCCGAGGATCGAGCGGATCTGCGAGACATCGTGTAGCAAGGCAACGGTGACGGGCGGATTACGGTCGGGGCCGGCGAGGCGGCGGCAACCGTCGAGCAGCAGAGGCGCCGTTTCGGGATCGTCGAAGTCGACGATGACCTGATCGAAGCGCTCCTCCGCCAGTCGCGTCACGGCGACATCGGCCGCGTTCGACCGATCCACCGCAACACCGAGCTGCGCCAAGACCTGAATCAGCGTTTCCGCAGTCAGGTCGTCCTTTGACACCAGCAGTGCCTGCAATATCATGGGACCGAGCCTCCCGCCTCGCTCTGCGCTTCTACGGCCAGCGCGGAGTTACGCTACGCGCTGGCTTGGGCGCGGCAGGCGAGGATTGAGCGCTGGCCTTGGCAGCCATCGCATTGGAGTTTTCGTCGTCCACTTCCGCCAGCACTGCGCTATCGTCCTCGTTGTCATTTTCGGCAAGCAAGGGCGCGACTTCGCGCAGTTTCTCGGCAGCCTGCTGCAGCATCTCGATCTGCTTACCCAACTGCGTGTACTGCGCCTGCTTGCGGCGCAAAACCTCATGGATATCCTTCATACAACCCCCTGCGCCTGACTGTAGGTTTGGACCAAGGTAAGGTCAACGGCAAAGCCGTTGCGGGCCGTTACCGCAGTAACCGAGGAAAAGGACATGGGGGCAAAGCGGTGTTCGAGTCAGGCAGGGCTCAGGACACCCAGCAGTTCAGACGGTCCTGAGGAGGGGCCGGTTCGACGCGGAATCGAACTTTCCCTGCAAAGGCCAGCAAGCCGATCAGGTAGCTTGTACTCAAAATCAAAAGCCCCGCCTTGCGGCGGGGCTATGAGTTGAGTGTTCTGGGCGAACCAACAAACTTAGGTTATGCCCCGATCAGCTTGCGACGGAACATTCCAGCGATACCCACAAGCCCTGTTCCTAGAAGACCCAAAGTTCCGGGTTCCGGGACGGTGAGGTTCGTGGTGCCCACACGGATGTGCCCGATACCCTGGATGAGCTGTCCGTTAACGGTAAAGATGTTCTGGGTTGTCGTTCCAGTCACGCTACGACCGTCCCACAGCGTGCCTTGGATCGTGCCGCTGAGAGTGTAGGTCAGGTTTGCGCTGCCCGGCCCGCTAATCGGGCTAGTCAGAGTCCAATTGATCGGACCGACGAAGCTGCCGGTGAAGAGCGTTGTGTGGTGTCCATGTGCCCAGTTGCCAACGCCAATCACGACAAATGTCGAACCCGTGGAATCAAACGTTCCGCCCCATCGGACTGAGCCGCTGGTCAGAGCCCCGGTCGTGAAGCTGACCGAACCGAGAGCGTGTCCCTTCGTAGCTGTGATTCCGTTGAAGCTCTGCAGTTGCGATCCCTTAGAAGTGATGCCCGCGTTCGAAATCGAAATGCTGCCATACTGGTTTGTGAGAGTAATACCGTCCGCCCAAGCGGCAATCGGCAACGCCAATGCCAGAAATGCTAAAACTACCACTCGCCTCATTTTAATTCCCTCCCCAAATTTTTTCTCTTCCTGAGTTTCACCTTGAACTTTGTGTCCAAGGTATAGGTCGCCTGTTGTGGATAGAGCATTTGTCGTTCCAAAACTACAGCAACTTGTTTCTTGTTACGTATCAACAACTTAACAATATTTACCGTGACTATTCCGGATCTCGGAATGCAATCTGCTGCACACTAGCAACAATTACCTTCCGTAGATCGTCCAGAGGCTCAATCCCGCAGGCGGTCAGACCGACTACGAAACGGAAAACCTGTGGGTTCGGAATCGGCAGGGGAATCTCGCCACGAAAAGGAAAACCTTAACCTTGGGAGACCGCTTCCAGAACCCTTGGTGCGACTGGTAGTAACCAGTCGCAAGGTGACCGATGTTAGCACAGACCCGGCGTTTGGCAAGTGGCCCGTTCGTGCCATCCAATCGCTCAAGAGTGGGATTCCGCTCTCCGGGCCAGCTGCCATATCTTTGGGGTGAGCAGTTCTGGGGGAGGGCTGTTCGGGCGTCCCGTGATCCTTTGGATCCGGGGCGCCCTTTAATTTGTACCGAACTTCCCCCCTGCAAACTATTGAATCATTGAATCATTTAGTCATCTCAATTAGCTGTCTCAATACCTCAATGATTCAATTCCTCAATGTCTCTCGGTACCTCTTCACTTTTTCCCGAGGACAGGCTGCGGTAGGCAGCGTCCAGAATGAGTTGGTTCTGCCAGCCTTGCTGGCCAGGCACTGGAAATACTTCCCGACCTTTGACTGCGGCAGCGAAGGAGTCTACCTGCCTCGCGTATGCAAGTTGGTTGGAAACGGTTTCTTCGGCGACGCGTTGTCCGTCGCGCCACAGTTCCAACTTAACCGGCCGTTCAACATTCAGCGCATCTTCGGCCCGGAGAACGCCGGCGTCACCGACAATCTCCAACGGCGTGCGATAGTGGGCACGAGTTGAAACCAGCACCGTGGCCAGAGTGCCGCGCTGAAACTCCAGCGTCACGACGGCCGCCGCTTCTACGTCGCCCGATTGTTCGTCTGGGCGGCCGAGAGCGGTCACGAGCCGGGGTTCATCCTGCAGGATGTAACGCAAGGCATCGATGCAGTGGACGCCAACGTCGGCGATGGGACCGCCTCCCCCTATCGAGCGGTTGTAGAGCCAGGTGCGGGCATGGCCTGAACCGGGATACGAGAACTCCGCCCGCGCCAAGATCGGGCGGCCGATGTCACCAGCGGCGACGCGTTCGCGAAATCTCGCCGTGCTTTCTTCAAAGCGAAAGACCTGGGCGACGCCGAGGAGAACGCCGGCGTTGCGCGCCGCTTCAACCATCCGGCGGCATTGTTCCGCGTCCATGCCCATCGGTTTCTCGCAAAGCACCGGCTTGCGGGCAGCAACCGCGGTGAGGACGTCCTGCAGGTGGCAGGCATTGGGAGTGGTGACCAGCACGGCGTCGACTTGGGGGCAGTGGCAGAGTTCTTCGGTGGAGGCGAAGACATGCGGAATCCCATACTGCGCGGCGGCTTCGCGTGCCTTGTGAGAGTCTCGCCGCGATAGAGCGACCACTTTGCAATTCTGAGCGAGAGCGAAGCCCGGCATCAGACGCCGCACGGCGTGCAAACCGAAACCTGCGATGCCAAAGCGAATCATGTGAATTTCCCCGGCTTCTCTAAAGCGCCTTCTCTTAACTATTACGTGTATGGATAAAAGACGAAAAACAGCAGCGACAAGGCGGTCAACGCCCAGAGCGCTGGGCGAACTTCCCGCAAGCGCCCCGAAACCAGTTTGCAGAAAGGATACAAGATAAAGCCTGCCGTCATGCCAATTCCCACGTTGTAAGTGAAGGCCATCAGGACGATGACGCCGAAGGCTGGAACCAGTTCGGTGAGGTCGTCGAAGGGAATACGGGTGATCGGAGTGAGCATCAGCAATCCAACGAAGATGAGCGCCGGTCCGTATGCCTGTGGCGGGATGGCGGAGATGAATGGCGCGAAGAATAAAGTCCCGACAAAACACAGCGCCGTGATGACCGCGGTCAGACCGGTTCGGCCACCGGCTTCTACTCCAGTGGCGGACTCGATATAGGCGCCGGATGTGGTGGTTCCAATCACGGCGGCGAAGGTTGTGGCCAGCGCGTCGGCCATCATCGGGCGCTCGATCTGCGGCAGGTTGCCGTCTTTGTCGAGGAAACCGGCGCGCGCCGACACACCAATGAGCGTGCCCATGGTGTCCACAAATGCCATGACAAAAATCGTCAGGACGACAGGAAAAAATCCCCAGGTGAACAGACTGTGCAGATCGAACTGGAAAAAGACGGGCTGCAGGCTTGGCGGACGGCTAATCCAACCTGTCGGCGCCGGAGCGACCCGGGTCACAAAACTGAGAACAGCGGTGGCGAGAACTCCGCTAAGAATCGCGGCCGGGAAACGGCGAATGGTGAGCACCGTCATCAGCAGGAAACCGAAGATGGAAAGCAGGACCGAAAGCGAGGTGAGATGGCCCGGCCGAACCGGTGCTCCGGGAAATCCCATGGTAACGATGCCGGTCTGATTCAGTCCGATGAAGGTGAGGAACAATCCGATGCCGACGGCGTAGCTGTAGCGGAGCGTGGCGGGAATGGCGTCGACCATCCACTGGCGGAGGCGGAAAAGAGTCATCAGAATAAACAGGATCCCGGCCAGGAACACGGCGCCCAGAGCGCTTTGCCACGAGTAGCCGAGCACGTGAACAACGGTGAAGGCGATGAAAGCGTTCTCGCCCATGTACGGACCGATGGCGAAAGGGCGGTTGGCATAGAAGCCCATCAGCAGCGTTCCGAAAATGGCGGTGAGAATGGTGGCTGTTAGCGAGGCGCCAGCCGGCATGCCGGCAGTTTTCAGGATGGCGGGGTTGACGGCCACGATGTAGGCCATCGTAAAGAAGGTGGTGAGTCCGGCGACGATTTCGCGGCGGACGGTTGTCTGGTGGTGAGAGAGTCCAAAGAACTGATCTATCCAGCGGTTCAAGTTGCCCTCGGGTGGGAACTCAGGATTGTACATTCGCCGCGCTCGAAGGACGAATCGAGCCGGAGGCTTGGTAGTGGCTGAATTTGAATTTAGAAGTTTTCCACAGACGTAAGCCAACCGAAAAGGAGTTGAAAACATGAATACTCAAGCTGTAAGCAGGACGGCTCGTGAAAAGGATGCCGCCGCCACCACTGACAAGCGCAAATGACAAGAGCCGATAGAGACGCGAATCTCTAACGGCCCTTAAAACCAACAATCCGGCAAGCCGAAATGCCAGTCCTCAAGTTCATTTTGGCTTGCCTTTACCAGAAAGGTCAAGGATAAAATGAACACTCTCTCTGCTGAAAAGAAACTCGCCGTTATCTCCGCGCTAGTCGAAGGCAATTCCATCCGATCCATCAGCCGCATGACCAATGTTGACCGGAACACTATCGCATCGCTGCTACTGCGAACTGGCGACCGCTGCGCCGAGATCATGGACAGTAGTATGCGAAACCTCCGCTGTGGATTCGTACAGGCGGATGAAATCTGGTGCTACGTCGGCAAGAAAGATAAGCGCATCCGCCAGGGTGATTCGCTCGAACTGGGCAGTCAGTGGGTTTTCGTGGCAATGGATGCGGAAACGAAGCTGGTGCCTGTCTACACGGTCGGCAAGCGCACAGAAGAAACTACTTGGTATTTCGTCAACGAACTTGCCGAGCGCATCTCGACGCGGATTCAATTGACCACGGATGGTTTTGTGTTCTATCAGCGTCACGTCGAGGATGCCTTCGGGTCAGACGTAGACTTCGCGCAACTGATAAAGCTCTACGGCCAATATGGACAGCATGACGCGGATGCGAAATACTCCCCAAGCCCAATCGTCGAGGTTATCTCCAAGGTACGAAACGGCGATCCCGATCCGGCCCGCATCTGCACTTCGCACATCGAACGGCAGAACTTGACCATGCGTATGCAGATGCGGCGATTCACGCGGTTGACGAACGCTTTCTCGAAGAAGTTGCGGCACCTGAAAGCGGCTTGCGCTTTGCACTTCGCGCACTATAATTTCTGTCGCGTGCATTCATCGTTGCGCGTGACCCCTGCAATGGCTGCTGGTATTGCTTCGGAAATTTGGCCGCTTCAGATGCTATTAGCTTAAGGAGGTCATTGGATGCCTGCTTCAAACCCTTCAAACGATCCGGTCGTGCAAATAATGATGGGAATGTTTGACATGATCGAGCGATACCGAAAGGAAAGTGACGCTTTGCAAGAGATGCTGCTACGCCGGGGTCTAAAGCGGCGACAGCTCCGTAAAGAAATGAACGAGATTCTAGGACATCCAAAGCCTTTATCTCGTGCCCATCAGCAATTTCGAGAATTGTGCGAAGGAATGAGAGTCTTTTTGGAGCAGAATCAAGCGAACCAAGCACTCCTAGCAGAAATTCCTGTACTTGGAAAACCTCAGTGACAGATACGTGCGTCTGTGGCATAATCCTCCTCAGACGCGGCTGAGAAGGACGCGACGATAAATTCCAAGTTGTGAGAAAAGGCCCGCCTGCCAGCGGGCTTTTCTATTTCCCGTTGTATCATGCCTGTCAAACGGAGGCATGTATGGAGATCGGTTTTAAAATTATCCTGATACTGTTCCTGTGCGTGATTGGCGTCAAAGTGCAACGCATTGACAAAAACGTAGAGGCATTACTTCGAGATCGGAAATGAGGCTCTATGCCGCTCTGGTTTGAAATTGCCGTGCTGATCTTTTTAGGATTGATAGCCTTAGCTCTGATTGATCTGTGTTTTGCCATGGAAAACGTGACTCGGAACATGTCGAATTTCGGCATCCGGTTTGAAGAGGAAATCTTGCCGCGCCTAGAAACGGCTATCCGAGGCAATTCCGATACCACTCTCAGTGACGATTAACGCCAAAGTCAAGCGGCTGGATTGGCGATTTTCCAGCCCACGCTCGTCTGGACTATTTGCTTCTTTTTGGCCAAGCGTTTCAGGCATCCCATCACTCGGCGGGGTTTCATCCCGGTTGCCGAAGAGATAGAAGAAATTGATTGCGGAACCGCCCGTGGGACCGGGCCAAAATTTCCTCCCTTCTCTACCCGACTCTCCAAGTAGTCTCTCACCTTGTAATCGAAGAACCTGTCCATGTACCAATCCCACGTTTCCAGCATTTTCCTTGCTCCATAATACGCAGCGAGAAGGAGGGTCACGCCAGCAGCCAACCAACCTTCTACGGTTCGGGCGTAGGGCCACAAGTCGCGCCATTTCATAGGGAGCGATTCTACGCCGTAGATTTTAGTTTTGAAGGGTCGAGTGGCAACCAAGGCAATCTGATTGCCACTCAATAGCGGCCTAAGTTTCAAATTCAGCCACTACCGGAGGCTTTCCTCCGTGTTCCTCTGTGTCCCCTGTGGTTCCCGCTGTTCGCAGCGTCAAAAGCGAAACCACAGAGGACACAGAGGAAAGCCTGGACTTCGGGTGCGTTCCTGAGCGATCAGCGATTGCGCAACTCGGCGAGCAACTTGGGGTCGATGTTGCCGCCGCTGATCACGGCTACGTTGATCTTTGTGTTGGGCAACTCGTCGGCGTGGAAAAGAAATGCGGCAGGGGCTACGGCGCCACTCGGTTCGGCCAGTGTTTTCACGTTCGCGCTTAGAGCGCGCATGGCCTCGCGAATCTCGTCTTCGGTCACGCTGACGATGTCGTCGACATAGGCGCGGATGTGTTCGAAATTGATCGCGCCGATGCTCTGCGTGCGAAGACCGTCGGCCAGCGTCTGCGAGACTTGCTCAGCCGGGAAGGAAACGATGCGGCCGGCGCGCAGGCTGGCTTGCGCGTCGGCAGCAAGTTCGGGCTCGACGCCGATCACCTTCACCCTGGGTTGGCCAAGCTTGGGATTGCTGAGCTTGATCGCGGCCGAGATGCCGCTGATCAATCCACCTCCGCCGACGGGGACCAGCACGGTTTCAACGTTGGGGAGGTCTTCGAGGATTTCGAGCCCGACGGTTCCCTGGCCGGCGATGATCTTTTCGTCATTGTAGGGTGGCACGATCGCGTAGCCGTGCTCGGCGGCCAGTTGCTCGGCGCGCAGGCGGCGCTCCTCGCTACTGGGTCCGACGGCGACGATCTCCGCTCCGAGGGCGGCGGTGGCTTCGAGCTTGTTCTTCGGAGCATTGCTGGGCATGACGATGATGGCCTTCACGCCCAAGGCCCGCGCTGCATAGGCCACGCCCTGCGCGTGATTGCCGCTGGAATAGGAGATGACTCCGCGGCGGCGTTCGTCGTCGCTAAGAGATGCGACCTTGTTGTAAGCGCCACGCAGTTTGAAGGCGCCAATGGGCTGCAGGTTTTCGAGCTTGAGGAAGAGCTTGCGTTGATCCGCTGCGTCCGTCCATTCGAACAGGGGGGTGCGGACGGCGATGCCGTCGAGCAGCGCGCGGGCTTGCTGAATGTCGTGGAGAGAAACCATATTGGTTAATAGCACACTACTTGAGGGTGCCCGGTTCCTGCGTTATTTGCAAGAGACTGCCGCCGTTGACATCATGATGAGTGTTACTTGACATCATGATGCCTAATGAAATAGCATCACAATATGCGAACCACCCTGTCACTCGACGACGATGTCGCCCGTCTCCTCGACAAAGAGAGCCGACGCTCCGGTGCCTCATTCAAGGAGGTCGTCAACCGCTTCCTTCGCCTTGGCCTGATGGCTTCGAAGCAGCCGCCCCGCAAGCCATTTGTTGTCGCTCCGCGAAAACTGGGGTTACCTGCTGGGCTCAACTACGACAACGTCGCACAGTTACTGGATGAATTGGAAGGTCCGGCGCACCGGTGATTATTCTCGACGCGAACATTCTTCTCTATGCCTATGACAGCGCATCGTCTCACCACGCGAAAGCCCGCTCTTGGATCGAGAGCGTGTTCTCGGGAGCCACACCCATAGGATTGCCGTGGCAAACGGCCGGCGCATTTCTGCGGATCATGACCAATCCGAGACTGCCGGGGGAACGGTTCAGCCTTCAGGAAGCCGTGCAAATTGTGGACCGCTGGTTGGAGCAACCGAACGTTCGGCTACTGGCGCCCGGGGACGATCACTGGCCGCTTTTTCGACAGATGATCGTCGAAGGACAAGCTCCAGGAGCGCTCATCACCGACGCGCAACTGGCCGCCTTGACGATCGAATATGGCGGCGTGCTCTACACGACGGACCGCGACTTCGCCCGCTTCCCAGGTCTGCGCTGGAAAAACCCGCTTACCTAGGGCGAAGCAAGGTGTCGATGGGCTGGAGCTTCGCGGATGTCGTTAAGGGTGACCATCCACTCCTGTTCTCCTAATGCCTCGTGAGACCTTCGAAGTCTATTATAGGGGCCTGCTCCGCCAGCGGGCGCGGCAAAGGAATCACCCGGGAAGGTGGAGTCAAAATGGGCGAAACTAGACATGAAGTAAGGGTCTGCAAATGTGGCGATGTTTGGAAACTCATACTAAAACGGAGCGATGCTGGCCTAATAGAATTGCCAGCTGTCTATGCCGAGGAGGCACAGGCGATAAAGGCAGCCCATAAGTTCATTCGCTCCAGACGAGCAGACTCACGTTTTGCTCACGAGGTATGGTTCTGTCTAGCTCCCCAAGAACCTTGTACCGCTCCGTGATCTTACGGGGTGGGAGCCATTTTCTCTGAAAAGAGCAGCCATGAAAAAATACGTATTGAAGACCGATGAACGCATGCCTTCTAAGAGCAATCTTTGGGGGATCGAGGCAGGCAGCAGTCCTGAGGAAGCAAAAAGTGCTTTCCGAAGGAAGATCGAAGGATGGCACTCTTCCTCCAAATTTCACCACCTCCTTTCCATGGAGGAGGATCGAAAGCGGCGACTGCGAGAAGATGATTTCGATGTTGAGCTTCTCTAAAATACGTTGGAGGGTGGCACTGGCTCCCGCGATGGCTGGGCAGCCCGCCAAATGGCGCTAGGTAGAAATGGCGCATGTGCCACTTCTATTCATGGAAGTGCTATGCTCTGGCTCAGAGGTAAGCTCACAAGTGCCTTGTGACTGGCTGAATCTCGCAGGTTTCGGTATTCAATGCTTACTATTCGCGGGGTTGGTCTGGTACACATTGGAAACGCGGAGAATGAGAAAAGAAGGGCAACGACAAGCCGATGCTGCGATGGAAAGCCTTAAACTCCTGAAGGTACAGTCTGAACAAAAGGATGCACAAGAATTAGCTCGCGTCCTTTTTATACTCAATGACATGCAATCTAACCTGATGTTTTGGATGCCAATTGCCAAGGACCAATGGGGGACGGCACCCGAGACCGTGAAACTTTTGCCCGACGACTGGTCATCCGTGTTTTATCAAGCTGGAAAAGCCTCAATAGAATTGCGAACGGAAGTGCAAACGATTCAAAAACACCTTACGGAAGCCAACCTTCAGATCGCGCGATTTCTGAGCAAGCCACCGAACTGTCGCGATCCTAGTCTAATGCCCACTGCGTACGCCAATCTACAAAAGGCCGCTCCGCTACTGTCCAAAGCCATCAGCCGATTTGAAGCGAAATTGGGGTGATAGGCCACCTCGCCAAATCGGCAAACCTCAAATCTCCAGTATCACCGGCATAATCAGCGGCCGGCGTTGCGTCTGCCGGGAGATGTAGCGCTTCAGGTCGGTGCGGATTTTCTCTTTGATCACGCCATAGTCGGCTTTCTCTTCGGTGCTGGAGGAATCGAGGGTCTCCATGACGATCTCCCTCACGCGTTCGATCACTCCGTTTTCGCCGGGCGAGAATCCGCGCGTCACAATCTCGGGGGAGGTTTCGACGCGTCCGGTGAGCTTGTTGATGGCGATGATCGGCATTACGAATCCGTCTTCGCTGAGGTGGCGGCGGTCTTTGATGACGATGTCTTCGACCACGTCGGTGCGCGAGCCGGAATCGATGCAGACGCGGCCTACGTTGATGCGTCCGGCCTTGCGGGCGCCGAGCTCATCGATTTCGAGGACGTCTCCACTCTCGATCAGCATCACGCTGCCGACCGAGCCTTGCATGGACGCGGCCAGCTCGGCATGTAACTTGAGCTGCCGGTATTCGCCATGGATGGGGACGAAATACTTGGGCCGCACCAGGTTGATGATGAGCTTCAATTCTTCCTGGCTGGCGTGTCCGCTGACGTGGATCGGCGGGTAAGAACCGTCGTCGTAGATGACGTGCGCTTCGCGACGGAACAGGTGATCCACCATGCGGAAGATAGCTTTTTCGTTGCCGGGGATGATGCGCGATGACAGGACGACGGTATCGCCCTTTTCGATTTTCGCGTGCTTGTGGTTATCGACTGCCGCCCGTGACAGCGCCGACATGGGTTCGCCCTGCGTGCCGCTGATGAGGACGCACACTTTCTCAGGCGCGAAGTTCTTCATTTCCCCGGGATGGATCATCATGCCTTCGGGGATCTGGATGTAACCCAGGTCTTCGGCGATCTCGGAGGAATTCTCCATGGAGCGGCCGATGAAACAGATTTTGCGGCCGTGGTCGCGTGCCATGTCGACCGTCAGCTTGATGCGGTGAATGGAGGACGAGAAGCAGGAGATGAACAGACGCCGCTGGGTGCGGGCAAACACTTCATCGAACTTGCGGCGGACAGCGCGCTCGCTCGGAGTGTAGCCCTTGCGCTCGACGTTGGTGGAATCCTGCAAGAGCGCCAGCACTCCCTCTTTGCCGTACTCGGCGAAACCGTGCAGGTCGAAGAGGCGGTTGTCGGTGGGCGTCGGGTCGACCTTGAAGTCGCCGGTATGCAGCACCACGCCGAGCGGCGTGTGGATGGCGAGCGCGACACAATCGACAAGGCTGTGCGTTACTTGCAGCGGATGAACGGTGAAAGGTCCAACCTTAAAGCGTTCTCCGGGACGGATCTCGCGCAGGTCGGAGTCGTCGAGAAGCTGATGTTCGTCGAGCTTATCTTCGACGTAGGCCAGCGTGAACTCGGTGCCCCAGACGGGAACGTTCAGTTCGCTGAGAATCCAAGGCAGGGCGCCGATGTGGTCTTCGTGGCCGTGCGTAAGGACAATGCCGCGCACATGCTTGCGATTTTCGAGCAGGTAGGAAATGTCGGGGACGACGATGTCGACGCCCAGCAACTCGGCTTCGGGGAACATCAGGCCGGCGTCCACCACGATGATGTCATCGCCAAAGCGGATGGCCATGCAGTTCATACCGAACTCGCCCAGCCCGCCTAGCGGAATAATATGCAGTTTTCCTGTTGGCATTAGACGAATTGATGCTAGCACAGGGAGGGCCGGCGATGGAGTGACGCGCAACCATGGCTAGCAGTCTTGGGTGCAATTACGGTTCGTATCAGGGCATGCCTTCAGGCATGCCGTCAGTGCCGCGTTATGAGAGCGCCTTCAGGCGCGGAGGCAGGAGAGCCGAGTTTCACCGCGGGCTCCGAGTCAACGCAAGGCTGGCTGATAAACTCATACTCGACAATGGCGGACGAGAAAAAATCGTGGCTGCGGCGGCGCGTCGAAGGCGCAATCCGTGGAGGCCTGACCCGCACCTACGACACGATCAAGGTTGATCCGGGACGGTTCCTGATGCAACTGCGCGTGGCGCACGGGTTACCGCTCGCTACATTTCATGGCGTTTATACGCTGCCGGTGGAACGCCTCGACGATGTGGCGGAGTCGGTGATCCGCGGCGGCATGAAGCTGGCGGCGGCAGAGGGAGCGGGGTTTGGTCTCGGCGGAATTCTCACCATCGTGCCGGACCTTGGCATTCTTTCTGCCATTACCATGCGCACCATCCAAAAGCTCAGCCTGATTTATGGGTTCGAATTGAACACCGACGACGAAATCGCTGAGCTTTGGATTGCAGCGGCCAGCGCCGCCGGGGTCGACATCAGCCGCGAATTGCTGGAAAAAGAAGTGGTCAACCGCTTTGTGCCGCGCGTGATCCAGCGGATCGCGGTCAAGGCCGGCGCCGATGTAGTGGAGAAGTGGGCGGGACGCCTGATTCCGATTGCCAGCTCGGCCATCGGATGCGCGCTGAATTATTACTTCGTGAGGGCGTGGGGCGAGCGGGCGCGGGCTCATTTCCGCGGGAAGCACATGGAAGCGCGGCGCAGGTTCGCGGAGGAACAATTGCAGCTTCCGGGTGCGGCGTCGCCGACGTTGCCGTCGTGATCGGGTTCTAATCCCAACTCTGGCGTTCCTTTTGAAGATAAGTCTTGGAATAAGCGCCGCGAGCCAGACCTCGAATCTCGGCATGATAGGACTTTGGTTTTTGCAGGACGAGGACTTTCCCGCCGCGAACCACCACAAGAATCTTGTCGCCGGGTTTCACGCGCAACGCTTTGCGAGCTTCACGCGGGACTACGATCTGGTTCTTCGCCGAAAGAGTTGCTTCCGTCATCGCTTTACTTTGCAGCATAAGGTAAAGCAAAACCAAAAATCCTCACCACAGAGGAACACAGGGGACAGCTCAAGGTCACTCGCTCTCCTCTGTGTTTCCTTGCGGTTAGCTCCCAGGCTCCCGGCAGAGGCTCGGTTTTTACCGCAGCCACTCTTCCAGTTCAATCCCGCGCTCGGTTTTCTCGTCGCGATACTTCACGATCACCGGCGTGTAGAGCGACAGGTTCCACTCCGCGCCCTTGCCTTTTTTCACGGCGCGCGAGCCGGGGACGACTACGGCGTTTTCCGGGACTTCCAGCGGTTGCTCGGCTGACGCTCGGTAGATTTCGCCGCGCACCAGGTCATAGAGCGGCGTGGATCGGGTCAGAATCGTTCCCGCTCCCAACACCGCGCGGGCCCGGACCAGCGTGCCTTCGTACACTCCGCAATTGCCACCGACCAAAACATCGTCTTCGATGATCACCGGGGCAGCGTTGACGGGCTCGAGCACGCCTCCGATCTGCGCGGCGGCGCTCAGGTGCACGCGCTTGCCGATTTGCGCGCACGAGCCGACCAGGGCATGCGAGTCGATCATCGTGCCTTCACCCACATAGGCGCCGACGTTGATGAACATGGGAGGCATGCAGACGACCGACGGCGCAACGTAGGCTCCTTCGCGGATGGAAGATCCACCCGGCACCAGGCGAACACGATCGGCGAGGGTTAGACGGCGGGCTGGGAAAGTGTCCTTGTCAACAAAGGAGAGTACGTCTCCGTCCGACACTTGTTGTAACTCGCCAAGACGGAAGCCGAGCAGGATGCCTTGCTTCACCCAGGCATTGACTACCCAGCGTCCGGCGACTTTCTCAGCAGCGCGAACCTCGCCGCGAGTCAGAGCGGCGCGGAAGTCGAAAAAAGTGGGACGGGCTTCGTCAGGGTTGCCGATCATTTCGCGCGTCGATAAGCGCTCAATGGCCAACTTCAAAGTGAGTAGCGAGTCTGGCATAGGAAGGCTGGTGAAACAAAAGGCCAAGTGCTAAGAGCTAAGAGCTGCTTTTACGCCACGCACTTGCATTCGCTGCGGATCAGCACCCCGGGCATCTGATGGGTCGCCTCGCGTGCCTCGGCGAGATTGCCGTACGGTCCGTGCCAGCGCGAATGATTGGGATCGTGCCCGGCGGGGCGTCCTTTTCCCGAACTGCACTGTCCACAGGATGCGCGGTGCAGAATCGCTTTGTGCGGGCCCGCTGCCCAATTTTCGTAAATATAGAATTCGGCGGCAGCGGCCGGCGGAGCCGCAGGCCGGGTAATCAATCCGGCGTCGGTCGCGATCTTCTGCAGCTTCGATCGCGTGTCGCGGCGCATCGGAAGCAAGGGCAGGCGATAGACTTCTTCGATCTTACCCATCATCGCAAGGACGGCCTTCACGGGCAGCGGACTCGATTCGATGAAGTTGGCCAGCATCAGCGGAAGATATTTGCGGTGGATGGTGCGCGCCGTGTGCCAATCGTTGTTCAGAGCGGCGCGCGTCATCTCCGCCATTTCGCGGGGAATTTCGTTGGACGCAACCGAAATCACACCCACGCCGCCGAGCGCGATCACCGGCAAAGTGACGGCGTCGTCGCCAGACAGTACGAGGAAGTGCTCCGGCACCGAGTTCAGCACCTCGGCGATCTGCGCCATGTTTCCGCTGGCTTCCTTCACGCCCGCGATATTCGAGACCTCGGTCAACCTCGCCAGGGTCGCGGGTTCGAGATTGGCGGAGGTGCGGCCCGGCACGTTATAGAGAATGACGGGCTTATCCACCGCCTCGGCGATTGCACGGAAGTGCCGGTATTGGCCTTCCTGTGTCGGCTTGTTGTAGTACGGCGAAGCGGTGAGGATGGCGTTGACGCCCGGCCGCGCCGCCACTTCTTTCGCTTTGGCCACAGCCTCCTGCGTCGAGTTGGATGTGGCGCCGGCGACGATCGGCACGCGTCCGGCGACGACTTCGATGGTCACGTCGATGACGCGCAGCCACTCATCGTGGGTGAGCGTAGGAGTTTCTCCCGTGGTGCCGCAGGGAATCAGGAAGTCGATGCCCGATTCGACCTGCCAGGCGACCAGATTACGCAGTGCGTTTTCGTCGACAGCACCGTCCTGAGAGAACGGTGTGACCAGAGCGGTACCACAGCCTCGCAGTTGCATGTCCCAAGGATAACTCTTATCGCACGTGCTTGCATTTGCCAACTGTGATGCTGGCGGAGGGTCGGATGCGTACAAAACTGCTCGTGTGGGGACGGGCGCCCTCGCCCGTCCAAGCCGAGCGCAGCTCGGCGGTTGCCTGCGGTCACAGCAACTCTGGATTCGCTCTAAAGCTCTCGCCAGACGTTGCGGAACTCGAAGAAACCGGTTTTCGCCGCCAGCCACTCGGCTGCGCGCACGGCGCCTTCGGCGTATCCGCGGCGCGACTTGGCGTCGTGGCACAAATAGATTCGATCGCCGGGAGAATTGAAGACCACCTCGTGCATGCCGACCGCGTCACCCTCGCGAAAAGAGACGATCTCGACTTCCTGGCCTCCGGACTCGCGCACGATTTTCTGGATTGTGATCGCAGTTCCCGAAGGAGAGTCTTTTTTTTGGGCATGATGACGCTCGAAAACCTGACCCGAGTAATCGTATTTCAGGGCGGCCCCTGCGGTCGCGACAATCTCGAAGAACAGGTTCACGCCGATGGAAAAGTTCGATCCGTAGAGGAAGCCCGTCTTTGCGGAGAGCACCATTTCGCGCAAGCGCGGCAATTGGTCATACCAGCCAGTGGTTCCGACTACAAGGTTTTTCTTTGCGAGGATGCAGGCTTCAGCATTGGCGATGGCCGCCGCGGGCGTGGTGAAGTCGATGACAACGTCGGTGGCGGCGAGCGAATCGGGCGTAAGAGCGCTGGCGCCGGCGTTTTCAGCAGCTGAGAGAACTCGCACATGATGGCGCCTTGAGCGCGCCACTTCTGCGACGAGCGATCCTGTCTTACCACGGCCGAGAATTAGAAGATTCATCGTGAAACCTTAAACGCAGAGAACGCAGAGTTCTCGCAGAGAAAATCTGAAAAACAAATGTTTAGCTCTCGTTCTGTTTTTTCTCCGCGTCCTCTGCGTTCCTTGGTTTTCTTCGCGTCCTCTGCGTTGAAAAGAACTTACGCGAAAACTTCCGGATCAGCCTCGGCAAAGAATGCGTGGTGCAAGCGCCGGACCACCTCGGCTGCGTCGTCCTCTTCAATTACGAAGGTCAGGTTAATTTCTGAGGCGCCCTGGGAAATCATGCGGATCTTCACATCCTCAAGAATGCCAAAGACCTTGGCGGCGATTCCGGGTGTGTCACGCAAATTCTCGCCCACCAGACAGACGATCGCCTTCCGCCCCTCGTACTTCACGTCCGCGAGCTTCGCCAGATCGGCGGCCAGCGCCGGGATGGCTTCGTTGGTCTCGGCCGTCACCGAGACGCTGACTTCGGAGGTGGAAACCACGTCCACCGCTACGTCGTGGTGATCGAAGGCCTCAAAGATGGACTTCAAGTATCCGCGCACCAGCAGACGGCGCGGCGCGGCGACCTCTACCAGCGTGATCTTTTTCTTGAGCGCGATGGCCTTGAAAATATTCGTGCAACGCGGGGCGCGCGCAGTGACCTTCGTCCCTTCGCAGGTCGGGTTCAGCGAGTTCAGGACATAGACCGGAATGTTTTGCTGAATCGCGGGCAGCACGGTTGCCGGATGCAGCACCTTGGCGCCGAAGTAGGCAAGTTCGGCGGCTTCATCAAAGCTGATGACCTTGATGCGGCGGGCATCGGGACAAAGGCGGGGGTCGGTGGTCATCATGCCATCGACGTCGGTCCAGATTTCGATGCGCTCGGCATTGAGGCCAGCGCCAAAAATAGCTGCGGAAAAATCCGATCCTCCGCGGCCGATGGTGGTGGTGATGCCGGCACGATTGGAACCAATGAACCCGCCCATCACCGGAACCTTGCCGGAGTCGACCAGCGGTTGGACCTTCTTGCGCAGGCGCTCGTTGGTTTCTTCCATCTGGGGAACCGCGCGGGTATAGCTGCTGTCGGTTAGCAGACATTGGCGCGAATCCACGTGCGCACCCGGCAATCCGCGGGCGGCGAAAGCGGCCGCCACGATCTTGCTCGAAAGCACTTCGCCAAAAGACGCAACGTAATCGTAGGTGCGGGGAGTGATTTCACCGACCGCGCCAATACCGCGCAGCAATTCGTCCAGATCTTCGAAGTCGGCGCCCAGGTCGCCGTGGAATTCAGTGAACAGGGCGGTGCCGAGCAGTTCTCCGGCGGTGTCATAGTGGCGTTCGCGCAAGGCGCGCGCCATTTTGAGAGCGGTCTTGCGATCGCCGCCACCGGCAGCCTTTCCCATGGCGAGCAGGGAATCGGTGACTTTGGCCATGGCACTGACCACCACCACGGGACGGTCCGCCAACCGGCCCTGGACGATGTGGGCTACGCGGTCAATCGCTTTCGCGTCT
Organism: Acidobacteriaceae bacterium; assembly: GCA_003131315.1. Taxonomy (GTDB): domain Bacteria; phylum Acidobacteriota; class Terriglobia; order Terriglobales; family Acidobacteriaceae; genus Acidiflorens. Next base: position 55,523 of record PKUV01000029.1, read on the forward strand.
TGTACGGAAGTCCCGCCGAACTTCATAACGATCATGGGCGGGGGTGCTCCTTGGAACAGTGGGCAGTGGGCAGTGGCTGGTGGTCAGTTGCCAGCAAAAGCGGTGCCGACGAAGGTTTATCCGGCCACTGGCCACTGACCACTGACCACTGACCACTGTTGTTCATCACCCTAGGTATCCTTTCGCTTTCAGCAACTCGGCATTGAGCAGGGCAGCGCCGGCGGCGCCTCGAATTGTGTTGTGCGATAGGACGGTGAACTTCCAGTCGAGGACGTTGCACTTGCGCAAGCGGCCGACCGCTGTGGTCATGCCTCCGCCGAGGTCACAGTCGAAGCGCGGTTGCGGACGGTCCGCCGCGGTCATGTACACGACAGGTTGCTCGGGTGCGCTCGGCAGGCGCAGTTGCTGCGGTTCGGCACGAAAATCGTTCCAGACGGCGATGATCTCCTCCGGCTGCGCCTTCTGTTTCAGCCGAACCGCAACCGACTCGGTATGGCCGTCTTCCACGGCGACGCGATTGCATTGTGCGCTCATCGCAAAAGGAGCAAGGTCGACGCGCGAACCGTTCAGCGTCCCCAGCAATTTTTGCGTCTCCTCTTCCATCTTCTCTTCTTCTTTGGCGATGTAGGGGATCACGTTGCCGAGAATATCGAGCGAAGGCACTCCGGGATATCCGGCGCCGCTGACGGCCTGCATGGTGACCGCCATCACCGTCTCCAGCGTGAAACGACGATGCAACGGAGCCAGGGCCAGCACCAGTCCAATGGTCGAGCAGTTGGGGTTGGTGACGGCAAAGCCACCGGACTTGCGCCGCCAGGGTTGGGTTTCGATGAGCTGGATATGATCGCCGTTGACTTCGGGAATCACCAGCGGAACGTCGGCCTGCATGCGCAATGCGCTCGAATTGGAGACGACCGCACAACCGGCGGCGGCGAACTGCGGCTCCAGTTCGCGGGCGATCGAGGCGTCGAGGGCGGCGAAGATAATTTTCGGGGCGCCGTCGGGCTTGGCGGGTGCAACCGTCATCTTGGCGACTTCAGCGGGGATGGGAGTTTTCAGACGCCAGCGCGCAGCTTCGGCATAGGGCCGGCCTTCCGAACGATCGGAAGCGGCAAGCCATGCGACTTCGAACCACGGATGACGCTCCAGCATCTGGATGAATCGCTGGCCGACGATGCCGGTGGCACCGAGGATTCCTACAGGAAGTTTGTTCGACATGATAAGTTGTGATTTTATACCAGCGAAATTTCTTAGGGGGATGCCGCCGCTGATCCACGGGCGAATTCGATGCGCGTGGCCGCCGTTTCGCTCGCCGAGATGCAGGAATACGACCCTCGGTGACTTTTCGACTCCCGAGCGGGGATGTACGCTTTGTCTAGCAGATTGCGGAAAAATTCGAATGTCGATGCCCAGCCCCGGCTCGAATCGGGTGATCTGGCCATCGGGTGATCGGGTGATCGAAACCCAAGTTCCCAGCGGGTTCTTGATGACCAGATAACCCGATCATCCGATGACCCGATTGCCACCGCCGCTTGCCAGGAGGGACTATGTCCGAACTACGCCAGAATTTTGCTACCAAGGAATGGGTTGTGATCGCAACGGAGCGAGCCCGCCGTCCGGAAGAAATGGCGCGCCACAACGAGCGCAAGCCGGTGGCATCGTTTGTCGCGAACTGCCCTTTTTGCCCTGGAAACGAGAAGCTGACTCCGCCGGAAGTTCTGCGGGTACCCCCCTCGATGGATCTTCCGTGGCACGCGCGAGTGGTGCCGAATAAGTTTGCGGCTCTTGCACGCGAAGCGCAGCCGACCCGCACTGTACACCGGTTGCGCCGGACGGTAAACGGCTTCGGTGTTCACGATGTGATCGTTGAGACGCCCGACCACTCTCAGGTTATGGCCCTGATGGCCGATTCCTACGTGACTGAAATCCTCCACGTCTATAAGACTCGCTACGATGAACTCAGCCTCGACCCGCGGATCGCGCTCATTACAATCTTCAAGAACCACGGGCCCGACGCCGGCACGAGCCTGGAACACCCGCACTCCCAGATCATCGCGACTCCAGTGATCTCGCTACAGGTGCGCGAGCGCTTCCAACAGGCTTTGCGGCACTTTGACGACTATGGCGAGTGCATGTTCTGTCAGATGCTCGAAGAGGAATTACAAGAACAAACCCGCATCGTCGCGGTTTCCGAGCACTTCGTCGCGCTCGAACCGTATGCCTCGCCGGCTCCGTTCTGTACCCACATCTATCCGCGGCGGCACATGGCGAGCTTCGGAGATGTAAGCACTTCGGAGATGAACGATCTAGCGCGTATGTTGCGCTCGACGCTGGCCAAGCTCTACCACGGACTGGCGGACCCGGATTTCAACTTTACGATTCGAAGCGCTCCCGCCGAGAGCGTCGGCGTGAAGTACTTTCACTGGTATCTGAGTGTGATCCCACGACTGACGCGAGTGGCCGGATTTGAGCTGGGCTCGGGAATGTTCATCAACACGGTGCTGCCGGAAGCAGCGGCCGAGTTTCTACGCAAAGTCGATGTGGAAACCGTGAAGAACACAGCCAGGGCGGCCACGTCGTAGAGGCTCTGGAGCCCGGGGTGGCAGCAGTCACGCCGGGCTCGGACGTGCTAGATAAAGGCTGAGATAAAGGCAAACGGAGCGAATAGCGAAGAGCTAACTTCTTTCCCTTCCCAACTCTTGCGGGAACGAGTACTCGTTGAGAGGTCCGAACTTGCGTTTTTCGGCGTAGATGCGCCAGCGGCGCCAGACGATGCGTAAACTGGCCATCACCGGGATGGAGAGATAGACGCCGAGCACTCCGGCGATTTCGCCGCCCGCGAGAATGCCGAACAAAGCCGCCAGCGGATGCAATTCCACACTGACTCCCATGACGCGGGGAGAGATTATGTAGTCCTGAACCATTCGCCAGACTAACAAAAACAACAGCAGGAAGGGCCAGTGCTGGTATCCCGCCAGAACGGCGACGATCATCATCGCAGCGCCTGCCAGCAGCGGTCCGGCAAGGGGGACGAACTCCAGCGCGCCTCCGGCGGTACCGAGCATCAGGGCGTACGGAACGCGCATCGCACTCAAAATTGAGGTGTAGGCCACCAGGGATAGCGCCGCCAGGGTCAACTGGGCGCGAATGAATTGGGCGAGCATCTGGTTCAGATCCTGGAACACATCCTGCAGAAACTCACGCTGCGTGCGCGACTGCACCAGCGCAAGCAGGACTTCATGGAAGCTGCCACCATCGCGCAGAAAAAAAATGGCAAGGATAGGTACCAGAAACAGTAACCACACTTGCTGCGCCGCTTCGGCCGCGCGAACACCGATACGCTGCGCCAGGCTGGATAAGTCTTCCCGGCGACTCATCAAAAAGCCCTTAATACGTTCTTGGGTCGGGACGCTCCAGCCGTGCTGGCTTCCGATCCGTGCGGTAAGCTGGGTGATCTGGCCGGAGAGCTGGCCGGTGCTGGCCTTATCCATCAGCTCGGGCAGCGACGCTCCCAGGCGGGCGCTTTGCCGGGCAATCCTCGGGCCTACAAGAAGACCGAACAGCCCCAGACCAAGGAGAAGCAGGAGGTAAATGATCGTGATCGCCCAGACGCGGCTGCGAAACAGTTTCTCCAATCGCCCCACTGCGGGATTAATGAGGTAGGCAAAAAAAATGGCGAAAAGAAAGAGAATCAACGTTCGCCGTGCCGCATAGAGAAAGCCCAGCCCCACGGCGAACAGGAGAGCCGTGAACAGAACGCGCGACGTGCGTGAATCAAGAATCGTCAAGAGTTATCCCAACCGGTCCGGTCCCGCTTGCGAACGATTTCTTCTCAAGCGCCAACCCTATCGTATCGCCTGAAATAGAGAGCGATCCAATTCCGAAAGGGGCTGACCTTCAGCGGGCTGTGCTTTTGCTCGCCCCGGCTAATCGCGGACCACTTCGGTATTCTCTCCCACAACGGACATCCGCATAACCTTGAATTGATCGTCGAGCCAGAGTTGCCACGTCCCCGCGTCGTTCTTCAGTTCCACGTTGAGCAATTCCTGCTGCCCACTCTTCAGGCTCACCTTTTCCCTGCCGAGGAACTCCGCGCTGAGCGGCGCCGAAGAATGTTGGTGCGGGTTCATGGTTCCGAACTGGGCGCGCTGCTTCAGTGGGCACTGCACTTGCCCTTTTTCCTGTTTGCAGGCTGCGCCTAGAAACTTCCAGGCCAGCACTTCGCGGTGAACAAAGAAATAGTCGTCCAGGATGGTGGTCGACGCCGGCAGCAGGTAGGGCTGTTCCTGTTCTTTCTCCTGCGGTCCAGTGCTCCACTTCTGAGTCAGAAAATCAGAATTAGGAAGCACCACCGATTCCGCTTTCCCCGGGCTCAGCTCCTTCCACTCGTAACGCCGGATTTCTCCGCTCACGGTAAGCTGCATCTCGGAAGTTTGCACGGCCTGGGTGGGAGCATTCTCCGTCTTGAACTCGGACTGGATGACGCTGCCGTTCGCAGTCTGATAGATCGAAAACGTCTCGGTTCCTACACGATGGCCATTCTGGAAGACGCCGAAGGAACCGGAGTCGACGTTCTTGCCCTCGTGTTCCTTCTCCTTCTCTCTTGGCATGGGCGCAGCGCTCGCCAAGGAGCCCGATGCCGCAATGCACCAAACCAGCGCCATCATGAAAGCGAGCAGCCGATAAGACAACTTCACTGTGATTCTCCTGTTCCGAAACTTGTCAGATCAATCCGGGATAAACCCGACCCCGCGTCTTCCGGAGTTCTAAGTTGCAATGCACCTTCGATCTCGACGCAAATGGAAGCCAACGGCTTGCCCGTGGTCTCTACCACCACGCTCGCCTGGCGATAGAAGGGAAGGCGTTCCGCGTACAGTTGGGCGAACTGGTCTGGATCTTCTCGCAGCGGGCGTTCCACGCCATCCAAAAGGCTCCGTTGCCAGAGTTCGGATGCGGGTGCTTCCAGGAAAACCGATGGCCACTGCCGAAGCAATTCGCGGTTCCCTTCCTGTACGAAAGCCCCGCCGCCGAGAGCGACCACGCGGTTCGGTTGCAGCGACTCGGTCAGCAGATCGCGAAGCGCGCTGGTTTCGGCGAGCCGAAACCCGGGTTCCCCTCGGTCCCGAAAAATCTCGGGAACGGTTTGCCGCTCGCGGGACTCGATTCGGGCATCCAGATCCACAAAATCCCAGTCCAGCCGCCGGGCAAGTTCCTGCCCCACGCTACTCTTGCCGGAAGCCATGAATCCCACCAGAAACACCGCACGCACTCCCATGGCGCTCCCGGGCACGTAAGGGGCGATGTTGTCAGGCGATGTTGTCAGCCCAAGGTCCGCGCCCATCTGCCCCTATTGATTTTCTGTGGTTCAGCGTTGCTTGAGGCGGATTTTACCACTGAAAGAGCGCAGCACGACTTCCGATGCTGCCTTGCCGACCGTGCCAAAGAAGGAACGTCCCGCTTCCACGGAAAACCGGGAGTGCTTGGGTTGGAGAGGAAAATCGTTTTGCACCCGGCCTAGCACCGAGTGCGCGCTGAAATCGGCCGAGACGTCCGCTGGCACCAGGGCCTCGATATCACCGGTGTGGGTGGTGAATTTATAGTCGCCGCCGGAGCCGAAATCACCATCGTAAAAAATCTTTCCGCTGCCGGAATTCGCCTGAACCAGCGGTCCAGTGACCGACTTCAAATGGACGTCGCCGCTGATGGAAGCGATTTCAACGTGGCCGTTGCGAACATCGGTCAGCGTGATCGGCCCGCCCATCGTCCGAACGTGCACACGACCATTATCTACGTTGCGAATATTCACCACGGCATCCGTGCCTTCCAGGGTTAAGTCTCCCTGCAAGTGCTCCGCCGATAGCGGACCGGTGGAAGAACGGAGATTGAGGGTGGCGTCGGGCGGAATCAGCAGTTCATAGTCAACCCGGCCCGTTTGCTGGTCCGCGCCCTGCAGCAGGTATGACGCGATTTCAATCCGATTGCCATTTTGCTGCTTGTCGACTTCCACTTTGTCCGACTTGAGCGTGGCCGTCACCACGACCTGATTGCCGCTCCCTGGCTTCACCGAAATCGCCCCGTACTGCGTATCCACGGAAACATTGGCGTTGGGGCCCACCGTGAAACGGTATTCCTTCTTGGTCTCGGCGAAGGCCGCCGACGCCAGACAGGTTGCCAGAACCAGAGTTACGACCGTGGTGTGCTGAAGACTCTCCATAAAAACGCCCCTGCGGCCGGGAACGCCGGTCCGCCCTTCCGCTATTGAATACGATCCAACGCGATCTGGTAAAGAAGTGCTTTCTGTTGATACGCATCCATCAGATGCTGCCGTGCGTCCGCATCCCCCGGATTCCGATCCAAGTACGCCTGCGATTCGCGGATGTCGGCATTCACCGCTTGCAGTTGATTTTCATACGTGGCCCTCATCGAAGGGGCACGCGTGGAAACTACACTCAGAAACTGCTGATCTTCCGCGCTCGGCTCGGGTTCTACCGCGGGTCCTACCGCAGATCCTACTAGGTCCGTCGACTTAGCGGACTTCTGCGCCAGTTGTTGAGGAGCCGGGGTAGGCACTGCCGCCGAGGTGACCGCAGGAGTCTCTGGAACCGGGGACGCCACTGGAGTTGCCGGAGCTTGCTGCTTCGCTACTTGCGGGGCTGGCTTATAGCTCACCACGTACGAGCCTGCCGCCAGCAGCGCCGCCGCGACTGGCGCCAGCCACCACGCGCTCCATCGCCGGCGTGGAGAAGTTGGGACAAGGATGGGCCGGGTGGGCGCGGACTTTGGCGCGGACTCGGGCTCACGGATCATCCCTTCGGCGCGCAATTCAGCGGCAATTCGCACCCACACCCTCGGCGCCGGTTCTTCGGTTGCTGCCAGTTGCCGGGCCTGGCTCGCGATCAGCTTCAGGTCCGACAACAGATCCGAGCAAGCTGGACAGGCGTTCACATGAGTCTCAAAGTCAGTCTGAAACGCACTGTCTGGCGCACCGTCGAGGAGCTCCGGCAGAACTCGCTGTACATCTGAACACGTCATAGCCAACCCTCTCCCCAATACCGCAACTCCGTTACCCAGTCTTGGCCTTTTCGGCTCTCATGAACTTCAGATAATCCCGCAGCTTCAATCGTGCCTTGTGGAGCTGCGACTTGCTGTTGCCAATCGAGCATCCCACCATTTGGGCAATTTCGTTATGCTCGAACCCTTCCACATCGTGCAACACAAAAACCGTTCTATAGCCCGGCGGCAGCCGGTCAATCGCCCGCTGCAATTGCAGACGATCGATGGAGCCCGTCAGCCTCACGTCCTTGGCGCCAAACTCTTTCCTGGGAGCTTCGTCGTCGGCTTCCAGAGTCTCTTCGAGCGACACCACCGGCAGGCCCTTCTTGCGCAATTGCATCAGGACGACGTTGACCGTCATGCGGTGCAGCCAGGTGGAGAAGGCGGACTCGCCGCGAAAGGTGCTGATCTTGCGAAATAGCTGAAGAAATGCTTCCTGGGCCAGATCCTCGGCCTGCACGGGATTGGAGACCATGCGCAAACATAGCGAGTACACCCGGCGTTTGTGCAGGTGATACAAGACTTCGAATGCTGCCTCGTGGCCCTGCTTCGCCTGCTCAATCGCTTCTGCTTCGGTGATGCCTTGCTTCGGGTCGGTCAAGTCGCCTTTTCCGGCCGCTACTGCTTCAGATGCGGCTTCGAACTCTTTTCGTTGTACAAATTTGCCGAGGCCGTCGCGGAAGCGCTCTCGACCGTTCCTAAGTCGTCAGAATACCAAAAACCGTAGCTTGCGGAATGCTCTATCCGACCAAAGTGCCCGGTTAAGCACGGCCCACAGATCACTTTCGTAACGTTTGCTCGTCCCGGCGCTGGCACTAGGGCCGCCTCGGCTGCTCTCTCGCAGCCTCTCCGGAAAAACTCCGGTTTCGTATCAGAGCATCGCTTTAGCGATGTTCCTCCGCCCGTAGAGACGGGCTTGCCCCGTCTCTACGGGAAATCAGATGCCCCTTTTGGGGCTGGGCGTCGTATATCGACTTTTTCCGCAGCCTGCTACGCCTTTCCGGCCGTGATCGTCTCCAGCCCATGCCCGTGTGGGCCGGTTTCGCGAATCCTCAACAGAATGGCGAAGGCAAGCCCGACAAACCCGAGGATCGAGAAGATCCACATGCCGAGCCCGTATCCTCCCGGGTTATCCAGCCCGGCGTGGGCGTAGTCGTTGGCTCTGCCAATCAGCAGGTTCATGATGAAGAAGCCGATCTGCTGAATCAGGGTCATCAAAGCGTAAGCGGTACCCAGCCGGTTCTGGTCCACGATATAGGCCACCGAAGGCCACATGACCGCCGGAATCAGCGAGAAAGCCACCCCCATCATGCAGACAGGCACAAAGAGCGAAACATTCGAGTATCCCATCATCAAATAAACCGGCATCAACAGGATCGAGGCGAACATCATCAAGAACGCGCGCTTCCCGATCTTGTCGGAGAGCAATCCGAAAAGAGGGGTCGCAACCATGGCCGAAAGGGGAAGCAGGCTGTTGAAGAATCCCGCCCGCTCGTGCGCCAGTACCCGCATTGCTTCCGAAGCGCTTATGCCGCCGTGGGTCGCCAGAATCTTATTGGTAAAGAAGTCGATGGCAAATGTACGGAAGGGAAAGATCGCGGAGTAAAAAGTGAAACAGAGAATCACGACATACCAATATGGTCGGTTGAAGCCAAAAAACTCTTTCAGAGCCCGCCAAATCTTAACGACAGCTTGCCAGGGCGGCAGTCCACGGATCCGAAAACTCTGCCCGAACTCCAGCTTGTCAATGGAACTGGCCTGTCCAAGCTCATACCGCCCCTCTGCCCGGCTTTCGAGCACCCAGTAGGCGGCCGAGCAAACTACCGCCAGGACGCCAGCGCCGACTGCCAGCAAGAGGGGTCCTTGCCAGCTTGGCTCGCCGGATGGTCCATTGGGATAAAACACTTTATGCGCCCAAGTCGGCGAGTTGTCCGCCGCTACTGAGGCCAGACGGGCAATGGTAAGGTTGATCCCGAAGGCAAAGCTCAGCTCTTTGCCCTTAAACCACTTGGCGAGCACGGTCGTAACCGCAACGATCATGGATTCAGCGCCCAGCCCAAGCACAGTGCGGCCGGCGATCATCACGCCAGGACGCCCGCGCGCGGCGGTGAGCGCGGCTCCCAGCAGGCAAAGTACGGCAAAGAACGTTATCGCCTTCTTGGTGCCAATTCGGTCAATGATGATGCCGCCGATGAGCAGGGTTGCAACCGCGGCGACGCTATAGGCCGAATTCAACCATCCGAACGCGGTGGCGGAAAAACCCAGCTTGTCGATAAAAATGCGTTCCAGCGGGTTGATGCTGTCGTAAATGTAGTAGTTGCCGCCCATCGCCACGCTGACGAACAGCAGCACGGCCCAGCGGTAAAGACGAGACGGTTCCGGTCGAGCAGTGTCAACCATCGAGGCACTCATCCTCGGCGCCGACCGGCGCCTGCATGGTATATTTGGAGAGAATCAACCGACGAAGATAGCAGATTGAAGAAGAGAATGGCTCACCAAACGACGGGGGCTGTGTAAAGGTGGTTAAGGACGCAGTTTTGTGCCGGCGGATGACGCGGAGTAGAATCTCATTGGAAGTCCAAGAAAATTAGACGATGCTTACCGTGAACGAAGTCATTGCGAGAGATCCGGAAGTGCTCGGTGGGACCCCCGTCTTTCGCGGCACGCGCGTCCCATTTCAGGCGCTGCTGGACTATCTGGAAGGGGGGCAGATGCTGGTCGAGTTTCTGGATGACTTTCCCACCGTCACCCGCGATGCTGCCATCTCTGCCCTGGAACAGGGAAAATTGCTTCTTGTTAGCCAACTGGGATGAAAATTCTCTTGGACAAGTGCCTTCCTTCGAAAGATGAAAGGCCCTTGGCCTCCACGGAACGTGGTGACCAAGAGCCAAAAGCTAAGAGCCAAGAGCCGCTTCTTACATCTTTTCCGTCTTGCCGCCGTATTTCACGGTGCCGTTTTTGTCATTCTGGCGCGCGACATCGTCGTTGTTATAGACGTGAGCGGCCTTCCTGAAACCCTTCGCTTCACTCGCCACTAGCGCCGCGTCCGCGGTGTGCTCCCGTCCCGTGAAATACATCCAGCCGCCGCGGGCTTCTCCGCGTGGGCCATGCTCTTCATGCAAACGCCCTTCACGCGAACGTTCTTCATGAATCGCGTCGTGCATCGGACGACCTTCGCGTCCAATCGGCTCGGGCCACAGGTGAACCTGCGGCGTCGTCAGCGGAGCGTCGCCGCCCTGGTACCACACGGGCACGGTATAAACCGAACTCGTCGATCCCTGAATCTGCGAAAGAGTCGAGTTGGTCGCGCCGGCAATCAATCCCGTGGTGGCGTTGCTCGCGCCCACCGGATTCGGCGAAACTGTTTGCAGAGATATCTCCGGCGTGGTCACAAGCGGGATAAACGGGCCGTAGGTTGGGTGAGGGAAGGGCTGTTGCCCAAAAGCCGCTGCTGCCATCAAAACTACCGCCATCAAAACCAAATAGGGTCGCATAACTGCCTCCACAGGGGACTAACACATCCCCCGTTCAAGTGCAGTTTGCTGGCCAGTTCGTGCTGCGTCGAAGACAGGCAGAATATTCGGAGATTCGCGGCGCTATCGGCCAAACAACCGAGATTCGGGCGAGTCCCGTCGTCGCGGCTGGTGAAAATCGGTGCGCACAACCTGCAATCGATTGGCGCTGCCGCAATTCTCAACTGCCGATTTCGACCGCCGATCTTAATTACCTACGTAGCGGGCATACAGACTGCGCGCAATGGCAGTGTCGGTCGTTCCCTTGATGATTGCCCGGCCGTCGGGAAACAGCGTCATTTCGTACGGCTCGCGCCAGAACTTCAATACAAACTCGTTATGGCGAACGTTGCCGTGAGGCTGAAGGCGGGCGCTCAGTTCTACAAAATCCACCGGGCGCTGCCGCTCGTGGATCTGCACGGAATTCCTGCCGCACAACGTAATGTGAGGCCGCCCTTCGCCCGCAAGATGAACAAAGTCTCGCAAGCAGGCTCGGCATCCCGCCCGCGGATGGATCGTCGCCAACTCCGCCCGTTCGTTACTCCAGACATCCCAGGAAAGCAGCGTCCGCCGCATTTTCGAACGGGCACCCACCAGAAACTTCAACGCCTCGGTCGCCGCAAGCGACGACACCAGGTTCACGGCAGAATTCAAAATGCCGGCGGTCTCACAGGTCTCCACAGTCCCACGGGGAGATTCGGGAAAAATACAGGCCAGACATGCCGTCTCGCCGGGCAGGATGTTCATGGTCACGGCATAGCTGCCGACTGCGGCGGCGTAAATCCAGGCCACGGAGTTTTTCACCGCATAGTCGTTGATCAGGTAGCGGGTTTCGAAATTGTCGGTACCATCCAGGATCAGGTCAGAGGCTCCGAGCAGGGAGTCAACATTCGCCGGAATCAGGTCGGCGACATGGGGCTCGACGACGATCTGCGAGTTGAAGCGCGCGATTTGCCGCGCCGCCGCGATCGCCTTGGGCACAGATTCGCGCGCATCGTTCTCATCGAACAGCGATTGCCGCTGCAGATTGCTGGGCTCGACGTAGTCGCGGTCGAGAATCCGCAGCCTCCCGATGCCCGAACGCGCCAGCAACGAGGCTAGGGCAGAACCGGTAGCGCCACACCCGACGATGACCACGCGGGACTGTGACAGCTTTTTCTGGCCCTCCGCTCCGATCTCCTTAAACAACACCTGCCGCGAGTAACGGTCGTCCATTTCCAAAGCGCTTACCTTAGCGATTACCTTTCCCGGCCTTTCCAACCAGTATTATAGGTTCCGGTCGTCAAACTTGTTCTTGCGAGCAACTTGTGCCGTTTCGCGATTCATCGAACCCGGAAGGTTTCATCGTTCACGAGCCTGAGTCTCGGGAGGGAGTTCTGCGGCTAAGCGGCGCCGCTCGGGTTGTGTTGATAATTCTGTTGATGCTCGCGCACCGGGCAAGTTGGGCGGCTGGTTCGCCACCCGCCGGGCAGCAACAACCCCCCGAATCGCCCCCGCAGTTCGGAGCAAAGTTCGGGACCATCACGCCCTATCTTGGTTTAGCGATGGATCAGATCGAGTTGCCGGGCGTTCCGCCGGAAGAGGCGGCTGTGCTGCTGGCGGCCACGCCGCTCAAGATTGGCGAACCTCTCACGCGCGAAACCCTGCACGACGCGATGCAGGCTCTTTTTGCCACCGGACGGTTCTCCGATATTCAGGCCGAAGCGGATCGCACCGACACAGCCGGCGTCAGGCTGCGCTTTCTGACGGTTTCCAATTTTTTCGTGGGCATAGTGACGATCGAAGGCGTTTCCACCAATCCGTCCGCGAACCAACTGGCAAGCGCCACCCGCTTACAACTCGGCGAACTCTACGCTCGGGAGAAAATCGACCGCGCTCTGACAGGCATCCAACGAGTGATGGAAGAAAACGGATTCCACCAGTCAAAAGTGACGATCTCCGAACAGCGCGACCAGCAGCAACACCAGGTCAACATGACCTTCCATGTCGTCCCCGGGCCGCGTGCTGTAGTCGGAGAGATCGCTCTGGAAGGGGACGCCGGCTATTCCAAGGAAGAAATCAAGGAGATCGCCAAGCTGCATTCCGGCGATCCGGTCGTCTCGAATCGCATCACGCGCGCTCTGCAACGAATTCGCAGTCGCTACCAGAAGCAGGACCGTCTGCTCGCCCAAGTCTCGGTGGCCAGCCGCACCTACCATTCCGAGCGCAACACCGTGGACTACGTCTTCAAAGTGGACCGGGGTTCGGTGGTGGAGATTGCCGCCGAGGGTTTTAGACTCAGCCAGCGCGTGCTGCGTAAGCTGGTGCCAATCTATGAAGAAGGCGCGGTCGACGATGATTTACTCAACGAAGGCCGGCGCAACATCACGAACCATATTCAGACCCTTGGTTACTTCGAGGCCACCGTCAGCGTGAGCCAGCACAGCGCGCAGGACGGCAAGAATTTGCAGGTGGTGTACGCCGTCAATCCCGGGGACCGCCACAAACTCGCTGCCATTCGTATTTCGGGCAATCGATATTTTCCCGACGACCTGATTCGCTCACGCATGCAGGACCAATCCGCCGGACGCCTGTTCAGTCACGGGCGCTACAGCGAAGTGTTCCTTGAAGAGGATGTGCGGAGTATCCAGGGTCTCTATCGGGCGAGTGGTTTCCGGCAGGCCGAAGTCACCGGCAAACTGGTTGACAAGTACCAGGGTGATCCGTCGCAACTTGCCATCGAGATAGTCGTCAAAGAGGGCCCGCAGACGCGCGTGGCATGGGTCCGCATCGAGGGCAGTTATACCCTTCCGCAGGAACAGCTTCCCGAAATTTCCACTGCCGAAGGGCAGGGCTTTGATGAATCGAGTCTGGCGGACGACCGCGACACGATCCTGGGAAAGTATTTCAATAATGGTTTTCCCAATGCCACCGTCGACGTCGCCTATGTTGCTGTTCCGTCACCGGACAGCTTGCCGCGCGTCGGCGTGACCTTCTCGATTCATGAAGGCGAGCAATTTTTTGTCAATAGAGTTTTTCTCGATGGGCTGCACCACACCCGCCCCGGAGTCGCCCACCGCGAAATGCGGGTGCAGCCTAACGCGCCGCTGAGCCAGCAGGACATGCTGGAGAGCCAGCGCCGCTTGTACGACCTCGGCCTTTTCAAGCAGGTGGACACGGCCATCCAGAACCCGGACGGCACCGAGTCGCGCAAGAACGTGCTCGTCACTGCGCGCGAGGCGGATCGGTATACGTTCGATTACGGCATCGGTTTCGAGTTCCAGACCGGACAGCCCTCAGTCGAAACCAACCAACCACTCGGGCGGACCGGCGTCAGCCCCAGAGTGTCCTTCGGGGTCAGCCGCATCAACGTGGGCGGTCGCCATCAGACCCTCACCATGAAGACCAACCTCAGCCGCCTGCAGCAGAGAGGGCTCGTCAATTTCGACGTTCCCAAACTGCTGAACCGGGACCTTCGTTTCTCGGCCACTGGGTTTTACGACAACACCGTAGACGTCTCCACCTTTACTTCGGAACGTCTGGAGGGCACTCTGCAAATATTGCAAGTACTGTACAAAGTGCCCGACCGCGAACTAACGACGATCTCCTACCGTTTCAGTTATCGCCGCGTACAGGCCAGCAAGATTCAGGTCACCGACAACCTCATTCCGCTCCTCTCGAAGCCAACCCGGGTAGGAACTCCCAATTTTCTCTACGTGCGTAACCGGCGCGATAACGATCTGGAAAGCACGCGCGGGAGCTACACCACCGTCGAAGGCGGTGTTGCCGCTAGCTATTTTGGCTCCGAGGCCGACTTCAGCCGGTTAATGGTCAAGAACGCCACCTATCACACGTTTTCGCGAAATCGCAGCACGGGACAAGGATTCGTCTTCGCCCGCTCCACCAGCGTCGGGATTGAGAATCCTTTCGGAAGCACGGTTCTACTGGATCCGGCGGAAGCGGTGCCAACCGGCCACACCCTTGTTCCTCTGCCGGAGCGGTTCTTCAGCGGCGGGGGCAACTCCCATCGCGGGTTTGGGTTAAATCAGGCAGGACCACGCGACCCGTTCACCGGATTTCCCGTCGGTGGCAGCGCTGTGTTCCTCAACAATCTGGAGCTGCGTTTCCCAAACGTTACTGTGCCTTACCTTCTGGACAACATCGGCTTTTCGATTTTTCACGATATGGGCAATGTTTTTGCGCGGCCACAGGAAATGGTCCGCAGCCTGGGGCGCTTTCACCAGCCCGACCAACAGCTCTGTTTTCATGAGGACACGCACCTGAAGTGCAACTACAACTATGTTTCGCATGCCGTTGGCCTGGGAGTGCGCTATCAGACTCCGATCGGACCGTTGCGCTTTGACTTCGGATACAATTTAAATCCGCCGGCCTTTCCCAGCTACACTAACATCACGACTAACACGGTGACTGGGCACTCGGTCGGGCAGTTTGGGGTACAACGCGCCGGGCATTTTAACTTTTCGTTCAGCGTCGGGCAGTCTTTCTGATGAAACTCCGCCGGATCAAACTCGGAACGATCAAACTCGGGAAGCATTGCGCGGTTGCGATGGCGGTGAGTATGGCGCTGGCGACCTCATCGCTGGGCGGTCAGATCGTCGATCGTGTGGTTACCAACGTTAACGGCCACGTGGTTTTGCAGAGCGATTGGGAACAGGAAGTGGCCTTCGAGGCCTTTTCGAATGGCCGCGATCCAGACTCGTTCACCTCGGCCGAGCGCAACGCTGCCCTCGATCGCCTGATTGATCGGGAACTGCTGCGGGAGCAGGTTCGGCCGTCTCAACCAGCTCCCGCCGAGCAGGTCGCTGCCCGCGTTGCCGAAGTCCGCAAGCTCCATCCGGATTGCACAACCGACGACGGATGGCACGCCACGCTGCAACGTTATGGGCTGACCCAAAGCTCACTTGAGAAACGTCTGAGCGACGAGATCCAGCTCATGAAGCTCGTGGAAGACCGTCTGCGTCCCTCGATCCAGATTGATCAGCGGGCGGTGGAGACCTACTACAACGATCGGTTGCTGCCGGATATGAAACGGGCCGGCAGTCGCGCAACACCGTTGCCCGAAGTCTTTGGCCGAATTAAGGATTTGCTGGCTGAGCGAAAAATGAACGAACTGCTCTCTGGGTGGCTGGCGAGTCTGCGCTCTGGAAGCCATATCTTCACTCCTGAATCCAGTGCCGGAGAGCGGAACCGTTGAGCGAGCCGTCTCCTCCCCAGCGCCGGCGCATTCTGTGGAAGCTCTTTCTGCTGTTCTGCGTTTTCAGCCTGATTGGATTCGGGCTGCTCGGCTGGTACGTCACTACGGATTCCTTTCAGCAGATGGTCCGCCGCCGGGTGGTCGAGTCGGTTGAGAAAATCACGGGCGGCCGCGTCGAACTCGGGGAACTGCACACCATTCCGTTCCGCCTGCGCGTGGACGCTCGCAACCTCACCATCCACGGTCGCGAAGCTTCGGACCAGGTCCCATTTCTGCGGGTCGACCGCCTGCAAGCGGAAATGAAAATCATTTCGCTCTTCAGCACCACGATCGGATTGCATTCTCTGGTGCTCGAGCATCCCGTCGCCCATGTCATTGCCTATCCCGATGGCACCACCAACGTTCCCGCGCCGCAAGTGAGTCTTTCCTCCGACCAGGGGCCGGTGGAGCAACTCATCTCGTTTTCGGTTTCGCGCATCGAGGTGCAGCGGGGCGAGCTTCTGTGGGAAGACCAAAAAATGCCGTTCGATTTTGACGCCCGCGACCTGGCGCTGCTTTTGAATTACTCCTTGCTGCGGCGGCAATACGAAGCCCGACTACTTGCGGGAAGCGTCGCCACGCGCTTTCAACAATATCCCTCGTTTGTGTGGCGGGCGGATGCTTCGCTGGTTCTGGCCCGCGGACGCGCCGACATCAGCAGTTTGACGGTGACTTCCGGAAAATCTGAAATTCACTTCGCGGGCCGCCTGCAGGACTTTCACAACCCCCAGGTGAGCGGTGATTATCATGGCCTCGCGGATCTCGGCGAACTCGCGTCCCTGTCGCGGCAGGTGCAAGTTCGCAAAGGTACGGCCCAGTTCGAGGGCAAAGGTTCCTGGAGCCTGCAGAATTTTTCCACCCAGGGAACCGTGCAGGCCAAAGACATCGAATGGTCGAACGGGAAGCTGTCGATGCGGAATGGCCGCATCACCGCAGGGTTCTCCGTCACCCCGGAGCGCTTCCGCGTTTCCTCGATCAAGGCGAACCTGCTCGGCGGCGACCTGCTGGGCGATGCCGACGTGACGAACTGGCAGAGTTCGCTCCAAGGCTCGCTCGAACCGTCGCCGGCTCCAGGGCGGCGCCATGTGATTGGACGAGTCCCGCCGGGCAGTCTTCAGCGCGGTTCGGTGCGCCTGCAATTGACGGGCTTCCCGCTGCTCCCGGCCCTGGAGATACTGAGCTCAAAAAGACTTCCACTGGATCGCCTCGATCTTTCCGGAAATGCGAGCGGCAATGTTGAGATGCTCTGGGTTGGCTCGATCCGTGACGCGGAAACTCGCCTGAACCTTAGCGTTGCGCCACCGCTAAAGCCGACGCCGAGCGAGATTCCAGTGCGCGGCCAGATTGATGGCATCTACCGCGGATCGCGCGACGAGTTGGAAGTGAGCCAACTTCACCTAACAACACCAGGCTCTGAAATCACCGCCGTGGGCAATCTGGCCGCGACCTCATCGCTTCGATTCTCGTTCACCAGCCACAACCTGAAGGAGTGGACACCGCTGATCGAAGCAGCCTACGGATCCAGGAATTTGCCCTTCACCGTTCACGGCTGGGCGAGCCTTACCGGCAACGCCAGCGGCAGGCTCTCTGCGCTTTCCGTCAGCGGAAACCTCGAAGTCTACGACTTTGACACTACCTTGCCGGCGACCGAACGAGTCTCCTCTCGAGTTGTTCACTGGGACGCACTCTCCACCGTCATCCAGTACTCCAGCAATCGTTTAGCCGCGCGCAATGGGTCGCTCATTCATGGCCACACCGCGGCGCACTTCGACGCCAGTGCCGCACTTACGGGGGGTGCACTTCAGGAGAGCGATCCTTTTACATTGCACTTTGACGTCCGCAACGCTGACGTCGCGGAGCTCGTTCAATTGGCCGGAGTTGCTCAGCCGTTCGCTGGCACTCTCGATATGTCCGCCACCATTTCGGGCACGCGCACCAATCCCCACGGGGATGGACACCTCGATCTTCACAATGGCATGGTCTACGGAGTGGGCGTTCCTTTGTTGAAGAGCGATCTCCGCCTCGCCGGTGGCGAGCTTCAGTTCAACAACATCGATGCCAGTGCCTACGATGCTCCACTTTCCGGGAGCGCCGCCGTCAGCACGTCGAGCAAGGAGTTTCGCCTGAATCTTTCCGGACGTAACCTCGATCTCGCCCGTTTGCCGCGCCTGCAGACCAGCCGGCTCACAGCGGATGGCGTCGCCGATTTCACGGTGCGAATCAGCGGCACTCCCGAGCAGCCTTCGATCGAAGCGCACGTCCATCTCAAGGACCTCGCCTTGGACAAGGAGCGCGCCGGAGATTTCTACATCGACGCGGTCACTCACGGACGGCAGCTCGATCTCAAGGCACACTCGGACTTCGATAAAGCTGACTTGACCATTCTGGGCAGCGTCGGATTAGAGCATGACTTTCCTGCGGATCTGAACCTGGCCTTCCATCATCTGGATGCCGATTCGCTTCTTCGCATTTACTTGCCGGGAAAGATCACGGGACACTCTTCTCTGGAAGGGACGCTCCACGTTCGCGGTCCCCTGCGCACTCCACGCGATTTAAAAGCGGCCGCCGAACTCCAGTCGTTCAGCGCCGAGGTCGGGCACGTGCAGGTACAAAATGTCGATCCCATTCGCTTCGAGGTCGCGAATCAAATCCTGCTGGTCGAAAACCTCCACCTCGCAGGAAGTGGAACCGATTTCACCGCCCACGGCCGGGCGCATTTGACCGGCGCGCAAGAGCTCGACATCCGTCTGGACGGCTCGGTCAATATGACGCTCTTGCAGTCTCTCAACCCCAAAATTCTGGCGCGTGGCACCTTGGGCGTAAACCTCAACGCAGGCGGTACGCTCTCGCAGCCCGTGCTGCAAGGACGTCTGGAAGTGAAGAACACCTTCGTCAGTCACAACGACTTTCCCAGCGGCCTTAGCGGCCTGAACGGCGTCTTGCTGTTCGATCGCAACCGCATACAGATCGAGAGCCTCCGCGGCACCACCGGCGGTGGCACCGTGGCGCTCACCGGCTCCGCGACCTACCAGAGCGGCGTGCTTCTCCTCGATTTTGGTGCGACGGCGCACGATGTTCGCCTGCGTTATCCCCCGGGGGTAAGCTCCACCGCGAACGCGGATCTCCGGCTGACCGGCAGCACCAATTCCGCTCTGCTGAGCGGGGACGTGGTGGTCACCAAGCTGGCCGTCACTCCAGGATTTGACTTCGGCGCCTATATCGAGAAAAGCAGACAGGCGGTCGTCCTGACGCAGAGCGATAGTCTGCAGAGCCGCCTCAAGCTCGATGTTCACGTGGTGACGACCCCTGAACTGCAGATGCAAACGGCCACCGCCAGGCTCTCTGGTAACGCGGACCTCAGGGTGAGAGGCACCGCCGACCGTCCGGCAATTCTGGGAAGGGTGGAAGTTCTGGAAGGAGAAATCTCTTTCAACGGGACCAAGTACAAGCTCGAGCGTGGCGATGTTACCTTCGCGAATCCGGCCAAGACTCAGCCCATTATCGACCTGCAGGCTACCACGCGAGTGCGCGATTACGACATCACGGTGCAATTCCGCGGTGACGCCAGCGTTACCAATGGCTTGAAAGTCACCTGGCAATCCGAGCCTCAGCTTCCCGAAGCCGATGTCATCGCCCTGTTGGCTCTCGGCCGCACACGGGAAGAGTCGGCTGCCGCGGGGTCAAGCGGATCCTTTGGGTTTGGCGGAGAGGCCTCCAACCTGCTAATCAATCAGGCTCTCAACAGCACCCTCAACAGCCGCCTGCAGCGCTTGTTCGGAGCGAGTCGCGTAAAGATCGATCCCCAGGGACTGGCCAGTGCAACCAACGTGGTTCGAGGACCGCAGGTCACCGTCGAGCAACAAGTGGCCAGCAATCTCACCCTGACCTACAGCACCAACGTCTCAGTTTCTACCCAGCAGATCATCCAGGTGGAGTACAACGTAACGCGGAATATTTCGATCGTGGCGCTGCGCGACCAGAACGGAGTGGTCAGTTTCGACTTCAGGATACGGAGCCGGAAGAAGTGATCGCAGACGCGTTCTGGTGATTAGGCCGCGCGGTCATCAATATCTGGTAGGTCCTAAAAATCAACAACCACAAAGGGCACGAAGGAACACAAAGGTGTGAATCCACTGAGGGTTTCCTTCGTGTTCCTTTGTGTCCTTGGTGGTTAATTAAGGACACTACCCAAGATCTGCCTGTTCTTAGCAAATTAAAAT
>PKUV01000045.1 GCA_003131315.1 Acidobacteriaceae bacterium
CAGATTCTCGTTCAGAGCCGGATTTTTCGAATGACTTCGTAGAGTTTTTCTCTTTGTTCCGCACCCTTTCTCTTATTGATTCGTCGGGTGGGCACGGCAGATGGGACGTACACTGCCGAAGCTGCTGCGATCTCCTCATTTCTAGCCCTTTGAATCTCGGCTGCCAATTCCCAAAGGAACACTTTTCGGGCTCCCTTAAGCAACAAGCGAGTGTGTGCCTTTCCTAGTTTCTCGTCTGAATCTACTGCTGGAACGTGCTGCTCTTTTAAACCTTGAAACCCAAACATTGGTGAGACGCCGAATAACCAAACCGGAGCCCGCCAGGACTTGAGCGGCGGACGTGGGTCAACTTGAAGAGGTATGGAAAATGATACTGTCTGCAATGGAGTGTACGGCACAGAACCGTGATGTCGCATACTTTCATTTTCGCCATCACATGCGAGCACGTACCATTCGGGAATCCAGTCGAGCACCAGTTCAATAGCAGGCTGAAGCTGCACTTGGGCCCACACGTCTGGATCAATGCCAATCTGGCTTTCATGGGCCAGCGCTACCTTGAAAAATGCGCGATAGGTAGTTGATAGAAATTCCACCATCTGTCTCCGCAGTGGGACGAAACGACGGTGAAAAGCCATAAGTCTTCGTGGTATCGGTGTTTGCGTAAATTCGAATTTTGCTTCGAAGGCTTCATTCCAGGACAAAGACTGATGGTCCGCGAACTCCCTCTCGAACAGTTCGACAATGGCTTGCAACGCACGGTTCAATTTTTGGATCAGGATGCGATTTTGCTTCATTGAAATTGCCCTAGGTTACGTGCATTTGTTCGCTCCGATTCGTGCTCTTTATGTTGTAGGCCGAAAGCTGGTAAGTTATAATGAAATCAGCACGTTAACGGGGCATGCCGGTGTAGCGAGCACCAAGCACGCCCCTAACTGACATGGAGGTATGACTCAATGGCAGCTTCGCCCAACGTAACGCACTCGACTGCGTTCCGCAAATCCCCGATCAACAAAACCGGCGTTCTCACGCTCTATGGCTTCGGCATCCGCGTGCGAATGCAATCAGGTCATCTCGAAATTGAGGATGGCATCGGCCCGGATCGGCGCAAGATCAGGCTCGCCCGAGTGGGCCACGGCCTGAAGCGTTTGGTCTGCATCTCCGAGGATGGCTTTACAACCCTCAGCGCGTTGAAGTGGATCAGCGATGTGGGCGCTTCGTTCGTAATGCTGAACCGAAACGGCAAGGTCGTATTCGTGACCGGGCCAACCGCGCCCAGTGATGCTCGATTGCGCCGGGCTCAAGCACTCGCATTGGGAAGTGCTGTCGGACTCGAAATTTCCCGAAAGTTGATTGATGCAAAATTAGATGCCCAGGAACGATTGGCAAACGGGGCACTGAATGATCCGATGGCGGCACAGGAAATCGCAGCCCTTCGGAACAGATTAATCACGGCTGAAAATATTGAAAGCATTCGCCTTCTTGAAGGACACGCGGCGGGTGCTTATTTTGCAGCCTTTCGAGATATTACAATTCTTTGGCCTAGGGCCGATGCGCGGCGAATCCCCGACCACTGGCGCACTGTGGGAAGTAGGCGATCCCCGCTATCGGGCGGGCCACGGCTCGCCATTACGCCGGTCCATGCAATTCTTAACTACTGCTTCGCGCTGCTCGAATCGGAAACACGTCTCGCGCTCAACTCTTTGGGGCTAGATGCGGGCTTGGGATTGGGTCTGCATACTGATACCCCGAACCGGGATTCCCTCGTTTTCGATGTTCTCGAACCGATACGCCCCGAAATCGAAGGGTGGGTGCTTCACTGGATTAAACGAGAGCCGTTGCGCCGGTCCGACTTTTTCGAAACTTCAAACGGGAATTGCAGATTGATGTCTCATCTGTGCGTGAGACTTAGCGAGACAGCCCCCGTGTGGGGCAAACTAGTCGCACCTTGGGCTGAGTACGTGGCGCGAACCCTCTGGGATACCACGTCGCCCTCAAGGAGCCAGCGCAGAATTTCAACCCCGCTTACTCAACAGAATCGTCGCGTTGCAAAGGGTCGCCCAGCGTTTGCGGAAATCAAGGCCGCAAAACCAGAACGGGTCTGCCGTGGATGCGGCAAAACCATTAAAGGTGATTCCGCGAATTGCAAGCCGTGCGACCTTGAGATTGCAACGAAGCGCCTTGTGGAAGTAGCGAGGGCCGGACGTATAGCGGGACACACCCCAGAAGCCATCGCCAAAGAGGCAGCAACACACCGCAAGCACGCGAAAGCTCGGGCTGCTTGGAATCCCGCTGAGCAACCGGCATGGCTTACTGAGCAGGTGTTTTCGGAGAAAATTCAGCCAGCACTTGCGCAAGCATCAGCGACGGCTATCGCGAAGCGGATCGGAGTTTCCCGCTGGTACGCGGGTCGGATTCGCGAAGGTTACCGCCCGCATCCGAGGCACTGGCTGGCGCTGGCGCAACTTGCGGGTATTGAGTGGTGATCGTCCTTGGCAATCAGACGCTCCCGCGCCGCTGGGGGACCTGGCGGACGTTCTTATCGGAATCCAGCGACGACAAGAAACAAAAAAACAAGAAAAAAACCCACCGATGCACAGGCTTTGACAACCCCGACCGGACCATGGGCGGGCCTTCGTGGGTGAACAAGTGGCGGGAGTGATTTACACTTAAAGAAGTGTTGAGAGCCGTTGCTCAGATGTACCCGATGGGGAAACGCTCTAATGAAGAAACCGCATTCCAGTCCCAGCCACGTGCTTATCCGGATTTCTGCGCAGCCGGACACTGATTCCGTGCACGATGTAGTCGCGGCGCATCGAGCCGTGATAAAGGCACGCGGATATGTTTGGTTCGGAATGTGGAAGTTGCGAATTGCAGCAGATCGCCTTGAACGGCTGAAACACCAGTGCGAAGAGAACACGCCCACCTATCTATACCTGGTCCAAAGGAGCAGCAACGGATTCAACGTCTATCGCGGGATTGTGACCGAAGTTTCGACGGCGCTGCCTTCGAACTCGCGGGAGTCCGTCCCCAAGTACTATCTCGACAGGAAAATGCTCTCCGAAATGGGCTCCTGGTTAAAGCTGAGTGATTTCCAAACAGCTACGAATGCCGAGTTTGAGAGGTTGCATGTACCGACGACGGATAGTGTAGTGCCGGATCTCCTAAAACGGAGCCAAGTCGCTTTCGCACTTGTGTCGGCATCGAAGAATTGAAAATGCGGCCAGTCGGCCTCCCAATCTCGACTACTTCCACTCGCACCACAAAGGTCTCAATTGGCAGCACCGTTAGCGCATACATCGCCATTCTTGGGAACATATCATGCTCGAACTGACGAGTAGGGCAAGGCACCGTGGAGAGTCTCGCTTTCCTTGACACGTTGCCTCGTATAATGGCAGCCGGTCCAGTAACACTAGATTTGTCTTGAGCCCCGAACAGAGTGATTTGCGGGACAAGACAGCTTTGGGAGAGTTGATCAAAAATGAATCCGTCGTTACTCGAAAAGGCTTTTGAAGAAGGCCACATCCGCCTCGAACAATTGGGCAAAACCGAAAGAGTGGTTTACGTGGCCGCAAATCGCTCCGAGAGGTGGTCCGATCCCGAGGAAAAGGTACGAGCTCAGTTCTTCGCAGAGCTCATCTTTCACTACGGTTATTCTCCAGATCGTATCGGGGTTGAGATCACCGTGCCGGACCGCGCTCCTAGTGATTTTGCTGATCTCGTTGTCTTTCACGACGACCAGCGCAAACGGCCATTCGCCGTTATTGAGTGCAAGAAAGAGGGCATTAGCGACGCAGAGTTTAACCAGGCGGTCGAGCAGGCTTGGGGCAATGGCAATGCCCATAAGTTCCGAGCTGCGTACGCAGGAGTCGTCGCGGGGTCTACTCGCCGATTTCTGGATTGCAATGACAAATTCGGCGCGCTTGAGCGTGACAAGAACGTCGTTGCCGATCTCCCAGAGAACTATGGCAAACCACCTGAATACAAATATCGGAAGGGTGTCAGCAATCAGTGGCAGGATATACGTCCCGTCAGCAAGGGAGAGCTGATCGCCGCCATCAAGAAGTGTCACCAAACCTTGTGGGGCGGAGGGCGACTCTCACCGCCTGCGGCTTTCGGTGAGTTCTGCAAGATCATCTTCGTTAAAGTGAGGGATGAAAAAGCTTCGCGAAAAAAGGGTGACCCCTATGATTTTCAGATCAAGACTGACGAGCCAGCCACCGCACTCGCGTCGCGCATCAAGGCCATGTACGCAGAGGAGATGCAACGTGAACCGGACATGTTCAAGGAGCCGATCAAGATAGACGATGGCACGGTAAAAATGTGTGTCTCGCACCTGGAGGGTATTAACTTCAGCAAGACCGATCTAGACACAAAGGGTGTTGCGTTTGAGCAGTTTCTCGATGGGTTCTTTAAGGGGGATTTCGGCCAGTATTTTACGCCACGGGAGATTATCCAGTTTTGCGTTGCAATGATGCGTCCGACTGAAGATCACTATGTTCTTGATCCGGCGTGTGGGTCGGGCGGTTTTCTGTTGTATGCAATGGATCACGTTCGTCACGAAGCCGAAAGGCTTGAGGATGACGAAACAGCGCGTTTTCGTCATTGGCATGATTTCGCCAAGGATCGCCTCTTTGGAATTGAGATCAACGATGAAATCAGCTGCGTCGCCAAAATGAACATGATTCTTCATGACGACGGGCATACGAACATAGTCGGTTTTGACGCCCTAGACAGGTTCAGCCGCCTGAGTGAACAGCACTCAAAGCTTGGGCCAGGAAGGTTCGACCTAGTCCTGACCAACCCGCCTTTCGGAGCAATGGTTAAGGAATCAGAGAAGGGCAAAGCCTATCTCGAAGGTTGGGAACTATTGCGATACATCAAGAAAGGCGAACAATGGGACGACTCGACGGAAGGGGATTTTAAGAGCGGTAAGAGGTCCGTCAAGGCACGCGCCTCGATCAAGACAGAGATTCTATTTTGCGAGCGCGTTTGGGATTTTCTTAAGCCCGGAACGGGACGGGCGGCAATTGTTTTGCCTGACGGCATCTTGACGAACTCTTCCCTGCAAGGGGTGCGAGACTGGCTCTTGCAGCGATTCCAGATACTCGCGGTCGTGTCATTACCGCAAGAAGCATTCCAACACGCTGGCGCAGGCGTAAAGGCGTCACTTGTTTTCCTAAGGAAAAGGGCGCCTCGCGAACAACCTGATGATCACGAAGCTATTTTTATGGCTGCTCCTTCCAATATTGGTTACGACGCTACTGGACGGAAAACGTACACGGTGACGATAAAGAACGAGAACGGCAAACATCGGACAGAGGTACATTCCACTGATCTGTTTGACGTAGAAGTCATATTTGAGAAGGCCCCTGCTGCTGGTACTGGAATTGAAGAATGGCAGGAGCGTACTCGGCGTGTTCTATCTGGGAAGGGGCTATTAGGCAAATATCGCGCTTTCGAGAAGAATCCAGAATCTTTTTTCGTCTAGGCCCTGGTACACCATTTGCGGTGCGCCGGGGCGAACTCGAAGGACGATTAGACACGGGTTACTATCTTCCTCGGTTCCGAGAAAATATACGCCAGCTTCGGACCGCCTTTCCGAAGATCGAGCCGTTGAGTAACTATGCGGATGTCATATGTGGCCCCTTTGGGTCTGCAATCAAGTTCGATGACTATATCCCTGCGCCAGGCGTTCCGCTCCTCCGAATTTCCAATTTGACAGATGATGGCCGCATAGACGAATCCAATTTAGTATTCGTTAGGTCAGAGCTTGCGGCAAAACTGAAGAGAACCCAGGTGCAACCCGGCGATCTAGTGATCTCTCAACGCGGCACTCTTGGGATTCCGGCTGTTGTTCCGTCCACTTATACGAGTTGGTGCATTTCTGCCAATCTTATAGCAATAAAGCAACCCAGTATCGATAGGGGTTTCGTGCAGGCATTTCTGAGTTCCCGCCCCGGAGCCTTGCAGCTCGAACGATCTCAGAGTGGGCAGGTCCAATCAAAGATCACAACTGGAGACGTTGCTCGGGTACTAATTCCGAAACTCGATAATGACGAAACTCTCGTCAGGGACCTAGAAAGAGCGCGTAGCACTCGTCGGCGAAAGCTCAAGGAGGCTGATGAACTGCTATCACTGCTGTCCGGCTAAAA